>CAZJXD010000005.1:70530-107912 GCA_964549945.1 uncultured Desulfobacteraceae bacterium | reverse complement strand
CCTGAGGTGGGGACGAGAGACGTTTGGGTGGGCGATCTATTTGTTCAAGAAGGAAGTTATTAAAAGATATTGCAGGCCCAACAAGGCTAATTCAGCCGACGCAAAAAACCGCGCGGCTGATTAGTAGCGTTATGAATTTTTCTATTTAGGAAATTTTTATGGGCCTAAGATGGAATACTGCCAATTTGCTTGTGACTGAATCTATCAGTGAAAAGACTGAACGTACAGCCGTTGAGTATCATTTTCTCAGTTGGCGTGAGTTGTACGACAAGTCTATTTTGACGGCTGATAGGTACAGCTCCGGTGCAGCTCAGTGGGTAATACAAGGTGGCGGTATAGATGGTTTTTATAATGTTACAGTTGTGTCGCGACCATACTACAGTCTTCCGCAAGAGCTTTGCTTAACCTTTGATTGCTTCCAACAAACAATATCAAAAGAAATTCCAAATGGTGGGGTGGTTTTTACTGGGCCACCTATTGAGCGGGTGGCTCTGGAGTTTTTATCTCTATTGAGCGTTTTTTCTAGAGAGCCACTTGTGCCACTTGGGCTTCGTAGGGCAAACAACACACCGATATTAGAGGAGCCTCATTACCATCCCCCTCCAAGGGGTGATAGAGCTTCTAAGCCACCCCCTTTTGGGATTAACTCACCTGAATTTATCTCCATAGTAAGTGGGTTCGCTAAAGCTCCAGAAGATTTAGCGCAGGCTATCCTAGCTGCCATTAAGTTTTATCAATCAGGCCTTTCTCTAATTGCGTTTGATCCTTCTGTTGCTTACACTTCCCTCGTTTCCGCAGTCGAGTGCTTGGCCGCCTATCATTATTATGACAGGGCTTTCGAATTTGACAAAGTAGAAAAGTTCTATGGCACCAATCGCATACTTGAGAAAATTAGCGAGTTACCACAGACGCAAAAACATATAGCCGAAATTAAAAAAGAACTCCTTCGAGTGGAGCACTTCATACGCAATAAATTTGTCTCATTTTTCGTTGAATTTCTTACAAACGAATTTTGGCAGATTCCTGACGAGCTTTATGCCTACCATTCTGTTTTTCCAGATATTTCGACAGAGAATTTCCAATCATGCCTAAAAGAGATATATGACACACGTTCCAGGTATGTCCACGCAGGGAAGCCATTTCCAACTTATGTGGAATTTGGTCTCCGAATAAAGCACCCTGTAGAAATCTTCAATGAAGTGTCCAATCTTAAGGGTAAACGCCGTTTTGTTCCACCATTGGCGTGGTTCGAGCGCTTGACCCACATGGCCATTATAGAATATATGCGACGGTCTCTTGCCCCAGGCCTTATCCGAACTCGTCAGAAAGACCTTGCAGATAAAAACCGTCTTCTAGAAATTATTGGAAATCTCCAGCCAAATGTGCAGGAAAGTCTTGCTCGATTAACGCGTTGGACAGCAAGGTTCCTACCATTTGCAGTAATAAATCCTTATGCGCCCAATAAGGATTGGGCTGACAGTGATGAGACTATCATTATCCTGAAAAACATGAATATTATCGACGGTAAGGGTGAGGGCCTCGAAGGAACATCATGGCTTAAAAACCGGGAAGTTGGTGAAGCTGTCGGCGAATTTGTATTTGGAATGGAAACAAACCCTTTCAGAGGCAATGAGCTGCTGCTTCCGAAAAATTACATCCCACTAATTGAGTAATTACACATTTCATAACCACGCCATTCACCAGATGAACTGGTGATGGCGATCGTTAAAAGTTTTCATTTCCGCTATCCAAATTTGTCCTTTCCCCCTAATGTAAAAGTCCATAATTCCTTTTCAATCGTTTCCTTTGATTAACCGCAAGATATGGTATGAAAGTTTTTTTGATTAAACCTGCGTTAACTTGCCACTGTACGTAATAAAACGATGATTGACTGAAGCTCTATTTGAGGTCATCATCTACCTGTTTTTTCTACAAAAACGAGAAGGGAGGTAGTGATGAACCTTAACTATGTTTCTGTAGAAAACAGCAAGTATCATCGTGACTATTGCCCACCCTGTCTTGACAAATCAACGGCTTCACTCACCGATCTGCCACCAATGCATCACACTGAAGCCGATGAACCCAGGGTAGCGAATCCAGAAATTGATCGCCTCCTTCAAAGGCTCTCTGACAGGGGGCTTTGTGGGGAAGCTCATGTCACCCAGTATCTGCTCTCTCTCCATCGGAGAAATTGCCGTCCCAATACGATCCGAAACAACGGCAACGCGATTATCCTTTTTCTTACCTTCCTCACCTCCCTCGGCAGAAGCCATCTGGAGACCATTACCTAAGCGGGGACGTAGGTTCCAAAACAACTTACGACAATAAATCAAGACTTGCGATCTAAAAGGATGAACCCGTGTACAGCTTGCCATAACCTCATTCTATCAAATGCCCTTTTCATTGTGGATAGTTTGGAGTTATCTGGAATTTCGGAATCGTATATATATTTCGTTTTATAGATCCAATAAGACATAACTTGGTACCCAGATGTCCTGATATCGAAACCTTCGAGTAGTCTATTTAGCGACAATTAACTTCGACCCCCCTTTTTCTTCCAAGGTTTAATAACTGAAAGGAAGAAAGCAAAAACTATAGTCACAGCTTGAAAAGTACCCCAAATCATAAGCATCTTCCTATTGTGAAAGAAGACTGGATCTATAAGGGCAGAAAGCCCCTTCCCCTTTGCTATTGGCACTAAGCTGTTCAACCAAGGCCCCAACCAGAAAGTACCAAAGATTACACCATAGAGGTTTATACACCATTTAACTGTAATCCATTTGTGCTTAAACCAGCCCCAGTTAGTCCAAATGCTGTAAATCAAAGCCGTTAAAAGGAATCCTACGGCTCCAGGTATGATTATAAAATCATCAATGAATTTTAATGTTGACGTAATACCATAAAGCTCCATCCCATCAGATGGCTTAATAAAGAACTGCTTGAGAGTTAAACAAAATGCTGCTCCCACCCATAGTCCAGCAAATAGAATATGAAAACTCTTTAACCATTTCTGTGCTCTTGCGCTCAGCTTTTTCATTCCAACCTCCGTTTTCAGATGTCAGATGGCTTCATTTCAGCCTGACGTCAAGTTGTGATTCATTGAGAATAGGTCATGAATTTCGGCCTTGTCAAAACCTTTGATCACTTATCACGAGTTAAGGTCTTGCTAGGCTTTCGGCATGTTGGATATCAATCCGATATGAAAATCAATTAGTGATGGCTGCCCTCAATCACATACATCCGCCAAATAAAAAAGCTGGAATCTTTATGGAGAATAGCAGGATAGTTGGAGGTTTGAATGGGAAACCGGTGCCGGACCATGGTGGGCGAGAGGGCCGGCGCCGGTAAGGGAATATTATCCAAGGATGAAGGTAAATTTAATAGGTGACATAGATGACTATGGTGTCAGCATTACTCATGCATGCTCGTGGAAATAGAATTTCATCTCTTATGCTTTGCTCGGATTTTGTCGAAGACTTCCTCACCGGGAACCAGCTTCACCTCGCCGGCCTCAATTTGGGATATACGACGTTCCGCTTCTTCTGCCCAAAGGCGATCAATTTCCTCATCGATTGGCAGATTGAGGCTCATAAGGAGTTTCTCAACCAAGCTCAGACGGACGTCTGCCGGAAGAGATAGGGCTTCCTCAATTACTCTGTCATTTGTTGTCGCCATGGTACACCTTTTTTACGAGACTATTAAAACATACACCATGAGGTAAGGCAATAATTATTCATAAGAGCAGAATGCGCTGCGGTTCATCTATAAATCTGGAGATATAATACGGGACTGACTATGTTGCCAACATTATCTCAGTTTTCATAAAAGAGAATCGGGATACGAAGAAGAGGTAATTCGAGATAAACCGTAACTACACCCCCCCAGCTACACGGCACTTGACTCTTTTCATGCCTAGTTCAGACTGTGTTTTCTGGTGAGATTAAGTTCAATTTTGGAAAGTAGGTGCGATACCGAGACACATCCCGTGTCATCAAGCTCATTCCCATTATGGTGGCATGTGCACCAATGAAAAAGTCAGGCAAAGGTGACCGTTTTAGTCCTCCTCTCTTGCGATATTCCATAAAACATTTGCCTGCAAGAAACGCTGCTTCCCAGGGGAGTTGGGAACGGCGGAAATTTGTTAAAGACAGGACTTCTTCGACCTCTTCAATTCGTTTAAATCCGATTGATACTTCCGCATATATGATAGGATTAATCGCTAGTATATTTGAATCTGCATAATATGCAAATGTTTCAGAAGACCATTGGAACCACCCCGGATCCTCGGTAACGATGTCCAGAATGATATTGCTGTCGACCAATATTTCCATTATTCACCCCGCGTCAAGGCCATAATTTCTTCTGTACTCATGCCTGTCGTGGCCTTGCCGCGCAACTGTGAGACAAGTCTGCTTCCCCTCCCCTGCCCGTTGTCGACCTTTCGCAAACGCAATGTCTCCCCCTCAATCTCAAATTCAACCTCACTGTTTGGCAGAAAACCAAGCTTTTCCCTGAATGAAATGGGAATGGTGACCTGTCCTTTTGAGGTGATGCGCATAGCATAATCCTCCTTTCCTATTCTTACATATCTTATTCTTACCTTAATATCCGGAAAGAGTCAAGAATTCATTTCAATTATTCCTTTGAACAGTGTATCGGAGGGCATATAAGAGGCTTAAATTAGTAATAACTAATCACATAAATCCGCAGCCTGAAAACGCTGGAATTTTGGTGGAGAATAGCGAGATGGATGGGAGGGTTACTTGCGAAAGTGAAGCCAGCCCCTCATTTCCTGCTGATTATCCCCTTTTACTTTGCAACGCCTTGCTTCAAGTCTCACTACATTCCCCGCCTCTCCTGTGATTGGAAGGTAGTTTATTTTTTATTAGTTTTATGCTATCCAACGATCAAATAGGCAATTCAAACATATAGCTCTCCAAGTCAAGCGAGGGAGAAAGGATGGTGCTTATGAGAATAAAATGGAATGGTCACGCCAGCTTCACCATCACGGCCTCTGACGGCAAGGTCCTCGTTACGGATCCCTATGATCCAGGGGGATACGGTGGGGTGCTCAAGTATGATCAAGTGCGTGACAAAGCCGATGCGGTGCTTGTGAGCCACGACCATGCGGACCACAACTACGTACAAGGCCTGCCGGGTTCGCCGCATGTTCTCAAAGGCTCCGGCAAGGTGGGAGATATTGAGGTGACGGCCATTCAAACCCATCACGACGAATCCGAGGGTGCTGAGCGTGGGGACAACAAGGTATTCGCCTTTACGGTGGATGGAATCACCGTCTGCTTTGCAGGCGATCTGGGCCACCAGCTCTCATCGGATCAGATCAAGACCATTGGTGCGGTGGACTTGCTCCTCGTGCCGGTTGGCGGCACCTACACGGTAGACGCAGAGGGGGCAGCCAAGGTGGTTGAGTCTCTCAAGCCCAGGCTGGTGATACCCATGCACTTTAAGACAGAGAAGTGCGAGCTCCCGATCTCCGAGGTGGATGGCTTCCTAAAGGAGATGAAGAACATCAAGAGGCTTGATCAGAGCGAGATCGAGCTCACGCCGGAAAGGCTTCCCGCGGTCGGCCCTGAGGTGTGGGTTATGAAACATGCCTGCTGATCATCCAGGTTCCTTCATTCATCGCCTCGATTACGCTGATGCCGGGTATCTCGCCTCCATCCTTCAGGCGCTCCTGTCCAGGGAGGGCATGGTGGTGGCCTATAAGCCCAACAATAGCCTCATCATTAAAGAAAGGGCAGCTTGTTACTTGAACTTTTATCCCCTTTACTAAAGAAGGTTCCATCTTTCGAGTCAGATTCGGGCATAGAGATTGGTCATGTCTTGCCCAGGAGGAAAGCTCATGTTCCAAACCGTGAAGTATAAATGTTCCAACGGGGGACGCGCTGTCCGCCGCTGGGTGATCCCCTACCTCAACTCTCGAATTCACGCCGAGGAGTTTCGGCCCGTCCTCTGTTACCTTTACACCGAATGGCAGTGCAACATAGACTGCCACTACTGCTTCCAGTTCAATAATGACTTGCCGGGGATGGACCTTGAAACCGCCAAGAGCGCTGTTGACTGGCTCAAATCCCTCGGCTGCCGGGTCATCCCCCTCATGGGCGGCGAGCCATTGTTGCGCAAGGACTTTGTCTTGGAGATCATTCGCTATGGTGCGGAAAATGGGTTCTTCATGTATCTGCCCACTAACGGGTATCTCCTGGATAAGGCCTTTATCGATGAGATCGGGAAGGCAGGTGTGGCGGCGATAAACCTGGCCGTGGACTGCGTGGCCTCGCGCAAGGGCTTGCCCAAGGCCCTGCTCAGTATTGAACCCCAGTTCCGCTACCTGGTGGAACGGCAAAAAAAGTACGGCTTCCTTCTCTTTTTCAATATCAACATCTGCCGAACCAACATCAAGGACGTGAAGCTGCTAACAGAGATTGCCCACCAGAACAAAATCGGGACCGATTACCACCTCAATGAGCCGCCGCAAGGCTTTGTCAATGTGGATCACTACGAACATCTGGATGACGGGCTTCACATCACGCCGGATAAATACAATGAGGTGGACGAACTTTTAGACTGGCTTATCGATAAACAGCGCCAGGGCTGGCCCATGGTCAACTCAATAGAGCACCTCAAGGCCTTCAAGGAACGGATGCGGGGTTCCATGCGGACCTGGGACTGCCGTGCCGGACACAATGGCGCCCTTATCAGGCCAGACGGCACACTCTCTCCCTGCTTTGACTTGATTACCTACGACCACAACTGGGGGCGTATCTGGGAACCGCATTTTGATGAGGAAGGACTGCGGGCCGTCAAGGAAAAGTGTTTACCCTTCTGCTCCTCAACGTGTTTCTACACCATGGGCCACTACTACCACATGCGCTCGATCCCCCAGTGGATCCGCAAGCACTCCCGCGTCGGGTAAGTTTTGGGCATCCCTTATCGGTTGAAAGGGCACCCGAGAAACTAATGCTTCCTTTCCTCTAGGGAAGCACTGAATGTGGTAGGGTGATGATCTCGTGAGATTAGAGAGGATTGCCAAATAGGCAGGTGTCCATTTAACCTCTCGAGTAAAGGATTGCTGTGCTGGAGCTAACTTACCAGATCCTTTTTTTAGGATCCCCCTTGCTCCTGGTTGCCATCGCCCATGGATTCTGCATGAAATATGACTGGTTGAGTTGGCTCAAAAGGCCCCTCGATCTTGGCGGACGATTCAGGGGAAGGAGGATCTTTGGTGATCAGAAGACCTGGAGAGGGCTTACGATCAGTGTGGTTTTTTGCACCTTGGGTACCTTTATTCAGGCCTGGCTTCAGGCAAAGGGATATCTCCCCCCATGGATTCTTTTGCTGGACTACCGCAAGCATCTCTATATTGCAGGGATACTGCTTGGCCTTGGCATGACAGTGGGGGAGCTGCCCAACAGTTTTATCAAGCGTCAACTGGACATTCCTCCTGGCATGAGAAAGGAGGGGCTTGTGGGCATGGCCTTTTTCCTGTTCGATCAGGTTGATTTGACCATGGGCATCTGGATATTCCTCTTCTTTCTTGTCAGGCCCTCGCTATTGATGGTCTTGTGGTCCTTCCTGCTCACCTTTGTCCTCCATGTGGCTATATCCAGTGTGGGCTATTTAGCGGGGATGCGCAAAACCATGGTGTGAATAGTTGTGGTAAGGGGGACACCGAACAGAGATTGCATTGCAAAGGCAATATGCCTGGTGGTATTCCTTCATTTAAAAGCCTCTATCATAAATTAGTAATGGCTGACCCAGAGCGAATACATCCGCGGAATAAAAGCCTTGGAATTGTAATGGAGAATAGCGAGATGGATGGGAAAGCGGCGCCGGCCCCTGGTGGGCGAGAGGGCCGGCGCCGGTAAGGGAATATTATCCAAGGATGAAGGTGATCTTGACGACCGCGTGTTTTCGCCCGGCCTTTGCGGGAAACTGCAAGGCCTTGAGGATTTTGACCATACAACGCTCAAAGGCTTTATATTTGCTCTGGCCTTTTTCCATAGAGCCCTCGGTGACTCGACCATCCGGGCCAATAACCAAGTCGAAGACCACCTTACCTTTTGGGCAGGATTGCTGCCCTAAGGCTGCCCTGTAACAGGTGTTGATGACCGGCATAGCGCTTTCTATCACCGTTTTAAAAGAGTGCTCCTGGAGTCCTCCTGAAACCACGATTTTTCTTACCTCCACATGAATCTTCTCAGAAGAGGCCTTGTAAGAGGTCGAATTTTCATCCTTGGATGCGGGCCAGCCTTTTCCAGGGGCGCTTTCTCCGGCTAATGTCAGAGGGGCGGCAGGAGAGACCTGAGCTCTATATTTCGCAAAAGTTCGGTTCCCCACTGCCAGGTCGGAGACGCCCTGAGGCAGGGGAAGGGGCTGCGTGACCGTGACAGCCTTGCCATCCACCACGCGAACCTGGGTGTCTACCGCGATAAAGGAGGTATACGCGGTCAAGAGATGGTAGGTCAGCCCAAGGCTCGTCACCTCTTGAACCCGCTCATCCTTTGGGCTCAACCTGTTATAATCAGAGAGAAGCGCAATCCGGTGCCGTGCCCAGAGGTAGCGCAGGGCCGAGTTGGCCTCCAGAGGCCTTGTATGGGCCACATCGAGCCTTTCCGTGAATGATTTTTTGCCGGAAGTGCCTCGCACTTCAATGCTGCCTAGGGGTTTGCCGCGCCATTTCCCGAAGACGATCAGGGGGCGATCGGCCAGCAAATCGGGGATGCTCGCGGGCTCCACGTCGTAAATCTGGAACCCTCCGAAATCTACCGTAATCCCAGTAAGTACTGGCGACTGGATGAGTTTTCTGAGCTTTTGAGCCTTTTCCGGTGCCTCTTGAGGGTTGGTTATGATAAAGGGTTCCCCCATGCCGACCCTTGCCATGCCCTCGATGAGATGCCGGTTCACGGATGACCCGATCCCGAAGGCAAACATGTTGGCATTGCCCAGATTGTGGCGAATCAGGTCAAAGGCCTCCTCTTCCACTGACACATACCCGTCGGTGGCGATCACGACACTCCGCGAGTATCCCTCAGCCTTGGGCAGGGCGAGCGCCCTCTTGAGGGCGGGAAGAAGCCTCGTGCCGCCTCCCCCGCGCTCCCTTTCAATTATGGTGATGGCATGGCCGATATTCTCCGGGGTGGCGGGCAGAGACTGCTCTGACATGAGCGATGAACCCCCGGCAAAGAGGAGCACGTTGAACCTGTCCGTGGGGCGAAGCGAGCCTATGAGGTCCTTGAGGAGCCTCTTGGAGATATCCAGGGGAAAGCCATGCATGGATCCCGAGACATCCACGATGAAGATATACTCCCTGGGCGGAATCTGGCGTTGGCTGACCCGTTTCGGGGGCTGCATCATGAGGAGGAAGAAATTCTCTTCGCCTCCCTCAAAGAGGAGCAATCCGGTTTCGATCCGGCCGCCGGCCAGCCGGTACTTCAAGATGAAATCGCGGTTCCCGCCGTATTTCTCCGAGGGGTCCAGGTTTATGCGGGAGAGGGCAGGTCCCTCATAGGTGATGTTGACCTTATGGGAGGAGCAGGTCAGCTCCTGGATGGGGAGGCCGGAGGATAGATTCACGGCCATGTCAAAGGCATAGGTGGGCGGCTCTCCCTGATGAAGATAGGGGTTTCCCACCCAGTTCTCCCACGGGTTGGCATCATCGGTTGCTTGCTCGGAGTAGCGTGGCCCCACCACCGTGGGATAGGCGAACTCATAGACAGCGTCGGTGGGCACCAACAGTTCTGTGTATTTGAGCTCCACCTTTATGACATCCGAGGGGAGGATGTTGGCCACGTTCATCTGGAACACATTGGGCCTTTGCTGCTCCAGCAGGGATGCGCTCTTGCCCGCCTGTTTTGCATCCTCGTATTGACGACGTGCATCCTCGCGCCTTTCAATCTTGGCTGTAATGGTTCGCGCTCCTATGGTCATCTTCATCCCATACACTGCTGCCCTCGCGGATGCAGGAAAGACGTATATGGCCTCAAGCGGCCTTCTGCCTTCATTCTTATAGACCTGGGTCACCAACACATCAGCGATGACACCCGCGATATGTACCTTGACTGTAGTGGATTTCAGTGAGAGCTGATCCACTTCGGGGTCATCGCTCTTCACGAGAAAATAGGGGGAGAGTGTTTTTCCCCCGCCTGTTTCCGGCTGCGCATAAGCGCAAAAACCGGATAAAAGAAACCCCGCGAATACCATTGCCGCAACTGTTTTTGTGATATTTCTCATTTCCTTTCCCTCCTTGTCTGATTGTTCGCTTTTGACACCTTAGACAAGGAGGAGCGGCGAAAAGTTCCAATAAGATTTAGGGCGGCAGGTCCGGCCCTCTCCGAGCCGGAGGATGTTAGGGAAGGGTATTCGGGAAATGGGGATGGCTTTATAAAAAAACCGGTTTGCTCGCCAAATTCAAGGTGAGGGTCTCTGGGGCTTTTTACCGAGAAGAAGGGAGGAGCCGTATTCGAACCGGAAGAAGGCCTTGCCCTTTCCCGGTTACGTTCCTGGGGGCAATCTGGAGGTCACCCAGCTCTCTTAGCCGGTTATAGAACGTGTTGAGATGTTCGGCGGGAATTTCGGCATGAATGGCCTCCGGCCTGTGGGAGTCCTTTTCATATTCTATGGATACCACCCTTCCCCCTACAAGCTCCACGAGCCCGGTTAATCGTTGAAGAAGATCGTCATACCTTTTAGCTGTTTCCAGCTGGGCACCTGGCACGGCCTCCCTCTTGGCCAGCGATCTTCTCATCTTCTCTTTTGGCGCTGGCGCAGCTTCCATGGCCGTGCCCGGGGCATGTGTTTCTGGGGGGAGCGCTCTTTTCATGACAAGGGCCAATTCAATCGGCTCTTTTTTCCCCGGGGGCTGCTCTGCGGTTGCCGTTCTATACGCAAGTTGGGGCTTGGAGGCTTCGTCTTTCAGGCCTTCCCCCCAACTTTCCAGCGCACCTTTTTGGGCAACCTTCTCCTTTTTGAGGCTCACCGGGGCTTGTGCCGTCCTATAGTGATCTTGTTGAATATAGAAGAGAGAAAACACGAGAATTGCCATAGCCGCCGCGCCCGCAAATTCAAGGGGGATCTTTACGCGTATTGGAACGAACAAGGTACGGAGGATCTTTGAGAAGGGGGAGCGCCGTTCCATGCGTTCATGCAGTTGGGCGAGGAAATCTCCTGGAGGCGCAACGGATTCCAGGGAGCCCAGCTCATTGACCAGCGCCTTCAATGAAGCGAGCTCTTCTGCACAGTCCTTGCAGGCGGAAAGATGTTCATCTACAAGGGCCTTGGTCTTTTGATCCAGCGCCCCATCCACATATTCGGACAAAAGCCCCTTAATCTCTTCACAGTTCATTTATATCACGCTCCTTAGCCTTTTTCTGAGCTCCAGTCTTGCCCTGGCAAGCCTTGACTTTACCGTGCCGGGGTTGACACCGGTGATCTCAACAATTTCCTCATAGGAGAGCCCTTCAATATCACGGAGGGCCACCACCTCCTTTTGTTCGGGGGGTAGTGCGTTGATGGCCTCCTGAATAAGTCTCATCCTCTCTTTTTTCTCAAGCTCCATCGCAGGGGAGTTGCTCTCATCCTGAATCCCCGTGGCTGGGCTGCTATGGTCCAGTGAGGCCGGATTATCCAGAGGAACCATCCTCTTTTTCCACCTGTACTCCGCGGACTTGAGCTTGTTCTTGGAGGTATTGACCCCGATCCGATACAGCCATGTGGAAAAAGCGGATTCGAACCTGAATCTCTTCAGAGATTGATAGACCTTTATGAAGGTCTCCTGGGCGGAATCATTCGCTTCCTGGTAATCGCCCAGGAACCGGTAACAGAGATTGAACAGTTTGTGCTGATGTTTGAGGACCAGCTCATCAAAGGCGGCCTTATCTCCTCCCTGAAAGGCCTTGATCAGCACCGCATCTTCTCTGGGCGAGAGGGCGGAGTCTTTGAGATCTTCATTCATCTAGATTAGACAATTTCCATCACGAAATGTTCCACCCACAGAACACCTTACAGCGCCAGGTCGCATGGGACATCCTTCAATCAATAGGATTCAACAACACAGCCGCGACCCCGATAGCCTATAGGATACCAGATACCTTGACAAGATCCAATCCTTTGAATTCATCGGATAATTAGACATCCACGTGTATAGGCGGCAGATGATTAGTTCCCCTACAACTCGATACATTCAGCGAGGCGGAAGGATACTATCTCAATTTATAATCGCTTGCTATTTATTGTTCCATTCCGTAGTCTTAAATGATATCAGGAGAGTCTTGGATATTCACCTTGACAGGCGGGATTGAAAACCTGGTTATCGCTACAGGCGAGCAGGAGTTCACCTCCAGGCTAGCTGGAAGATAAAATAGGTTATTCCGGAACAAAAGGAAATTGCTCACCACTCAGATAACGAGGTGAGATTCTAGGCAAGGATAGGTAAATGAGGAGGAAATCAGATGGCTGACTTCAAAGACGCGATCAGGAGCGGGCTGGAGGAATACCTCGAAGGCCTAAAGAGAGCGGTGGACGGGCTGACTCCCGCGGAGCTGCGGTGGCAACCGACGCTGGCGTCGAATTACATCTCATGGATTGCCTGGCACATGGCTCGCGTTGAAGACCGCTGGGTGAACCGTGTGCTCCGCGGAGATGTCGAGCGCTGGATAAGGGATGGATGGCACGAGAAGTTCTCCATGTCAGAGGAGGCGCATGGCTTTGGCGAGACGGAGGCCCAGGTGCGGGCGATGCCTGAGGTGGCGATGTCAGACCTGCTTGCCTACTTCGATGCCGTGCGGCAGTCCACCCTGGCGCACCTGGAGCATATGAGCCCGGCGGATCTGGAAGTCACCTACGCTCACCCGAGGCACAGGGGCATAACCGGCGCGTGGATCCTGGGCCACATACTGGTGGAAGAGAGCCAGCATCTGGGACAGGTCGCCTACATACGGGGTATGATCCGCGGCCAGAACAAGTAGCGGGGAAGGGTGGAGCATGGCGGGGAAACCGCGGTCGGAGTGAATTCACTTGCGACAGATAGCACGGTATGGCGCAAAGAAGGTTTCTGCGTCTAGATAAAGAATGAGACTTTTTTGTGTCAATTTTCACAATACGCATGGGAATCCCCTCTCAAAATGAATACACGCCGGTTTTCAAGCCACCACTACTAATTTGATATGGGTAGCCTTGCCGCAATTAAATTTTTCTTGACATTTTATTAGCCTATGGCAATCTAATATCTGAAAAGTTATCTTTGATCACCCGAATTTTCAGGAGGAAATCATGACAAGAGATCCCCTGAAGATGCCAACGTGAAGCCTCCAAGGGTTGCGTGATCGCACCTTGGAGGTTTTTGTGTTGAAAGGCACGATTAGGCTTGGACAAGGGGGTCTTCCGGGCAAAGCCAGGAGACTTCACTGATCGTTTTCCTGGGGTTAGGCCTTGAACAGAATAAGAAAGGGGGTAGTCATGATTTCTCTCAACGTCAACGGAAAGAATTATAAAGTGGATGTTCCGGATGATATGCCATTGCTGTGGGTTATTAGGGACTATTTAAAACTGACGGGAACCAAATACGGTTGTGGTATTGGAGAATGCGGTTCCTGTACGGTTCACATTGATGGCAAAGCAGAAAGGTCGTGTACAATCTCCGCCGGAGAAGTCCAGGGGAAGAAGATTGTCACCATAGAAGGGCTTCCTGAGAGCCACCCTGTGAAGAAAGCCTGGATCAAAGAACAGGTTGCCCAATGTGGTTACTGCCAGCCCGGCGTAATCATGCAGGTTGCCTCCCTCCTCTCAGAAAGCCCTAATCCGAACGCGGATCAGATCATTGGCGCAATGGATGACGTGATCTGCCGATGCGGCAGCTATCCACGGATCAAAAAGGGCATAGAAACGGCTGTGCAGATCATGAGAAAGGAGGGGTAGATCATGAGCACAAATATTACACGCCGCCAGTTTTTAAAGGAATCCTTGGCCGCCACCGGCATGACAATAGCCGTATCCATAACCCCCTTCGGATATAGGCTGCTGAGCGCGGCGCACGCAACACAAGATACATCCTTTAAGCCTAACGTCTGGCTTGAGATAACCCCCGACAATATGGTAACCATCACCGTGCCCAATTCCGAGATGGGCCAAGGTGTTCACACCGCACTTCCCATGATCGTCGCGGATGAGCTGGAAGCGGACTGGAAACAGATCAAGATCATCCAGTCCGGGGCAGGCAAAGAATACGGTAACCCCGCCTTAGGCGGTGCGCAGGTTACCGTGGCTAGCGCAAGCTGCAGGGGCCATTATATGCCATTGCGAAAGGCAGGCGCTGCTGGCCGGGCAATGTTGATAGCGGCTGCCGCCGATACATGGAAGGTGCCAGAGAATGAATGCGAGGCATATAAGGGCACTGTCCGGCACAAGGGGAGCGGCAGGAGCCTCACTTACGGTAAACTCTCCTTGAAGGCCGCCAAACTTCCTGTTCCTCAAGACGCGCCTCTAAAGAAGGAGAGCGAGTTCAGATACATAGGCAAGCCCATGCCCCGCGTGGATATACCGGACAAGGTGAGCGGCAAGGCGATTTTTGGCATGGATGTAGATGTCCCTGGTATGTGCTTCGCGGTTCTTGCTCGCCCTCCCGCCTTCGGCGCAAAGCCGATCTCCTATGACCAAAATGCAGCTATGCAGGTCAAGGGTGTGCGAAAAGTAGTACCAAGTCCGAGGGGTGTTATTGTCTGCGCCGAAACCCTCTGGGCAGCCTGGCAAGGGAGAGACGCCCTCAAAGTGAAGTGGGATAAAGGTTCTCACCCTGAATTGGACAACGCGTTTATTTATAAGGTTTTTATGGATGACCTGGATCACAAGAAGGGTGCTGTGGCCGTAAACAAGGGGGACGCCAAAGGGGCTTTGGCGCTGGCTGAAAAGAAGGTTGAGGCCGATTATTTCACGGCATATGTCTCCCATGCCACCATGGAACCGATGAACTGTACGGCCCATGTGCAGAAAGACAGGTGCGATGTATGGGCCCCCACACAAAATCAAGGGGTCGCACAGGATATTGCTTCAGGAATCTCAGGCTTACCGCCGGAGAAGGTCCATATCCACACCACCTACATGGGTTGCGGGCTTGGCAGACGCTCTACCCCGGATGATGTGGTGGAAGCGGTCATAGCTTCAAAGGTCCTTGGAAGACCCGTGAAGGTTGTCTGGACAAGAGAAGAGGATATGCAACATGATCTATATCGGCCTGCGATGGCGCATAGAATCAAGGCCGGACTGGACAGCCAGGGCCGGTTAAACGGGTGGTCCCATAAGGCGGTTTGTTCCTCCATCATGAGGGGCATGAATCCCAAGGATCCCTTGCTGGTGGATAAAGGTCTTGACTCCTTTGCCCTGTGGGGCATCTGGGATCCCTCACCAACCGACAACAATACGGCTTATGAGATGCCGAATTTTTACGTGGAAGAGGTCCTGCCGGACCTGCCCATACCATGTTGTCCCTTGCGCTCGGTTCAAAACGCCCCGAATGCCTTTGTGGTGGAGTCCTTTATGGACGAACTGGCCCATGCGGCAGGGAAAGACCCCCTGGAGTTCCGGCTGCAACTCCTGAAGCATAACAGGCGGGCCACACGTGTGCTTGAAACGGTTGCCGAAAAGGCAGGTTGGGGGAAACCCGGACTTGGGCAGGGGCGCGGCATTGCCCAGCACTATTGCTTCTGGACCCACGTGGCCGCAGTAGCAGATGTGTCCGTGGATAAGAGTGACGGAGCGGTAAAGGTCCATCGAATTGTCTTCGCTGTTGACTGCGGTCCTGTGATAAACCCGGATCCCCTCGTGGCCCAGATCGAGGGAGGGATTATCCTTGCCTTGAGTACCGCGATGAAAGAGCAGGTCATGTTTTCCAACGGCGGGGCGAAATCGGCCAACTTCGATGATTACAGCATCCTGAGAATGAGTGAAACCCCGGAAATTGAAGTCCATATTATCAAGAGTGACGACAGGATCGGAGGGATCGGCGAGCTCGGTATGACCGCCACGGCTCCATCCGTGTCAAACGCCATTTTTAACGCTACGGGTGCGAGGGTCAGGAGCCTGCCCATGAATCCCGAAACAGTCCTGGCAGCGGTGGAAAGGGCACAACCGATGTAGATGGAATCGTCGAGCAAAAGGGCCGCAGTTGCTAAGAGAGTGCAAAGGCGGCCCTCTTTCTGTGTCCGTAGCTTTGAGCTTGGTGCCCTCTTCATTGGAGATGGCAACAAGAAGGGAAGAAGATCAATATATGGTGGAAATCAGACACTGACTCGTATTTTCTGCTGGTGTGACGCCTCAATTCTGTGCCTTCTGGGATCTTCTTAGCGGCTTGGATGTTCATATTTGGTCTCCGCTTCATCTGCTTTCGGAAAAATTTCATCCCGAGGCTTGAATATCTTAGAAAAAGCCTTACCATATGTGGTAAGTATAAATAGAGAAGGAACTCTATTTCGCTCGGATGAAACGCGTGAACGGTGATGTAGTGGAGAAGAAGGATGCCCATATATGAGTTTAGATGCAACAGGTGTGGCATCACCTTTGAGCAGTTGATTCTCTCCTCCGATGAGGAAGAAGAGGTAAGTTGTCCCTCCTGCGGTGAGAGGGACACGTGCAGGCTTATGTCCTCGTTTTCGTGCGGATCAAGCGGCATTGGAAAAGCACTGAGCAGCGGGGGATCATCGGCCTGTTCTCCATCTCCAAGCGGGTTTTCCTGAGCCGCATGATCTTCACAGCCGTGTGCTGTGATCGAAGGGTTTTCAATACGGAATTCATGGGAAGGCCCGATTTCATGGAGGGGATACAGAAGAAGGGGAAACAGATGAGCATATGGTGGCTTATTTTAATCCTTGGAATATGGATTCTGCTTCAGGCATATATCCTGCCGAGATTAGGGATTTCGACGTGACTTAGAAGGAGTTGCCAGGTGGGCAATCAAGAGCAGAACATCACCGAAATCCATAAAAAGACACCCCCTCAATGAGCGATTCCCCCAAAGAATCTTATTTGAACTGATTAGGGGGGGAAAAGGATTTGAGCAAGGCTCTGCCCGATATGACTGGGCCTTGCTTTAAATATCTTTCCTCACCAACCTCCTTTCTTTATCGCGTCAATTTCAGGATACCATTAGCCCTTGCCTGAGTAGTCCTTATAGGTGTACATCTATTAACTTGCCGGATGGGGAGAACCGTCGTAACTATGAGCGCTTACGCCATTGTTTTTATGGGGCTGTGGATCACTTATTGGTGGGGGTACATTATGAGGGGCGACCATGAGCACTAATTCCCAGCCAGGGGGGCTGTATCCAGCAGGTCCGCAAGCCGCGGTGGGCGCCATCGTTTTCAGGGATGATAAGGTTCTTCTAGTGAAACGCACCAATCATCCCGGAAAGGGATTATGGGCCATTCCCGGCGGTCGGGTAAAGCTAGGGGAAACCCTGAAGGAGGCGGCGAGGCGAGAAGTAAAAGAGGAAACAGGGATTATTATCAGCCCAAAGGAGCTGATCTATGTCTTTGACTTGATCGACCGCGACGATGAGGGACGCATTCGCTTTCACTATGTAATCGTTGATCTCCTCGCGGAGTACCTGAGCGGCGTTCCAAGCCCAGGCACTGATGCGAGCGAGGCCCGATGGATCTCGTCAGGGGAACTGAGGGGACTCCCGGTGAGCAAGACCACGAGGGAGCTCTTGAAGAGCAGGTTCCGGTTCGGGTGTTGAAAGGTGGGCACGATTGAGCAAGGGGGTTTATAGATCCGATTCGCTCCTGTTGCTCGCTGCCGTCATTTGGGGCAGCGCCTTTGTGGCACAGAGGGTGGGGATGAGCTATGTGGGGCCTCTTACCTTCAACGGCGTGCGTTTTGCCTTGGGCGCCCTTGCCTTGCTGCCGCTCGCAAGAAGAGGAGACCGAGATCCATTTGGGGAGGGCAGCGACTATGCGGAGAAACCCCCGCGGTCAATTCTTTGGGGAGGAGGCCTCGCTGGCGTGATGTTGTTCTCGGGCGCGACCCTTCAACAGGTCGGCCTTGTGTACACCACGGCGGGAAAGGCAGGCTTTATCACCGGGCTCTATGTGATCATCGTTCCCATCATGGGATTATTCCTGGGCCACTGGCCGGGCTGGGGAGGATGGGCCGGCGCTTGTATGGCCACTGTAGGCCTTTATCTCTTAAGCGTGACCGAGGCCTGGACGTTCGCGCCGGGGGATCTTTGGGAGCTCTTCGGGGCCTTTTTTTGGGCCGCCCACGTGTTGACCCTGGGCTGGCTTTCCCCCAAGATGGACAGGATGAAACTGGCGTGCACCCAATACGCGGTGTGCTCATTGTTAAGCCTGATAGGCGCGGGTCTCACCGAAACCATGAGCCTCGATGGCCTATGGGGGGCAATCATCCCCATTCTCTATGGCGGCGTGCTTTCCGTGAGCATTGCGTTTACCCTCCAGGTGGTGGCGCAAAGACACTCCCCTCCAACCCATGCGGCTATCATTCTAAGCCTGGAGGCAGTGTTTGCTGCCCTGGCGGGGTGGCTCGTGCTGGGCGAGGTGCTTTCCCTCAGAGGTTTTATAGGTTGTGCGCTGATGTTTTTGGGAATGCTGTGCGCCCTGGTGTGGTCGTAAATCCTTAAAGGTACCTTGAGTTTTTACGGTTTCATCAGGCCGGGCAGGAACAGGCTCAGGCAAGGCCCCGCATCTAAGGCAGTCAGTCGCTTTCCGGGTTCTTCGCTCCCACCAATAACTGCCTCAATTCCTCCTCGACGTCTTTGCTGGGTTTTTGCAAAGGGGATCGAGGTTCGCCACCGAAATAGCCCGCCAGATCCATGGCGACCTTAAGACCGCCTATACCGTATCGGACCGTCACCGCCTTGGCGAGCGGGGTCAGGCGGTTCTGGAGTTCCTTTGCCTCTTCAAGCTTCCCCTCGCGAAAAAGGGACTGGATTTTGCAGTAGTCCTGAGGAACTGCATTCGCCACAGCCAGGATCCCCCCTACCGCACCGACACAGAGCGCGGAAAAGAACACAGGCGCTGAGCCCGTAAATACCGCGAAGCCCTTTTGGCTCAGATGGACGATCTCGCCCAACTGGCCGATGTTCCCTGAACTGTCCTTGACTCCCACGATGTTGGGATGTTCGGAGAGCCTGGCCACCAAGTCCGGCTCCATGTTTATCCCTGTGAATCTCGGTACATTGTAAAGCAAGAGCTCGATTCGGGAGGAATCCGCAACGGAGGCAAAGTGGTCGTAGAGGATCTGGGGTTTCATAGACCCCTTGAAGTATGAGGGGGTAATAACGAGCGCGTAATCAGCGCCCATTTTGGCCGCTTGATTGGAGAACCGAATGGTCTCACGAGTTGATTCCATTCCCGTTCCCACGAGCATGAGCTTTGATGAGGGGATTGCCTCTCTGGATGTCTCCACCACGGAGAGCCTTTCTTTCTCGCTTAAATAGACTGTCTCGCCGTTTGAGCCGAGCACCAAGTACCCGGAGAGGTCGGTCCGGTTCCATTTTTGAAAGTTCTCTTTAAGCCTGTCCAGTGCCACTTCCCCATTTTCAAAGGGCGTGGCGATCGGGGGCATCACACCTGTGAGTTTCATAGGTTCGTTCCTCCTTCCTTGTCGAATAATCATCGGCTAATCACCTATATTAGGCGGACCGCCGCTCACACAGTACGATAGCTCGTATAGCAACTGCCGCTTGAGATATGAACATCATTCGCGGTGGCTTTCATCACAACCTGCTCCCAGCTACTGTTACCTATCACGTTCATCCCATGAGATCAAGCCTTGATGGACGAGGAAGCACTGATACCGTTAGATCTTTCTCATTTCTTCTCTCGCCCTTAAGGCAAAATTCCCTTGACATATTAGTAATACTTAGTAATAATCCGCCTTAGTAATACTTTGTATTAAAGATCGAATAATTAGGGATGGGTAAAAAAGCGCATGAAAAAAAAGCAGGAGATTATTACGTTCAAGGTAGACGGTGATCTGCTCAGGGCAATCAAAGGCATTCCCAACCGCTCTGAATTTATTCGTGGGGCCATCGTTTCGGCGCTGGGAGTTCTCTGCCCCCTCTGCAATGGTTCCGGGATGCTCACCCCAAACCAGAAACGTCATTGGGAGGAGTTCGCAGTCAATCACACCGTTAAGAGGTGCCAGGACTGCGACGAGAGCGTTCTCGTCTGTCAAATGGATGGCAAATAAGAGGCGGTTACCAGAATCGGCCAGGGTACTCGTAGAACGGACTTGTTTAGTCCCTGATTGTGAGGATGGCCTCTTGTCCGAGGGCTTGGGGGCATCATGTTGAGCGAACATAGATTACATACATAGAGCGGTAAGAAAATGGTCAGACAAATAAGCAGGGAATTAAAAAACCACGCTCCTTTTACTTTTTTCGGCGCTTTCACGGGAATAATTGCTATGTTTTTATTTCAACACCTGCCATCCCATACCTCCTACACAATATTCTACATACTCCACCCCCTGCATGTACTATTAAGCGCATTGGTCACTTCCTCCATTTATAAGATTCATAGATATGAGGGCATAAGGGGAGGATATATTCTTCCAGTGTTGCTAGTCATAGGCTATACGGGGTCTGTAGGCATAGCTACTCTAAGCGATTCGATAATTCCCTTCCTAGGAGAGAGCTTGCTGGATTTGCCTAGAAGGGAGATTCATATTGGCTTTATTGAAAAATGGTGGCTTGTAAATCCACTTGCTTTCATGGGAATCGCTATCTCCTATTTTAGACCTACTACCAAATTCCCTCATGCAGGACATGTCCTCTTAAGCACGTGGGCCTCGCTTTTCCATATGATTATGGCCCTGGGAGGGGGCCTGAATATACTATCCTATATCGGAATCTTTATATTTTTATTCTTGGCCGTATGGATACCTTGCTGCGTGAGCGATATCATTTTCCCCCTTTTATTCGTAAAGGAAAGGGGCAAAACCTAACCATCCGTTTCTTAACCCCCGCCACTGTTGGAATTCACAAGGCTTGCCAAAAACGCAGGAATTCGCCTCCTGGAAGGGCAAGGAACTTCACTATTGTTTGACTTATGTTTCATAGCGGTTGTATTTTCTAGTTGAGTTGCTCGGATTCATGGATACCCCATTATCGCTATTACAATGAAAAGATACCCATATGCTGCCGCTGTTCTTCTGGGACTGATTATCGCCCAGATCCTGGCTACCATACAGGTTCATCTCTACCAAGCTCTTCTGGCGGTACGCGATGGCGGGTATCTGACGATTCCCAACCAAAGTATTATGCAAACGTTGCCGGGCTTCGCGCCCGCGTTTTTTGGAGGCCTCTTCTATACCTTATCCGTGGGCGCGTTCATTGCTCTCCTGACCCTTGGTGCGGCCTGGCTCTGGGATCTTCTTTTTTACAGAAACAAATACGTTACGATTTTTCTCATTGCGATATGGGGGGGATGTCTCGTCATGGCAAACATCCGAGGCATTGACCTCATGGTATCGTCTTATTTTATATTTGTACCGTGCATGGTCCTTTACCTCCTCTTGAGGTGGATGCCCGCGGGGTCAAACGAGAAGAAATGGAGAAATGGGATTGTGTACGTTGGTCCTGTTTTGATCCTCTCAGCCTTATGGTTTACCCAAATGGACTCTCATCTGTTCCTGGATATAAGAGACCATCTGCTCTTATCCAATCGATTGGGCACAAGGATCAACGACTTTTACTATACCTATACCCTCTATCCGGCTGAGGCCTTTAAATCCCTGGACCAGAAGGTGTTAAAGACCTACCGCCTGGAGCATATTCAGGATAACGCAATGGCGGAATCCATCGGCAGACGATTGGTCAACCACGACTACCTCCGGGTTGAGGGCGATTCACCGGTTGATCTGATAGTGGTTCAGAGGGGTGACGATCTCGTCTTTACACATATGGAGAGAGATATGCTCGAGGTAACGCCCCGGGTATTTTTCTCAAAGACGGGAAGCCTCCTGCGGGAATTCTCGGCACGAAGCGACACGCACCTGTTTTTCCGCCAATTTACCTTCCTCTCCCTTTTGATGGGCTTTCCCATTATCCTGTATGTTATCCTCTTTTCCTCGATCCGGGCGGTAACCGGCCTTTTCCTGAACATGAGGACCTCTTCGGCATGTGCCTCGGCGATTTGTTTGGCAACAGGCATCGCGTTGTTCGCTTTCTTTGCGCAAAGCAGGGCCGAGGGCCTCGAAGTGCGGGATGTGGCTTCCGCCCTGGAATCCGAGCGGTGGCCAGAGAGGGTTGCGGCATTGAAGCTCATAGAGAAGAGGAGTTTGGAGATAGGGGATTTTCGGGCCTATCGCAGCATGCTCGAGAGCCCTCGTATACCCGTGCGCTACTGGTTGGTACGGGCCTTGGGAGCCAGCCGAGAACCTGAGACCTACGACGATCTGCTGGGATTTCTCGATGACCCTCACCCCAATGTGGTTTCAATGGCCTTTTACGCATTGGGCAAGAGGGGTGAGCAGGGCGCGATTAAGGTCATTCTCAAGAGGATTGAGTCCTCCCATCACTGGTATAACCAATGGTATGCCTATAGGGCGTTAAAAAGGCTTGGATGGAAGCAAATAGGATTACCGTAAAGAGCCTCATCATATCCATTGCCGCAGTCCTTTGCGTCGAGACAGCTGCGGGAGGGGTAACTGGAAGGAGTCCCTTAAACCCCATCATTTTCCTGGGCTTGATTCGTCTCCTTGAAATGGCCCTGCTCGTGGCAGCGGCTGTCCTTTGGGGGAATGGATTGTTCTCGGTGGGATTGGCTCGATCCAGTGCAGCACACGGGTTTGTACGGGGATTGATCTGGTCCGCTGGCTTTGGAATGAGTGCGCTTATCGCCCATCTCATCTTATACGCGATGGGCATAAACGGCATGACGCTTATTCAAACCCACATACCAAGTGGTCCCGGCAGTATCATCCTCTTGTTCCTAGTGGGAGGGGTGGTGGGGCCCGCGGCAGAGGAGATCTTTTTCCGGGGCTTCCTCTACGGTTTTTTCAGGAGGTGGGGCGTTTTTGTGGCGTTGACGGTGAGCACCCTTATATTCGCATTGGCCCACCCCGGGTTTCCCCACATTCCCTTTACACAAGTAGTTGGAGGGATTGTCTTCGCCATGGCCTATGAGATTGAGGGAAGCCTGATGGCCCCTATCACCATACACGTTCTGGGAAATACGGCAATCTTCGCGCTCTCCTGGATTGCCTAGGGCGGCAGCAAATCTTAGAACCGGAAACCTGATAAGCGGGCATTATGGAATCTCATAGCCTCAGGGCCTTATCTCTCCGATAGAGCGCTGATAAAACATCCGCCTCCGCCTCCAAACCCCGCCTCTCCTTCATGCTGAGGCACTTCAGGCGGTGTATATTCCCCCTCGGGATATGCTGCTCCGCTTGAAACCCCGATAGCTTCGAGGTCGAAGCCGGCGCTATTGACCGTTGGGTAAGGGTCATAGATGACATCCCCACTCGTATCGAGAGAGGTGCCGTCACCGATGATATCGATTATCCGAATATAAACAATGTGGCTCAAATCGACCATGCCAGAGGTGACCTCTTCCCTTTCCCCCAGATCTGCCAGGTCGAAGGGCGTCCCGTATCCCTGGCGGTATTTGCCTGCGAGGCCTTCAATATCGGTGGGATCAATGGACCCAAATGCGCCAACTGGCTCGGCGGTTAAGGAGTCATTGTCGAAGCGCAGAAAGGTAGCTCCATCGGATGAGACCTCCACATAGGCAAGCTCTAAGAAGCTGTCGCTAAAGGAGTTTTCGAAGACGGCGAAGTCCCATCCCTCCCCATCCTCAATGGGAGCAGCAAAGGTAAGGGTGATCCGCCCCCCCCGGCCGAGGGACACGACATCATAAGAGTCGCCGGTTGCCTTGCCAAGGGCTTTCTCTGGGGTTTGCCAGGCGGAATCGACATTGCTCCCCGCTCTGTAGTCCGTGTATCCCGTTGCCCAACCTACGAATGCGGGATCATCCATATGAATAGCGGTAGAGCCCTGCACGCCCGCTGCCGGCGGATAGGATCCGGCCATTGAGACCGCTGGAGATGCGAGGGAAAGGAATGCCACGAGCAATAGTACGCGTAGTGTTCTCATAAGTATTAACCATTACCGTCGAGAGAAATAGTCAAAACCTCCACTCCAGTCCACCATACGCATTTCTGGTGGGCATGGGATAGTATGATTCGCTATATGCCGTGGTTGAGTATAATTCATCGAGGATATTATTAACGCCAATGAAGAGCTTGAATCCTCTATGGGTAAAGGTCAACTTGCCATCGAGCACCGTATAGCCATCGAGTTTTTCGTACCTGTTGTTGTTCTCGTCGTTTCCGTCGAATCTCGACCCCACAAAGGTTCCGGTGAGCGAAAGCACGAGCGGCTCCAGGATATTCCATTCGACACCTACACTTGCTTTATGCCTAGGTACAAGGGGAACAAAGGTTTCCTTGTCCTCAAATTTGGCTTCGGTGTAAGTGTAGTTCCCCCATAGGTAGATCGAATCGGTCGGGTATATTCTCAGATCCGTTTCAACACCGCGGCGTATGGTCTTCTCCTCGTAGTTTCGGTTAAAGCTCTCCCCGGTAAGGGGATCTTCCCCGAAGTAGATCTCGTCCTCGATTCTGGCCTGAAAGAGGGTAACGGCGCATTCCATGCGGTCCCCTATCCGGCTTCGTCCGCCGATTTCGGTGTGTCTTCCTCGCTGGGGCTTAAGGGATTCATCGGCTCGCGCGAATTCATCGACATTGGGAATGCGAAAACTGGTGGCATAGCTGACGAAGAGCGTGGTCTCAGGTCGGTAGGTATACACCAATCCCCAATCATACACGTTGTGGGTAAATTTTTTCTCAGTGATATCACCGTTCACCCAACGTTTAACCCCATCGAAGCTCCTCCGAAGGTCTTCTCTGAACCGCCCCCTGTATTCGTTGTATCGATATCCCCATTGAAAAAGGAGGCCATCGGTCAGGTGCCAGTCATTGGATACGAAAACCCCAATGGGCTTGGTTTCGCTGTTTTTCCGCTGATCCCTGGAACGCTCCTCCCTCACATACTCTGTTGCATAGTAGTCTGCCCCGCACTGGAATCCATGGGTGAGGCCGAAGGCGTTATACTCCTTGGTGTATCCCAGGATGAGGGATTCCGTATCCTCGTCGATCGTATCGGTCTGGTCCTCTTCTGAAATGAGAGGGCTATAACCTATGATATAGGAGTTGTCTCGAAGGCGGTATCCCCTCTTGGCCGTCAACGAGCCCCAGCGCCCGAGATCCATCTCAACACCCCCCACTACTCGCCAATCGGTGGTCTCCCCATAATCATCAGGGTGATCCGTCAATACCCGGTTCTCCCTTATGTCCTTGTTTTCCTTGCTCACAGGACCTGGCAGGCCGTATTCATCCTGATGGAGGGAACCGGCTAATGTGAGGGAAACGGAATCGCTTAGATCATAGCCGGTTTTTACGGAAGCGTCTTTCTTCCGAAAATAGCCATTCTCACGATAACCATCGGAGTCATAGTAATCTCCAATCGCGGCCAGGCCGAGGTTTTTAATCCTCCCACGATAGCATGCTCGACCATCAAAGGTTGCATAGCTTCCATAGGAGGTGTACAGGCAGATCTGAGGCTCCTTTTGCCCTTCTTTGGTGATGATATTGATAACACCGCCAACTGCGCCGTCTCCATAGATCACCGATCCGGCCCCGCGAACGATCTCAATGCGCTCGACCTGATCAAGGGAGATGGAGGAGAAGTCCGGTCCTGTCAAATCAGGTGAATTAAGCCTCACTCCATCCACCATCACGATCACATTGCTGGGCGCGGTATCTCCCATGCCGCGGATGTCGATCACCGCCTGCTTGTCGTTTCCGAAGAAACTGCGAAGATTTATTCCCGATTCTCTGGCAATGAGGTCAACAATATTATTACCGGGGGCCTGCTCGATATCACTGCTGGTTATCACCGTGACATTTCTGGGTATATCCCTGATGGGTTCCTCGATTCGGGAAGCCGTGACCACGATCTCATCAAGCTCGAATCGAGGTGTAGCCGCTGCTTCTTCGCCCTCACGCGCATTATCTTGGGCATGCAGGGGGAATGAAAGCAAGAGGAGACAAATCCCTATGGCGATGATGTATCGCCTGAACAAGTGAATCTTTAACAGTAGGGTCATCTTTATGAGATGTATTTCATTTATGCAGCGACCATCTCGAGGAAATGGCATCAATAAAGCAGCCGCTGCTGTCTTCATCCGGCGGGTTGAGGAAATCCATGGCGAAGTAGGCCGGGGTGTTCATCCCGAACTCCCCGGTATCGGATGAACTCAGGGTGAATTCCAAGCTCTCGACCGAGCCAAGGCTGCTCAAGCCAACCCATTCCCAGGTGTTTACTATGTCCGTGCCGGTGGCAAGGTTGAAATCAACCGTGCCCGTTACATTCCCATCGGCATCCTTGCCCGTAATCGTGAGCGTGAACCAGTCGCCTTCCTCGAATTGCTTGGCGAATTGATCGCCCTTGAGCATGGAGTAGTATGCGTAGTTGTTGTTAGTGACGTATGCTCCGGTCACGGTCTGTGCGTAGGAGAATGTTACGGTAGGAGGGCTTGCCGCAAAGGCGCTG
Organism: uncultured Desulfobacteraceae bacterium; assembly: GCA_964549945.1. GTDB lineage: Bacteria > Desulfobacterota > DSM-4660 > Desulfatiglandales > B25-G16 > B25-G16. The sequence goes on along the minus strand of CAZJXD010000005.1, from coordinate 81,262 downwards.
CAGTAACCGATCACATAGGTGGTGGTATTGAGCGCACCACCGCCGGCAATGGCACTGTACTGTCCGGCGAATCCCTCGATGGTGATGTCCGTGAGGTTTGAGTAGGAAAACCCATCCCAGCTCCCCCACTGTGCATTGTAATCATTGCTAAATGTGGCACCACCGCTGGTAAAGGCTCCTGAACCGTCCGAGCCGTTCCAGTAGGATTCAGCGCTCAAAGGAAGATCCTCAAGATCGATAACCGCAGCGCTGGCCCATGGGGATGGGAATAAACATACAAAAAAGACCAAAAATAAAACCTTTTTCATTTTTCATATCTCCTTTCTAGGTGTTACTCGCGTGCATAAAAAAATCCCCGGATCGAATGAATCGATCCGGGGATTTCCCTTTTTTTATCCTCAAGATCTACAAGCTACACCCCGTCCGCGAGGGTTATGCCCTTACGTTCAGGCAGGTCTTCTGACTCCCCCGCCCTTTTAGCGGCCTTCCCATTCCGACCCTTCGAAACAGTGGCGCACAATGGCTAAAAGAGTTCCCTTTTCAAAGAGAAAAGGGAGGGGTTACAGCGGCGGGCCCGCCCCCGATTTAAACGGGGTTCCCTCTTACGCTCCTCGCGAGCACCTGAACGCGTATAAGAATATGTATTGAAACAGAGAGCGAAAGTCAATAAAAAAATGTATTTGACTTCTCTGTTGTGTAACCTTCAATATTGACTTTATATAGAATTTTGATTATAGCTTAATACTACATCTTGTGGAATGAGCAGTGGAGCCATGGGCTGAAAGGCTGTCTTCTCGGAGGTGATGTGTTTTCTCTCACTCCCATTCAAACCAGTGATGTGATGCCAGGCCATTGATAAGCCCATGAGTATCTCGAGGAATGCAGGAGTAACTCAACAGAGATCCCTGGTTGTTCAGAGGCTTCTATGGAGAGGGATGAGGTCATGTTTAGGGAGATAGAAAAGAGAGACGGAACCATAGTACCCTTCGAGGCGAGCAAGATCACCAGTGCGATCGCCAAGGCCGGAAGGGCAACGGGTGAGTTTGACGAGAAGGTGGCCAAGCGGCTCGCCATAAGGGTCTTAAACCTCGCCCAGCAGGCAATTGGCGATAAGACCCCCGCGGTGGAGGAGATCCAGGATATCGTAGAGGAGATATTGCTTTCCTCTACCTATCGCAAGACGGCCAAGGCATATATTCTCTACAGGGAGCAGCATGCGAGGATCAGGGATATCGCCAACAAGGCAACCGTTGATCTGGTGGATCAGTACCTCAATAAGACGGACTGGCGGGTCAACGAGAACAGCAATATGGCATTCTCCCTCCAGGGATTGAATAACTATGTCTCCTCAGAGGTGAGCAAGGTCTATTGGTTAAGTGAAATCTACTCCCCTGAGATCAGGGAGTCCCATATACAGGGCGATTTTCACATCCATGATCTCAATATCCTCTCCGTGTATTGCGTGGGCTGGGATTTGTTTGATTTGCTGGCAGAGGGATTCAGGGGTGTGTGGGGGAAGGTGGAGAGCAAGCCCGCCAGACATCTTAGGAGCGCCCTTGGGCAGATCGTGAATTTCTTCTACACGCTCCAGGGGGAGGCTGCTGGCGCACAGGCATTCTCTAATTTCGACACCCTGCTCGCCCCCTTCATACGCTTCGATGGATTGGAGTATAAGGGCGTGAAGCAGGCCTTGCAGGAGTTTATCTTTAACATCAACGTGCCCACAAGGGTGGGCTTCCAGACCCCCTTTACCAATGTTACCCTCGACCTTGCCGTGCCCGCCTACTACGCGGATCAATCCGTCATTATAGGGGGTGAGCCACAGGAGGCTACCTATTCGGAGTTCCAGAAGGAGATAGATCTGTTTAACAAGGCCTTTCTGGAGGTGATGGCAGAGGGCGATGCAGGGGGAAGGGTATTTACCTTTCCCATCCCCACTTACAACATCACAAGGGATTTTGAGTGGGAAAATCCAATACTCAAAAACCTATGGGAGATGACGGCCAAATATGGAGTCCCCTATTTTTCGAACTTCGTCAACTCGGACATGAAGCCCGAGGATGCGAGGAGTATGTGCTGTCGGTTGAGAATAGACAACAGGGAGCTGGAAAAGAGGGGAGGGGGGCTGTTCGGCTCAAATCCCTTAACCGGCTCTATTGGGGTGGTGACGATAAATATGCCAAGGATAGGGTACCTCAGCAATACTGAGGAGGAATTTCTTACAAGGCTTGGGAATCTAATGTCCCTGGCAAAGGAGAGCTTGGAGATAAAGAGGAAGATCCTGGAGAGGTTTACTGATGGGGGCCTCTATCCCTATACTAAGTACTACTTGCGGAATGTAAAGGAGCGGTTCGGTGAGTATTGGAAGAACCATTTTTCCACCGTCGGGCTTGTTGGAATGAACGAGGCCTGCAGGAACTTTCTTGGCAGCACTATTGGTGAGAGAGGGGGGAGGGAATTTGCCCTGAAGGTCTTGGATTTCATGAGAGAACAACTCCTCGAGTTTCAGAACGAGACGGGGAACAACTATAACCTTGAGGCCACTCCTGCCGAGGGAACATCGCACAGCTTGGCGAGGATTGACAAGGAACAGTTCTCCGATATTATTACGGCGGGCAATGGAGACAGGGACCAGTCTTATTATACCAACTCCACCCATCTGCCCGTTAACTTCACCGATGACGTGTTCGAGGCCCTTGATTTGCAGGACAGCATCCAGCAGAAATACACAGGGGGAACGGTTTTTCATATCTACGTGGGCGAGAAGATCAATAACCCCGAAGGCATAAAATCACTGGTAAAGAAGATATGCGATAACTATCATATCCCATACTTCACCTTCTCTCCCACCTTTAGCGTCTGCCCTGTACATGGGTATCTGAACGGAGAACATGACTTATGTCCAAAGTGCGGTGATGAGTGTGAGGTGTACTCGCGAATCGTTGGGTACCTCAGGCCTTTGAAGCAGTGGAACAGGGGTAAACAAGAGGAATTCAGGATGAGGAAGACGTTCAAGGTTTGAGGTATGATTATAGGGGGGTTCCAGAGGTTTTCTCTCATCGATTATCCGGGAAAAATCTGCGCTATTGTCTTCACCCAGGGCTGCAACTTCCGATGCCCTTATTGCCACAATCCAGAGCTCGTTGATAAAAACCCCTCAGGCTTCCAGGGAGTAAAGCAGGATGAGGTATTGTCGTTTCTGGAGGCGAGGAGGGGGAAGCTCGAGGCAGTCACGATAACCGGCGGCGAGCCTCTTCTGCAGACAGGTATAGTTGATCTCCTGTCTTCGGTAAAATCGCTTGGCTATCTGGTGAAATTGGATACCAACGGGAGCTTCCCCTCAAGGCTGGAGACGATAATAAGGGCCAATGCCGTGGATTACATCGCGATGGACATAAAGGCGCCCCTGGACAAGTATGAAAAGGTGGTCAGGAGGAGAATCGATAAGGACCAAATTCTCAGCAGCATCAAGCTGATCATGGATGGGGGGTCGGAATATGAATTCAGGACCACTGTGGTGAAATCCCTCTTGGAGAGGGATGATTTCGTTGGGATTGGCAAGATGATAAAGGGTTCCCGTTTATACGTTCTTCAAAGGTTTGTCCCATCTAAGCTGCTCGACGATCGATTCCTGGATGTAGAAACGTACCCCGATGATGAATTAAGCTCCATTCGGCGTCTAATGGATGGCTATGTCGAACAGTGCATCGTAAGGTAACTCGAAGTCCTGATTCCTTTCATTGATTCCTCCACCCGCATAGGTGTAGCGTGGCGTTCGGAAGGATATCTACTCGGAGATTGCCATTTCGATTTCATTCAACACCTTTTGTGCCGCCTCAATCGGGTTCTCGGAAGCCCTGATAGGCCTGCCTACCACTATGTAATCAGCGCCGCCTTTTATTGCCTGATATGGTGTAATAATCCTCTTTTGGTCATCCTTACCAACCAGGGACCACGCGGGTCTTATGCCAGGAGTGACAGCGATAAAATCCTTGCCCAATGAAGCCTTCACGGCTTCCACCTCCAGCCCTGAGCACACGACACCCGCACATCCAGCCTCTTTGGCTATTTTTGCCTTACGCAAGACCAGCTCGGTAATGTTGAAGACGTATTTCTCCTGGTAGCCTAATTCCTTTAGGGTTTCGCTATCGAGGCTTGTGAGCACGGTAACCGCCAGTATCTTGGTGGCTGAGGGATTATTCTCAACAACGGTGCGGAGCAGGCCCCCTCCCTCATCACAATGAACGGTGGTGAATGTAATCCCGTAGGTGCTTGCCGCGAGGAAGGCACCTTTTACCGTGGCGGGGATGTCGTGGAACTTTAGATCGAGGAATATTCCCGCCTCGCTCCTGTCCCTGATGGCCTGGAGGATCTTCGGTCCTACTCCGACGAATAGCTCCAGTCCGACCTTGAAGATACCCACGTGATCCTTTAAGAGGTCCACGTATCGGATTGCCTCGTCATAGGTGGGTACATCGAGGGGGAATATCAGGTATTCTTGAGGATGTTTCATCGAACGTTCTCCCTGTCTGGTTGATGTTTCTCAATGAGTGAGCTCTCAGAGGGCGAGTCAGTCATAAAATATAAAAAATTGGACACTTGCTGAAAAAAAGTATACATATAATAAGAAGGCCACCGTAGCTCAGATGGCAGAGCACCTCACTCGTAATGAGGATGTCGGCGGTTCGATTCCGCCCGGTGGCTTCAGGCTTTAATTCCCCGCTCTTCTCCTTTCAAAGGTATGAGTGCAGGAAGGCCTATCGGTATAAGGGAGGTGACCACCTGTTGTTGTACCCATTATAGGACCAGGAACCGGGCAATGAATGATTTGATCGGAACCTGGGATTCTCCGCCCACTCCTGCATTATTTCATGAGCCTTTGCTAATTCCTTAAACTTCTCGCCATCACCCCCTTTGTCCGGATGGTAAACCTTTGCCATCCCCCGATAGGCCCTCTTTATCACGGTGGTACAATCCTCGACAATCAGGCTATCTGTGGAAATATTCAGGTATTTGAGCCCCTTTTTCTGATCGAGGGATAGCATTGGAACACGGTTGGCATTTGGTTTAATGGACTCCGGGTTGATGCTGTTTTCTACCTTTTCCTCGAGTATCGATTGGGATGAGAAGCTACGAGAAAAGCGGCGGTCTCTTTTCTGATACCACTGCTTTCCGGTTTCGAGAACGAGTTCCTTTAGGGCGTGGGCAGGCGGGTGACCCGATTTTCTCTCTCGCACGAACCTCGATATGTTGTTAGACCAAGCGGGCAGAATATCGAGGATCACGTAAGTATCGTTAAACGAGAATGCCGCGTACCGTGCATTGAGGGTTTGCAGTAAGCCCTTGGATAACGAGAGGGACCACATCAATTTCTGCCTACAGTACCTTGAGCAATAACGCCTTCCAGGTTTAAGATCCTCATGTCCGCAGGCGAGACACCTCTTAGCCTTTCTCCTGGATTCGCAGGAGAATGGTTGTTCCTCATTTCGCGTTAGGTCTCTTTGGGGCACCTGCTGGCTCACTGTAAGCATCGAAGATTTAGCAATATTTCCTTAAGGCAGAATAGGATAGCATAAGGAGGTCCGACAGTAAAATGAAAAATGTCCCCGTCCCATTTCGGCATTTAGGTTGACTTTACCGGCGCAAGTTAAGTATCATAATAATGGGCAATTATTATGAATCAGAGGTAAAAGCCGGTATGGATATTTTAGCAAGCGATATCATACAGATGATACTTCATGCTGGAATGATGGTGAAGTTCATCCTGCTGCTCCTGTTCTTCCTTTCGCTTTTCTCGTGGACGATAATCTTCATGAAATTGAGATTATTCAAGAGGCTTACAGACGAGAACGAGAAGTTCCTAGAGCTATTCTCCTCCAGCCGTGAGATACAAAAGGTATACGTGGAGAGCAAGGCCTTTGCCTTTAGCCCCTTGGCCAAGAGCTTTAGGGCGGGGTATGCGGAATTCAATCGATCTAAGACGATTCATGCTAATCCAGGCGAGGATAAGGCCTATCAATCGCAACACACAATTATGGAAAACATACAACGGGTGGTGAAAAAGATCCTCACTACCCAGACTTCTCGTCTCGAGAAAGGCCTCACCTTCCTCGCGACTACCGGAAATGCCTCACCCTTTATCGGGCTGTTTGGAACCGTGTGGGGTATTATGACCTCGTTCAGATCCATTGGCATGAAGGGCTCGGCAACCCTGGCCGTTGTCGCCCCTGGCATTGCTGAGGCCCTTATTGCCACGGCAGCAGGGCTCGCAGCGGCGATACCTGCGGTAGTGGCATTCAACTACTTTACCCGCAGGGTAAGGGCGTTTCAGGTAGAAATGGGCGCTTTCAACTCTGACCTCATAGGATTGCTCGAGAGGGGGTTGATCAGGATGGCTTCGACAGAGAGAAGGAGGGGTGAATAGCGGTGGATGTGGAGGAAGGCAGACAACAATTGATGTCGGATATCAACGTTACCCCATTAGTTGACGTGATGTTGGTGCTGCTCATCATATTCATGGTGACTGCGCCAATGATGATGCACGGGGTTAAAGTGGACCTTCCCAGAACGGAAAGCAGGAATATCAAAACCGAGGAGGATCCCTTACTTTTAACGATCACGAAAAAAGGGGATATCTTTGTCGAGGAATACAAGGTGGACTATAAGGATCTCAGGGGAAAACTCGAGAGGATATTCGCCAATAGGGCGGGGAAGGAGATCTTGCTACAGGCCGATAAAGAGGTGCCCTATGGTGAGGTAATGAGGATTATGGCTCAGGTCAAAGAGGCTGGGATTACCAAGGTGGGAATGATAACCAAGCCTTTGCATAAATGATAGCCACATGGTTAAAGATTAATCTTGGCCCGAAAGAAGAGAGATGGGCCCAGATGATGGTCCTTTCTTTTGTTTTCCATCTCGCAATCTTCCTTGGCTCCCTTTTTATTTCGAGAAGCACGATCTACTACCCTTCTTTCGATGAACATGTGTACCATGTCGAGCTGGTTGCGCCTCCTCCGCCAAACACTAGAGGCGGGGTGAAAGGGGAAGGAGATGTCGCTCCACGAAAGGGCACAGCGCCGATAGTAACAACCGAGACACGCCGTATTGACGTGAAGAAGATACCCCCTGCAACTGTAGTTGCGAAAAGGGTTTCTCCAAAGCTTCTCCCTCAATCCCAGAAGAAGACCGCTTCTGCCTCTGAGCTCATTGATGGGGCCATATCGAGGGTAGAGAGAAATGTGACGCAGGAGGGCAATCAACTGGAGGAAACCATATCCCGAATCGAAAAGAGGCTGGAGAGCAAGAAAGAAGCACAGCCGCGAGAGGTAGCGGAAAAGGCTGAAGGGAGCGGTGCGCCAACTCCTAGAAGGAGTGGGGGCGGGCTGCCCATAGGCTCTTCGGGCATTGGTAAGGGCATTCAGCTCTATCAGATGGAGATAGAGACCGCCGTTAAAGACAACTGGTCGTATCCCGTTGCCCTGATAAACGCGAGGGAAGGCAAAACCCCCGAGGCAGTCATATTGCTCACCTTAAGAAGCGATGGGAAGATCTTAAAGGCCGAGTTCAAGAAAAGATCCTGGGATCCCTTGTTCAATGATTCCGTGCTGAAGGCTTTGGAGAGATCGGACCCTCTGCCGAAGTTTCCACCGGGTTATAAGAAGAGCAGCGATGAAGTCGAAATCCACTTTAGCCTCAAAGACCTGTTTCGATAGGAGGACCATGATCAGGATATTGGCATGGATTTTGCTGTTTAATCTGATGAGTTTTTTCCATGTGGTAAAAGCCGAGGGCAAGCTTTACATCGATATAACCTCACCCTCGATGAGGAAGATACCCATTGCTATACCCGATTTTAGGTATACGGGAGCAAACGATGGGCATCGAGATGTAGGCCGCAGGCTCTCTGACATTATCACGAATGATTTTACTCTCAGTGGCTATTTTAGGGCCTTGGAAAGGACCTCCTTTATTGAGAGACCAGAGGCCGGAATTACCCGAGAACGCATCCAGTTCAAGGATTGGTCACTCATTGGAGCAGACCTCCTTTTAAAGGGAGGCTATGAGTCTATCAGCAATCAGCTTAGGGCAGAGATACGGCTGTTTGACGTGATTTCCACCAAACAACTTTATGGAAAGCGATTTGTCGGGAGCGTCGATCAGGAGAGATATCTAATGCATCGTGTTGCAGATGATATTATCCAAAGTCTGACGGGCCATCCGGGGCCTTTTCTTACGAGGCTTGCGTTTATTGGGACTTCCACCGGCAGGAAGGAGATGTACATATCGGATTTCGATGGTCACAACGTGCAGCAGATTACCCATTATGGCACGATAACCTTATCTCCGAGGTGGTCTCCCTGTGGTAAAAGTATAATATACACCTCCTTTCGGGATTCAGAGACGGTGCTTTTTATGCATGATATGCAAAACGGAGCAGTTACGAAGCTCTCGGAAAGAAAGGGGCTTAACATCGCCGCTGCCTGGATGCCCAGCGGACAAGAGCTTGCCCTGACTCTTACGATTAGCGGAAATCCAGATATCTTTTTGATAGACACAAATGGCAAGATATTGAAGAGGCTTACCAAGAATTGGGGTATCGATGTCTCTCCGGCCTTTTCTCCTGACGGTAAAAAAATGGCGTTTGTTTCCAATAGATCTGGATCTCCCCAGATATATGTGCTTGACCTTATGGCCAACCTTATTGAGAGGCTCACATTTGAGGGTAACTACAACACCTCACCGGCTTGGTCAAAGCTCAATCGGATAGTCTTTGCTGGCTCCGCGGATGGTGGATTCGATATATATACCATTTCCCCGGACGGAAAGGAGCAGCAGAAGGTTACCCACAATCAGGGCAATAACGAGGATCCTTGCTGGTCTCCAGATGGCCGGTATATGGCCTTCAGTTCGAATAGGGTTGAGGGGAGCTACCATATCTTCATCGCCAATGCCAACGGGGAAAACCAAAGACAGGTAACCTTTGTTCAGGGAGATCAGCTCTCCCCCTCTTGGGGGGACCGCGTGAAGAGATGAGTCGCATTGGGTACATGAAAAGCAATATTTTGTGGCTAAATGCTTGAAATTGTAGTTGATGAATGATAAATATTAAAATTTATAATAAGGAAATTATTGGCTACACTAACCATAGACAAGGAGGTAAGGGGTTATGAAGAGGAATCTAATAATTGTGACACTAGTGGCATTCGCGCTTTCATCCGTTTTTATCCTTTCCTCATGCGCGAAAAAACAGGTGGTAACAGGTGAGGAGGAAATGAAGGCGGCCCCCAAAGAGGAGGCGGCGAAGGCTGAGGCTGAGAAGGAGAAACCCACAGTCACCGAGGCGGCCAAGGAGGTTGAGGCGGCAAAGGAAGAAGTTGCCAAAAAAGAAGAAGCTAAGATCGAGAGGCTTAAGGAATTAGAAGAGGCAAAAAAAGTAGAGGCCGTCGAGGAGAAACCAGGGGTTGAGGAGAAGGCCGTCGAGGAGAAACCAGGGGTTGAGGAGAAGGCCATCGAGGAGAAACCAGGGGTTGAGGAGAAGGCCATCGAGGAGAAACCGGCGGCACCTGAGTTTGATGAGCAAAGAGCGTATCGAGAGAGGATGGCCGCACAATTTGAGGCCGAGTCCATCTATTTTGATTTTGATCGATCCTTTATCAGGCCGGAGTATAGGCCCGTTTTAGGGAAAAAGGCGGAATTCCTGAAGGAATTCCCGGAATACAACGTAAGGATCGAGGGCAACTGCGATGAGAGGGGTACCAATGAGTATAACCTCGCCTTGGGAGAGAGAAGATCTGACAGTGCGAAGAGCTACCTGATATCACTTGGAATCTCACCTGACAGGATAGAAACCATAAGCTATGGCGAGGAGAGGCCTCTAGCCTTGGGCCATAACGAGGAATCCTGGGCCCAGAACAGACGCGATGATTTCGTGCTCATGAAGAAGTAGTCCTCACGCAGGTATCCGAAAAGCAGGGCCTTTTACGCAAGGTTCGATTGCTCATCATAGCAACAACCACTGGCATACTTCACGAATCGACGAGGAGTGGCTTCCGATGTGTGAAGAGATGCGGTGGATTACCGAGGGTTAGCCAAAAGAGTAGAGGGGTGGTATCTGTTTTCATGAGGGCGCTTCTTTTGATCTCATTTCTTGTCGCGTGCATCGCTTCCTGCGCCTCCCAGAAAGACATGGTGCATCTGAACAATCAGGTCAATGCCCTTTACCGGCAAGTAAAAGAGGATGGGGAGAGGGAGGAGAAGATCATCGGGGAGCTCGAGGAGATCCTGAAGGAACACGAGGACAAACAGTGGGAACTCAGCGAGGCAATTGGTGAACTAGAATCTAAGCGGAGCGAGCTTGAAGAGGTAATTGCGCGGCAGACATCCAAACAGAGTGAATTAGAACGGCAGATCAAGAGCATTAAGGAGTTACAGGAGGCAGCAAGAACACAGCTAGAGGAGTCGCTCAAGGCAAGAGAAGCGGAGCAGGAGACAAAACTAAGGGAATTGGAACAGTCATTTAAGATTAAGGAAGCGGAGCGGGAGGCAGCAAGAAAACAGCTAGAGGAGTCGCTCAAGGCAAGGGAAGCGGAGCAGGAGGCAGAGCGCCAGAAAGCATTAGGGGTGGTAACAAGGGAACAGGACGCCCTTCGCACGACTATCGCTCAACTTCAGGCAGACCTCTTGGGAGTGAATGAGAATATCCGGGTTCTGAGCGGCCAGATAGAGGAGAGCA
>CAZJXD010000005.1:0-70430 GCA_964549945.1 uncultured Desulfobacteraceae bacterium | reverse complement strand
CTCTTGGGAGTGAATGAGAATATCCGGGTTCTGAGCGGCCAGATAGAGGAGAGCAATCACCTGATAAAGGGCGCTATAGAGAAGGATACCACGAAAACGGATGCCATGGCGTCCCAAATGAATGAGCTTTCCTTGGTGGCAGAGGATTTAAGCTCGAGGCTAGGGACCCTCGAGAATTATGTCAGCGCCGAGATAGAGGCAAAGAAACAGAGATCTCTTCCGGAGAAGAGCTCCCCACCGGAACAAAAAGGAGAAATTGAAAGCCCGGCTCATCAGCAAAAAGAGCTCACGGAATCGGAACTCTATGAACGGGCACTGGGATATCACAGGGATGGTCGGCACCAGGAAGCAATGGCGGATTTCAACGACTTTCTCGAGCGATACCCGAATTCCGATCTCGCCGATAACGCCCACTTCTGGATAGGGGAATGTTATAGGGCCCTGGGGAAGTATGAGGAGGCGATCTTGGCATATCAAAAGGTTATCAATGGCTATCCAGGGGGAAATAAGGTTCCTGCCGCGATGTTGCACCAGGGATTCGCCTTTGAGAAGATAAACGATAAGACAACTGCCGAGCTCGTGTTCAAGAAGCTAGTGAAGAATTTTCCGAAGACCAAGGAGGCAGAGATCGCGCAGAAGAGACTTCAAAGGGCTCGATAGAAAGCCAAGGATTATTCCACACCCACAATGAGCTACTCTTCATAACCGAGGAACGGTCTCCTGACCTCCAGGAACTCCTCAAGTCCTTGAGAGCAGCCCTTGAGTATATCATCTACGTCCATTCCGCTCTCGAGGCCCATCCTTATGGAGGAATCTCCAAAGAGAAGGTCTATGGGGAGGCGATCGAACTCATATTCATAGGGTGGCTCCCGCCATGAAAAATACTCGCCGAAGATCTCCATTACCGCCTTGAGCAAGGCGAGCGATGTCCGGAAAGGCCGATACACATAGGGGTCCAGCACGTGGATCATGAAGCCACCGCAGCGCTGCCCTTCCCACTTATTAAAGGTTGGCCGAAACCAGTATTCACGTAGACAACATCCAGCGAGATGCCTATAGGAGAGGCCCTTCTTCATGGTAACTGGGTCTAAAAAAGGGGCCCCAAATATCTCGAATGGGCGACAGGTCCCCCTTCCCTCTGAGATATTCGTGCCCTCCCAGAGGATCTGCCCCGGATAAACCTGGGCCGTGGCAAAGAGCGGCATGTTGGGAGATGGCATAACCCATCTCCGCCCTAAGTCCTTCCATAGCATATGCCGTCGCCAGCCCTTGAGGGGCAGCACGGCAATATCGCAACCTATCTTTAGGGCATCATTAAAGAGGTATGCGAGTTCTCCAATGGTCATCCCATGACGCATGGGAAGGATGAATGGCCCCACGAGCGAGGCAAACTCCATTCGCAAGAGGTTGCCCTCAACGATTGCCCCTCCCAAAGGGTTCGGTCTATCCAGGATAAGCACCCCTTTCCCCGCTTTGGCGGCATCCTTGAGGCATTGGAGCATGGTGCCGATAAAGGTATATACCCTTGTCCCCACATCCTGAAGGTCGATGATCAGGAGGTCCACGCTATCGAGTATTTGGGGTAGCCTGGCGATCTTGGTTCCATAGAGGCTTACCACGGGAATGTGTAACTCGGGATCGAAGCTGTCCTCTGTTTCGACCATGTTATCCTGGTCCTCACCCCAAAATCCGTGTTGCGGCCCTAAGAGGAACTTGAGCTGTCTTGGAAGGATGGAGGAGATCACCTCCTTCGCGTTCACTAGATTTCCATCTACCGACGCCTGATTCGCCAGAAGCCCCAACGATTGTCCCCTGAACCTTCTCCAGCATTCATTCTTGAATTGATCCAAACCAGTCTCAATCGTTGCCATTATTCTTTTCCTGCTTTTTCGTTTAAGGGAAATATAGATTGTGCCTATATGGCATTTTTAGTATCATGCCCCGTGCCTCCCGTAATCATCTGGCATGTCATCTACTTAACTTGATTCTTTGGAGGCATGAAGACCTGAAAATACTATTGTAGAGTTAGCCGATGGTAAGTCAAGCTAAAGGTGCCGAGGGGCGGAATTCCGCATACGAAGAGGCGCTCTCAAGGCTCTACAGCCTCCAGAAGTACGGGGTAAAATTCGGGCTCTCGAAAACCTCTAATCTTCTAAGGGCATTTGGAAACCCTCACCATGGTCAGCAATACATCCATATCGCTGGAACAAATGGCAAGGGATCGGTGGGGGCCATGTTGGAGTCCATACTTCTGAAATCGGGACTTAAGGTGGGCTTCTACACCTCGCCACACCTGGTGAGGTTTGCCGAGAGGTTTCGGATCAATAAGGCTTGCATCGACAGGGATCAGGCAGCCGTGCTGATTAATGAGGTCTATGAGGCCACGGACAAGAGGGAGTCGCCCACCTTCTTCGAGATGACCACCGCGATGGCGCTCATCTACTTTGCCCGCAGCAACGTTGATATCGGCATTATTGAAGTGGGAATGGGCGGACGCCTCGATGCCACCAATGTCATTACCCCCATGGTCTCGGTGATTACCAATATCGGGTTGGAACACAGGCAATTTCTGGGTAACACCATTATCGATATTGCGAGGGAGAAGGGCGGGATAATAAAGGGCGGGATTGATGTGGTGACTGCCGTAAGTCAAGCGCCCGTGAATAGGCTTCTTCAGTCCCTGTGCGAGGAGAGAGGCGCCCCATACTGGAGGGTAGGGCGCGATGTGCGCTATCGCAGGTTGGCATCGGGCCTTCTCGGTTATTACGGAGTAAGGGAGAGGTATACCGACCTTGCGCTCGGCCTTAAGGGGAAATTCCAAGACAGGAATGCCGCGTTGTGCCTCTTGGCCCTGGAGATACTCAAGGGAAAGGGGATCACGGTTTCCGAAGATAATATTCGATTAGGGCTCGCGGATCCCCTTTGGCCAGGAAGGCTCGAGATCGTATCCTCGAGACCAACAATCGTCCTCGATGGTGCACACAATATCGCGGCCATGAGGTCGCTCGCGGATTCAATAAAGAGGGATTTCGATTTTAAGGACCTCGTGTTGGTGGTGGGCATCATGGCGGATAAGGAGATCTCACCTATTTTGAGGGAGATATTGCCTCTGGCCAGCAGGGTGATCTTTACCAGGCCAGCCTACTACAGGGCGGCCGAACCCCAGCGATTAAAAAAGTTTGCGGAGGAGCTTGGGTGGACTGGTGAGGTCAGGTTTCCTTTATCGGCGGCTATCGAGAGGGCAAGGACCCTGGCTGATGAAAGAGACCTGATATTGATTACCGGGTCTCTGTTCACCGTTGGCGAGGCGAAGTCATGCCTCGATCCCACCGGATATCCAGTTGAACATATTTGAATATCGGTAGCACGGTAAAATTGGTAGATTGCACAAAAATCCCTGATGAGAGGGGTATTCACCTTCGAGGTGAGATAGCGGAACGATGCCGACCTCCTTGCTAAAACCCAGAGTTCCGAGTCGCTGTAAGGCCGGCTTGCATGGGATCAGGTGGCGGATATTGTTCATGACCTCAATCGCCCTTTTGGTGCTCTTTATCGGAAAGGCTCATTGCCGCGCCGAAGGAGACATGCGTCCCTGGCATATTACCGCTGATAGGATAGTGAACTTGGCAGAGAATGAGCTGTATCTGGCAGAGGGAATGGTGGTTATTTCCAGGGAAGGCCAAATCCTCACGGCGGACAGGGTGACCTATGACAGGAGGTCCGGGTTTGTAAGGGCAGAGGGCAATGTAAGGCTTTCGTCGGCAGGCGATATCCTACGGTGTGAGAGAGGGACATTTAATCTCAATGAAGGGACAGGTCATCTGTCGAATGGGAGTCTGTTTCTCACGGCCAATCATTTCTACATCCGCGGTCAAGAAATATGGAAAACAGGTCCTGCCTCGTATCTCGTCAAGGGTTGCAGGATTACCTCGTGCGATGGGGAATCCCCGGACTGGTCCATCACAGGATCGGAGGCGGAAGTTACCATTGAGGGCTACGGCACTGCCAAGCACGCGGCCTTTTTCGTGAAGCGTGTTCCCCTTATGTATTTCCCCTATATTATCTTCCCGGCAAAGAGAGAAAGACAGACCGGGTTTTTGCCACCGAGCATCGGGTACTCCAAGAGAAACGGTATGGACTTCGAACTCCCATTCTTCTGGGCGATATCACAACAGACCGACGCCACCTTTTATGAGCGGTACCTGGCAGAGAGGGGTTTCAAGCATGGCCTGGAGTTTCGTTACGTAACAGGCCTCGACTCAAAGGGCGCATTCCTCTACGATACCATTTCCGACAAGAGGGAGGAGAAGGACATGTTCAGTGAGGATGAGCTCAAGATCAGCCCGTATCCGCGGACCAACAAGGAACGGTATTGGTTCAGGGGTCGTGCTGATCAGAGATTACCCTTTGGCATAGTCACCAGACTCGATGTGGATTTTGTGAGCGATTACGATTACCTGAGAGAATTTCAAAGACCTGCGGTGGGAACCGAGTTTAGAGCGCAGCTGGATGAGGAATCGGGAAGGCCGTTGGAGGAGGTTCAGTCCCCAACCAGGCGATCGGCACTGAGGATTAGCAGGGATTTCCAGGATTTCTCCGTGCAGGCCCTGAGCAGTTACTACCAGAGACCGGAACGGCCGGAAAAGGATACAACCCCTCAGCCTTTGGCGGGATTGGATCTCGCAATTCTTCCAAGGAGAATACTGGGTCTCCCCGTTTTCTTTTCACTGGAATCGGACTACGGCTCTATCTACCGTGAGACTGGTTACAGAGGGCAGAGATTGGCCCTTGCTCCCTCAATAAGCTATCCCCTGTGGCCTATTCCCTACCTCGAGATAGAGCCCTCGGTCAAGTACCTCATTACCACGCAATGGATTGAGGAATACCAGGGGCATAAACTCAAGCAGACAAAGGACGCCTATGAATTGGGATTGGGAATTTCCACGATACTGGAGAGGGTATTCGATGTGGAGAGGGGGACCGTCAAAAAGGTAAAGCACAAGTTTCAGCCCACGCTCACATACACCCTTCGACCATACCCGGAAGAAGGCGAGATCAGCCCGTGGTTTGAGCCGGTAGACACCCTAGGTAGGGCCAATTCGTTGTCCCTGTCGCTCGAGAACTACATCGATGCGCGCAGGGAGGACAAGGAGGGAAGGCGGTCCTACTCTCAGGGCGCGAATTTGACGCTCACGCAACCCTATGACCTCGACGAGGCGATGGAGGAGAAGCCGCCTGGGGTTGAGAGGAAGCCCTTTGGCCCTTTGGGGGCAACGCTGAGCCTTACCCCCTATCCCGCCCTCAATCTATCCGCAAGCGCCTACTATAACCATTACGAGGAGTACCTCTCATCCGGGAGCATCGGCTTGGACCTCATGGTAAAGAGAAGCGGAGGGAGGAAGGATAGCTATTCAATAGATTACGTATACTCCAGGGATAGCACCAAGCAGTTGAACTATGATCTCGCCATACACCTTTTGTACGGCCTATCCGTTGGGGCAGTGGGAATGAGGGACCTCATAGAAAAACACGACATTGAGGATAACTACTGGATAGAGTACCAGTCACAGTGTTGGGGCATACGGCTTCTCTATGAGGATCTGGATGAAGACAGGAGGATTATGTTCACCTTCTCACTTTTGGGATTTGGGAAGTTGGGCACCTTTACAATGAAGGAGGAGGAGTTCGAGTAGGGAGTTCGTCCTTTGGCCTGAGATACCATGCAAGCACACCTCCGATACCCATCATTATGGAGAGAATCTGGCCCATGGTGACTAACGAGAAGAGCAATCCAAGCTGGGGGTCTGGTTCTCTGAAGAATTCTACGAAAAACCGAACCATGCTGTAGAGGAAAAGGAACAGGCAGAAAAGGGTTCCCTTCCTGAGGGGGCGATCCTTTAACCACCAGAGGACCATGAAAAGCAGAAGGCCCTCGAGAAGAGATTCGTAGAGTTGCGAGGGATGTCTGGGGAGGTCTCCGGCTGAAGGAAACACCATCGCCCAGGGGAGGTTGGTTACCCTGCCGTAGAGCTCGGCGTTGAGGAAATTGCCAAGCCTTCCGAGGCCTAAGCCTATGGGGGCGGTTACGACGATAAGGTCGGCAAATTCCCAGAAGCTGAATCCATGCCTCCGCACGAAGATAAGCCCAGCGATCACCACGCCTATCAGGCCTCCATGAAACGACATCCCCCCTTCCCAGATCGCGAATACCTTGAGCGGGTAGCTGAGATAGAAGGGGAGATAATAGGCGATGCAGTAACCGATACGGGCTCCGACAATGAGGCCGACCACCAGATACAGGAAGAGGTCATTCAGCATGCCGGTGGTAATGTCGAGATCTTTTTTCCTGATCTGATACCTCACCAGAAGGTAGGAGGCCATGAAGCCGAGGATGTACATTACGCCGTACCAGCGTATGTGAAGAGGACCGAGGGCGACTATTGTTGGATCGAGGTTTGGATAGCGCAGCATTGACCTTCCCCCTGTGGCAAGATACCATAAGGGCGGTGAGAAACAAATGTAAAATAGCTTAAGCCTAGGCCAAGAGGCACAGCGGAAGCCGAGATCGCAGGAAGAAGAGTTTCCTAAAAATTCCCATCCAGGTTGGTAAGCGGGCCACAGGGGTTAGTCCCTCGCAAAGGTTGGCCCATGCCCAGGAAGTGAGGGTGTGTAAATATATGAGAGGAAAGCAGCGAGATGGGTATCAAGAGAGGAGATAAGGCGGAGGTAGAAATAGAGAAGGTTGTGTACGGGGGTAGGGGGCTCGCCCATCTCAAAGGGATGGCGCTATTCGTTTGGGGGGCTGTCCCCGGTGATAGGGTTATCGCACAGGTGGTGAAGGTGAAAAGGAATTACGCCGAGGCGAGGATCGAAGAGCTGATCGAGGCCTCGCCCCACAGGATCATTCCCCCGTGCCAATATAGCGACTACTGCGGGGGTTGTACCTGGCAGCGTATAAACTACGAGAAACAGCTCGAGTACAAGCAGGATTTTGTCGCGGACTCCCTCGGTCATATTGCCGATATCACTGGATTGAAGATGAATGAGGTCTTGCCATCTCCACGGATATTCGGGTATCGAAACAAGATGGAGTTCTCCTTTTCGGACAAGAGGTGGCTATTGCCTCAGCAGAGCACAGAGGACTCGGGGAACAGGAGCCTTGCCCTCGGCCTTCACGTGCCGGGGACCTTTGATAGGGTCATAGATATCGAGGGGTGCCTTCTGCAGGAGGAGAGGGGTAACGAGATATTAAGGGAGGTCAAAGGGTTCGTGAGGCAAAGCGGCGTGCCTGTCTATGGGCTCAAAAGCCATCAGGGGTTCTGGCGATATTTGGTGTTGCGGCATTCTCACCGCTTCAATGAGTGGATGGTGAACATAGTAACGAGCGAGGAGGGGCAGGGATCTGTCCAGGGACTCGCATCAATCCTCCGTGATCGGTTCAGCGAGATCGTATCTATCGTCAATACTATCAATACCAGAAAGGGGGGTTCGGCAGTTGGCGAGTGGGAGAGCACGTTGATAGGAGATGGGTATATGAGGGAAAAGCTAGGCCCCTACAGCTTTCAGGTATCAACCCATTCCTTTCTCCAGACAAATCCGCACCTTTCCGAGAGGCTATATCAGGCGGTAAAGGAGTTCGCCTCCTTGAGCGGCAAGGAGACCGTCGTTGATCTTTACTGTGGAATAGGAACGGTTTCGGCGTTCCTGGCCTCAGGAGCATCGAGGATAGTCGGCTTCGATAGTTCAGAGAGCGCGATAGCAGATGCCGTGCGGAATTGCGAACTGAACGCCCTTGCGAACTGTGAGTTTTTGTGCGGGGACGTGAAGCTATTACTGTGCCGTGCGGTGAGCAAACCCGATGTGCTCATCACCGATCCACCGAGAACGGGGATGCATAAGGAGGTGATAGGGCATATTCTTCATCTGCTGCCCGATAGGATCATCTATGTCTCGTGCAATCCCACCACCATGGCCAGGGATATCGCGCTGTTAAAGGAGTTCTATGAGGTCAAGGAGATACAGCCAATCGACTTATTCCCCAATACCTACCACATAGAAGCCGTTGCTCGATTAGAGAGGAGTTGAGAAAGGAATAAAAGTATTGACACAATCAGACAACTTCATATATATAATTAAATTAATATGATCAAACAGGGGAAAAGAGTGGAGCTCTTTTTCCGAAAATATGATTGATAGAGAGGGAGGTGAACCCGCGATTATTTCATCAGTTTCATGAAGGTAACCGTATATAATAATCAAATAGAAAAGGCCATTCGAGATCTCAAGAGGAAGCTTTCAAAGGAGGGTTTCTACTCCGAGATAAAGGAGAGAAGGTTCTACGACAAGCCGAGCGTGCAGAGGAAGAAGAAACAGGCAAAGGCAGCGAAAAGACTCCGAAAGAAGATGAGGAAATTTTAGCACGGTTTTCTCCACATGAAGGCCATACAGTAATCTTTGATCTACCATGAGCGGTACCGGGTGGTTCAAAAGGGAATCCCGTGGAAATCGGGAACGGTCCCGCCGCTGTAATCCCGGCCCCGATCAAGCGAGAGGGGAAGCTATCTTCCTGGTATATCCTCTCCGGAGGATTAAAGTCACTGTTCCGCTGTGAGCGGAATGGGAAGGCGAGCCAGGCAGCCGGGAGAGTCAGAAGACCTGCCGCGATGGGTTTTTTATCGGTAGATGCCGGCTATTTAGGGATCAAGGAAACAGGGTGCAGTCCTTAAATCCAAATGGATTTAAGGATTTTTTTTAAACTAATCCATGAGCTTGAGAACCGAAGGACTTGGCGAACAATGAAGGAAGCCTCATGCAGATGTGATTTTCACCTAAGGATTTTGCTGGCGCTCCTTTTCGTCGCGCTCCTTTCCCCCCCGATGCAGTTGCGGGCAGCCACGTTCCGTGATTCCTTGGGAAGGAAGGTGGTATTGGGTGCCTCTCCCGAGAGGATAGTTTCCTTGGCGCCCAGCATCACGGAGATGATCTATTTTCTCGGATTGAGTGACAGGCTCGTAGGCGTTACCCGATTCAGCTATTTCCCGGAGGAAGCCAGGGAAAAACCAAGGGTGGGCACCTATACGGACGTAAATGTGGAAAAGGTCCTGACCTTGAATCCTGATCTCGTCATTGCCACGGTCGATGGGAACAGGAGAGAGGACGTAGAAATGCTTGAGGAAGCCGGAATCCCCGTGTACGTGATGAATCCCCGAAGGGTAACCCAAGTCCTTGAGGCAATAGAGAGAGTAGGGGAGATTTGTGGGATTGCCCGCAGGGCGAGAGTGCGGGTGGGCTTCCTGAGGGAGCGGGTTGAGAGGGTCAAAGAAGCGGTGAGGGGCAGAGACAGACCGCTGGTGCTTTTGGTGATAAACGCGAAACCCCTTATGAGCGTAAATCGCGGCACGACACACCATGACATAATCGAGCTGGCTGGTGGCCGAAACCTGGCTGAGGATCAGCCTGTTACCTACCCCCGGCTCAGTTTGGAGGAGGTTATAAGAAGAGGACCGGAGGTGATCATTATCTCTTCTATGGAAAAGGGCGGGGAGTATGAGAGGGCACGAAGGGAATGGTTTCAGTGGCGCGCGATACCGGCAGTGCAAAAAGGACGCGTGTACTTGATCAATTCAGACATCATAGACAGGGCTGCGCCGCGTATTATCGACGGGTTAGAGGAGATGGCGAAGCTCATACATCCGGAGATCGCATGGAATGAGAGGCACTAGGGCTCAGATCGCAGCTCCCTTGAGGGTGCTCTCCATAGGGATTATTTTATCGATAGCGCTCATCGTCGTTGCCCTTATCTCCTTGAGCATGGGTCCGGCCAAGGTTTCCTTGGGCGATATTCTTGCGTGGTGTGCTGGCACGAGGTCGGTGGATCAGACTACATCGTTGATCCTCTCGAAGATTCGATTGCCGAGGATCCTGCTGGCCGGCCTCGTTGGATTCACCCTGTCCCTTGGCGGGGTCGTGTTTCAAGCCTTACTGAGGAATCCTCTCGCCGAACCTTTTATCCTTGGCATCTCGAGTGGAGCGGCAATAGGTGCCATAGTAGGTATCGTGCTGGGGCTGGGCTTTACCATGGGTGTGCCGCTCCTTGCCTTTATCAGTGCCCTGGCAACTATCTTGCTGGTAATGGGAATCAGCAGCCGTCATGGAGGCCTTGAATCGTCAACGTTGTTGCTCACCGGGGTAATCGTCAACGCCTTCTTTACGGCGATCATCATGTTCTTCATTGCCACCACGAGTGACAGCAGGCTCCACTCCATGCTCTTCTGGCTGTACGGTGATCTGTCGCAGAGCAAGTATATACAGCTCTCAATATGCCTGCCGCTCGTTCTCATCGTTTCAGGGATCATCTATATCTTCTCTCGGCACCTCAACCTCATTGTGGGAGGCGAGGAGTCCGCCCTTCAGATGGGCGTAGAGGTGGAGATGTTAAAGTGGATATCATTCATCGGCATATCCTTGATTACCGGCGTGGTGGTTTCCTTCTCGGGAATAATCGGGTTCGTGGGCCTGATTGTCCCCCACCTGATGAGGATGATCCTCGGCCCTGATCATCGGCTGTTAATACCAGCTTCAGCCCTCGGGGGCGCCGTCTTTTTGGTGGCCGCGGACACATTGGCACGCACGATCATATCTCCCAGCGAGTTGCCCGTAGGGGTGATAACCGCCTTTTTGGGGGCACCGTTCTTTATCTATCTTCTAAAAAAGAGGGGTAGCCAGTGGACGCAGGGCTCATGCTGAACGCAATATCCTTTAGCTATGGCAGTCACTGGCGTCTGGAGGGGATTAGTTTCGAGCTCAAAAAGGGCGAGCTTGTGGGCATAATAGGCCCGAACGGCTCGGGGAAAAGCACCTTGTTGAGGATTATGGATGGCCTTATCAAGGCGGATAAGGGAGAGATTTCGCTCCTGAATCGGCCCATTTCAACCTACCGCAGAAATGAGGTTGCCAGGCAGATCGCTATGGTGCCCCAGGAATCGATCTTTCGATTCGCCTTTTCCGTGCTCGAGGTCGTGCTCATGGGACGTTTTGCTCATATGGGTCTTTTTCCGTTTGAGGGAAAGGAGGATCTGGAAATAGCTCGGGAGTCCATGCGGGTTACCGGAACCCTTGATCTGGAGAGGCGCTCCATCAATGAGTTGTCAGGAGGGGAAAAGCAGCGCGTGCTCATTGCCCGGGCATTGACCCAGAAGGCTCAATTCATCTTGCTGGATGAACCGACCTCGCAGCTCGATATACGGCACAAGGTGGAGATCTTCGAGCTCATTTCATCTCTGACACGGACGCAGGGATTTGGCGTCATGGTTGTTTCTCACGATATAAGCCTGGCAGCGCAGTACTGCCAACGGATGCTTCTTCTGAATGAGGGAAGGATTTATGGAATCGGTTCACCGGATGAGGTGGTTACCACCGATACGATCAGCGAAGTCTACCAATGTCCGGTGTTGGTCGATAAAAACCCGATTACCCAGACCCCGCGTGTTACGGTGCTCTCGAAAAGGGCTGGGGTCGAGATCTCTTGATGTTTCGGCAATCGATCGCAACTTCTTAATACATTGAGGTAAGCCAATGAAGGCTCTTATTTTACGTCATTGCGAGAAGCCGTTCGACAAGCTCACGGCCCGAGCTAGGCCGGGAGGGTCCCGAAGGCTTTCGGGACGACGAAGCAATCTAAATGTAAAGAATTCAGAAATGCAAGGGTAAAAAGGAGAGAGCATGATCGATCTGTTCGTGAAAGGCGGTCCTATTATGTATCCCCTTTTGGCCTGTTCCGTGGTAGCGCTCACCGTGATCATCGAGCGGGCGATCTTCTGGCTGGTTGAGGACCGCAGGAGAAATCAAACGCTGGTCAATGAGGTGTTGTCGTTGGCCGAAACGGGCAACTGGGAAAAGGTGAGGACAAAGATCAAGGGCTCAAGGGATTTCGTGATAAGGATCCTCGTTGCGGGCATTCTTCACAGGGAGTTCAGCATGTCAAAGGCCATGGAAACGGCTGCATCCGATGAATTGGACAGGATGAGACGACACCTCCCCCTCCTCGATACCATAATCACCGTGTCTCCATTGCTCGGCATTTTTGGGACCGTAATAGGGATAATTCTATCCTTTGAGATGCTTGGCAGCACGGGGATAGAGGAACCACAGGCGGTTACGGCCGGGATCGCTCAGGCCCTCATCACCACGGCCTCTGGATTGGGAATAGCTATCCTTTCGTTGTTTCCCTTTAACTACTTCAACTCCAGGGTGGAGAAGGCGGCGACGATCATAGAGAAGTACGCCACGAGCCTTGAGATAGTGTATGAAGCACTGGCCCAGGATGATAATGCTCTAAAAAGAGGGGGTACATTCCATGAAGGTTAATCTCGGGGAGCAGAGGAGGGCCAGGGTTGAGATCCTCCCTCTGATCGATATCGTGTTCCTTCTGCTCGTATTCTTCATCTATGCAATGCTCTCCATGGCGGTTCATCGGGGAGTACCCGTGAATCTTCCCACCTCATCATCAGCCCAAATAGAGAAAAAACTAACCGTATCGGTAACCATTAAGGAGAGCGGCGATATAGTGCTGGATACCGATCGGGTGCCGTTAAAGGATCTTGCCCCGCTGCTGCGTACGAAGGCAAGGGGATCCGAGGACCTAGGCGTTCTCCTTTTTGCCGACAGAAAGGTTCCGTGCCAGCTGCTTGTCAAGGTTTTAGATCAAATAAGGACTGCCGGTGTTGCCAGGGTTTCCCTCCAGACTGCAAAGGAGGATATCCACTTGTGAGTCGATCCCTCATTCTCGCCTTCATGATTGCCATCATCCTCCATGTGCTTCTCGCAACGGTGGAATTGAACATCTTCAAAGGGCCTTTGCGGGTAAGCAAAGCGCCGAAGGTCCTTACCCTGGATTTGATCAAGCCAAGCGAGGCAGAAAAGCCCTTAAAGGCCGAGAAGCCGTCTGTAATCGTCGAGAAGCCAGATAAAGGCGTTAGGGAAAGTCCGATCACAAAGAAGCCCAAACCAAAGCCAACGATGAAAAGAGAGAAAACAGGAATCCATTTAAAAAGGCCTTTGCCCAAGAATAAACCCGCTAAGAAGATGGAAGCCCCCGTTCGCCTCCCATCATCGGAAATTCCTCGGGAAAAGGAAGAGAAAGACATTTCGGAAAGGGATTATGCGTTTGTGCCCGATATGGTAGATGTAGCAACTGCGCTCCCAAAGAGAATGGATTTGCCCCATGCCGGAGAAGAAGATCGAGCACCTTTTAGGTCCCTTGATGAGTCCATTACCTTCGCCACCCCGAACTATAAGGAGAACACTCCTCCCACTTACCCTTTGCTGGCCAGGAGAAGGAACTACGAAGGAACGGTGCTCCTCGATGTTCTGGTGAGAAGGGATGGCACTGTTGGATCGATTAAATTGGCGCGATCGAGTGGCCACCAGACATTGGATCAGTCTGCTATCAGGGGAGTGAGGAAATGGACGTTTCACCCCGGTAAGCGCGGTGATGAGGAGCTTGAAATGTGGGTCACAATACCCATTCGGTTTCAGCTCAAATAACCAGTCGAGGCTTTTACGAAAATTCCATCTTTCTTATTTTCGCAAATGACCCCGACGCTTCGCTTCATGCTTTTTCCCTAGTTGCTCAGGAGATGATTATTCATTTCTGCTCAAATCACTTTTGCGTGAGGCCCATAAACTCAAGGCCTTTTTAAATACTGGATGGTAAAGGACTGCGAGATTTCACATGGAGAGAGCAGCTTTCACGATTTTTCTCATCACCCTGGCGTTAAGCGCCCTCCTTTTCGGGGCTGTCCACACCTATGCCTACACGGTCATGGCAATAGCGGTGCTCACGGGGAGTGTTTTGCTCGTGAAAAAGAATATTAAAAGGGAGTTTAAAACCGGTGCATACCAATTTTGGCTTCCGAAAACGAGCCTTAATCTCGCCTTTGTATTGTTCTTAATCTTCCTCGTTTTCCAGATTATTCCACTACCTATCTTTCTTGTTAAAGCCCTGTCACCAGAAGCATATATTGTAGGGCTAAAATCATTCCCTGCCTCGGGTGCTCCGGGGACAGAGGGCGCTAGTAATCAATGGTTTCCCCTCTCGCCTTATTGTTTCCCAGTACGCATGTCCATCATCAGATGGACTGTGTACGCGCTCTTCTTTCTCGGCCTAACACAGGTGTTGAATTCTCAGAGGAGAATCGAGCTTGCCATCTTTCTTATTTTAGCCATTAGTTGCTTTGAGGCCCTCTACGGGTTGGCAGAGACATACTCCGGGTCTGGACACATCTGGTGGTATAAGAAAGTGGATTATTCCCAAGAGGTGACCGGGACCTATATTAACCGAAATCACTTTGCAGGCCTGATGGAGATGTGCGTGCTGTTGGCCGCTGCCTATGTTGCCGCGTTGTCGGAGAGAAAGGAGAAACGAAAACACACATCTCACCATAAAAGGAGCCTGAGGTCCAAGCTCGCGATGTATTTTTCGGGTGAGCAACGATTCAATAAAAGGCTATTCGTTCTATTCGGAGGTGCGGTTGCAGGGGTTGGGCTCGTCTTCTCCGCCTCCAGAGGCGGTATGATAAGCGCTGCTTGTGCCATGCTCTGCATGAGCTTGTTGTTTCTCTCCCGCAGAGATCATCGTAAAAAGGGTTTCATACTTCTCGTTTTATTTCTGATAATCTCTGCCTATTCCCTTCATATCGGCGCTGACTATCCTGTGGGGCGGTTTAGATATATGGATACCAGCCTTGATGCCAGAAGAAGGGTAGCCAAAAAGACCATAGAAATGTTTGAAGACTATAAGGTTTCAGGCATTGGGGTAGGTAATTTCCAGTATGCATACCCCAAATATCAGGCCGCTGAGGACAAACTAAAATTTTTCAGGTATGCCCACAATGACTGGGCACAATTTCTGGCTGAAGCGGGAATCATCGGGTTTTGCCTCCTGTTGATAGGACTATCGTATTATGTGTATCTCACACTACGGTTGTGGAGAAAAAGAGCAGATCCCTTTGCGATTTGCCTTGGAATCGCACCCATGGCTGCCATGACCGCCATGGCAATCCACTCCTATTCCGATTTCAACCTTCACATTCCGGCCAACTGCTTGGTGCTCGTGGCTATTATGGCCGTTGGCTATAGCGCTCTTCACCTCGAGAGACATCAGGGGCGGGATAGGTCATTTCAGCCTTTCCATATAATGCCTTTGAGATTTAAAGGGATAGTGGCCTTGTTCGCGGTTATGGTATTTATCACCTGGAACGGGGTTTGGACCATCCGACATTTCATGGCTGAGGCCTACTGCAATACCATTACCAATTCTACCCTAAATAGAGACCAAAATCCTCCCCTGGATGAGATTAAAAAGGCCATAGAGTGGGATAGGTGGAATGCGGAATACAGATATAAGCTTGCCCGTGAGCTGATGAGGGTTCGGAATGTAGAATTGGGAAACCTTGAGAAGGATTACGAAGAGGCACTTAAACGCCAGAGAGAGGTCATAAAGGCCCTTGAGAAATCCGTGAGGTTAAATCCTTTCAAGGCAGAATATCACATACGGCTTGGCTGGGAGTATGCCTGTCTCTTGAAAGACCCGGTCTATCTTACCAGATGGCTCCCCACGGCTGATATCGCCATGGAGAGGGCGGCATATTTTGCGGGGGAGAAGAACCCTTTTCTGCATGTAGCTATAGGGAATTATTGGATATATCGTTCAAAAACATTGTACTCAACAAAGTCGGAATGGGATGCCTCTTGGACCAAGGCACAATGGCATTACAAGAAGGCCCAGAGCGTGGAGCGGGGGAAGGTATTGGCGGAAAAGATAGCGAAATATGTATGGAGGTACTACCCTGACAAGGAATTCGTTCTCAGAGCCCTTATCAACGAGAACAAGATCCTAATTGAATCCATGAAATGAGAGGGCGGTCTATGGCTCGAAATTATTATGTGGAAAGATTACCAGTGAAGGAAAACATCATTGACTCAAATTCTTCAATTTATAATAATACGGCCTAATGTTCACAGCAAAGATACACACCTATATTTTTGTGTGATAATTTACATGTTGTGTCCGCCAATTCTTTCCAGCCTTAAATTTTTTATAACAGAACTCCCAAAAAGGAGACGGCAGATGAATCCGAGATATAGCACCCTATTAGTGTATTTGGCTATATTTATAGGGGTGTTTGGGTTAGCCTCTCAGGTCGCTGCCTCAGAGCCGATTGCCCAGATATTTAGCTTTAGGGGTGAGGTCGTCATCCAATCTGGCACGGATATCTATAGGCTTACTCAGTTAGCATTGGCATTGAAGAACGGCGACCGCATCCAGACCAAAGAGGGTGAAGTGACGGTCAAATTCAATGACGGTGCTGTTATGAAGATCAGGCCTTTCTCCAACATTGTGCTTCAAGAGAGAGAGGAAAAGGGCGGGTTCTGGATCTTTAAGACCAAGCGAGCAGTACGCCGCATTACCTGTTTCATAGGCAAGGCGTGGTTTAAGTCCGGTATATCGAAGAGAAGAAATTACCTTCAGACACCCACTGCGGTTTGTGGCGTGCGCGGTTCGGAGTTGGAGGCAGGCTACAACACCGTGGAATCCCTGCTCAATGTGATCTCCGGGATAGTCGATAAGGTGGGGGTGTGGAAGGAAGGAGCTTTCGCAGATCCAGGGTCTGCCGCAGCCTTTAAAAGCAAGGTGTACCAGTCGGTGACCAAGGCAATGAGTATCAGTGAAAAGGCAAAAAAAACCAAGAGGACTGTTGATCTCGCCAAGGCACGAGTAGAGGCACTGAGAGTGGTTAAGGAAGCAGCCGGTGAGCTTCAGAGAAGTCCGGATGCACATGTTGCAAGAGAGGCTCAAATAGTTGCGAATGTCGCTACCGCTAATATCGCGGCTGGTGAGGCCGACATTGCCGTTGAACAGCTTAGAGAGGCGGGAGCACCGGAGGCCGACATAAGAAATGCGCAAGCTGCCGCTGATAATGCACAAGAGCAGGCCGCTGCCGCCAATGAGGCCGCCAATGCCGTCTATGAGGAAGGGGTGTTTGATCCGGGTAGGCTGGACGAGGCAGCTGAAGGGACAGAAATAGCGGCAGAATCCGCCCAAAGTTTCGCTGAAGAGGCAACCTCGATCGCGGCAGAAGCAGCACCACCTGAAGAGATAGTCCCTGAGGAAGAGGCACCGTCCGAGGAGGTTGCCCCCGAAGAGGCCCCACCTGAGGAAGTAGCACCACCCGAAGAAGTACCGGCTGAAGCCCCCCCTGAAATACCAGTGCCTGATACAGAAACCACTGAGCAGGAGGTATACCAGGAAGAGGCGAGCCCTTCTCAGTGATTAACATAATAATCCAAGAAGCCCTGTTCAATTACAAAATCGATTTATGAAGAGTAGAATTGAAATCGTAAGCTTAACAATATGCATTATATTTGGTTTACCCTCACTAGTGACATCCCAGGAGGGCAGGATCAATATTGGAAAATTAACGTTCATCCCAGGCCTTACCTTTCAAGAACTCTATGATGACAACATTTACCTTGGCAATAGAACAAACACCACTACTGAACTCGATGAGTCCGATCTGATTACTCATGTTATGCCTGCGATAGGGTTGGATTATGCTTTTCCGGAAAGGGGAAGATTGAATCTAGGCTACAATGGAGACTTCGCCTATTATCGTGATAATAACGAGAACGACTGGCGGACCCACAAGGGTACTTTAGGCTTTGACTATCGAGCGCCCGCTGGGATTCTCCTCGGCGTCAATAACATTTACACCGATGCGGAAGACCCGTACGGCAATCTCGAACAATACAGAATTGGGTTAAAAACAAAACGATGGAACGACGATCTAAAGACTAAGGCAGGCTATGACTTTGGAAATAGGTCTCAGGCCTTTGCATACTACAATTATTACAAACAGGATTATGAGCTGGCAAGGGACTATACTCAGGATTATGAGGAAAACGAATTAGGTCTCGGCTACCAGATGAGGGTGCTCCCCAAGACATGGGGTTTTGCCAGGTTTCATCTGGGTGAGCGCTATTATTTTACCCATCCCCTGGGAACGGGTGTAGCTGACACCAATGATTCGGATTTCACATGGCGCAGGCTAAACGCCGGGCTTGCCTGGGAACCCGGGGCCAAGCTGAGCGGTGAGCTGAACCTCGGGTATCAGTGGAATGAGTATGATAATCGCACAGATGTCAACGGAAGTGCATACGAGGATAAGAACACCTGGATAGCGGCAACATCGCTGACTTACGCGGCGACTTCCACCACAGCCCTCGCTTTACGCATTTCTCGGGCCTTAAGAGAGACGGGTTCCAATACAAACGAATACTTTGAGGACGCTGGCATTGGGTTAAGCTTACAGCAGAAGATCCTGACCAAATACACCTTCATCGCGGGTATTGTATACAGCGTAAATGACTACAATGTGCCGCTAAATAACGCCAGGGAGGATGATAACTATAATGTCAATGTAGGCATTGACTACCGGATTCGGGATTGGCTGAGGACCGGCGCTGGCTATAGGTATAAGAGGAAGGACTCGAACTATCCGGAAAATAACTTTACCGATAACCAGTTCCTGCTCTATGTACGGGGGGTATACTAATCAGGGGACGGCCTACCCCTTTATTTCAACTGAAAAAGCACTGCTGATTCTGGGTTTTCAAAATACTTAGAAAAGAGGGGGTCTTTGGCCCCTTTTTTAATCAGAGCATTATCTGGAGGGTAATTCCTAAAAGGAGAAGGCGGCATAAAAATCAAAGACCAGGCAAGAGATTACGCTTGAGTTTTTGGAGAAGAAGTATGAAAATAGCCCCCTATTGAGTACCTCCCTTTTGGGGTTTTCTTGTGAAAAAGGAAAAGACTTCTCCCATGACAATCTCAACTTATCTACGTCTTTTTGTGGCACTCGTACTGGTGGTGTTTTCCGCTGCTTGTGGGGGTAAAGGGGAGGTGGTAAAGGTCACCGCCATCAATGGGGGATCGTATGAAGGGCTTAAAAAGGAACATCTCGCAAAGCTCGATGAAATTAAAAGGGCAAGAGGCAATAATGGCATCAATGAAACCCTTAGGAACGTGATAGAGGAGACCGAGCATTTCACTGTTGCTCAATACCTTACTGAGCATCCTGCGGCAAGAGGTCCTGCGGGAGGCGACTACAGGGTGGGCGGTTACGATGTGCTGAGCATCACCGTCTATGAGGAAAGAGACCTCTCCAGGGAGGCGGTGCGGGTCTCGGCTGACGGCTACATTTCGTTTCCCTTGATAGGGCGCGTGAAAGTGGATGGCCTTACCACCTCGGGAATAGAAAAATTGATCTCCTTAAGGCTGGCTGAAGAGCAATATCTCCTGGATGCCCATGTCTCTGTCATGGTGACCGGGTACAACAGCAAGCGTTTCCTGGTTCTCGGGGCAGTAAATAACCCCGGGAGCTATTCCCTTCAGGCTCGGGAGAGGGTTTTGGATGCCATTTCAAGGGCAGGAGGGATCAGGCGGTCAAGAGATAGCTATTATGAGCAGGCCGGAAAAAGGGCTATGGTTATCCGCACGGAGAACCCGGATACAGATCAGGAACGGAAAATCGTCATCAATTTAGACTTGGAGGGGCTGCTTAAGGGAAGAGACCAGATTTCGAATATATTTCTGGCTGAAAAAGACGTCCTCTTTATACCAACAGCGGAGTATTTTTACATTATAGGCCAGGTAAAAAGACCAGGATCGTATCCGATTACCGACAAGGAGATCACCCTCGTAGAGGCGATCAGTATAGCTGGCGGATTTACGCCGATTGCGGCACGCAATCGGACCCGCATTATAAGAGTAGAGGATGGTATCGAGAAGATAATACAGGTAAAGGTGGATGCTATTACTGATGCCGGGAAAAAGATACAGGACGTCATCATTCAGCAAGATGATGTGATCGTGGTTCCGGAGAGCTTTTTCTAGATCTCAAATTCACCACATTCGCAAAGAGGCTGCTGAGATAGAATACTATCTGTCTCGAATACTTACGGGCGTCGAGGCACCAGTTCCGACCTATTTAAAGCTTACCTGAATTAAGTTGTGCCTGTTAATCAAATTCAATGCTATAGATATTGAGAGAGGGAAACAGACGTTTAAGCATATGAGAGCAAGAACAGAAGTTATTTAAGCCTATCGGCACCTGCCGGTAGAGTAACAGGTAACTTTCTGTGCTCTGTGGTGAAAGTACAGGTTATTATGGATCAGAAAGCTAGAGAGAAGAAAGATCTCCGTGATTATCTGGATGTGATAATGGAACGCAGGTGGACGGTAATCACGTTTTTTGCCGTGCTTGTGATCACGGTTGCCATTCACTCATTTACAGTAACTCCTGTCTATGAGGCAACCACTCGTCTAGTTATCGACAAGGAAAATCCGAAGGTAGTTTCTATCCAGGAAGTTATGGCCGTTGATGCCTCCGGTACAGATTATTACCAGACCCAGTACAAAATCATTGAGAGCCGCACCGTGGCCCGTGAGGTTATAAAAAGCCTCCATCTAGAAGAAAATGAGGAGTTTTTCCCTAAGCCAAATGATAATTTTTTATCTAACCTGAAGAATTCAGTGGTTAAGACCATCGCTTCATGGAGGGAGTCCATTGCCACCCTGTTAAAAACGGAAAAAGAGGATCTAACCTCAGACGCAGCTGAAGGATATGAGCCAGATTCTCCTCTCGTCTCCGATTTTATCAAAAGGATAAAGGTTAGCCCTATCCGCAATAGCCGTCTTGTGGATGTCAGTTTTCAAGCCAAAGACCCTGTGCTGGCATCCAAGATTGTAAACACCCTTGCCAATGCCTATATCAATCAGAATCTTGAAATAAAGCTAAGGGCTGTGCAGGATGCGGTGGGGTGGCTTCACAACCGGATCGAAGACGAGCGCAAGAGGGTTGAAAAGGCAGAGCAGGCCCTGCTTTTATATAAGGAAAAACATGGTATTGTCACCGATTTTTCCAGCGATGTAGAAAAGATCACGGCTCAGAAACTTGCAGAAATGAACACCCAGCTTGTAGAAGCAGAAACAAAACGGGTTGAAGCAGAAACCCGCTACAAACAGGCCGTGGCCTTGGAGGGTACTCCGGACATGCTTGATTCTATACCTGAGGTACTTGATAACAAGCTAATCCAGGAGATCAAGACAATGGAGGTGGATTTATATAAACGCATATCCGAGCTATCCAAGAAATACGGGCAAAAACATCCTAAAATGGTGGCCATAGAATCTGAACTAAAAACTATTCAAAAACGTAGGGCCCATGAGGTGGATCGAGTCATCAACTCATTAAGAAACGAGTACAAGGTGGCACTGGCCAAGGAGAATTCCCTGAAGGCTGCCCTTGCAAACCAGAAAAAGGAGTCTCTTGATCTAAACCAGAAGGCGATCGAGTATGGGGTTCTCAGGCGCGAGGCAGAAAGCGCAAGAAATATGTATGAGTTGTTGATCAAGCGTTTTAAGGAAACCTCCATAACCGAAGATATGAGAACAGGGAACATCAGGGTTATTGATAAGGCAGAAGTGCCGAAGGATCCGGTTAAGCCAAGGAAGAAGCTTAATATTATTCTGGCTATCATTGTAGGGCTTGTAATGGGAATAGGGATGGCCTTCTTTTTTGAGTATCTGGACAACACCATCAAGATTCCTGAGGATATCGAAAGCCATCTCAATATTCCATATCTGGGATCTGTTCCTACCATTCCTGTAGATGGCGACGGAAAACCGGATAGTGAAACCAAGGCAGAACTGGTGACCCTCCAATCACCTCAGTCAATGGCAAGCGAAGCCTACCGTGGGATTCGAACTAGTGTTCTGTTTTCTTCAGTCGAATCCATACCCCAAGTGATCCTTATCAGTAGCTCGGGGCCAAAAGAGGGTAAAACAATTACCGCAACAAATCTGGCTATCGCTATGGCCCAGTCCGGGAGCAAGGTTATTATACTTGATTGCGACCTGCGCAAACCAAAGATGCATGGAATATTTGGAATTCCCCGGGATCGGGGTATTACAAACATTTTAATAGGGAATAATGATGTCAAGGACGCGGTTTTTCATACCGAGATACCAAAGCTCGATGTTATTCCATGTGGTCCTATCCCACCAAACCCCTCTGAGATAGTGGGATCAAGCAGGATGACCAAGCTGCTGG
Source organism: uncultured Desulfobacteraceae bacterium (assembly GCA_964549945.1). Classification (GTDB taxonomy): domain Bacteria; phylum Desulfobacterota; class DSM-4660; order Desulfatiglandales; family B25-G16; genus B25-G16. The sequence goes on along the minus strand of CAZJXD010000005.1, from coordinate 48,258 downwards.
GGATCCTGAGGAATTACTATGCGCGCATTATTATCGATTCAGCTCCTGTCACGGTTTTTACCGATGCAGTGGTTCTCTCCAAACATGTAGACGGGGTGGTCTTGGTTATCCGTGCGAATGATACGGCTAGGGAGATCGTAAAAAATGGCTTGAGCCACCTTCAAAACGTGGGAGCCCATATTCTCGGTGCGGTTTTGAACGGAGTGGATATGGGCAGAGATGGGTACTATTATAAGCAGTATTATCACTACTATTACAGCGAAGAGGGGGGAAAGAAGAAAAAATTACACAGGAGGAGAAAACCTGAGGAAAAACAAACAGTTGGAGAAATATGACCTATTAAGATGCACGCTGTATAAAAAATTTAAAACCACATGATAATCAGGCATGACATTGAATAAGAGAGGGCATCGCTTTTACATGTGTACCGAATTTTCATTCTAAATGAGAGAGCCATATTAAAAAATTTTCTCTCTCTTAAAACTTTTTTCTTGCTTTTAATACGGGATTTGTTTAAGCAAAGATTAATTCATTTTACAGTCATCAAGAAGCTGTGTAATGTTCATCTTCATTTATATCTCAGCTACTTCTATTACAACCTCATCTTTCTTCAGCTGGAAAAGATATGAATGAAACCTCGTGCCGAAAGCTGGAAAAGAGGTTCTGGTTTTCCGGAGAGAGATAGTCGAGGTCGTCTCAATACCGCAACAACTGCATAGGAATTTTTCTCATTAGAGAATAGCTATATATTTCAATATGTTATGCGTATCACCTAAATGTAACTTAAGGGGCGGAGCTGTGTCATCCCCCCGACCTCTGACCTCCGGTCTCTGACTTCTGACCACCGACTTCTACCTAAGTCTCATAACTATTTACATGCGAATAAACTCTGCAAAGGACCTTACAGTCTATCAAGAGGCATATGCTCTCGCTATGGAGATATATGAGCTGAGCAAACAATGGCCGCCAGAGGAGAGGTACGCGCTCATTGATCAGATCAGAAGATCATCACGCTCGGTGTGCAGTAATTTGCGAGAGGCTTGGTCAAAACGCAGGTACGAGGCACATTTTATAAGCAAACTGACAGATGCAGACGGAGAAAACAGCGAAACGGATACTTGGCTTGATTTCGCTAGAGACTGTGGATATTTAAGCTATGAGGATCATCAAAGATTAACCGAGAAATGCAGGTCATTGTGGTAGGAGATGTCAATTCTAGCCCTTGCTTATTTAGATTTGCAGAATTGCCAAAGCTTCCCACAACATTGAAGAGTGTAATTCCTTGAGCCCAGCTTACTCAATTAATAGCCCCTTGTCCGATGTTCCCAAGTCGAATTGTACTACGAACTGGACTCAATTCTCCTTTTTGCGAGGGAGATTGAATGCATAATCGGAATTTCTCTCTTGTCAAGCTCAGCCTGAAAGTCCCAGTAATCGAGGCCAGCAATTGCTGACGCCTTTCTAAAGGATGCTCCTTCTTGGAACCTTTTTATCCCTAGTTCTATCCTTTGATCATGCAAGGCTTTGTTGATAAGCTGTCTTATGGCTGTGGATCTATCCTCCGATCTCTCTTTTGCAAATTTCTCAATTTGATCGAGGAGCTCCCTATCCATAAGTATATTAGTCCTTACAAGCTCCTTATCTTTTCTCATAGCTCTTACCCTCTTTCTTATATATTTCGGCAACCCTAGCACTTAGTCTATTTTCCACAACCAGGTTCCTTATGCCATCTTCAAACTCGCTGAATCCTATGTCTTTGTTTTTTAGAGCTTCCAGCAATAAATCTAAGGAGGCTGTTACCTTAAAACCCAGGCTAATGGCTATCTTAGCAAGGCCTTCATCATCTGTTATGATCTCATGTGCTTTTTCTTGCATGCCAAGAGCGAGGACAGCATGATCTCCTTCTTCAAGCACTTTGCCAAGTTTCCTCCGCAGATTATTCAAGGAGACTTTACGCACAGTTTCTGTCTTTACGGAGCGATTATCGAAGAATGACTTGATAACAGTTGCATCAGCGATGCCTCTTTTCTCCCCTTCCACAACCGCCTCGCGGTACACAATTTCTGGTGCAACAAGCTCCTTTCCCATTCTGACGAGCCTCTTGAGTTCACCTGTCCTTGCCAATGAGATAAGAGTTGAGGTATCTACAATGACTTTCATTGATAATATTTTATATTACTTTTTGTGTATAGACTTAACAGACCTGCTGACAGGGGTCAAGTATTTTTCATTGGCCCAGTTTTCTTATGCTGCTGGAAACGCTAGATATTTAAGACTTGATCTCACAACCCTCTAACTTATGCTCTAGTCGCTTTGCGCCATACCCTCTGCTAACCGAAGGAGACTTGTATGAAACGCGTCCTTGTGACCGGTGGTGCCGGGTTCCTCGGCTCTCACCTCTGCGATTGCCTCTTGGAGGAGGGTCATGCGGTACTGTGTGTGGATAACTTCTATACAGGTAGCAAGCGAAGCATTGTGCATCTGCTTGAGAACCCTTACTTCGAGCTCCTCCGCCACGGGATTGGCCTTCCCCGAAAACTGCTTAGCTGATAACCTATGGTCTCACCCGCAGAAGGCCTGATGAAGACTATTGAATATTTCAGGGGGATTCTGCCTGCATCAAGAGATGTATAAGCCATTTCATCGAGACACTCTGCGCTCCCAACATTCCGAACAACTTCGACTATGAGCAAACAGCCTATTAACTTTAGCAATTCATAGTGAAACTTAGAAATTTAAGGGCATCTCGATCTACCATGAGCTAACTTGTTTTTTTACTTGACTGCAATATTTAGAGTGGCTACCATAATGTAAAAAGTGGCTACCTAAAAGGAGGTCCATCATAATCAGTGCAGGAATTAAGGAAGTCAAGAACAACCTGAGTCGGTTTTTAGCCCAGGTGAAAGCAGGGGAAGAGATTTTGATCACTGAAAGGGGAAGGCCCGTTGCTCGCATCGTGAAGGAAAACCATGGGGATAAGTCCATCCGTTCTGCACTAGGCCCCCTGGTTCAGAGAGGGCTGATCACCTTGCCGAGCCGGAGCATCCTGAAAGAACGTATCTCGGCAGTAGGAGTGCCGGGAAAGCCCGTTTCGGAAATGGTGATTGAAGGCCGGCGGTGATCGACTAATGATTCTGTACCTCGACACGAGCGCACTGGTGAAGCGATACTTTCTGGAGCCTTACTCCGATGATGTCATTTCCAGATGGAAATCGGCCACACGAATCGTTACATCTTTTGTTGCCTACGCGGAAATGATGGCTTCCATGTATCGAAAGAAACGTGAAGCGGGTCTTGCGGATAAGCTGATCAGCAAAATTGTAGACGCATTTCAAAAGGACTGGCAGAGCTTTATACGTGTGGAGGTCAACGACGCACTCGATGGATACATCGATCAGGTGGTTGAAAAATATCCTGTTAGAGGCTTCGACGCAATTCATTTTGCATCGGCGATGGTGATCCATGAAAGGTTTCCGGAAGATTTCGTATTTGCCTGTTTCGACGACAGTCTTGTCCGTGCCGCCAACTCGGAAGGACTTGAGACGTTTCCGCCAATCCATTCTTGGCGTTCCTGACTTCCGACTTCTGTCGAGCACTCAGCAATTCATGGTGAAACTCAGAAATTTGATCGATAGACCGCTCTCACAAATAGACCAAACACACCAGATGGATTTACCCCGCTTGCCTTGTTAAATTCCGCAGGACCATTTAACCAGGGTGAAATTTTTACCCCGTTAAACCTTTCTTTCTCTTCTGTTTAACTGGGGCACGATAGTAACAATGTAAAGTATTTCACCAGGGCCAAACAGACCAAATACACGTCCCCATTTTAAGCGTATATCCCATTGACATATCCCCCCATTGATTTTATAATATTTCTGGAATCAATAAATCTTTTTATGGGGTATCGTTATGGCTTGCGTGAAAACAAGAATTTTTAAAAGCAACCGAAGTCAGGCTGTTCGCCTGCCCAGAGAAGTTGCCTTTCCAGATTTCGTGAAGGATGTTGAAATCACTGCTATTGGTAGCAAACGTATAATTGCGCCTGCGGGCCAATCCTGGGATGAGTGGTTTAATGCGCCGGGGGTTTCCAGTGACTTTATGACAGAGCGAAGGCAGCCGGAAGACCAGAGCCGGGAGAACTTGTAATGCTGAAGTACCTGCTGGACACCAATATTGTCATCTATACCATGAAAAATCGTCCCCAGCAGGTGAAAAGACGTTTTCAGCAGCATCACGGCCAAATGGGTATTTCTGCTGTGACCATAGGTGAGTTGGTGTTTGGCGCGGAACATTCGCAAGAGGTGGAACGGAATCTGGTGGACATCGAGGCCATGGCCGCCCGGCTTGAAATTGTGCCCTTTGACAACAAGGCCGCATATCATTTTGGACAGATACGGGCTGTGCTTTATCGTACAGGTCAGCCCATAGGACCTTATGATATGATGATTGCTGGTCAAGCCAGGGCTATCGGCCTGATACTGGTAACAAACAATATCAAAGAATTTGAACGGGTGCCCGGGCTTTTGCTTGAAGATTGGAGCGAAGCGTAAAACATCAGGAAAAAGTCTTAGTATGTGCAACCTGACTCCCTGAATTTTGAATACACGCCATATAGACCAGACAAACCATATAGGCCTATCCCACTTGCCTTGTTAAATTCCAAAGGACCATTTAACCGGGGTGAAATTCTGCGCAGTATAAAATCCTTTAGGATATTTCAATGGGGCCAACCACACCAGATAGATCAGATCAACTCTCCCAACAATCATAACTAGGGTACCGGGGTGTGTCTGCTTTTCCCGTGAAATTCGTAGATCATTTCACTGGGGCGGCTAATAAACATCAAATGAAAAAACAGTCACTTGAATGGATCCTGGTCGTAGGGGCTCGGCCCAATTTCATGAAAATCGCCCCGATTGTCCAAGCAATTAAGAAACATAACGGTGAACATAGAACTTTGAACATAGAACCGATACTCGTCCACACCGGTCAGCACTATGACTATGAGATGTCCCAAGTCTTTTTTCAAGACCTCGAGCTTCCCAGACTAGATATTTATCTCGGCGTTGGCTCGGGTACTCATTCCCAGCAAACAGGCAAAGTAATGATAGAATTTGAAAAGATCCTATTTAATGAGAGGCCCGATTTAGTTATTGTAGTAGGAGACGTCAATTCTACCCTTGCATGCGCATTGGCCTCAGTGAAATTGTATATTCCAGTGGCCCACATTGAGGCAGGGCTCAGAAGCTTTGATCGCACCATGCCGGAAGAGATGATTCGTTTGCTTACGGATGCTATCTCAGATTTCCTTTTTACCCCATCACCTGATGCCGATGAGAACTTGAAAAGGGAAGGAATACCTGAAGACAAAATTTTTCTGGTTGGTGATGTGATGGTAGACAGCCTCCTATTCCACCTGGAACAAGCCAAAAAAACGAGCATCTTGGAATGTTTGAATTTGAAGTCTAATCAGCAACGTACAGTTAACAATCTTCAATCCTTGCCCCGTGAAACGCAAAGCCTGTTTCACCGGGGGGAAATCGACAATTGTCAATCCATTCGTCCTTACGCCTTACTCACTCTCCACCGTCCCAGCAACGTAGACAACAAAGATGCCTTTCTAAGAATAATCAACGCTCTCGCTGAAATAGGGAAGCGCATTCCTGTTCTCTTTCCAGCCCATCCTCGCACCAGAAAGCAAATTGAGACCTTTGGCTTTCAGCATTACTTTGTTAACTTTTCGCCTCAGGCCTCAGGCCTCACACCTGCGGCATCTACCTTATGGATCCCTTGAGTTACCTGGATTTTTTGAACTTGATGTTGCACTCTAAATTCTTAATGACCGATTCCGGCGGAATCCAGGAAGAAACCACAGTGCTTGGCATTCCATGTCTAACTCTGCGAGATACCACTGAACGTCCCATTACTCTGACCCAGGGAACAAATGTATTGGTGTGGGATGATACTCAGAAGATAATAGATGATGCTTTCAAGATTCTGGACGGAAAGGGTAAGAGATGGAATTGCCCTGAATTTTGGCATGCCCGCCCGCCTTGCCTGAGCTTGCGGCCCCCGCCTCGCGTTGCGAAGAATTGCGGGCAGGCAGCTCTTTGCTAGGTACAACACCTCTACAGACAATGCCTGGATTGAGTCAGATCCGAAAGGAAACGCTTGGCTGGCCTGCACAAGCTAAAGGTAAACCGTGAACCAGTGAGTCAAATCGAGTGGAAAAAGCTGCATGAAAAACTTACTTCGGCCCTTGTCCATTTTGGTGTTGAAAATTGAGAAACAGGCCACTTCATAATGTAAGAACGTGTCCCATTGAACATTATTATGAACAAAAAGAATATCTTAGTGATTTTAATACTTGCTTTTGCTTACTTTTTAGGGGCTGGCCTATTCAAAACACTTCAGGAGTTTTCTTTAGGTTGCCTTGCGAGAAATATGTTGCCAGCTATATTTATATTCTTTTTAATTTTGACCTGTTCTTTTTTAGAATCATCCAACGTTAAAGAAACAGTGTTTAGTGGCCCAAGTCTTTCTTTAAGAACTTTTTTCCCTGTTGTTGGATTGTCTTTAATTTTAGGCGTTTTATTGCCATGGTCATCTTTTAGCTACTTTGGTCTGACTACTTTCTTGCTTGTTATAATTGTACTAATGTTATTTATATCTTCACTTTATTTTATATTTATAAATAAAGCATACCTCGCTGTAATCGCTTTTTTGTTTGCCTTCCCCATTATTTCCTATCTTGAAAGTTGGTTCAGTTATTATTTTCCCACAGATTTTATTTTATCTTTTTTAATAATTACCCCAACCACTTCGTTCATATTAGCAATATTTATTGCCTCCTTGTTTACTAAATGTAGGATTCTAAAGACTGAAATAAATAAGTACATTTTATTATTTTTGGGAGTTTGTGTTCTTGCTTCGTTATTATCTAAAGACCCCGGATACAGTTTAAGAGAACTTAGCTTGGAATTAATATTTCCCGTTTTATTTTATTTTTTAATCATCAAGACTATTAATACAGAGAGGCAGGTGAAACTTCTCTGGTTGAGTCTGATAGCGATGATATTATCAATTTCTTTTATGAGTCTATATTTATTAAGACGTTATTCCGGTATTCCTTATTTAGAAATAACAGATACTTATGGCAAATTGTTCCAAACTCACATGTCTACAAGTGTATGGGCGAGTATGGTAACGATGGTTTTACCTTTGACATTAGTTTTAACAACAGAATCAATAAGAGAAAGAGTTCTTTCATATCTAACAACAATTTTATTTATAAGTTTTCTTTTTATTAGCTATTCTCGGGCGGCACAATTGTCCAGCGTTATTACTTTATTTATTCTATTCTTGAGTATAAGAAGTAGTAGGAAATTTATCACTATTTTATTAGTTATTTTTGTTTTTTTATTTATTACTGAGAAAAAATTTTTTAGATACCATATCCTTCAACGCTATGAAAACATTTTTGTTCCTTCAGTAGACATCATGAGAGATGCATCATTTGGTCACAGGATTGATGGTTGGTATGCTGCGGCTCAGATTATTAAAAATCACCCACTGCTGGGAATCGGCAATGGCTTATGGAAAGATTATGTATATCTCTATGCCCCTAAGCAACGCATAGTTGTAGAACATGGACGGATTACGAAAGGATATATTGCAACACCTCATAATTATTATCTGAAGGTGGCTGTTGATTCAGGCATATTCGCCCTTAGCTCTTACCTTTTATTCTTGATTGTAGTTTTTAGAGTTGGTTTTAAGTTTATCACACGTTCCCCGCCCTCTACTCAAAAGGGTATGATGGTTGCACTCCTGATCTCTTTAGCAAGCTGGACAGTTTTTTCTCTGGCACTGGATAATTTTTATCAAGGCTTATTTATGGGTCCAGGGATTGTCTTCTGGGTAATCGTGGCAATGGTCGCGGTGCTGCCCAATTTAAAAGAAGCTGTGGAAACAAAGAAGATTGATGTCTTCGCAGGCGAAGAGGGGCTGCCTTGAGCATCTCTAAAAATAGCACATTTATTTTTGCTTCACAGACAGTAGGGTTTGTTATGGGGATATTGGTGAGTATTGTCATAACCAGGATTTTGGGGCCGAGCAATCGCGGGATATATTTTATGGTATTAACCATCAATGCTCTTGTTGTTAATATTGCTATTTTGGGGATTCGTTTTACAAATACCTATCTATTGTCAAAGAAAAAATATAGTCTCAATGAAGTAAATTCAAATAGTATTTTAATAGCAGTTTTAATTGGGATCATATCTTTTGTAGGTTATTTATTGTTTAGGGAGTTTATTAATACGAAATTTTTAAAGGAAATTAGGCCACTTTACGTCTTCCTAAGTGTTTCCCTGATACCTTTTATATTGTATGCTCAATATTGGAGAGGGATGGTGGCTGGTTTAAATAAGTTCCTTTTGATTAGTGCCCTGGATATCTCAGCGACTGTGATTGGTGCGTTTCTCTCAATAATTGTTGTTCTGAACTGGGGATTAGATGGAGTTCTGTGGCTTTGGTTTGTTACGGGCACCTGTCTTTCTCTGCTGAATATTTATTTGTTAAACAGGATAGAAAGAATCAAGCTCAAGTTCTCTTGGAAGATTTTTAAAGAGAGCCTCTCTTTTGGATTTGTCGGTCATTTAGGAAATATGGCCTACCATATTTACAGTCGGTTTGATATCTTCATCGTAAATTTCTTCGCCGGGGTAACCGGTGTAGGGTTTTATTCCCTGGCTTCGACTATTTCCGAAAAGGTTTCCTTTATTCCCAGTACGATTACTACTGCCACCAATCCCCGGTTGGGAAGCTCAAGGGCACAGGAGGCCAACGAGTTAGCTGCTAAGCTTTCCCGTCATACTCTCTTTACGTCAGCATTGACAGCGCTGTGTATAATAGTGGTAGCACCTTGGGGAATCCCATTGCTTTATGGTCGCGATTTTTTACCCGCTGTTAAACCACTTCTGATACTTTTGCTTGGTATAACTTTTATGCCTGTTTCTTCGTCCTTATCTTCATTCTTTACTTTTTATAAAGGAAAACCTCGAATTCCTACTACCGTTAGTTGGGTTACTTTATCAATAAATATTCCTCTGTGCATTTTTCTAACATCAAGATTTGGCTTTCAGGGCACAGCCCTGGCCATTGCCATTACATATTTAGTGCAATTCGCAATTCTATCCTCACTATTCGTAAGAACTTCCAAAATGAAGATTAGAGATGTCTTCATTGCTAAACCCGAAGATATTAAAGCATATTTTAGGTTAATAGTAGAAAATATTTCAAAACTGAAGTTATTTTTAAAGGGCCTCAAGTCATTTCAGTTTCTATAACCGGTTTGTTTTGTAGTAATGGGAGGGAAAATATTTAATGTGTGGTATATGCGGAATCGTAGGTAGACCCGATTATGATTTAGTCAAAACTATGTGTGATGTTATGGTGCATCGGGGGCCGGATGATTATGGTATCCATACAGATGAATATGCAACTATTGGGATGCGTCGGTTAAGTATCATTGATGTCGAAGGCGGTCATCAGCCGATGGCCAATGAAACCGAAACATTATGGGTAGTGAGCAATGGTGAAATTTACAATTATCGTGACTTACGCAAGGATCTTCTCAATTTAGGTCATCATTTTCACACCCATTCTGATACCGAAGTAATAATTCATTCTTATGAAGAATTTGGTAAAGATTGTGTTAATAAATTTAACGGGATGTTTGCCTTTGCTATATGGGATTCTTTACAACATAAACTGTTCATCGCCAGAGATAGAGTTGGAATAAAACCAATTTATTATTGGGAGAATGGTAACTACTTAGTTTTTAGTTCAGAGGTGAAGGCGATCCTGCAAGCCCCTGAGTTTCATCGAGAGATTGATATCTCAGTCCTTTACAATTTATTGAGTAGGCTATCTGTTTGGCAAGAGAATCTGCTTTTTAAAAACATTCAATCCCTTAAACCAGGACACACCCTTACTTATAAAAGCGGGAAGTTATCAAAACAGCAGTATTGGGATTTTTGTTTTTCTAAAAAAATCAAGGCTGATGAAGAGGAATATTGTCAAATGGTTCTAGATGGTCTTAGATTGGCTGTTCGAAATAGAATGGTTGCTGATGTTCCTGTTGGCGCCTATCTTAGCGGGGGGATAGATTCCAGTGCCATAGTTGCTCTTATGAGTGAGGTTAGTAGTAAACCTGTTAAAACTTTTTGTTTCGGGTTTAATGATGATAAATCAAATATTTTTGACGAGAGGAAGTATGCTGACATTATAGCCAGACATTTTGGTACAGAACATTATGAGATTGTTCTAAGCGAATATGAATTATTGAGGGATTTGCCACGTTTGATTTGGCATTGCGATCAACCCTTCGCTGGGACCCTCCCGCATTTTCATGTTTCTCAACTTGCCAAAGAACATGTAAAAGTGGCCCTTTCTGGAATAGGTGGAGATGAATTATTCGGGGATTATGGCCGCCCTGAGCGCGCCTTTAATATGTTAGGCCACAACGCCGCAAGACTTTATTTTATGCCTGAAATAATCAAGCGAGGAATAGGCTGGCTTATTGCTTTATTTCCGAGTTTTGGCACAGATGGACATTTTAAAGAGCAGCTTGAGCAAGTTGTCCGGCGGTCACAAAATTTTTCAGCTCTGTATGCAGATGGTCCAGGTGTTATATTTACTGAAAAGCAAAAAAAAAGTCTGTTTAAAAAATGGGTTTTAGAAGATATAAATGGGAAGTCAACCTTGGCCGATATTTTTTCTCAGCATCTTCGTTCCACAAATTCTAACGATTTTTTGGATTGTGTTTCTTACATAGATATGAAGACCCAGCTTGTTGACGAATATCTTTTTTGGACTGATTCATTATCAATGGCCTGCTCTTTGGAGGCAAGGGTTCCTTTTTTAGACCACGAATTTATTGAAATAGCGTTGGCAATTCCAAATAAAATTAGAAGTCGATCAGGTGGCGATAAAACACTTTTAAAAAAGGCGTTAAAAGGAATCATGCCTGAAGAAGTATTTACGAGGCCCAAAGGAGGGTTTTCATTGCCTTTGGATAGTTGGCTTAAGAATAGATTGTCAGGGGTATCGCGTCAATTACTCGATTCCACACTTGTTAAAAAGAGAGGATTATTTGAGCCAGAGTATGTTAACCGCTTGCTGGAAGAGAATAATAAGGGTTTATACGACCATACCTACCGCATTTGGGTTTTAATGATGTTTGAAATCTGGTGCCAAATTTATTTTGATTCTTCAGATGCACATCCGAGCGATCTGCCAACATTGATTTGATCAGCCATAGTTATAAATTAAATTATGAAGATTTGTTACATAGGTTGGGGACATTCAATACACATGCAAAGATGGGTGGAGTGGTTTGCCAAGAAAGGTCATAAGGTACATTTAATTACAAATCATCCTGTTCATATAGATAATATCACAATCCATGATATTAGGCTAAAAACTGATACACGGCCAAGATATATCAGATATTGGGAGCTTGGGTTTAATATTAAATTTATTAGATTATTTAAGACCATTTTGAAGATAAGAAAGTTAATAAATGATATTAATCCACATATTCTTCATTTGCATACATTATTATATCCTTCCTATTTAGGTGTTTATACCGATTTTCATCCCTTGGTAATAATGCCTTGGAATGGGGATGTCTTGTGGAAGCATCCTAATAAAACCAAGCTCAATAATATATTCCTTAAATATGCTTTAAGGAGGGCAGATTTGGTATTATATAACTCACAACAAATGCGAAATACATGTTTAAAAATTATCAAAGATGAAACAAAACTGCATAATAGACTTGGGGTAGATTTGAAATCTTTTTACCCCCAGGATAAAAGTGCGGAGATTAAAGAAAGGTTAAATTTAGGAAATTCGCCAGTGGTTCTAAGCACTCGAAGTATTTCAGAAGAATATAATATTGATATTATTGTTAGAGCAATACCTTATATTTTAGTAAAAATACCCAATACCAAATTTATATTTGTCTGGTACTTTGGGAACAGAGAAGAAATTAAAAAAATAAGAAAATTGTTTAATGTTTTAAAAATTGAGTCGGCAGTGAGGTTTTTAGGCAAGAGAGATTATGCGGAACTCCCAAGATATTTTAATACCGCTGATGTGTTTGTCTCTATTTCTTCCTGTGATTCAGCACCTATGTCTTTACTTGAGGCGATGGCCTGTGGTGTTGCTCCTGTAACTGCGGACCTTGCCTCAGTAAATGAGCTAGTAAAGGATGGTTGGAATGCTTGTATTGTTCCACAACGAGATTCTAAAGCGACAGCCAAAGCAGTCATAAAATTGTTGGAAGATGAGAATATGAGAAAATTATTTGCGGAAAGAAATTTAGGATGGGTTAGAGAAAATGCAGACTACGATAAGAATATGGAGGAGGTGGAGAGGCTATATTACAAGCTTGTCAATGAGAGATGAGGAAAGAGTCAATCCCATTTTTAGTTGAAATTCTATAGCAGCCCCTTCTTTCCATTATGCAGCCACTACCTCATTTGTCCTTATTCCAAGCTCCCTTTGTAGCGCTGTTCGCAGTTCAGGGAGGTACCTGTATCCCCTAATTCTGTTTAACCTGGGCTCTATATCCAAAAGGGCGGTCGCCAACCACCTCTGCTTCTGGTTGCTATTTCTCCAGTAGTCCACCTTATCGGTTCTCTGGCTGATGAGGGCCATGAGGGACTCTATACAGTTGGCGGTCTTCAAGCTCTTGCCCAACCTCTCAAAGAGGCCCAATCGGTGGAGGGTCAAGGTCTGCTCCAGGCCCTCCTCGAGGCTCCTTACCGCTGGCTCATTTAGAAGGGAAAGCTCCTTCTTTGCCCTCATGAGCGCCCCCTTGGCATCCTCATAGGTGGGCTGCTCGTAGGCCCTCTGGAGGAGTCTCCTGAAGGCAGCCTTTCTCCCCTTCGGGAGGTAGTCGACTACGTTTTCCCGCTTGTGCCACTGACACCTCTGAATAAGGATGTAGCCTCCGAAGAGCTCCTCTGCTGCCTTCCTGATCCCTTTGCTGCTATCCATCACACAGAGGAGCCCTTCTTCTAGCCTCAGTCCTCTTTCAAGGAGACCGTTGAGAAATTCCTTACACACTGAGGCATTCTCCGTGCCTGCCTGGGTAAAGCCAAGGAGCACCTTTCTCCCTTCTACCGTGACCCCGAGGGCGATGATCATCTCATCGTCTTTGAAGCGCTTGCCATCGATGATAAGGGCGACGATCTCATGGGCATCTAATCTCCTTTCCATAAGCTCCTTGAGCTTTTTGGTGCTCGCCCGTATAAATCTCCTTGAGACCGTGGAAGGGCTGAGAGAGAAGGCCTCGGGTATGGCCTCACTACACTCCCGGTAGCGCCTGCTGAGGCCAATGAGTATCTTGGTGAGTAACCCCTCATCGAGGTGGTGAGGCTCCTGTAAGCGCTTGTAGCTGGTGAGCTCTACCTCCCTGCCTTTCTTTCGGTCCCTCACCCTTTGATAGCGTATAGGGAGCTTCTGCTCCCTGATATAGACTGAAGCCCACTGCTTGGTCCACCGTACATGACCGGGTGTTCCATTCCTCTTGTATCTATCGCCTGCAAGGGCCTTTAGCTCTTCGGTGAGGAGTTCTCCTGCATGGATGAGGCCTAAGGGAATGAGCTCCTGGATCAACTGGAGCTTGAGATCCATCTCAAGCTCATTCATCTGTAACCTCATGAGCTCCCTAACCCTTGCTCTTCTCGACTTGACATCTTTGCCTACCCGTAGCACCTTTCTCATAAGTGGCTCCTTCTTTTACATGATTTATAAGGATTAAAAATTCAACGATTTTAGGAGCCGCTCTTTTAAATTTCAACTAACTTTAGCACACCCTCATGAGGAAAGAGAGGTTTAAAAAAATGAAAATCTTGGTAACTGGTGGTTTAGGTGCAATAGGGAAGGTGTTAATTCAGGAATTAAAGAAGCGTGGGCACGAGGTCTGGTTATGTGATTTATTTCATTATCATGATTCCAAATATATACGGTGCGATGTAAGCAGTTTCCGGCAATTGGAAAGGTTGTTTGAGAGTCACAAGTTTGATTTTGTCTACCACTTGGCAGCAGAATATGGAAGGTGGAACGGGGAAGACTATTATGAAAATCTATGGAGAACTAATGTCATCGGGACAAAGAATATCTTGAGGCTACAAGAGAAATATCGTTTTCAACAGATATTTTTTAGCAGTTGTGAAGTTTATGGTGATTATGATGGCATTATGACTGAAGATGTTATGGATAAAATTTCTATAAAACAAATGAATGATTATGCTATATCCAAATGGGCTGGAGAATTACAAGTACTGAATTCCGCTACGATGTTTGGGACAGAAACTGTTCGAGTCCGACCACTTAATTGTTATGGACCAAGTGAATATTATAGTCCGTATAGGGGTGTTATCCCTATATTTGTCTATCGAGCCTTAATGGATATGCGATATACGGTATACATGGGGCACAAGCGCATATTCGATTATGTAGAGGATACTTGCCGAACTTTAGCAAATATTGTCGATAATTTTATCCCTGGTGAAGTATATAATATTGGTGGAAAGGAAGAATGGATAACTGATATCAAATATATCTCCGATTTGGTCTTAGAATATCTCGGCAAAAATGATGAACATGTAACTTACAAGGAGGCAGAGCCATTTACAACAAAGATTAAGCAAGTCGATTTCTCAAAGAGCAGACAAGATTTAAACCACGATCCAAAAATACCTATTGAGGAAGGACTTAAGAGATATATAGAATGGATGAAAAAAGTATATAAATAAGGGAGGCAGTATGGCAGATTATCTTGATTTTTACAAAGGCAAGACGATTTTGGTTACTGGTGGTGCTGGAGCTATTGGATCGAATCTTTGTAAAAAGCTATCGGATTTAAATACAAAGCTAATAATCATTCTTGATGACCTTTCAGCTTCCTGTGAATGGAATATTCCATCGAGGCATAATATTATGTTTGTTAAGGGAAGCGTTGTCGATGATGCTTCATTGAAAAGAGTTTTTAATGAAAATCCAAGTCATGTTTTCCATCTTGCCGCGTTTTTTGCAAATCAGAACTCCGTGGATTATCCAGCGCGTGATCTTGAGGTAAATGGTTTTGGGACTCTTAAGGTGCTTGAATATTCCAATCTGTCAAGGATAGAATGTTTTATATATGCTTCTTCGGGTTGTTCCATATATGGGAGCAGTGCTCCACTTCCTTTAAAGGAAGAATTTATGTCTATGAACCTTACTACTCCATATCAGATCACAAAGATGCTTGGTGAGCTTTATTGCAATTTTTTCTTTAATCATTATAGACTACCAGCGGTCAAGACAAGATTTTTTAATTCTTATGGCCCTGGTGAGATCCCTGGCGAATACAGGAATGTGATTCCCAACTTTATTTATTGGTCTATGAAAGGCCTACCGCTGCCAATAACAGGAAACAGAGAGGCTACAAGAGATTTTACTTATGTTGAAGACTTGGTGGATGGTTTGTTGCGGGCTGGATATTTTGAAAAATGCATAGGTAAAGAAATGAATCTGGCATCAGGGAGTGAAACGAAAATAGGTGACCTAGCCGAGATGATAAATGCAGCTACAGGAAATAAGGCAGGGATCAAGATGGTTTCTAAGAGGCAATGGGACACGAAGAGTCGTCTTTTGGCTTCTGTTGATAGAGCAAGAGAGCTTTTAGGTTATGAACCAAGAACATCTTTTGAAGAGGGCCTTAAGAGGACGATTGAATGGTTTAAAGCAAATTGGGAAAAAATAGAAAAGAATGCCTCTTTTCCCCGTGGTGTTTCTTCTGCTGTACGTGAGGAGATAACGATGAAATGATGAATAGAGCTATCCGTTTGACTCAAGTATACACAACATATGGTATATGTGCACAGCATGGCATTTATTAAGGCTTCAACTTATGATTCTGCTGCAGCAAAATAGCAAAATGATCACTCCACCTCTATATACGCTAGAATGTTAAGCAAAATGGACAGAAATTACCATTTCCGCTGTCAGAGCCAAAACCATGTACTTCAATTAGGGAGCATTTTTTAAATTTGCTGAGCAGTTTATGTCGTTTTTCCGCTTTCATTAACCACAATATATAGAGGCCACTTGACTGAAGCGGATAGTCCCAATGATGAAAGTAATGATAGTGTTTGGAACGCGACCGGAGGCTGTAAAGCTTGCTCCTGTTATTCATGAGCTTAATCTTCAACCTTCAAAATTAAAACCTGTTGTTTGTGTAACAGCCCAACACAGGCAAATGCTAGATCAGGTATTAAAACTTTTTGAAATTGTGCGAGATTATGATCTGGATATCATGTCTGATAATCAAGATTTGTTTGATGTTACAATAAAGGCATTGGGGGGCCTGAAAGCGATTCTAAGAAAAGAACAACCTGATATAGTCCTGGTTCAGGGAGATACAACAACGACATTTGTGGCTAGTCTGGCTTCCTTTTACTGCAAGATACCGATCGCTCATGTTGAGGCCGGGCTTCGAACCTATAATAAGTATCAACCTTTTCCAGAAGAAAAGAATCGTCAAATGACAACGGCATTGGCAGATTATCATTTTGCACCTACTGAATGGGCGAAACAGAATCTTATAGAAGAGGGTATCTCCAGTAATAGAATTTGGGTTACTGGCAATACAAGCGTTGATACACTCCTAAAAATTGTCAGAAGTCAGAAGTTAGGAGTCAGGAGAAAGTTTTTTGAAGAATATTTTGAGAAAAAGTTGAATTTAACACTGCCATCTACCACTAACAAGTCAAAGTTGATTTTAGTTACTGGACATAGGCGGGAAAACTTCGGTGAAGGCCTTAAAAATATATGTTTGGCATTAAAGGAAATCGCTCAAAGAAATCCTGATGTGACCGTAGTTTATCCTGTTCATCTCAACCCGAATGTGCAGAAACCTGTACTTAAGATACTTAGTTCTAAAGAAAATAGTTTAGAAGATCTCGGAAATATATATCTTATAAAGCCGTTGGAATATGCACACTTCGTTTACCTTATGGATAAGTCTTATCTTATCCTGACCGATTCCGGTGGAGTCCAAGAGGAAGCACCATCCTTAGGAAAACCAGTATTGGTTATGAGGAATACTACTGAAAGGCCGGAAGCAGTGAAATCTGGCAACAGCAAGCTCGTTGGAACCGATTCTAATAAAATAGTTATGGAAGTACAAAGATTGCTTTGTGATAAAACTGCTTATCAAGAAATGTCTTCAAAACAGAACCCCTATGGTGATGGCAAGGCAGCAAAGAGGATAGTAGATATACTGAGTGAGCATCATGGATAAAATTCGACTCTCGATAAATGAAAAAGACCATGATAGTCAATGATGTCGCTCCACCTGTAGTGCAGGGGGGCGCAATAATGCTGGGAAAATATTTGGAGCTTTTCTCCACTGAAAGTTATTGTATCCTGACGGGAAGGATTGGTAAAGACAGATTTATCGACCCCCAAAGATGGCTTAGTGGAAAATATTTCTTCCATTATATACCGAATTACAATGGCACGAATCCAATCTTTTGCAATATTTTTATATTGTTAGATATCTTACTCATTTTACTTAGAGGCTTTTGGATTGCAAAAAAAGAAAAAATAGATAACATCTTGGCGCTTTCCAATCGTGGTACCTATCTGGTAGCTGGTTTCATAATCAGTAGAATCATGCACCGAGCTTTCTTTATTTTTCTCACTGATGCCTACGAGCAGTTGCCACGTTATAAGACAGAAAAGATTATGCAAAGACTTTTGGAAAAAACAATGTTCCGAAGTGTCACAAAACTTTTTGTGCTGAATGAATTTCTCCAACAGCACTATTTTAAGAAGTATGGAATTAGAGCCAAAGTGTTACCCGTTCCCGTGGAATTTAATTCAGATGCACGATTAGAGGTTGATGCATCCCTGGCAGAGAGCCGGAAAACCAAAAAGATCGTGTTCAGTGGGATGGTTTATTGGGCACAGAAAGAAGCGATTAAAAACTTGGTGGATGTGGTTAATTCGCTAGAGGAAGAGACAGTGAAGTTATTTATTTATACTTCCAGTTCATCAAAAGAACTCGCAAGAAACGGGATAGGGGGAAAGAATGTTGTTATCAGTTTCGCAAAAAGAGAAGACCTTAAATTTATACATAATGAAGCAGATATACTTTTTTTGCCTTTAAGTTTCAATGTTCCTTACCCGTTGCTTATCAAGACTGCTTCAACAACAAAGCTGCCGGAATATCTCATATCTGGCAGGCCGATACTCGTGCACGCCCCGCGGGATTGTTTTGTTAGTTATTATGGGAAAAAAGAAGGTTTTGGATATATTGTAAACGATAACAATCCGGCACAATTGAAGGAAGCTGTAACTCGGTTGCTTAATGATAAACTTTTGCAAGAGAGTTTAGTGAAAAATGCGCAGAAATTGGCTTGTAGACACGATGTACGGAAATTATCAGTACAGTTGATGATGTATCTATCAGGGGATTGACGAATACAGATGCAAAGAGGTGGATGTGGAGAAGGATAAAATCCCTTGCATTATAATACTACAAAAATTTTAGGACCCACATGAAAGCCACATTTGTTTACACAGACATAGGCATAACCAATAACCGGAAATTTAATCAGGGCATCGCTCAGTTATCATCTTGTCTAAAAAAGGCTGGGCATAAAACTAGTTTAGTCCACCTCTTTGAAGAGATTAATGAGAAGGATTTTGTTAATTTGATTGATGTGCATTCTCCTGATCTTATAGCCTTTTCTTCCATTTCTAACTTGTTCCCAGAAATAAAAAAGTTTGGCTCCTGGACTAAAAAGAATTTTGATATTCTAACTATTTATGGAGGAGTGCATCCCACCATAGCGCCGGATGAGTGTATGGATACAGGGTTTTTTGATATTATCTGCCAAGGAGAAGGAGAAGAGGCTTTGGTAGAACTGTGCAATAAGCTGGAGAAAACAGAGAATATCACCGAAATCCAGAATCTGTGGGTGAAAGAAGATGATCAGATTTACAAAAATCCCATAAGACCTCTTATCGAGGACTTAGATTCATTACCTTCATTAGACTATGGACTTTTCAATTATGAGACTTTAGTTGATGCAACATACTTTAAGCGGCTGGTTATAATGGCTAATAGAGGTTGTCCTTATAATTGCACTTACTGTTGCAACCACACTTTTAGAGAATTATATCCAAACAAAAATAGATATGTGAGGTTCAGAAGTGTTGATAAGGTAATAAAAGAGATTGAATATGGATTAAACAAATACCCTTTCCTCGAGGAGGTTAGGTTTTTTGATGACAACTTAACTTTGAGTAAATCATGGTTTAGAGAATTTGCCGAGGAATATAAAAAAAGAATAGGATTACCCTATAGTATCAATGACAGGGTAAACCATATAGATGAAGAGGTCGCATACCTGCTTAGAGATAGTGGTTGTTACTATGTGGAATTTGGGATTGAGAGCGGAAATGCGCGAATCCGGGAAGAGGTAATGAAGAGAGGAATATCAGAAGAACAGATTACTAATGCCTTTTATTTGTGCAGAAAACATGGAATAAAGACCAGTGCCTTTAATATCATAGGTGTTCCCGGAGAAACCTTCAGCACCGCATTAGATACTATAAAACTTAATGCCAGAGCTAATCCTGACTGGAGCTACATCTTTTACTTTCACCCTTACATTGGAACTAAACTACACCAACTGGCTAAAGAGAGGGGCATCCTGTCTCACGAGACCTTTAAAACTATTTTTGAAGGACCTACTCTTAACTTAGATACAATCCAAGAAAAACAAACAATCTTTGCCTATACCTATTTTAGGGGCTTAGTTAAACTGTACAAGATTTACTATTCTTTCCCTACAGCCATAAAAAGAATTTTTGTAAAATATAATGACAGCCTTTTAACGTTCAAACTCTTTCCCTATAATCTTTTTATAAAGACATACCGACATCTATATAGATTGTACAGTTTAGGAGTCAAAGTTATCAAAATGGCTTTTAATTTATCCGGCTTTCACCGGTCAACGTTTAATTAAAGCAACTATAAGGACAGATGAGCATATATTTCATAGTGGGTTATCTATTTCCTCCTAAAACCTATGGTGGAGGTGACTTGGTTCATCGCAAGATCTATGAGTATCTTCAATGCCAGGGAATAAAACTAGAAGTTCTCTGTTTGCCTGACTTGATTGAAAGGCTTACTGGCAAAGAGTGTAAGAGTTTAAAAGGCGTGAGGCTGATGAAGAAGCTCCCTATCATGTTTAAAATTCTCTGGGGCATTAAAGAAAAAAAGGGATTGATCTTCGAGGATGCGTATTTTACTAGAGAGCTTCTTTTTTACAATGTTTACCAAAAGTTCTTCTTGGGTTCCAATATAATAACCTACCTTCACCATTTTGACCATTACAGAAGCCAAAGCCCTTGGTCATTTCGAAAAATGTGGCTCAAGTTTAAAGAACGTCTCTTCTTCTCTTTTGCTGACAAAATACTTGTAAACAGTAGGTTTACTCGCCAAGAGATCCTCTCTTTGGGGATCAAGAACGAAAAAGTAGAGGTGGTTCCTCCAGGGATAAATTGTCATGACCTTCAACACTTTCCTAAAGCTGAATCAAGAATATTGAGTTTGCTTTTCGTGGGTCATTATCGTCCAAGAAAAGGCATCAACTTTCTTTTAGAGGCTATGGGAAAGTTAAAATACTCTGAGATTAGATTGCATCTTGTTGGGAGGAAAGAGTCGCCTCAGTATTACCTCTATTTATTAGACTTGGCAAAAAAGCTTAACCTGTTAGATAAGGTAATCTTCTATGGAAGGATACATCATGATGAGCTCTGCCATATTTATTCTCAAGCAGATATCTTTGTCTTCCCTTCTTTGTGGGAAGGTTTTGGTATAGTCCTATTGGAAGCAATGTATTACAAGCTACCTATTGTTACCAGCAGAGTTTCGGCGATGCCAGAATTAGTGACAGATGGCGATAACGGATTGCTGGTTCCTCCAGCAGATCCAGAGGCACTTGCTGAAGCAATCAGTAGATTAATAAAGAACCCTGATTTGAGAAAACAAATGGGTGAGGCAGGATACAACAGAGTGATTAACGAATTTTCCTGGGAGAAAACAGGCAAAAAATTTTATCGAATTGTTAAAGAACTAAATAGTAGTTTACAATAACATGTTTAACGTGAAAGTAAAGCTTTTATCATCAGAGCGATGTCCAAACTGCAAAAAGGGATTGCAAAAAAGTGCAACGAGTCTTTTATGTGCGGAATGTCAAAAAGAATATCCAATATCAGATGGAACCCTGATTATGCTTGATCTGGTAGATGCATTCTATGAAGATAGATTTCCAAGATTAACAAACTATTCTATTCCAAAGAGATTAGTATTGTTCAAAAGGTTCAGCATGAGATTTCTTAAACCATAACTTGATTAAAGAGATTGAGAGGTAAAATATTCTGGGGATTTTTTGGAGGTATTGGTGCATTTTCTATACAAAGGAACCGTTTTTTCAAGAAAATGATGCCTAACAATGGAAATATCCTTGAGTTAGGCTGTGGTGGAGGGCGTGATATTTTCCCTAATATAGGCCCTACCGTAGGGATAGATTTATCATTATCATCTCTAAAAAACGCCAAAAAAATTTATGATTTGGTTATTCAAGGAAGGTCAAAAAGAATTCATTTTCCAGATAACTTTTTTGATGATATTGTTAGTGGTGATCTTTTAGGATATATAAGTTTTGAAGAGAAGGATAAATTGATAAGCGAAATTTACCGATGTCTGAAACTAGGTGGTCGAACTATCCATATTGTTGAGACTGGAGAATTAGAAAGTGGGAAAATAATACCTCGAACATTGTTGAAAAGATTTATGTGAAAGTATCCAACCATTTACGAAAAGGCAGGAGTTAATATGGATGGACACTGGGGAAGTGAAGATCCACATAAGGCAATAAAAAGATTTGAAACAAATAACTTTCATTTGATTGCAATAAAACAATTCAGTTCAACAGCTTTATACCCCTTAAGCCCTTACATAAGAGTTTTTTAAAAGGGGTATGGACAAGAATCTTGGATAGCAAAATGGATTCTAATTCTTAGCAGAATAGGCGTAAGATTCAGTCCGCTTTCATTATCATGGGATATATTATTGGGACTTTTTACTGACTTGATTGAGAACCCTTTCATACGATTAAGTCAGGCTTCTGGAATTATGGTATGCTTTGAAAAAAATGATTAATAGGCTATGAAGAATGATTGATGATCAATTGTTGAAGATTCTTGTCTGTCCAGTATGCAAAGAAATGGTTATTTTCGACGGTAAGCAAATATCAATAGAGGAGCCTGAAGCAGTGACTCTGGCAACAAGTTTGTACTTTATAGGGGAAAGGGGACCATTAAAAGGAACTTAATGGCCTTTAAAGACAAAGAGTTTGTCCTCAATCTAATTTCCTATTTTATTTCCCCTTTTTATTTTCCTTTGAAATGGTGGCGTAGGCAAACTTTATACTTAGCTAAATCTCAAAAAATACTAATTATAGCTTACAATCATGGAATAGGCACCTATATACTTCTTTCCCCTATGCTTAAATCGCTCAAGGCTAATATGCCTAATTGCCATATATGTTTATTGCTATCATCAAAGACTGTGGCAGAAATGGCACAGCGGAGTGATTATATAGATGAAGTTATTCTACACGAAGAGTTACCTTCATTAAGGATGCTAGAAGGGATCGAATATTTTAAGCAAATAATAGCTCCTAAGGAATTTGACTTAGCTATTTCTACTATTTATGAAACCTCATCTAAAAATGCCTTTTGGGCATTTTTTTCAGGTGCTCCTTATAGGATAGGATTCAACCAAAAGATAAATGGCTTCTTGGACACATTTTCTTTTGGATGGGATGAGAATACTCATGAAGTTCAAAGATACCTAAACCTACTTCATTTCTTCGGAATGAATAACCTGGATGATGAATTAACATTGCCTCTATCTAAGTGTGATGAGATATTTGCTGATATATTTTTTGATTCTCATGGGGTCTCAAAGCGCGATACTTTTTTGGGAGTTCACCCAGGCGCTAAGAAAGATTGGTTCCAAAAAATCTGGCCATTGGATAGATTTCTTGAGGTGGCTTCCCAATTTTCAAGTAAATTTGGAGCTAAGGCCATTTTCTTTGGGGGACCTGATGAAGATGAAATTTTTCTAAAATTATCCCATTCGAATCATAAATTTATTTTGGCTGATAGCCAGACTATTATGCAAACAGCAGCTTTGATAAAAAGATGTAGCCTTTTTCTTACTAACGACAGTGGGCTGATGCATTTGGCGGCAGCAACAAAGGTGCCAATAGTTGCCATTTTTGGCCCCACGATAGTTTCTAAGAATAGACCATGGAAGGTTCCCTGTATTGTGGTACGAAAAGAATTGCCTTGTAGCCCTTGTTATCAGTATCAGAAGCTCAAGTGTAAACATAGCAAATGTCTAGATTTAATTACTTCTGAGGAAGTTTTAAGTACTCTGAGTGAGTTATATAAAAGGGTTGGCAATGAGCTTTAAGATGGAGTAGGTACCAAAAAGATGAAAAAGTCTAGGAGAGTATACAAACGAAGATTGAAAAAAGCATAAGGGTTTTATTTCTTACTTCTTTAGCAGCATTCTAAGTATATTTTTTATGTATTTTTTGCTTCTCCTGAATATTCTTATGGTGGGAAGATTTAGCATATAATTGCAACTAATGTAACAGAAGGTCGAAGTTTTTGTTATAGCCCTAGTTTTTGTTATTCTTGACGTCCCTCGCTTTATATTACGCTACCGTAATTGTTAGATATTTGAATTAGCGATATTATGAAACATTTAGGGAATGCTTCCAGAAAGTTTAATATTATTTGCTTTGGTGATCAGTGGGATGAATACTTTCGGAGAAGACAGCAAATTATGATTAAGATGTCCAATTACAGAGTATTTGACAAGATTATTTATATTGAACTCCCCTTAACTATACTTTCTTTTTTAAAATTTCTGTTAGGGAGATCCCTTCCTAAGGTGGCACAAGCGTGGAGTCGAGTCTTGAAGCATGGGCTACTATGTAAGGACAATGGGGTTTGGATTCTCACTCCCATTACTCCTTTACCCTATATACCCATAAAAATAGTCCAGGGGGTTAACAATTTCATAACCTACTTTCTCAAATTGTTATTTTTAAAATACTACGTGAGAAAGTTGCGACTCCATAACATTATTTTATGGATTACTCATCCTTTCGGAGCTGACTTTATAGGTAAGCTGGGGGAGGATATGATTTGCTATGATAGAACGGAAGACTTTGCTTACAAGCACGATTGTCCCTCTACGCTTCAAAGCCTTATGAAGAAAAATGACTCAAAAATAATTAAAAGGGCAAAT
This sequence comes from uncultured Desulfobacteraceae bacterium, assembly GCA_964549945.1. Classification (GTDB taxonomy): domain Bacteria; phylum Desulfobacterota; class DSM-4660; order Desulfatiglandales; family B25-G16; genus B25-G16. Next base: position 23,789 of record CAZJXD010000005.1, on the reverse strand, counting down.
ATAATCTTTGTGCAAACTAAAGAGACGTTGGAAAAGATCTCTACGGAGAAAAAGAATGTGTTTTTGGTTCCAAATGCTGTTGATATTAAGTGGTTTGATAATGAAATATTGGATGTTCCTGATATCCAAGCGATCCACCATCCCATCCTGGGTTATTGTGGAAACATAAATTCACGGATAGATTTTGAATTGTTGAAACATATTGCTGTTAGGCACCCTGAATGGTCAATAGTGATAATTGGCCTATTAGGCCAGAGGGTAAAAGAGTTATCAATGACAGAAGGATTTGATAATATACATCTTATAAGAGTTAAACCATACAAAGAATTGCCGACCTATTTAAGTAATTTCGATGTCTGTTTAATGCCTCATAAGATTGATAGGTTTACTGAAAGTCAGAGTCCTTTAAAGTTATTCAATTATCTGGCAGCTGGAAAGCCTGTTGTTTCTACCAACATAGCCGGAGTGCGAGATTACAAAAACATAGTGAAGATTGGACATACTAAAGAGGAATTTGTTTCTTTTATAGAAGAAGTTTTGGTCAATGATTCAGAGGAAGAGGTTGATGAACGGCGGGCTATAGCACAGAAAAACACCTGGGATATAAGGGCAAAAGATATTTACGAGATTCTGAAGCTAAAATTTATGTAAGACATTTTTCCCAACATTACCAACATAGACAGGAAATAAATATCTATGAATATATTAGTAATAATCCCTTACAATATATTTGAAGTTCAGGAGAACAGTTCTGGCAATGAGATAAGAGTCAAAGCGCTACTGGAGTCACTTATCCAAAATGGGTGCAATCTTACGCTCCTCATGTACGGCTTTCCATGGAAGAACAAAGTAAGGTCGGGCAATAAGTTCAAAGCTTATTTTTTCTCGATAAGGGTTGAATTGCTTCTGCTGGCATTCCTGGCAAGCAAGCTTTTCAAGACGACAATATATGATTTGGCTTTATCAAAATTCTCGCCCATCTACTATTTCCAACGCAGACTGAGAAATATATTGAATCATGAGTCCATTGACCTAATTCAGTGTGAAAATGTCCCCACCGTTCCCTTAATTAGAGAGCTTCCTCACCATATACCTGTAATAGTAACAGCTCATGATATACAGGCAAAAAGATGTGAGCAAAGGTATGCTTGGGCGAACGCAAGCAAAGCTTTGGCAAGGCATTGTTTAAAAGAAATGCAAAGACTGGAGATTGAAAAACTTAAATTTGCTAAGTTCCGCGTATGTGTATCTGAAGGTGATAGGGAAGCATTTGTTAACATGGGGATAAACCCATCAAGATTGTCTGTAATTCCAAACGGGGTTGATACCAAGAAAATATTCCCTATGGAGAAGAGCCTGCCATTGCTTGAAAAATTGAGAATTGATAAAGGAGATCCCGTCTTAATGTTTTCGGGCAGCGATATGTTCCATAATGCACAAGTAGCAACTGATATAATAAAGATTATACTTCCAGAGGTTATTAAAGCCTTTCCTCATATTAGAATGATATTTGTTGGCAAAATTTGCAGCTACATTCAAGAGAAAAATATGCATTCGTTATTTTCGAGGAATATAGTGCTGTGCAATTATGTGCCAGAGATTAACCCATTCTACAGTATAATAGACATTTATTTATTACCTTCCATCTACGGGACAGGATCGAGCCTGAAGGCCATAGAGGCACTGGCCGCCGGAAAGCCTTTGATATCTACACCCATAGGAGTGAGGGGATACAATCTAATGCCGGGAAAACATTATATTTTAGAAGAAGATATACACAAATTTTCGCAAAGAATCACTGCTCTTTTGGAAAATCAAGTTTTGATGAAAAGATTAGCTATCGAAGCAAGGAATATAGCGTTAGATTATGATTGGTCTTCTTTAATGAAGCGTTATTTGAAAATCTATGAGACGGTTCTGCATAAGGAGAAATGAGACGGAAATGGGCAAGCGTTATAAAACCTAATTCAAAAAGCTAAAGAGAATATCTGGGACAAGAGGGCACAACAGATATACGGGAAATAATAACTCAAAAACTCTCAATGCTTGAAATTTAGATAGCTAAGCCATGCAAGGATAAAAATCAATTTTGAAACTTATGTGACCTGTCCAAGATGAGGATAGACTTGAAAAGGAGAGAATTCTGTTATTTATGTGGCGGGCGAAGTTCGTTCTTTATATTTTCTGGAGAGCCAATTGTGAAGTGTAGGGATTGTGGAATGATTTTCTCTATCAAGCACCTATCACAAAATGAAAGGCCCAATTATGATAACAAGTATGCGAAAAACTGGTATACCCGTGAAGATATAATAAAATGGCATTTTTCAGACGAATGGATAGAGAGCAATTTGAGGAGATTAACCTCAATTAAGAAGTATGTAAAAAGGGGCAAATTGCTTGATATAGGGTGCGCTACAGGCAGCTTTCTAAAGGTGGCAAGTGAAAATGGCTTTATTTGTAAAGGAATTGAGTTATCTGACAGCTCCGCAAAGATTGGCCGGGAAAGATTTGGAATAGACATCTTAAGTGGTAACTTCCTTTCGATTCACATACCCAACCACTGTTTTGATATAGTTACAATGTTCCATACATTAGACCATTTAGATGATCCGTTTCAAGCATTGCACAAAGTCAAGGCAATATTGAAACCTGGAGGAATTCTAGCTGTATCAGTAGTCAATTTTAATAGCCTGCCGAGGCTGGTTTTAGGAAAAAAGTGGCAAGCCATTGATCCTGATTATCATCTTTATTACTTTACAACTAAGACCATGAAAAAGATCACAGAAAATGCAAGCCTCAAGTTACAAGAACTTTATACGACAGGAATAGATCCATATAGAACCCTTCTCGATTTCGTGAGAATTAGTAGAAAGTTAAATAAGACAGTCTCCTTTAAAGAGTATCAAGCAAAGAGCAGTGAGTTTTATGGCCCCATATTAAAGAGACCAAAACTCATGCTTTTCTCAAAATATCTTGTCAACCTCTTCACTAAGGCGACTGGAATGGGAACAGAGTTAAGAATGATTGCTAAGAAAGCCAAATAAACAATACTGTTGTACCGATGTTTGCAAAAGACGAAGCCAATAAGATGGATGGGCGTCATATTCGGTCAACATTTAGTACAATAGTTTTTTTCTATAAGAGTCTTTCTCGAAGGCTAAATTCTGAAGATAAAGAAATCAGAATTCTCAATTATCATCGAATTAGTGAGGAAGGATATGAAAAGAGTGCCACAGGTGTTAGCCCTTCAAACTTTGAAGCCCAGATGCATTTCTTGTCTACAAACGGATATAGAGCTATCTCCTTATTTGATCTTCTTCAGTATCTGAATAAAGGACTTAAGTTACCCGAAAAGGCTGTCAGCATTACGTTTGATGATGGATATATGGATAATTACTCACATGCATTCCCAATTCTAAAAAAGTATAATTTTACAGCTAGCATTTTTCTCATAACGAGCTCTATCGGCAAGACTTATGAAGATGAGAAGATGTTAACATGGGATCAAATTAAAGAGATGAATGAATATGGTATAGATTTTGGATCCCATGGAATTACCCATCCACGTCTTACCAAATTACCCATTAATGAAGCGGTAAAAGAAGTTCGAGAGTCAAAACGTTTTTTAGAAGAGAGTCTTGGTAAGGAGATTTTATTGTTTTGTTATCCGCATGGTGATTTCAATGCGGACATGAAAACTATTGTGAAAGAATCTGGGTATACTTGTGCTTGTTCAACTATCCCTGGAGGTAACATGGCAGCATGCGATTTATTCGCCCTGAAGCGAACTTGGATAAGTCCAAAGGATACCCTGTTTGACTTAGAAAAGAAGCTATGCGGAGCATATGATCTTTTGTACAGACTTTTAAAGATAGCTAGACTAACGAAAGCATATGTCCAACATAATAGGTAGAAGATTTGAGTATGCCGATGTCAGCCAAATAAATCATCTATTTTTTCAAGTTTTTGGCAGGCATCGGACCGAAGAACAGTTCAGTTGGGAATTCCTTGAAATCCCAGGTGGACCAGCAGAGATATGGGTTTTGGAGGACAAAAGCAACTCTGAAATTATCGGACATTATAGCTTAATTCCCATTCAGTTCAGTTACTTCGGAGAATTAATACAATCTGGTAAAACAGAAAATACAATGATCCACCCAGAATATAGGAAAAAGGGGATTTACATCCCTTTTGAAATGGACTGCATTAATCAGGCCAAAAGCGATTTTCAATTGATATGGGTTTCCTATTCATCGGTCATTAAGACTCATAAGAAGGCTGGCTACAAGCCAGTTGGCATCCTCACGCATTATATTAAAGTGTTGAAAAAGGACCGTTTAGTAAAGATACTCTCAGCCGCCACTGAACCAACACGTAGTAACAGAATCATAGTTTTTCTCGCTAGATTTGCAGCTAGGCTATTAACCCAAATACTTCTTTTAAAAGGTGTTCAGAGAAGTATTTTCGACGACAAAGTGTATCTGAAAAAAATGGGGGACACTGATTCTATAAGTCACGATTTGGAGAAGCTTTGGAAATCTGCAAAGCGGAATTATGGAATAACCATAGACCGGCATATCCATTTTTTGAGATGGAGAATAGTTAATAATCCATATATAAACTATGATTTTTTTGGTGTGCTTAAGCATAATAACCTTATTGGCTATGTTGTTCTCAGAAAGAATGAAGTTAGAGGGATTAACATGAGCACGGTGGTGGATCTTATTCTTGATTGCAAGGACCAAAGTGTTCTTGACGCCGTGCTACACAAAGTTACCAATATTTACAAAGGGACTGATGTAGATCTAATTAATTTTCCAACACTTCTATCTAACAACTATATCAATAGAAGCTTAAGAAAAAATGGTTTTATATCAATTGCCAAGTTTAGGCGCTTTATAGATGGCAAAAAACCATTACTAATGGCTAATCTGCTAAGCGATAGACTGGATCTTGTTAAAGTTTTCGACTGCAATTCATGGTATTTTACGGAGATTTTTACTCAGGGTATCCAGTAGCAAATGCGAAATGTAAAAGTCGTATTTGGCATTGAGGAAAATCAATTAGCTCAACGAGCAAAATACGTCCTCTCTCAAATTTCCCACGTTGTTGGGGTCAAGTTTGATATTGCCGAAACTGAAATGGAACTTGGGGGTGGGGTGGTTTTGCATTATGGGCCTGGTAAACGAGATTCAAATTATCACCATCAGAAATTCGTAATTATTCCCAACTTTAAGTGGATAGAGGGGAGAGAAGATAGAAAAGGGCAAGAAATTCCTGCGATATCTGCGTGTATCCTCTTTGATGGAGAGAGAATCCCGATATGGTATCATTTTTATACGCTGGATAATGTTGAACCATTAGCCACATACGAATCAGGCGGTTGCGCTGTGGGTGTTAAACACGGCCATGTGTATTTTGGGTTTGATCTCATAATGTGTGCCTTTCATCTTTTAACATGTCAAGAAGAATATCTGATTCCAAAAAGAGACAAATTTGGCAGATTTCTAGGCGCTTACAGTCCCCGAGCGAAAGATAATTTGTTGGAGCTGCCGACAGTTAATTATTACGCTATGTTACTGTGGCAGGCCATCGAAGGGAACTTAGAAGAGAATGATCGACCGTCTCGTTACCCACAGTTTTATGCTTCACTCTCCCATGATGTTGATAATGTTTCCTCGAAAGGTATATGGATTTTGGCCGCTTATGCGTATCGGTTATTCAGGTCAATATGCCGTTTTGATGTCAAGCTGTTTTTCCCACAGCTCAAGCATCTGATGAGAAAAGTCTTTTCATCTGACAACTTGCGTTTGAATTTTGAAGTTTACGTCGATATTGAGAAAAATCACAATGCAAAGTCATCTTTTTATTTCATAACAGGTAAGCGAGGCCGCTACGGTGCCAGATACGATTTGAATAAGTTAAGAGATGTCATTCATTATCTTCAAAAAAGTCGATGGGGCGTTGGTCTACATACTAATTTTTACAGCTTCGACAAGTGGAAAGAAATCAAAAAAGAAAGAGAGGCTTTGGAGAATATATTTGGAGATAAAATCTTCGGTTCTCGCAATCATTACTTAAGATTTGGTGTTCCGCACAGCTGGAGCCAGCTTGTCAAAGCAGGAATCAAGTATGATTCTTCTCTGGGTTATCCAGACGCATCTGGTTTCAGGGCAGGAATAGCCTATCCGTTTTTTCCTTATGATTTGGAACGTGATGAAATTCTTCCAGTAATTGAGATCCCCCTCGCAGTTATGGATAGTACACTTATTGAGGTGATGTCATTGACAAAAGAGAATACTTTAGACGGTGTCAAAAAGTTGATCGATCACGTGGCAAAGGTTAATGGTGTTATAACTATTCTATGGCACAGTCAAGCCCCATATGATATGGATTTTCCCCTATCAATCAAGGTGTATGAAAAGATTTTGTCATTTATTGAAATGAAGGGCGGTAAGTTCATTACAGAGGACGAAGCTCTAAAATTAATTCCGAAGCCAATACAATGATCGACCCAAAGAGACTTGCATATATATATTCGGTTTTTCCGAGAAATGGTGGTGCTTTTGAGATAAGAGAAATGGTCGCGCTAAGAAAAAGGGGTATCCATATATATATTTTTTCTCTGAAGGCACCGGAAAAAATTTACACAAGGTATGCTAAAGACTTTCTTCCTTACACCTATCATAGCCCTTTCTTATTTTCTAAAAAACTCATTTTTAGCAATATTCGTCACACATTTTGCGATCCCATCGGATATTTTAGCGCTTTACTCAACATCATCAAAGCCAATTGGCCGAAACCCATAACTCTTCTGAAGTCTATAGCTATTTTCCCAAAATCAGTATATTTTGCTGCAATCATAAAACGCTTAGAAATTGTCCACATTCATGCCAATTTTATGTCGATACCAACTACTTCTGCTATGCTAATTTCCCGCTTGACCGGAATCCCCTTCAGTTGTACTGGGCACGGATCGGATATCTATGAATATCCACCCCCTGATATGAAACGAAGACTGAACCTCGCGTCCCCTTTTATAACTATTTCCGAATATAATAAGAGGTACCTAGTAAGACTTACAGATGGCCTTATAAAGGGTGCTGTCAACGTGGTTCATTGTGGAGTTGATCTCAACCAATTTAAGTTTGACGCCCTTACAATGCGAGAAAGTAACACCGTCAAAATTCTATGCGTCGCTGCGTTAAGAGAAATAAAAGGGATCCAATATTTAATTAAGGCATGCCAGATGCTTAGGGACAAGCGGTATAACTTAAACTGTGAAATCCTCGGTGAAGGTTCTCAAAGGCGATTTCTAAAAGACCTAATTACCCAATATGGATTAGAATCAATGGTTTTCTTGAAAGGAAGGATATTGCCAGAGAAAATATTCCCGTTTTTTCAACATGCACATATTTTCGTTTTGCCCAGTCTAAGGGAAGGCATACCGATTTCAGCAATGGAAGCAATGGCTATGGAAATTCCGGTAGTGTGTACAAATGTATATGGCATACCTGAGTTAGTGGAAAATGGAAAGGAAGGAATTCTTGTGCCTCCAGCCGACGAACAAGCCTTGGCAGACGCCATTGAGACCTTAATTGAGAACCCAGATTTACGGAGAGTTATGGGGGAAAATGGTAGAAGAAAAGTAGAAAAAGATTTTAATATTGAATTGATCGCTGATCAACTCTATGGCATCTATTTTGATCCCCAAAATGTAAAGAAATACTGAAGATGAAGATCTTATTTTTAACACAATATTATCTTCCGGAGTGTGGAGCAGTGCAGGAACGTATTGCTGCACAAGTTGAGCACTTAAAGAATAAGGGACACAAAATAGAGCTGCTAACTTCTCTCCCCAGTTATCCAGGGGGTTTTTTATATCCAGGGTACAAAACTAAGCTTTTTCAGACAGAAGTCATAGACAGTATTCACGTTTTCAGGGCGTGGTCATTTATTTCTCCAAAGAAAGGATTCCTTCCAAGGCTCGCGGGCTTTGTGTCATTTATGTTCACCTCTATTTTGGTATCATTTATGACAGGCAAATACGATGCAGTAATTGTTGAGTATCCACCTCTTTTTACAGGTATTTCAGGATTTACAATCAGTAGATTTAAGAGATGTAGATTCATCTTGCATGTCTCTGATTTATGGGTTGAAGCAGGAATTGCTTTTGGCATTTTTAGAAATAACATGTTGGTTTCTCTGATTTCAAGGATAGAAAGATTTTTGTGCAGAAAAGCTAATAAGATTGTAACAGTTACGGATGGGTGCAAAAGAAGCTTAGTTCGGAAGAATATCTCTTCCAACAAGATAACTGTGATACCAAACGGAGTAAATATTGATATTTACCGGTCTTTGGCTGATAAAGGCGACCTGAAAAGGAGACTTAATTTCGAAAATAAATTTATCGTAACCTATGCGGGAACCCATGGGTATATTCATGGGGTAGAAACAGTAATCGAGGCTGCCAAACTTTTGGAAAACCAAAAAGAATTCCTATTTCTATTTATTGGTGAAGGCTCAGAGAAAAATAGGGTAGTTCACATGGCTCAAAAACACAATCTGAAAAATGTGAAGTTCTTTGATCAAATACAGCCCAATAAACTAAACGAATATCTCTCTATGTCTGGTATTGGGGTGGCTACGTTGAGAAACATTCCTTTGAGCGAAAATGCACTTTCAGTGAAGATGCTTACTTATATGGCCTGCAAGTTACCTACTATTTTTTCAGGTAATGGGGTTAGTAGAGATATTTTGGAAGATTCAAACTCGGGGGTATGTATAGAACCCGAAAATCCGGATGAGTTGGCCAAGGCAATAAGACTTCTATATGATAATGAGGTGATTCGTTTGAGGTACGGAGAGAATGGGAGGAAATATGTAAAGAAATATTATTCCAGAGCGGAATTAGCAAAGAGATTTGAGGAAGTTCTACTAAATTAGACGGGCTTGTTCGTAATTTCCATCTTTGTCTTAAATGTTTCTTTGCTTGATAAACATGTTCTATTTAGCCTTGTTTTTGATCCAGATAATTTTTTATCTCTTTGCCTCTGTTGATTTTTTATTGGAGCATTCCCAATTGGTAATAACCAATAGCCAATTGCGATTCATAAAGCGCGTGCTCAGTTTGCCTTTCTAATTCTGTCTGGTAAATACTGAGGCTATGTGGGGGATTATTCAGTTCTTGTCAGGAAAGAAGAAGGCGGTGTGGGAGCCGGTAAGGGGTAGCTGAGACACCCATGCTTTAGGATTCACATGATTGGGCAAATGGGTTTACATTTTTCCTCAGTTTTTCATATCTTGCGATTCCTCCCCATATCCTGATCATTGTAAGCCCCGTTCCACATAAGATGCTGCAAATAGTTTAACCCATCAGCGAGATCGCCATCTTTGCATGATAGAAGAATAGTGATGAAAGAAGAATTTGCGAATCAACTTACTGCATTCATCCTTTCTTTTATTGTACTATATTTTGTAAATCCAGCCTATGTCGAAGCTTCTAATAGCTACTACCAATTAGAAGATCCTTTGTTTGAGGAATTGCTGACCGATCAACCAGGAACATGCAAATCTGTCCCTTATTGGGGATATAACACCGATGAAGATCTATTTCGAAGTTACGCTCTAAAATTCGGTCATCGATGGTCGTTAGGTGAGCAATACGATGAAATGAAGCAGTATCATTTGATTCCCATGTATTATCCTGAAAAATGTCAGGAATATGATGTGCCATTTCTGCTACCCTTGGAATCGACTCATGCGGAAGTCCCCCTAGTAATAACTACTGGAAAAAAAAGACCATGGATACTTGATCCAAGAATAGAAGAGAGATTTCTAAAAGATGCTGAAGAGAAACTTACACAATGGGCTGGAAAGGGACTATGGGGATTTTTTGTTGGGGATGAAGTATACTCTTTAGCCACGCAAGTAGTTCCCGAGAATGCCAGATATGGTTTCATCCGAGAGGCTAATGAGGAAATCAAAAGAGATTATGGATTCGGCAAGTATGGAATGCCAGAATCGGATGAAGATTCTAATCCTTTTCGCTGGATTGCTTATAAGCGCTGGGTTACAGATAAACTCAAAGAACGTTATGCAAAATTATATAAGCAAGTGAAGCTAACTCATCCCAATGTTGTCATTGTCGGGCCCGATCCCGCCGGAAATGTTCCTCCCGATGATTACAGTGGGTTTGCCCCATTCATTGACATTGCAGTGGGTCAAGCAATCAATAATCTCCAGAGCCCATATCTAGCCCATAAGTTAATGGTAGGGTATGCAACTAAATCTCTGGTAGATCTGAGTGGGAAACCTGCTTACACTACTGTGCAGTGCTGTGATTACTTGGGTTCTCCCACGCCTGAACATATCAGGGAACGCTTTAGCCAGGTATTCCGTAATGGAGGAAGTGGTGTATTTTTACTGGCAGTGGAGTGGTTTGACCGAGAATTGAATCATCATAAATATGCCTCACCCCTCCGCTGGCTAGCCATTCTTGAGATCTGCAAACATATTACATCCATGAATAAAGTTAGAATTCCTAATGATCCTGACATAGCCATTTTATATTCTTCGGATTCTCTTTCAGCCAGGCATGGCAGTTCTTTGCCAGAAGAAATGCTTTCTGCTTACTGCATAACTGGCCCCCTTTGCCGAACCTGGTTTGAGTTTGTCGATGACCGTCAGATCGAGAGAAATATCAAAAAACTGGAGCAATACAAGATATTGATTGTGCCTTATGCCAAATATGAACGTTCCAATGTTGTACACAAGATCATAAAATTTGTTGAAAGGGGAGGAATTCTTATTTGTACTGACCCTGAGGCCTTCTCTTTCGATATAAATGGAGATTCTTCAGATCATTTACGAAGGTCTCTTTTTGGAATAAGAAATATGTGTAAAAGACCTTACCTTCAAGGGGTAATCGTAAATAATAGGAACATGCCAGCCCATGATCGTGGATTCTATGTTTTTTTAGATGAGAAAGTTAGAGTTTTAGGAGCTTTTCAAGACCATTATCCTGCCTTAATAGCAAAAAAAGCCGGGACAGGGGAAATTATTTATTTTGCATTTAACCCCTTTACGATTCAAGCACCGGAAGAGCCTGTCTGGATCGACTTTTGGCGAGACCTTTTCAAACGCCATGGCATTAAGATAGGAAGAGATATCTGGAGATTTAAGTTCCCGCCATTTGAGGCTCTGGATATAGATGTGCCAAAAGGAAAATGTCTCACCAATAATCACGCCTTTTTTAAGGAAAATCTTCCCAATATGAAAAAAAATGCTGCTGTCAAGGGAAGCTATTACTATAGCCTCGCTCCCAATTTTGTGCAGGAAGGCAATGATAACGGAGGCAAGGAAGGGATACCATTCCCTCTAGGGCACCTGACCAATCGGTTGGAAGCTATAGCCGAAAGAATAACAGGCAGGTGGGTGGGGCCTGTGGATACACACCCTTGGGTGGTTAGTTGGAAAGAGAGAGAGCCATTCAGTATTACCTTTGATTTAAAGAGATCATACCACCTAGACAAAGCTAAGATATTCTACAGTGGACAGATTCCGGAAGTAATCATAGAAGGTAGTATCAACCACACTGACTGGACTTTCCTGGCCAAGTCTGATTCAAAGCCTTTCACTTCTGCTGTATTGGACAAGTCCTACAATTTACAAGGGGATTGGCAATATTTGAAATTCTCATTTGGACAAGGGCAAAACGGGGAAACTGACCAAGACAGCCAATTGATCCTGTCTGAAATTGAGATTTGGGGAGAATAAGAAATACTACCTAAGATAATCTTCATCCAACCCAAAACCTTTCGCACCTGAGGGGCCTTAAATATTGGTTACTTAGCTCTTACCTGATGCCACTATAAGAAGAATTGCCGATATCCAGTAGCCAGCTACTGAAGCAAAGTCATTGCTCAGTTTGCATTTTTATTTCTGTCTCGTCTATGCCGCAGCGATACAGGGAGTTATTCGGTTTTTATCAGGGAAGAAGAGAGCAGTGAGGAAGAACAAGAGGCTATTAGCCAGCCAACTTATGGTAGGGCAGGAAATGAGGGAGGTAGCTAATACGAAAACTGATAAGTGCAAAATTGTGCTCGTCAGTCCACGAAGTCAGCACGCCTGGGAGTGTCTGGGTTTAGGGTACCTGGCGAGCTACTCATACAAGTTCGGCATTCGGCCTGAGCAGTACAGCTTCTTCAGCGCTGAGTTCGATTCTGACGATGAGATTATTGCCAGTTGTGAGGATGCTGACGTAGTGGGCTTTTCGCTGACCTCTTTCCAGGTGGGGCATGCTCTGAGCCTGGTGCGAGAGATCGAGAATATCAATCCTCGGGCGAGGATAGTCTGGGGAGGCTATGCCGTGAGTGGACTGACGGAACCACAGTTGTTAGAGATGTATGGAGGCCACGTTGATTACTTCGTCCAGGGACCTGGTGAAGAGAGTTGGGTCGAAATTCTCTCAAACCCCATTGCTCAGAGGGTGATCCGCAAACCGCTCATGGCGCACTTGAACGAGATTCCCTTTCCAGACCGTGACCTGATTCGCATTGATCGGAATTTCGAGAAGCTGCGTAAGCTCGGAGAGGGACACAAAACCTCCATGGAGATGCAGCGAGGCGGGTGTCCGTTCGGGTGTATCTTCTGTGCTGCTGGCAGCCTCACTCGCATGCATGGCAGGTCCAGAACTGCCGAGAACATCGTGGATGAGATGCGGGTCTTGAGGGATAAATACGGCATGGACCGGGAAAGCATGGTCTTGATGTGCGATGCCGAGATTTTCGTGACTCCTGAGATGCAGAAAATGGCGGAGCTAAAAATCCGGCGCGGCATCGAGTTCAAGTTTGGCATGAATGTGGTAGCCTCTACTATTTTAAAACCATCGGCCAGGCGGGCGCTGGAGAAGATGGTTGAAGCGGGATGCACAGAGGTGTGGATGGGGGTAGAAAGTGACCCCAGCCTCATGCACCTGACAGGCAAGCCTATCACGCCAGAACAGGTAAAAGAAGCCTTCCGTATAACTAAGGAGATGGGCCTTATCCGGAGGGCCTATTTTATCCTTGGGTTCACGCCTGAAGAGACCGAGCAGACTATCCTGAACCGAATCCCTTTCATTGAGGAACTCGATCCCGACGTGGTGGGTTTCACTATTTACATACCTGTACCCGGAAGCCCTGGCTACAACCACGATCTGCACAAGCATATTGACTATGACAATTCATGCGAGTATTTGAACACCTATACCCGGACGAAGGCCCTTTCCAATGACGATTTACAATATTGGCAGAAATACCTGGTCCAATACTTTCAGGACAGAATCACTTATCGGCAGCTGAACAACAAGACCAACTCAATGACCATTATTAAAGAGCGTGCAGGACGTTCTGGTCATTAAGATCGCACTCTGATTACAAGCAGACACAAGATGAGTCAGAGGAAATAGGGTGCCAATTGGTGCCAGATGAAGAGTAAAGAAACCGTAGGAGAAACCTGGAAGATCCCCATGGCCGATCCGTTCATTGGCGAGGAAGAAGCGCGTGCCGTCTACGATGTGGTTTTATCAGGTTGGCTTTCTGCAGGACCCAAGGTGCCGCAGTTCGAGAGGGCTTTCGCAGAACTCGTAGGAGTTAGACATGCTGTTTCATTTTGCAATGGTACTGTTGCCTTGCATGCAATCTTGCTTGCAATGGGCATTGGCCCTGGCGATGAGGTGATCGTCCCTGATATCACATTCATTTCAACGGCTACGTCCATAATGCACACCGGGGCAAGCCCCGTTTTCGCCGATGTAGACATGGGGACGCTGAACATAGATCCGCAATCAATCAAGCGATGCATCACCCCGCGCACCAGGGCGGTTATTCCAGTTCACTATGCAGGACAGGCGGCGGACATGGAGCCGATCCTGGAAATCGGAAAGCGATACGGTTTGGCGATCATAGAAGATGCAGCAGAGGCGCATGGTGCAGAATATAGGAAACGGAATGTAGGCTCGTTAGGTCGAGCAGGGATGTTTAGTTTTACCCCCAACAAGAACATTACGACCGGTGAAGGAGGTATAGTCACTACCAATGATGAAGAGTTGGATAATCGTCTGCGTATGTTTAGAAATCATGGCAGCCGGACTACCTATGAATATGAGATGGTAGGGTACAACTATCGTATGACAGAAATGCAGGCTGCTATCGGTATAGAGCAACTAAAGAAGCTTACTCGCATCCTTGACCGAAAGCGCCAGTTGGCTGGGTTGCTCTCAGCTATCATTAAGCGAATTCGTGGCCTCGAGCCACCTGCATCATTGGAGGACCGCACACATACCTATCAAATGTATACGATTCGAGTAAATGCAAAAGCTACCGGTGTCTCCCGAGATCAACTCAGTGATAGGTTGGCAGAACAAGGTATCCAAACGAGGGTATGTTTTCCACCTCTCCATTTGCAGAGCATCTTTAGAAAGTATGCGGTGACAAATGAGGATCTCAGCAATAGTGACCGGCTCGGCGGTGAAATACTCTCATTACCCATCAATAGTAGATTGACTAATGAAGAGGTAGCTTACATGGGGGAAAGCCTTGCAGCAGCAACCTCAAGCGCTATCAAATTATGATATTCCAACAGCTAAGACAATATTGTGCTCGCATTGTTTCATACTTGTGATATCTCCATTCAGGAACTCAGCATTTTCTAATCCATTCAATAAGCTCATCCTTACATGAATAAAATCTTAAAAAACCAAATACTCAAGCGTGCCATCGATATAATGGGATCAGTATTTGGGCTGACTATTTTCTCTCCGCTCTTGATGCCGGCCTGTGTTATTATCAGATTGGATGGAAACAAAAAAATCTTTTTCAGGCAAGAAAGGTTAGGGGAAAAAGGAAAGCCGTTTAGACTCTACAAGTTCTCCACAATGGATCATGATGCACACATAAAGGGCCCTCTCCTCACAAAAACGGATGACCCCAGAATCACGAAAGCGGGAAAATTTATTAGAATGCTGAGCCTGAATGAGCTGGCGCAGTTCATAAATGTCTTTAAGGGAGAAATGAGCATAGTAGGCCCCAGGCCGGAGGTCCCCAAATATGCCAGGTATTGGCCTCAAGAGGTGAGGGAGAAGATACTTTCTATCAAACCTGGAATCACGGGTTACGGAACTGTTGTCTATTGGCAGGAAAGCCACATCCTCAACGATAAAGATGACCCCGAAGCCCACTATATCAATCACATATTGCCAGAGAAGCTTCGGCTTGAAAGTTGGTACGTGGATAACTGGAATCTGCTGCTGGATTTCAAGCTCATGATTCAAACATTCTACAAGGCATTCAGTGGGCAGAGAAAACCCGCTGGGTGAAAAACCGTTATGCCCGGGAAATATGATGCGCTTCAGTCAAAAAGGGTGATCGTGACTGGAGCCGGGGGCTTTATGGGAAGCCACCTTGCAGAGGGATTGCTCCATACTGGTGCCCGGGTCAAGGCATTTGTACACTATAACTCCCGAAACGATTGGGGGATGCTTGAATTTCTGCCTAAGGAAAGCCTCAAGCAAATAGAGGTCGTTTCCGGAGATATCTGTGACCCTTTCTCTGTGAGGAAGGCCATTAGGGGATGCGAGGTGGTTTTTCACCTTGCAGCCCTCATTGGAATTCCTTACTCCTATATAGCACCTCAGAGCTACCTGGCCGTGAATGCGCAGGGCACTCTCAATGTGCTTCAGGCATCGGTGGATGAGGGTGTAGAAAAGGTCATCCATACCTCAACGAGCGAGGTGTATGGAACAGCGAAGTACGTTCCCATTGATGAGAGGCATCCACTCAGTCCACAATCTCCATACGCCGCCTCAAAGGTGGCTGCGGATGAGTTAGCGTCAAGCTACCATCTTTCCTTCAATCTGCCTGTGGCTACCATACGTCCCTTCAATACCTATGGCCCAAGGCAATCTGCGAGGGCGATTATTCCTACCATTATAGGCCAGGCTTTAACGGATGGTCATGTGAAGCTTGGTTCACTGGAGCCCGTCCGGGATCTCACCTATGTGAAGGACACGGTTTGTGGGTTCTTGGCAGGTGCATGCTCAAAGGGGTGCGTCGGCAAGACCATCAATATTGGGACCGGAAAAGGGGTAGCCATTAACGACCTAGTTAAGGCTATCTCCCGCATAATGGGCAAAGACATTGACCTAAAAGTAGACAAAGTGAGGATACGCCCGGAAAAAAGCGAGGTCTGGGAATTGATCTGCGACTTTTCAAGGGCACGGGAGATAACAGGCTGGGAGCCCAAATATTCGCTGGAGGAAGGGCTGAGGGAATCTATTGAGTGGGTTGAGGAGAATTTTGAAAGATATAAGGTGGATATCTATAACATCTAAGGATCCGAGTCTGGAGGTCAGGTGAAGGCAGTGATACTAGCGGGAGGAAGGGGGACAAGGCTTCGTCCCTATACGTTGGTCTTGCCTAAGCCACTTGTTCCCATAGGAGATAGGCCCGTCCTGGAGCTTCTCATTCAAAGACTAAAAAAATTTGGATTTAAGGAGATTATAATTACTATTGGATATTTGGGGAATCTTATTAAGGCCTTATGTGGAGATGGGAATCAATGGGGCGTTACTATATCTTATTCTGAAGAGAACCAACCTTTGGGCACCATAGGGCCATTGACATTAATTAAAGGAGAGCTTGGACAGACTTTTCTTGTATGCAACGGAGATATACTTACAGATTTGAATATATTTAAATTTTTAGAGTTTCATAAAGAAAAGGGTGGGATAGCAACTATTGCTGGTATTAAGCGTAGGGTAAAGATAGATTTAGGTGTTTTTGAATGTGATAGTGATCATAGAATAGCAAGTTTTATGGAAAAGCCTACAAAGGAATATTTCGCTGGCATGGGAATTTATATATTTGAGCCTGAGATACTGAATTATGTCCCTAAAGAGATTCCTTTTGGATTTGATGATCTAATGGATGCTTTACTGTCAGAATGTGTCCCAATATATAGCTATATCCACGATGGTTATTGGTTTGATATAGGAATAGAGGAAGACTTTAAAAGGGCACAAAGGGAATTCGAAGCGAACAAGCAAAGAGTAATAGGCGATTAGATGAACTGGAAAGTCCCCTTTCTTAATCTTTCCATAGGGGAAGAGGAGAGTGAGGCCATTATTAAGGTCATAACCTCCAGGTGGATAGCCGCAGATAAGTCAACACGAGATATTGTCAGGGAACAGCTGAGCGCAAAGGGCGTCCAAACAAGTATACACTACCGACCGGTTCACCTGTTTGAGATCTATAGGAATCGGTTTGGTTGTAAGAGGGGCGACCTTCCGCTTACAGAGTGGGCTGCAGATCACGAGCTCACCCTCCCACTTTATCCCCGAATGACCAAAGAGAACCTCGCCTATGTCACTGAAAGTCTAAAAGAATGTCTAGTATCATCAAAATAGGAGATAGATAATTAACAACTCCTTTCCGTCCACAAGACACCCCAACATTGCATCTACTTTGATCCTCTCTCCAACATTATACTTCCTCTAACGATTTATGATGTGAAAAGCTTTTGACAATAACGATGATTTTCTTTATATGGGCTGGAAACAATTTTTGAGTTTCCAAGAGGCATAGTCGCTGTCTATAAAGATCTCCAAGAATCCGCGAAAATACCCAGAGAGAAAGAGAACGATAGATAGTATAGGATTTGCGAGTGAATAAGGACGTTGCAATCATTGGTGGATCCTCCGCTGGGTTTTTCATAGCATATCTACTGGCCTGTAAGGGCTGCAAGGTACGAATATATGATGAAAAAGAAGATGTTAAAAGTTCTCCACGAACCCTCATTACCACCAGTTATATAGAGGATTTGATGGGTTCACTGTGTAAAAGCTCGGTGATAAATAAGATCCGGCGCTTTGAGCTGTTCGCTGACGGTCGGGTTGCAACGGTGTCACTCCCTCGGCCTGATCTGGTCATCGAGCGCTCAAAGCTCATTAAGAGCCTGGCAGTCCAGGCAGAAGCCAATGGGGTACAGGTCTTGAAAGGGCGGCGCTTCTTGAGTTTGGGGCCCAATGGCAAGAGATTGGCCTTTTATACATCAAACAATGGGGGCAGGGGACCCCTGGAGGAATCAGTCAATATCCTTGTGGGCGCCGATGGCGCCTTTAGCACGGTTGCTCAGAGCTTGGGCTGGCCGAAGCAAACCACCGTTCCCATTGTTCAGGCCATTGTGGAATTGCCAAAGGATATGCCCTCGGATACAACGAGGATCTGGTTTGCTCCGGAAGACACACCTTATTTCTACTGGCTGATCCCTCATTCGCAGAAGCAGGGGGTGCTCGGCCTCATAGGCGAGGAGAAGCGGGAGGCCTGGAAATCCCTCGAGTGGTTCCTTGAGAGAAAGAACCTGGTGCCCATTGAATTTCAAAGTGCACAGATTCCCCTATACAGCCGATGGGTCCCTATTCACAGGAAGATCGGGGAAGGTCATGTCTACCTGGTAGGAGATGCTGCTGGTCATGTGAAGGTCTCCACAGTGGGCGGTATCATCAC
The DNA here is from genome assembly GCA_964549945.1 of uncultured Desulfobacteraceae bacterium. GTDB lineage: Bacteria > Desulfobacterota > DSM-4660 > Desulfatiglandales > B25-G16 > B25-G16. Next base: position 5,244 of record CAZJXD010000005.1, on the reverse strand, counting down.
CGGGTTTCGGGGAGCGTCGTGCGTTGCCGAGGCGATTATCAATGGCGGATACAGCCGAAAATCGCTCGGCTTACGTCTGGAGCTAGGTCTGCACCTGCTTATTCGCAGGGTGCTGAATCATTTCACTCAGGCTGATTACGCCGTGCTTTTAAACATGCTGAAACCATCAACAAAGCGCTCATTAGCGGCTTTCACCCGCGATCAGGCCTGTAGGCTTCTCTTGCATGTCTTCCTGAGACAGCCGAGAGTTTTGCTCCTCGGCATTCAATCCCTCTTTATTGGGAAATAGGTGCTTGTTATTGTGAGATTTTATTATGGGCAAAAAAGATAGTAGATAATGATCCATGCCATGAGGCAAGTCATTGAGATTATGATTCATCGGGCAGCATGGCTGACAGGTGGCCATGCTGCCTTTTTTATAGCAGACGGGAGCCACAGTCGCTCCTTATTCCCTTTCCTTCCCAGGCGTTTTTCCGGAATTTTGGACGCCCACCTTTAATTCACCCGCCCCCTCTTCACCATAATACTTGTCGTAATATTTGTAGTTGTATGCATAGTAGTAGCGTTCCCGCCTGAAGTCGATGTCGTTCAAAACAATCCCCACAACTTGGGCTTGAGCTCTGCTGACGAGTTCAACGGAACTTTTCAGGGAGGGCTGAGGGGTCTTGCCTCCCCGAACCACGAGTACCACCCCATCTAATCGTTGAGCGAGCACCACGGCATCGCTCACTCCCAAAAGAGGAGGCGAATCAAAGAGCACGAACTCAAAGCGCTTCGCCAGGAATTCTATAAGCTGGCCCATCTTTTCAGAGCCCAGCATCTCGTTAGGGTTGGGCGGCCTTTCACCACAAACCAAGAGGTACAGGCCTTGCGATCTTGTTCGCTGAATCGCTCCTCCCAGCGCCTTTTGCCAGTCCTCTTCCACCAGCACATTGACAAGGCCCGGGGAGCGGTGGCAGGGAAAAACCCGATGCAGGGCAGGTTTTCTTAAATCCGCATCCACCAGGAGCACCTTTTTATCCGTCTGTGACAATGCTACCGCCAGGTTAGCCACGCAAGTGGTTTTGCCATCCTCAGGCAGCGGGCTGGAGAAAATGATGAGGCGGCGAGGCCTATCCACACTGGTAAAGAGAATATTGGTTCTCAAGGTGCGGAACGACTCAGCAAGCTGGGACCTTGAATCTTCTAGACCCATCAAATGCGGCCCCTGTGAAGGACGTCTTTCCTTGGCTAGATGCTGGTGGCCAATTGTTCCCAGGACAGGAAGCATCGTCACGGACTGAATGTCCTCCGCGTTTTTCACGGAATCATCCAGATAATCCAGGAAAAATGCCAACCCTACCCCCAGCACCAATCCTACAATCACTGCCAGAACCAGGTTCAGCATCACCCTGGGCTTGACAAAACCGGGATCGGCGTGCGCAGGTTCGACAACCCAGATATCACCTATCTGGCTTGCCCGGGTCACCTGGAGCTCGCCCTTTTTCTCGAGCATAAAGGAGTAAGTATCCTGGTAAACCTTTGCCTGGCGCGTCAGCTCAGCAAGATGCTTCTCCGCCTCAGGCAGCTTCTCCAGTCGCTTCTCTGCTCCCTTGATCTCCTGCGCTAATGCCCTTTGTTGGGAGTCTAATGAATCAACCAAGGAGCCGACCTCGGCCCTGATCTTCCCCTTCAATTTGGAGATCTTCTTATCCAGGGCCTGGACGTTAGGGTGAAGCTCGGTATATTGACTCCGGAGGGACGCACGCTGAGCCTGTAGCAGGCTCAAGTCCCTGGCCAGGGAGATTAATACCGGTTGGTCCATCGAGTTTCCCAGGGCATAGAGAGACTCTTTGTCAATGGCTTGTTGACCCTCAAGGGCCGCGAGGAGAAACCTCGATTGCTCACGGAGCACCAGGAGCTCGTGCTCGGACTTTTCCAGTTCCGCTAACTGATCAACAGCCACCCTTACGCTTTCAGAGAGGATTACCAACTTGTTTTCTTCCTTAAAACGCTTCAACTCACCAACCGCCTTCTGCATCTGCTCATCCACGCCAGCAAGCTGCTGGTCGATGAATTCCAGGGCCTTGGAGGCCATCTGGGTCTTCTGGTTGATCTTTCGTTTTTGGTATGCAGTCATAACGCTGGATAAGAGTCTTTGAGCCTCATTTGGATGGGTAGAGGTGAGTTGTAGGCGGATCAAGCGAGTATTCCTGATTGGGGTTACCTCGAGATTTGACTGCAAATCCTTTGTGGCAGTTGAGAGGGGCCTGAGGGTTAAGGGGAAAACCCTTCCTTCAGGATTGGCACTTCCCTTGAAACATAGGGAAAAGAGCGGTGTCGTGCATGGTTTGCCTACCACCCCCTGAGCATACAATTGATTGTCTTCATCCAGAATGCGGTAAGAGGAATCGCCGGGAAAAACTACCTTGAAGGTTAGATGGTGCCGCAGAGGCGGAATTTCCAAGGTTTCCACATGCAATGGTTTAGGGGCCTTCTTTAATTGAGCCTGGCCTAGCCTCTTTCCTTCTGATTCCTTTGAAGACATCAAGAGTTTGAAGCGGCCCTCCAAACGCTTGAAAAGTAGCTCATAGAGCGGTATGCTTTTGTCCAGAACAAGCTGATGACCGCTGAGCTGGACTGCATCTTCCGCCACCGGCCAGCTTTTAAGGATTTCCACCTCCGTGTTTAACTCCTTTTCTCCCCCCACTCCCAGACCTTCACTGAAGAGGTCTTGCAGGCTCAAGGCCCCACTTCCGCCGGTCTTCTGGATCTCCAGGATGGCGCTCGCCTGGTAGAGGGGCTTCATCCTAAAGGTTTCTACGAAGACCGTGCCCAGAAGCACCACAAAGGCCAGTACGATTACCCACATACGACGCCACATCACCTGAACGTAGTCCCTTAGGTGACCTTTGTTAGGGCCCTGGGGCATCAATGGTGAAGGTTGATTATAATTTGGATGCTTGTTCATGGCCCTACTTGAGTCTTTCGTAGGTTTCACTTCCAATATTGATAGCCGTGAGGGTGGGAAGAATCTGGCTGATGAAGACGTTCCAGTTGGCGATTGCTGTTCTGGGCACGTACACAATATCACGCCGATCAAGCAAAAACCTTTCAGCAGTATCGCCCTTGATCATCTTTAGCGTGTTGATTGCGTAGACTTTGGGCTGATGCGGTGCTCCACGAACCACTACTACCTGCCCCCTGTTGGCCGTGGTCTCAAAATCGCCGGCCTCACTAATGGCCTCGACGACATCCATGGGTTCGACAAAGCGAATTACCCCCGGCCTTCTTACTTCGCCCAAAATAAATACCTTGTTATCCTGGCTGCTCGGGACATAGATGACGTCATTATCCTCGAGAAGGATATTCTGATCCAGGTTGCCCATGTCGATGAGCCTTTTTAAATTGATCGGAAGAACGCTCCCTCGACGAGCCACGTAGGCCATATGAAGAACGGCTGTTGCACGCTTGATTCCACCCGCCACAGCGATAGCATCCAACACCGTGGTCATGCGCTTCACCTTATGACGCCCAGGCCGGTTCACCTCGCCAAGGAGAACGACTTCCTTGATTAGGGCAGGAATCACAATGGTGTCAGCGGGCTTGAGCAAGATGTTCTGGGTCATATCACCATCTTTAAGGAGCCGGTTTAGGTCCAGGGGAATGATGACCTCCCCTCTGACGATGTAAGCCTCACTCAAATCCGCCTCCGGGAGGATCTCCACCTGCGAGAGCGCAGTGAGCAAGCGCTTATCCCCCCGCAGAGGAAACCCGGTAGGGAGGGGGCCAGAAGTGATGGTGGAGATTCTTACGGCTCCGGTTATGAAGACCTTGAGGCTGTTGACCGCTTTTACCGTGACCGTCACCTGGGGTTTTTCCACATACTTGGCGTATTTCTGTTGGAGGAGACTTTCCAACTCCGGGACCTGAAGCCCTGCCACCTCCACTTCCCCCACCAGAGGCAAGGAGATCTTGCCGTCATCCCTCACTATGAGATCCATGGAAAGATCCGGGTTCTGCCAGATGAGGACGTAGAGCTCATCCTCCGCGCCGATCCTGTAAACAGGACGCTCGGGACGCTCTTTTTCCAGTTCCTGAGGAAAGAGAACCTTCTTCCCCTCGAATTTCTCCAGAATGTAGTCCTTGCGAGACAGTTCCTGCCGTTTCAACTTGATGAGCTTTTCCTTAGAGACCTTGGGGGCATCTTTCGTTTCGATTTCCTGAACAGCAGTCTCTGAAGGGGTTTCAATGCCTGCCCGCCATTGCTCTCGCTCAGGCGAGGTGGGCGGGGATGAGGGAGTGAGTTCCCTTATTGGCGGTCCCCACGCTGGACTACACGCGGAAAGAAAAAAAACAATGACAAAAGCCTTGAGGAAGGAAAGGAAGCGTTTCCAAGAAAAACGGTTACGGATCGGGATGGGCTCATCAGGTACAACCGAACCACCATGGATGATACGGTTCGGGGTTTCGCAGGTCATCTCAAGTGCTGCCTTTTTTCCCTTAATACCTTCAATCACTTTGTATCCCCCAGAAAGTTCGGGGGTACGTATGCTTCCTCCATGGGAATCCGTCCCTAAAATATGTATTAAATTATGCTCTAAAAGTAAAGCGGCAAATTTTTGTACCTTCCTTCCAAACAATCCCAGAAGACTGGCAGCTGTAACTTGAGCCAGAACCCCCATTTGAACCCAATCGTAGAGCCGTATCGGGTCCCGTAGCAGTAAAAAGTTTCGCTCCGGGTGGCTGATTATGGGGGTGATATTTTGCACTTGGAGATCCCAAAGAAACTCCTCAAGGTTTTGCGGGAGAATATCTTCAGGGAGCTCAATAAGGGCAAAACGCCCCGTGTCGTTAATGGTGAGCAGCTCTCCAGCACGGATCCTTTGAGAGAGACTCACATCGAGGCGTAGCTCTGCACCCGGATAAACCTTCAGAGGGATGTCATGTTTTGAAAGCTTCTCCCTCAGTTTTTCTAAAGCGCCCAAAATCATCAGGCGCGTGTTGTCATAGCTGCCCAACACCCAGTGAGGCGTGCACACGACCCCACTAATCCCATCCTTTACGGCCATGCTCGCCATGGCCAGGCTTTGTTTCCAGCCTGAAGCCCCATCATCCAATCCCGGAAGCATGTGACTGTGAAGATCTACTAACATCCCGCAACCATTATCCCCACCCATCAGAAAACCAATAAATGCTAGCCGAATTTTATCTGTAAAAATCAAGCACTTCCCGGACAGTCAGCCCCTCTTCCACAGTGACGGT
>CAZJXD010000004.1:0-112181 GCA_964549945.1 uncultured Desulfobacteraceae bacterium | reverse complement strand
CATTTGATCTCCATTTAAATCCCCACGTACCCAGTTCAATGAGCGACAAAAGCGCTCTTTTTGGATAGTATGGAGGCCCGGGAAACATGAACAGATCCATAAATAGCAACCTGTTAAACAAAAAGAAGGGAGGATAGGGGTATGAGCAAAAAGAACTTCTTCAAAATCGGAGTCTGTCTGGTGGCACTCGTTCTTTTGGGTCCCTTTCAGGGGATGATCCAGGCAGCGGAAAAACCCATCGTGGTGGGCAATTCCAAGGGGGTGACGATGATCCCCGCTCCACTCTGTGCCTACAAACATTTTGATGCCGACTTTGGCGTCAAGGTCCAGCCCAAGGTCTTTTCCGCCGGGCTGTTCGCAAACGAGGCGCTGGTGGCTGGATCTATCGATGCGGCCTTTGGGAGCGATACCGCCTCCTTGGGGGCCTTCTCCATCGGGGCTCCGGTCAGGACGGTGATGATCGCGAACGTTGGAGGGGATGCACAGGCCATCTTGGCCGGCCCAGGCTCGGGGATTACCAAGATATCCGATCTGGTGGGGAAAAAGGTTGGGGGTACCTTTGGTACCTCGACTCACCGTCTTTTGGTCATGGTGCTCCAAGAAGCGGGAATTGAAGACAAGGTCGAGCTGTTCAACATGAAAATGGGAGATGTGGCGGTAGCTCTATCCACCAAGCAAATAGATGCCGGCTTTGGATGGGAACCCTGGCCGACGATGTGGGAGAAGAAAGCAGGGGCTAAAGTCATCCTCCGGGGCGGTAAGTATCTTGCGGCTACAATGATAGTCAACTTTGGCCAAAAACTCATCCAGGAGAGGCCGGAAGACTGCTACCATTTGGTGCTGGGCTATGCCAAGACCTTAAAATTCCTGCGCAATGCAAGTGAAAGTGAGTTAAATGAGGTGACTGCATTCGTGTCCAAGGCCTGGAAGATTGATCAGGACCTGCTCGCCGGGGGAATCAAATATCTAAAATTCGATCCCCGTTTTACCCCGTACGTGGTTCAAGACGCAAAAAAAGCCGCTCAATTTATGTTTGAGATCAAAAAGATCGGGAAACTCGTGGACCCAGAGAAATTCTTTTACCAGGATTTCATTAACAGGGCCATGAAGGAGCATCCAGAGCTCTTTAATGATCTCTAATGACCCTAGCGAATGGATACCGATCTGCTATGTGTCCTCTGGTGAATCCTTCTGGAAATAAGGCAATAAGGGGGAAGTAACGCGATGCCTGCCTTGATCGAAATAAGAGATCTGATGAAGAATTTCAGGGAGGATATCACCCAGAAGGAGGTGATGGCCCTCAAGGATATCTCCATGGATGCCCAGGAGGGGGATTTCGTCTGTATCGTGGGCCCAAGCGGCTGTGGAAAGACGACCCTCTTGCACATCATCGCAGGCCTGAAGCCCTACTTCCCCCCCAACCGGGGGGCAATTTACCTCGAAGGACAAAAAATAAAAGGGCCGGGGGCGGAGCGAGGGGTAGTGTTCCAGGAATATGCGCTCCTCCCCTGGAGAAACGTTCAGGATAATATCGAATTCGGTCTCAAGCTGCGGGGAATACCACCGCAGGAACGGGAAAGCCGGTCGGATTATTTCATTAACCTCATTGGCTTACAGGAGTTTCGAGAGAAATTTCCGCACCAGCTTTCCGGCGGGATGAAGCAAAGGGTAGCGGTAGCCAGAGCTTTTGTGAACAACCCTAAAATCCTTCTCATGGACGAACCCTTCGCCGCTGTTGACGCCCAAACTCGCATGACCCTCCAGGAAGAATTGAACCGAATCTACGAAAAGGCGAAGAAGACAATCCTTTTTGTGACCCACAGCGTGGAAGAAGCGGTGTTTCTGGCGAACCGCATTGTGGTTTTGAGCTGTAGGCCCGGGATGATCTTGGACGATATCTCCGTGAATATCCCCCGGCCTCGTTCATGGGCCAAGGTCATTCATGATTCAGCGTTTCAGGATCTCGTTTCCCGGGTCCTTTCCCTCATTCGCACATAAGCAGTTGAGGTCTCGTTCAAGGAGGAGTGAGATTTGAGAGCGAAAGCAATCAATATGATTTGGCTCATCGGGCCCTTCGCCTTTATCATCGGCATCTGGGAAGTCGTGGCGGTCACAAGAGTTTTCCCGGACTACTTATTTCCTGAACCATCTACGGTTCTTTTCAGGTTTATTGAGTATATTCGAAATGGAGAACTATTTTTGCACATCCGCGACAGCCTGATTCGTCTTTTATTGGGCTTTGGGACGGGATTTGGCCTGGGTTTTCCCCTGGGCCTGGCCATGGGATCGAATCGATACATCGCCCGGGCCTTCGATCCCGTGATCAACTTCTTCCAGGCCATTCCCGGACTGGCGTGGATCCCCCTGGCCATTCTCTGGTTCGGGCTCGGATATAAGGCTGTGACCTTTGTTATCTTTACGAATGTATTCTTCCCGGTATGCTTCAACACGATTACAGGGGTTCGAGGAATTCCCCAGGTCCTGATCAATTCAGCGCTCACCTGCGGTGCGAGTTATTTTCAGGTAGTGAAAGAAATCCTGATCTATGGTGCATTGCCCTCGGTGGTTACCGGAATCCGCATCGGCACAGGATTTGGCTGGAGGGCGTTGGTTGGAGGCGAGATGATCGCGGCAACATCGGGGCTCGGGTTCCTCATTTTTGATGCCAGGCAGTTCTTGAAAACGGATGTGGTCATCATGGGCATGATCACTATGGGCCTTATGTGGTTGATAACCGATAGGCTGGTCTTGAAGCCCTGGGAAACGAGAACCATTGAACGCTGGGGAATGGCGCGGTAAAACCATGGCAGTGGAGCCTTCCTGGCTTTCCGTGGCAGCCGGCTCATGGTCCTCACCCGCTCACCACAAGATGCTCGTGCCCTGACAGGTGGGTGAGCTTGCCTCATAATGCATGGGAACCAGAAGAAAACAGCGATGGATAGTATAAGGCTCGTACATATCGGCGTAATACACTCGCAATATAAAAGCGCTGGGGATGCCCCCTTTCAAGGAAGGCACAGAAACGATGATAGCACACTAGAGGTGTTTGAGGCTTACGAGCCTGCGCTCCTCCACATCGAGCGCTGCTCACATCTCATTGCGATCTATTGGGCTGACAGGGCTAATAGAAAGGTGCTTCAAACTCGCACGCCATGGGGCCCCGAAGTTCATGGAGTGTTTGCAACCCGTTCGTGCAACCGGCCTAATACGATAAGCCTGTGTGTGGTTGAACTACAGGAGCGAAAAGGCCGCTTCCTTAAGGTCAAAGGCATGGATGCGCTTGACGGCTCTCCGCTTATCGATATCAAACCATATTCTCCCCAAGTAGATTCTGTTCAAAATGCCCGTATAGGCTGGCACAAAGAGGGAGATCTCAAGACAGGCGAATAACTGTTATTATACGCTCGCATCAACATTATTCCAGGTTCTGGCGGAGAGCCAACGCCAAGAGTTCCGTATCACCGCGTTCGGCGTCTCGCTTCCAGAAACCCGGGCACAATGGCATTCGCGGCATATATTTGCAGCCAAGTCCCCCAAGTATTGACAATCCTATAAATCTGATTTAATATTTGCAAAGCAAGTTTGGATTGATAGTTTTGGGGAAGAGGAGCCAGCGAGACAACTATGGTTGGTATCGCGGCTTAGGAAGTAATTCCATTTTGCCAAAGCGTTCATCCCGGCTGTGCAGAAAACTTTAGAAAGGAGGAAGACGCGATGGCAGAAGGAACTGTAAAGTGGTTCAGCGAGAAGAAGGGCTATGGCTTTATTGAGCAGGATGATGGCGAGGATATCTTCGTGCATCACACCGGCATCAATGGGCCCGGGTTCAAAACCCTAAACGAAGGCCAGCGAGTCCGGTTTGAGATCGAGACAAGCCCTCGAGGCCCTAAAGCTACAAATGTAGAGTCACTTTAAAAAAAAGCCTCTCGAAGGCGGCACCCCGAAAGGGTGCCGCCTTTTTTATGCGCTCTCCTTCACGTTGCATCAAGGCACATTTAAGTATGGTGAGATGTGTATGCCGTGGAGTGATAAGACAAATTCCACCGGGGCCCGCCCTTGAATGGGTAATCCCTCATCCGACCCTCACCGCACCTCACTCCCGGGCGGAACACGGTCCACGGGAGTGAGCAGAATTGGCCTGCCCGCCACATCCACTGCGAGGATCATCCCCCTGCTTTCAATACCACGCAGCTTCCTTGGCGCCAGGTTGACCACCACCGGCATCTGTTTCCCCACGAGCTGCTCTGGGGTGTAGTCCGGTGCGAAACCCGCGACCACCTGCCTCGTTTCAGCCCCGCAATCAAGCTCCAGCCGAATCAGTTTATCGGCGCCCGCAACCCTGTCTGCTGCTGTTACCGTACCTATCTTGATCTCCAGCTTCATGAACTCATCAAAGGTAACCATAGAATCCCTCCTTACCCAAACCGTGAATTAGTGAAACCGCGCCCTTAAGGAGATATGTCCTTGAACTTTTCCGATGCTGGTTCCCCGCCAACCCCCCAGTGCGATTTCTGGATCTCATGCACGATTACCTCCACGGCATGTGACGGGACACCCAAATCCACAAACACCTTCGTGATGTTTTGGATCACGGTTTTGGCCTTTTCCCCTCCAAAACCCTCCCAGACGTTTACATGAACAATGGGCATTTTCACCTCCTAGGTATAAGTTTTTGATCAATTATGTATCTAACTCCCTAGAATTATAGTGAGGGATATGGATGTCTTTTTTTACGACCGAACTAGGCATTCGCTATGAGCCTGCTTGTTCCCGATGATCCAGGCGGGCGCCCGTCGCCTATAGAGACATCCATATACGGAGAACTGGGATGTCCCTGAGGAGCAGATCGCCCGCCTCTATCTGCACCTTATGCGGGCACAACAGCATGGAACTCTTCGGTCGAAAAAAAGACATCCATATCCCTGATGGCAATCTAGTTACGGAATTAGAGCTATAATCAAATTTTTAATTATTTGGTAACATTTTGAAGTTAGCCGGTGAACCGGCATGGAGGGAGTATAGGAAAATTGCAGCGGGGTGTCAATTATGACCTTTGCACGGCGCCCCGGACAAATCCCTCTGGCGTAAAGAAAATGAGGGTAATAGAGACAGGCAGGCCATAACATTCTCCAATACATTCCAAAAGGATCAAAGGGAGGCTTTACCAGTTTTTCAGATCACCGGAAATTTACGCCTCAAGTTCCATGTTTGTTTTCACTCATCCCCGGCCATAGGAGGACTTCGTCGAATCCGCTTGATCTCTGCCCGACGGCTCTTGTCCTCAAGCCTGCGCGTTTTGGAGGCAGCTGCCGGATGCGTTTTGCGTCGCGATGCCGGCATCTCAGCTGCCCTGCGAATCAAGGCCGCAAGCCTGTCCCTGGCATCCCGGCGGTTTCGCTCCTGACTGCGAAACCGCCGGGCATCAATAACGATCACCCCATCCTCAGTGATCCGCCTACCTGCCAACCGGATGAGCCGAGCACGCACCTCCTCGGACAAAGAGGGGGAACGTACCGCATCGAAGCGGAGCTTCACCGCCGTGGCAACCTTGTTGACATGCTGGCCACCCGGCCCTGAGCTGCGGATAAACTCCTCCTTGAGTTCTCGTTCCTCAATTGCAATCGATGATGTGATCCGGATCATAGCGCACCTTATTGTTCAGGCCTCTGCCCATTTATCCTTGAGAAAGGTATAATCCTGGAAACATCCCCTTTTTTCACAGATTATCACAGCAAAGCTTGCTCTTTTCTATTCAGGGGAGTGTTGCGGAGGTTAGAAGCACGCCATCTATGATGCCGGCAGCGAACCCCTTCCGGAATCCTGCCTAGCCCGCAAAGGCAACCTCCTCAGGCAAGAATTGAAATTCCCCGGCGCCCTCCTCACCATGGGGAGGTGGTGCCATGGATTTAGAGGGCACTAGGGCATCAGACGGGGATTCTGCCATCTCGGCAGACCCCGGCCTCTGATCTCTGGGGGACGCTATCTCGATCTGGCCGCCGGACTTCTTACACCGGACCGTTATTCCTCTCTCCAGAGTTATCTTCTCTTGCAAGATACGGTTCCTGGCGCGGCATTTGGGGGCCCCAGGTTTCATAGGACACGCAATAAAGGCGTATCCATGGCATACGGCGAATATCTATCAGAACCCATAACCTGATTTCTTTGAGCTATGGAGAAAAGATAAATTTTTTTCTTGATACCAACATATAGGGAAAAATGCAATAATTATATTTAATTATATATACGGAATTTAAATCCGTAATTCTAAGTCGCTTGAGATTTAGGATAACAAAGGCATAGGGTCTAGGGCGCAGGGCATGGCGAGCATCGGAGAGGGCAACATGGGTAGCGGGTTGACAAAGGGAATATGATGCCTATATATTTTCTTCACCAATATGCTCGAAACGTCAGGGTTATAGAGGAAAAACCGATTATGAATGAAGAGAAGAGCATTTCACGCGAGATGAAACTTCCCGATTCCTGCTGCGGAACCGGGGCCGACATAGGTCCTGGAACCACGTGCTGCTCGGAGGCTGCAAAGGAACAGGTATGTCTTCCAAGCCTGTCTCAGCCCTTTGTCCTAGGCTCGATCCAGACCCCAGTCGGCGCTGTCCCCAGGGTTTCGTCCTCCCTTCGTTGGGCAGATCGGTGGGGAAGTAGTAAGGCCCGATGGGGTATCGGACGTATGCATTACACCGTGGAATCCGGTCTCTACGCGCTTGGAAGACCGGATGACAAATCCCCTGTGCTGGTCACCGCCAACTACAAGATGAGCTTTGATCGCCTGCGCGAGGCCTTGACGGGCCGCGATGCCTGGATCCTGGTACTTGATACCAAGGGTATCAACGTATGGTGCTCCGCGGGCAAGGGCACTTTTGGAACCGAGGAGCTCGTGCGTAAAGTTGACGCGAGCGGGCTCAAAAGGGTGGTATCTCACCATAAGTTGATCCTCCCGCAGCTAGCAGGACCGGGTGTTGCAGCCCACCTGGTGCAGAGACTCTCCGGGTTCAAGGTGGTCTACGGGCCGATAAGGGCAGCCGATCTTCCTGCCTTTCTGGATGCAGGTCTCACGGCGACACAGGTGATGCGTCGGAAAACCTTTACCATGTGGGAACGGGCAGTCCTGATCCCCGTTGAGCTGGTGGGAGCCCTCAAGTGGGGCATCATCATAGCTCCCATCGTCTTTGTGCTGGGAGGGCTCGGAAGCCCTGGGGAGTTTTGGTCCGGTGCATTGGAGTACGGTTCATCTGCGCTGCTCGCATTGCTGGTCGCCCTGGCAGCAGGTGCGGTCTTGACCCCTCTGTTCTTACCGTGGTTGCCGGGTCGGGTCTTCTTCCTGAAGGGCCTGATCATGGGCCTTGTCGGTGCAGGAGCCCTGATCGCCCTGAATGTCTGGGATCTGACTATTTGGGCAGGACGTCTCCAGGCGCTCGCCTGGGCTCTTCTCGTGCCGGCAACAGCGGCGTACCTGGCAATGACCTTCACCGGTTGCTCTACCTACACCTCGCTCTCAGGGGTGAGAAAGGAGATGAGGTGGGCCCTACCAATTGAGATTTCAATGGCGGGCATTGGCCTGTGTCTCTGGCTGGGGGCACGCTTTCTCGCGTAGGGAGTTTATGGAATGAGACAGCTGATCTATCTCAAGGATGTGGTCACCCTGCAATTGGACGGGGAGCGATGTGTAGGCTGCGGCATGTGCCTAGTCGTATGCCCACACGGGGTGTTTCGCATGAACGATGGATCTGCCATCATTGAAGAGCGCGATGCCTGCATGGAGTGCGGAGCATGCCAGCGAAACTGCCCCACTGAGGCCTTGACCGTACAGGCAGGGGTAGGATGTGCAAACGCGGTCATCAACGCCGCCCTTGGCAGAGAAGGCTCTTCATGCTGCTGCGTGGTGGAAGCAGATGAAAAAAGGGGAGATATATCCGAGAGCACCGAGAGAACCAGCTGCTCCGGCTGCTGTTAAAGGAGGAGTGAGCCTGGGTTAGCCTTCAACCTTGAAAGGTCTCATCCACTCCGATGTATCGCTTTCTGAGCTTCGGCTTCTCTATCTTGCCCGTGGGATTTCGAGGAACCTCGCCGAAGAAGATTTTGCGTGGTCTCTTGTACCTGGGGAGCTCCTCGCAGTACCGGATCACCTCCTCTTCGTTGAGTACTCTTCCCGGCGCCACTTCAATGACAAGTGCCACGATCTCTCCTGGTCTCTCGTGGGTACCCTATGGCCGCGGCATCCTTCACGCTCGGGTGGGCATGGATGAAATGCTCCACCTCCACGGGGAAGACATTCTCACCGCCTGTGATAATGATATCCTTTTTCCTGTCAACGAGGTAGATGAATCCATCCTCATCCTGTCTCGCCATGTCCCCGGTGAAGAGCCATCCCTTCCGCATGGTGTTCGCCGTGGCCGCAGGAGTCATTATAGGTGAGCTCCACGCCTGGCGGGACGGGCGGGGCACCTTCGAGCGCTTCCTCAAAGGGCTCCGCATAGGCAGGAACCCGCGTTCCCGCGCAGATGTACCGTGGTATTTGGATCTGGTCCTGTATAGCGTCGATCCGTTCGGTGAACTCTTCGCCGAAAAGCATGAGGCTCGGCTCCGCCACCTTTACACAGTACTTGACATCGGCACTGGTAAACCTGAAATTGAGCGGCACCACCCACGCGCCCGTCCTCACGATGCCGAAGTAGGCGATGGGCCATTCAATGGAGTTGTACATGAGGTGAATCACCTTCGCGCCCTTTGTGATGCCCCTTTGCGAGAGCACCTGGGCAAATCGGTTCGAGGCCTCATCGAACTGCCTCCACGTAATCTCCCTCCTGGCATGCTCGGCCGGAATCCGCTCCACGAGCGCCACGTCATCGGGGTACATACGCGCGTTTCTCGCCAGCATCTCCCCGATATGGATATACGTATCGGCCACTGTGCCCTCCATTGTCTACGAGGGGCGTCACGTCTCTACTATGAATGGCCCCATGAAGCCCTTTGCGCCTTCTTTAATAATAAGCCGTGAGTGGTGGATTTGTCTAAGGAAAGTCACATGCAGAAGGCACAAGGTGCAGGGCCTGTAACGATAGGAAAAGGCGGCGTTAGGTGCGGAGAAGCAGCGGGTTGAACCGGGTGTCGTAGTCATACATGTCCAGGCCCTCGTGGCGCTTGAGGAAGTTCACGGCCTTGTAAGTGAGGGGGGTGACCGCTGCCTCGTAGGCGGTTTTCACGAGCCACTGGGTAATAATGGCTGATAAAAGGCCGGAAAAGGGGATCGTTCCCGCGAAGGCGAGCGTAATGAACACCATGGAGTCAAGTCCCTGGCCCACCAGGGTTGATCCGACGGTGCGCGACCACAGGTGTCGTCCTTTGGTGGCGATCTTCATCTTGGCGAGCACGAAGGAGTTCGAGAACTCACCCACCAGGTACGCGAGGAAGGAGGCGGCTAAGATCCTCGGGGTGTAGCCCAGGATGCGCGCGTAGGCTGATTGCCCGTCCCAGAATGAGGCGGCCGGAAGAAGCCCTCCCAGCCAAACGGCGATCACCAGGATGAGGTTGCAGGCAAAGCCAAGCCAGATTACACTGCGCGCCTGGCGATAGCCGTAGACCTCGGTGAGCACATCGCCCAGGATATAGTTGATGGGGAACACGATAATAGCCGCAGGGAGCACCATGCCAAATACGGAAATGAGCTTCACGGCGATGATGTTTGCCGTGATCAGGCAGGTGATGAAAAGGGCCACGACCACCAGGAAGTAATGGGAGTAACCCGCAATCATTTGTGATGATTTCTGATCCTGTGACATCCTTCTTCGCGATTCAGTGTAGCTCGTATCGACGCAATCTCAGGGCGGAGCGCATGGCGTTGAGCGAAGGGCTCAAACCTGAAGCCTCAAAAGATCTCCTCGCTCGCAGGGAAGTTGCTGGTGGCTAGCTGTTCAGTCGTTCCTTGAGTGCCCCGGCTGGCCTAAAGCGAATCGCCTTTTTCGCGGGGATCTGAAGCTCCCTTCCGGTTCGTGGATTTCTTCCCCTTCGAGCCTTTCTCTCCTCGACCTTGAAGCTCCCAAGGCCCGGCCACCTCACTGCCTCTCCGGTTGAGAGCAGATCAAAGAGGACCGCCCCTACGGCATCGATCGCCCTTTTTGCCGCGGCCTTACTCCCGAAAAGGTCCGGTCGCCTCCGGAACACCGCTTCGACCAGTCTCCTGCCGGTCTGGACCTTGTGAGGAAGCGATCTCCTCTCCTTCGCGAGATCGGGGTCCTCGAGCAATAGCTCAAATGGAACGTTTATGAGATTAAACTCGCACTGGGGGCAGGCATGGGTGGGATCGGTCATATCCTCCGATAGATAGAACACCCTGTGTTTCTCGTAATCAGACCGGCAAAATATCTCGGTCCCACAGTTCGGGCAGTATCGGGTCACGCACACGAGATCGTTCGGGTCAACCATGGGTCTCCTCCTTCCTTGAGAGTTAGTCTTTATTCAGTGCTGCGGGCTATCCGCCTTGGAGCATGGTATACCCAACGGGCAACGAGGTCAAGCCCGATCCCCTACCAACTTCTTGAACTCATCCTCGTGTAACATCTTGATCCCCAGCTTCAGGGCGCGGTCGTATTTCGAGCCTGGATCCCGGCCGACCACCACGTAATCCGTCTTCTTGCTTACCGACGAGGACACCCTTCCCCCCAGATCTTCTATAACGGCGTGGGCCTCGTCCCTGGTGAGGGAATCCATGCCCCCGGTCAGCACGAACGTCATGCCCTCCAGAGGGGCCTCCTTTTCAGCGCCCTCCTCCACGGGGAACACAACCCCGCCTTTTTTGAGCTTGTCCAGCACCTGGAGGTTTTTTGGGTTATGGAAGAAGTTATAGATGCTCTCGGCCACGACCGGCCCGATCTCATGGACCTGGATGAGGTCATCGATATCCTGTTTGGCCAGATTGTCGATGGAGGTGAACCGTTTGGCCAGCACCCCCGCGAGATGGTAGCCCACATTTCTGATGCCAAGGGCATAGATGAGGTTGGTGAGCGACGGGCTTCTGCTCGCCTCTATGGCGTTGAGCAGGTTTTCCGCGAGCTTGTCTCCCATCCGGTCCATCTTCATGAGGTCTTCCCTGGTAAGGAAGTAGAGGTCAGCCTGGTCCTGGATGATCTTCTTGTCCACCATCTGCTCAAGGAACTTGAATCCCAGCCCGTCCATATCCATGGCCCCCTTTGACACGAAGTGGGCCAGGTTTTCCTTGAACTGAGCGGGGCAGGCAATCCCGGTGCACCGGTGAACGGCCTCTCCCTCGGGCCGCTCCACCTTGGACCCGCATACAGGGCATCGATCGGGCATGGTGAACTTCCTCTCCCTGCCGGTTCTCTTGGACTCCATCACCTTCACCACCTCGGGGATCACGTCACCTGCCCTCTGGATCACCACCGTGTCCCCGATCCTTACGTCCTTCTTTTTTACCTCATCCTCGTTGTGCAGGCTGGCCCTGCTCACCTCCACGCCACCCACCCTCACCGGCTCGAGCACGGCAACGGGGGTGAGCGCCCCTGTCCTGCCCACGCTCACGATGATGTCGTTTATTCTCGTGTGTTCCTGGTGTGCCGGGAACTTCCATGCAACGGCCCAGCGAGGGCTTCGGGAGAGCTCGCCCATTCGATGCTGCATCTCGAAATCGTTTACCTTGATCACGATCCCGTCTATCTCGTAGGGCAGATCGTTCCTCATCCCGAGCGTCCTCTGGTAGTAGTCCTTCACCTGATCCACGGTCTCGCACAGCTCCACGTACCGGCTGACCTTGAATCCCAGATCCTTCAAATACCGTATGCTGTCCCAGTGATTGGTTACCTCCACCCCCTCAACCCTCCCCATGCCGTAGACGAACATGTTGAGGGGCCTGGTGCTCGTCACCCGAGGATCAAGCTGCCTCACCGATCCGGCCGCGGCATTCCGGGGATTGGCGAACAGGGGCTCCCCCATTGCCTCCCTCTTCTTGTTGAGCCGGTGGAAGTCATCCTTGTTCATGATCACCTCGCCCCGCACCTCGATCAGCGCGGGGTTCGGCTTGCCCATGAGCCTCAGGGGAATGGACTTGATGGTGCGCAGGTTCATGGTCACATCCTCTCCGACCACCCCGTCTCCCCTGGTGGAGCCCAGGGAAAATATGCCGCTGGTGAACACGAGCTCAACCGCGAGGCCATCGAACTTGGGCTCCACCGTGTAGTGGATCCGCTTCTCCTCGGCCCCCGAGAGCTCCCGCACCCTGCGGTGGAAGTCCATGAACTCGGCCTCGGAGGTTGCCTTGTTCAGGCTCAACATGGGGAGGCTGTGCCTGACGGTTTTGAATTCCTCGAGCGGGGCAGCGCCTACCCTTTGGGTGGGGGAATCCGGGGTGATGAGCCCTGGGTATTTGTCCTCCAGGGCCCCGAGCTCATCGAAGAGCCTGTCGTACTCGGCGTCCGAAATCTCCGGGTTATCCAGCACGTAGTAGCGGTAGTTGTGATATCTTATCCGCTCCCGGAGTTCCTCGATCCTCTGAATGACATCCTTATCTGGTCTGGGCATGGCTCATGTCACCTTGAGGGCTTAAGAGTTTGAGGCGAAGCTTCGCTGGTATATTACATGGGGAGAGGGTAAAAGGCAAGGGGCACATGGGGCAGAGGGCAAAGCGCAATTGAGCTGAAAGCTCATAGCCTGTAGCCGAGAGTCACACATTGAATCGAGAGGCCTTGGGGCCATTTGCGTTTCATGGGCTTTGACTTTACCGGGTTTATGCATTATAGTTCCTACACCCCGGGGTAATGAGAGCAGCAAGGCCAGGGGGTGGGTAGGTGGCAAACGATAGCAAGGGGTGCTTCCGATGGCGGTGATCACAATATCCAGGGAGATCTATAGCGATGGCAACCACATCGGTGAAAAGGTAGCAGAATCTTTAGGTTACCATTTCGCGAATAAAAACACCATCGAAAAGGTGTTCGCTGAGCACAGCATCTTTCAGTTCAGCGAGGTGTACGACACGGTGCTTGGCTTCTGGGAACGATTCGACGACATGAGGTCAACGACGATGAACTTCCTGAAGCAGGTCATCCAGGCCCTCGCTCACCACGGCGACATAGTGATCGTGGGCCGGGGCGCCTTTGCCGTGCTGGGTGGGTTTGCCGATGTGTTGAACGTGCGGGTTCAGGCCCCCTTTGCCCTCCGGGCACAGCGGCTGATGGAAAAGGAGAAAATCGCTGATATTGACCATGCCAGGGCTTTACTGAAAGAAAGGGATAGGGCTCGGTCGGAATTCATCAATTCGTTCTACGAGGTTCAGTGGCAGGATGCCGTTGCGGCAAGCGCCTTTGATCTGGTTATCGACACCGGCAAGGTACCGTCTGATATGGCCATACGGTGGATCATCGAGGCACACGAGGCCCTGAAACAGCGTCAGGCAGAGGGGCAAGCCGTTATCAAATCGATAGAGATTGACCCTGTGCTGACAGACACCGTGTCCATGATACTGGGCTGCAAGGCGAAACACTGATCTCATAGGGCATGGCGCCGTCCTGGTGTCTTTTCTTTTGACAGGCCTATTATTTTTCCCTATGCTCTCTCATACCTCGAGGACACCTCTCTTCACCCCAGCGTTCTTTCTACGCATAAGGCAAGGGGCTGGCAAACGTAAAGCAGGAGGCTTCAATTCAATTCCATATGCTCTATACTCTCCGCAACGATAAAGGACAACGGGAGGCGCGGATATGTACCGAGATAATCCATTGAAGAAAATCTCATGGCATGATTTTCAAAAGCTCATGCCCGAGGAAAAGGGGCCCCACTTCCTCCGGGAAGGTCGTCCCTACCACGTCCTTACCGCACAACAATTCAACCGTTCCGCGCTTGAGAGGATCTGCGATCTCACCACCAAGATACGGTTGATCGGAAAGACAAAGGGCGGCATCCACTTTCTTCAGGACCTGCTCTCGGAGAAGCGGGCCATGTTGTACTTCGTGCAGCCCTCAACGCGCACCTTTCTCTCCTTCTACGCGGCCTGCCAGATTCTGGGAATAGAGCCCGCGGAGGTCAGGGACACCACGACATCGAGCGAGGTCAAGGGTGAGTCGCCGGAGGATACGGTGCGAACCTTCAGCTCCTATTTCGACCTTATAATCATGCGCCACCCCGTAGGTGGCTTTGCGGAACGAATCGCCTGGTTGCTCTCCAACACCAACCGGCCTATACCCGTCTTGAACGCAGGCTCCGGAAAGGATCAGCACCCCACCCAGGCCCTGCTGGATATCTATACCCTCCAGCGGAGCTTTGAGAACCGCGGTGGGATTGAGGGCAAGAGGATCGCATTCGTCGGCGATCTCGCCCGGGGCAGAACGGTGCGGTCTCTTGCCACCCTGCTCCTGCTCTATCCCGGTGTAACGCAGTACTTCGTGGCGCCAAAGGAATTGCAGATCGGCGATGATATCCTTGCGGCGATTGAGAAGGCCGGCATGGAGCATGAGGTATGCGATGACTTTGAACGGGTCATTCCGGAGGTAGACGCGATCTATATGACGCGAATCCAGGATGAGTGGGATGCCTCCCATGAAAGCAGGCTTATCGACACGAGCCGATTCCATTTTACCTCAAACCACCTCACCATGCTCAAGCCCGATGCCGTGCTCCTCCATCCCCTGCCGCGCCGCAAGGAAATAGATGTGGAAGTAGACACCGACCCGCGCGCCATGTACTGGAGGCAGGTGAGGAATGGTATGTGGGTGCGCGCCGCGCTCATGCTCACCATATTCGATCGAGGAGGGGAAATCGATAGATACCACGAGGATCTCGTGAGCTAAAGGATGGGCAAGGGGATGAGACACCTAATCAGCTTAAGGGATTGGTCGAGGGAGGAGATCGAGGAGGTACTCGACCTGGCGCGCGAGATCAAAAAGGCCCCTGAGGCGTACCGGGATTTCATGCGGGGCAAGATGCTGGTCATGATCTTCGAGAAGCCGAGCCTGCGTACCCGCGTCTCCTTCGAGGTGGGAATATGCCAGATGGGAGGAGATGCGATCTTCTACGATATGTCCACCTCACCCCTCGGGGCGGACAAGGAGACGATTCACGACACCGTCAAGACATTGAGCCGATATGCGGATCTGATTATGGCGAGGCTCTTCGAGCACGAGAAGATCAAGGAGATGGCCAGGTTTGCCGATATCCCCGTGATCAACGGCCTCACCGACTTCAGCCACCCCTGCCAGATACTCTCTGACCTGCTCACCATGGGGGAGCACAAGGGATCGCTTGAAGGCATCACCCTAGCTTACCTAGGTGACGGGAAAAACAACGTGACCCACTCCTTGCTCTATGGCTGCCCGAAGGTGGGCGTGAATATACGCGTGGGTTGCCCTGAGGGGCAGGGGTTCAGCCCGCTCCCGGAGGTAGTAGGGGATGCGATCGAGGAAGGAGCCCGGTCAGGGGCAACCGTTACCGTGACGCACGATCCACTCGAAGCCGTTCGGGGAGCTGATGTGATCTATACGGACTCCTGGATGAGTTACCATGTTCCCCCTGAAGCGCTCAATGCCAGGGTGAAGGTCCTCAAGCCCTTTCAGGTGGATGCGGAGAAAATGGCGCATGGCGCGCCTGACGCCATCTTCATGAATTGCCTGCCGGCATTACGGGGCTTTGAGCAGACCGCCGAGGTGATAGACGGCCCCCAATCCGTGGTGTTCGACCAGGCTGAAAACAGGCTGCATGCCCAGAAGGCCATCATGGTTATCCTGATGAAGGCGAAAGGCCCAGGGCGGTAGGGGAAAAGAGGTACTCCAGTACGCTACGCTCGTTTTCGGATGGGAGCAGTTGCCAAAGCCTATAGCGTATTTATCCGATGGCTACCGGGTTTTAGGGCTCATAGCCGAGAACTCCTCGCGAATTCCCACAAGGCGGGAAGGGCTTGATCATGCGAGGGCGAGCAGGTGTGCCCTGAGGTTTGCCCTCTTGTGCTTGAGGCCCATCTTTCTTCTCATGTGCTCTCTATGAGACTCAATCGTGCGCCTCGACAGATTCATCACATCTGCGATCTCCCTGTTGCTCTTGCCCTCTTTTATAAGCACCGCGATCTGGATCTCCTGTGGGGTAAGGCTCAAGTATTTGGTGGATATGGTGCGAGAGAACGGCGAGATAATGCTATGGAGGTTCTTCTCTATCACATCGACGTTGATCTTCTGTTGAGCATTAAGCTCGCTTTCCTTCAGGTTCCGGAGAAAGGGCAGCACCAGCTCCCTCACGTTGGCCACTACCTTCTCCTCAATGCCGTCCCTGTCCTCATCCCTCTGTTTCAACAGAATCCGTAGCGCTTTGTTGGATTGTTCAATGCTATCGGCCTTCACTTCCAGCTCTTCCCCTTGCTTTCTCAGCGCCCTCTCCTTTTGCCTGAGCCTGTTGGCCTCCTTTTCTAACTCCTTAACCCTTTGCTCCAGTTCCTCGTAGGAAGGTTTTTCTTTCACCGTACATCCCCTCTCTCTTTTTGAAGATTATTATTCCTATTCTCGCAAACGCGCACCCTATCGATCAATACCCACCTGGATGAAATAGAAAGGCTTCTCGCGCCCGGCTTACCAAATGATTATCTTCAAGGCGAATTCCCCCGGTTCGTCATATTTTTTTATTATTACATAATTGCATCGACGTGTCATGTTATTTTATTTGTGCTGAAAATTCAACACATTAAAAGAGGAAATAGCAAAAAAGTATTTTTCCGGATACTTAGAAACTGCCTATGCGAAATCAGTAGGCATTTCAACACGCTCGAAGGTGAAGCTCCCCGCCCCTCCAGGCGGGATACCCGTGTTTAGTCAAAGGCCTTTACGGCTCGGGCAGCTGGATCTCCGTGATCATCGCCCCAAGAGATGTCAAGATCGTAAAGGCGAACGCTCGCCAGGCGAATCGCACCGCCATCCCGCCAAATCCGATCGCCTCGCCGTATCCCATCAATCCTGAGAAGACGGTAGAGAGTAGCGCAACGGCACCGCCACAGATCGCCGCCCCGATGACCCGCTTCCACAGCAGAGCCCCACCGGCACCCAGTGTTGCCATAGCGCCACAGAGCAAAGGCACCAGGGCCGTAAGGGCCCAAATCTGCATCAACTCGGGAAGCGCACCGGCGTAGTTCAGGTACACGTGATCGGCCAGCGAAAAGATCCCCGCCCCGCCAATCGCACATACGATCATGTGCCAGTAGCGCGGCTCCATGCCGGCCCGCACGTGAGCCCTCTTCCACACACGACGCCGTATAGTCAGGGGCCAGTTGTAGAAGAGATTGAACACCTCATGTTCGAGCAAGGCCCCCCTCTCGCCGAACACCGGTACCATATGTGCCGCTTCGGTTGCCCAGTGTCCTGCCATGAACCTCGCGAGAGTC
Organism: uncultured Desulfobacteraceae bacterium; assembly: GCA_964549945.1. GTDB lineage: Bacteria > Desulfobacterota > DSM-4660 > Desulfatiglandales > B25-G16 > B25-G16. The sequence continues at coordinate 94,804 of CAZJXD010000004.1, read as the reverse complement.
GGGTAGCGATAGGCCATCTGGATAGGAAACGCCAGGTACCCGATATATTTGAAGAACCCGAGAAATACGGCGACATTATAGTCCTTGAAATTTCGCTCCCTGATCACGAGGAACAGCACGTAAAGCCCCCGCGCGAGCGAGCCAGGCGAGATGGGCACCACCTGAAAAAGCGCGATGATGCCGAGCCCGATCACCCAGGCCTGCGCTCGCGGCAGCTCGGGGTGCGTGGCGACATAGATGACCGCCAAGAGCACGGAGACAATCTGGGTCACCGGCAGGGTGCAGAGGTGCACCGCAAGGGATTTGAGGTATTTCTGGATAAAGGGCTCACCGACCTGGGAAAGGATCACGCTTGAATCCTCATCGCTCACCAGTTGATTTCTCCTTCCCTCCCTCACCATCTCGCGAAGCCATTGCTCGCGTTGCCCCGCGTTAAAGTAGAGCCGCACCGGCCGGGCAACGAGATAATCGATATACTCCTTCGCGTACTGCCAATCGGTGAGAAATCTATGAAACCTCCCGGGCAGGATCGCGAACGGAAGGTGATGGGAAAACCTCCACGGATTCCTCGCTATCGCAAGGGCCCGCTCTCCATCAATCCTTCCTGACCGATGCCATTCAATGAGGAACTCGATAACCCTCGCCCGGACTGCCCTATTGAAATACCTCCTGCTTGATAGAATGCCCGCATAATGTCTTCTCCAATCCCCCTGGCCCCAGGCTCTCCTGAGAGCCTTTCCCAAAAAAGGCATAAGGCCAATCGTCAAAAAGAGGATCGTCAAAGCCCTGCTGTGCTTCAGCCTCTCCTGGAACTGATCGTCGATCAGGTTTCGGACCCTCCACCCGGTCACCGCGCCCTCCAGCACCGTTGCCCATAGGCGCGAGCTCAAAAGAAGCCGAAGGTGATTGTGCGTGATATCTGGAATAGAATCCCTGTATACTCTTTCGGATTCCCTCAACTCCTTCAGAGTATGGTGCATATCGGAAAATTCATCCTTATGAGCGCCTACGAACTCCTCGAGGGCCTTGAGGTCGCCGCGATCAAATTGCGCCAGGCTGCCCCTCATGAGCCCCTGGCCGATGAGCTTGAAATCTCCAGGGCTCATAGGCAGGAAGGGCAAAAGGGCGAGTCCCGCCCTGAAATCCACTGCTACCAGGCCCCTGGACGGTGAACCCTCAGCATCCTCCCGTTTCAGGCAGTTTGGCTGGCTCTTCCACGTGGACCACTCGTACTGCCTTGCGCACTCGTGGGCCCCCATCTCGTGCATGAGCTGAACGATATTGTCCATAAACTCGCGTTTGGATCGGTATTCCGGCGAACCGAGGCTCGCCTGATCAACCTCCTTGCCCCTGCGCCACCTCTTGAGCAAATCAAGACGATCATCAACCTCCAATCTCCACGTTCGACCCTCCACCCACTCGCTCAACTCCCCGCAGCTTCCAAGGTCGGTATCCACGAAGGTCCCGTACGCATCCACGACCGCCTGTTCATCGCCGAATCGTATCTTTGCCCCCCGCCTGAAAAATTTCTGCCACAGAGCTCCCGCCCTTGCGGCTGCGGGGTTTACCTGAGGCTGAAAAGGCCCCTGAAATGCAATCCAGTAGATGAGGTTGCGAAAAGCCCGAGAAAAGGCAGTTGGAGGAATGAGCACCTTCATCGCGTACACTCCTCCAACCACCAGGCCCTCAAGTGGAGCTTTCTCAGGGGTAATATCCAGCACCTTCACCTGGTAGACCTGACCGGCAAACCCGCCGCCCACGAATCTCTCCACCAGGAGCTTGATGCCTGCCTTATCTGACCCGTTGAGCCCCACCACCTGATAATGGAGCTCGGTGCCCACCTCGTAGCGGCTCACCTTCATGGGCCTGAACAGGGCCGTGCCGCGAAACTCCTCCTCGAGCTTCACATAAATATCACCGGGTTGAGCCGTAGCCATTTCTGCTTCCTCAATTCGCCTCCATTGCTTTGAATGTAAGAGAGATCCGGTATGCATCTGCATCTCTCCCCTGTGGAGCCATGCATCGAGGGTTCTATTTGAAAGAGGCAGTGCCATAAGCACTGCCTCCTCTGCCATCGGGCAGCGGCGAATGCCTTTCTCTTACGTAAGGAGGTTTCTGGCGATTATGAGTTTCTCGATCTCCGTTGTCCCCTCGTAGATCTCCGTGATTTTGGCATCTCGAAAAAGCCTCTGAACCTTATACTCCGCGAGATACCCATACCCTCCATGCATCTGAAGGGCCATATCACAGCATTTCACCGACATCTGGCCGCAGAACGATTTGGCCACGGCAATGAGCTTGGGATCGATAGTGCCCGCATCAACCCTCCAGGCCGCCTCATGGACCAGGCTTCTGCCGGCACGGATCCAGGTGAACATATCGGCGATCTTGAACTGAATGGACTGGAAAGAGGATAAGGGGGTGCCAAAGGCCATCCTCTTCTTCACGTGCCTGATGCTCTCCTCCAGGGCACCACGGGCCGTTCCCACCGCCTGGGCAGCTACAATAATCCTGTCCAGGTTAAAGAGGTGCATGGCCTCGATAAAACCGTTCCCCGGATCTCCCACCATGTTCGAGCATGGAACCCTCACGTTGTTGAACGCCAGCTCCGCCGTGTCAGAGGCACGAATCCCGAGCTTTCCGGTCAAATGGTTCGCCTCAAATCCCTCCCGGTCCGTTTCCACCAGGATCATGCTGTGCCGCCTGTGTCTGCTCGCATTATCCGGGTCGGTCACCACGAAACAGATCAGGTAGTTCGCCCTGTCTCCATTGGTAATGAACATCTTTGAGCCATTGATCACGTACTCCTCTCCTTCCCTGACTGCGGTGGTTCCCGTAGCCCCGGCGAGATCGGAGCCGGCGTCAGGCTCGGTAAAGGCACTCCCCATGACCGCCTCGCCACCTGCAATGGGCGGCAGGTAGCGCCTCTTTTGCTCCTCGGTGCCGAACTCCTGTATTATCTCCGCCCCGTAGGATGAAATGAGTATCGCGACCGCGATGCCAGGATCAACGGCGGCGAATTCCTCAAATATGAGGCAGTACTCCAGCATGCCCATTCCAGGCCCGCCATACTCCTCCTTGATGAATGTTCCCACAAAACCGAGTTCGGCTGCCTTCTTGTGGAGGGACTCATCGAAGGTCTCATCCCTGTCGAACTCCTCCGCCCTGTCAGGAAACTCACCCTCCGCGAACTCCTTTGCCGCCGTCGCGATATCCTTCTGCTCCTTGCTGAGCTCAAAATCCATCGCTTCTCTCCTTTCTAATCCCCTTTCTAACCCCTTGCACGACCATGCCAATCCGCGGGAAAATCTCTACCTTTATATATGGATGCAGCCGAGAACGCTATGTATTTCTAGCGAAGCTCTGCCTCAAACCAATAAGTACCACGTGGATTAAAGCATGGCCCGAATCGCTTAAGCCATGTGGCTAAGGGCATGAGGCATAGGGCTTAGGGCAAATGTTACATTCATAGAATGTTTACCCTGTGCCTTGCGCCTTGTGCCTTTGGCCTGTTCGAATATCATCTTAAATCAATAATAAAAACCCTGGCCCAGACCTGGCATGCAAGGATTGGGTTTAGAGCTACCGATACCAGTATATTTACGAAACAGGATTATATGCCTGTGCCGTTGCGCCAGGGCAGGCTGGATTTGAAAGAGTTGGTTTATATCCATAGATACCGTAATCTTTACAAAGCATGATAACGCTCCTGTGAGGTCGCGCCAGGGCGGGCTTGACACAAATGTTAAGATCTCTGTTTATATAGACAGCTAGTGAACTCCAGGGGACCCGGTGAAGAAGCGTGATAAAGGGACAAAGGAATAGAAAAGACCATAGAGACAGGTGATTGCTCGAGGAAAGGGCCCTGCCTAGATCGTCTCCAGGAATCTCTTCACCTGGTAGTCCCACTCCCTGGCTTCAATGTCCACATCCCGCTTGCCTTCTTCCTCGACAACGGTAACGGACACGTATCCACCGCCCCCCTCAAGGTTAATGCAGCATTCATTTCGATCCTTTTCCTCCAGACCGAGGCCTTTGGGCCCGAAAAAATCCGAGGCCCTCCTTATCACCTCGTCGGCTGAATGGCTGGTCTCTTTCGTCATATGGATCATGGATCCTCCTCTCTTTCCTCGCAAGCGCTCTTGTTGATGGGCCACATTCTTCTCTATCAGCGCTCACACAAGGGGTGTGCCTTGTAGATCACCAAGCGCAACATACCGGCCTTCGAGCAGGCCCTTTTGCGATTTGAAGTTTCGCTATGCTATGGCCGTTTTTTCCATCTGTCAAGATCCCAAATCTACAGGATGGACACTCTCGCTTCAAAAGGTCAAAGGCCTGGATCTCATCAAGAAGATCATCAAAGAGATGAACAGCACCTTGCGGCAACTACATTCAAGGGAAATGCTTGTGAAGATCCTGGAGGATAACAAGAAAAGCACATACTGAAGCTTTAATATTCTTCAACCTTTTTAGTTATAGTATATCACAACTTCTATATCATCAGTCCAGAGGGACTGCATCTGAGGATGAGTTGTGGTCGAATCATGGACCCTTGGTTCGATTGGACCTCAGCCCTTATCAATACAATTCAGAAGTCCCCTTTAGACAGGACCCTGGCGCACCTAATACTGAGGGCGAGGGGGTCGTGGTGGACGGGGCATCAAAGGATCACATGGTCCGTATGAGCGACCAGGCATAACGGGAAATGCTTCAACGAGAAGCACTCCCCAATCGGGCGAGAAAGGAATTGCCCTCATCGTCATCAAGAAGGATGGCTCATCGCTCTCTTGCCCTGATGATGACGTGATGAAGCATATCCGGCGGAATCGACGTGCGCCTTGCCCGGTATAAAGATAGCATCGAGGAGAAGGGCCGGGTGTCGGGGGAAATGCTATACTTTTGTGAGCGTTTTACCTCTCCCGAGCTCGCGATTTTCCCTACTTGTCTGGTTTCACAGCCTTCAGCCTGTTCCAGCCGTCCATAGCTTTCTTGGCTGCAACATGGTAGCCCAGTGATTCAACTAACCGGGACACATCTTCGCTGATCTTTCCGGCCTTAACCTCTAAGCTCAGTTCGGGCTCACCGAGCATCTCCACGATCTTTTTTGTGTAGCGACCGACGAATTCGCCGTTGTCGATCTCCCTGAGTTTAAGCTCCACAGATTCCATGATTGTATTCTACACATTTCCCTTCTTGGATGCAAATGGCTTTGATGAGCTGATCAGGAATCGCTCTACCTCCTCCAGGCGGGGGATGCCCTTGCGTGCCCCTGCCTCCCTGCATTTCAGGGCAGCGGTGGCTGAGGCAAAACGCATACACTCCCGCATATCCCATGCCTTCAGCAGGCCGTAGACATACGCACCATGATACACATCGCCCGCCCCGGTGGTATCCCTTGCGTCGACCTTGAATGCATCCTGAACGATTATCTCCTCCCCGCTCAGCCCCACACTCCCCTTTGTGCCCCGGGTAATGACCACCTCCCTCGGCCCTAACCGGCCGAGGTATTCAAGGACCTTTTCGGGAGGTGCGCCCTCACCCAGGAGGGGCTCGGCAAACCTCTCAGAGGCAATCAGGACGTCCGCCATCGATGCCAGCTCCAGGGAGCCCTCCCTCATCGTGCCGGCATCCAGGACCACCTTGAGCCCCCTCTCTCTTGCCTGCCTGGCCGCCTCCTGGCACGCCTCGATCATCAGGCCGTCCATGTGCAGTACTTCGGCCCTTGGAAAGGAGCTCAGGTCCACATCAGAGGCCTTTAGATGGGGAACGCTCCCCCTGTGCCAGAAAATGGTCCTGTTTCCGCCACCCTTGGTAATGGCGATAAAGGCGAACTGGGAGGTATAGCCTGGAGTGATCTTGAGGAAGCGACAATCCACCTTCTCCTCTTTGAGCCCCTCCACGATCTCAATGCCCCACGCGTCATCCGATATGGAGCCCAAAAAGGACGTTCGTATCCCCAGTCGCGATAGGGTGACGAGTGCGGTAGAGGCCGGCCCCCCGCACTGGATGTGGAGGTCGATGAGCTCGACCTTGCCGTCCTCTTCAGGATAGGCCGCGAGCCTTCCCAGGCAATCCACGCACGCCTGGCCGAGGCCGATGACCTGAACGTCTTCCGTAATGGGATTTCCCTTCATTAGTTATAGATAGGGGAAAAAAGAGGCATGAGTGTGTATATATCGCAGATCTCGGCAAAAACACAAGGCCGAATCACCGCAAGCGAACCCCGCCCACGCGCTTGCACACGGTGGACTTATCGTTTATTATGTTACTTTAAATGTTAGCATTTAAATAATTGGCTTTTTTCTAACCGCAGACATACGCTGACGAACGATTATTGTGGCGACACGTCGTCGCCACAATAGTCTGCGTGTGTCCGCGGTTTCATAGATCTCAGGACATTGATGAAAGGTTCAAAGCAAATATAATGAACATTACTCCTGCAGCGAAAACAATCACATTTAAGGTGTTTTTATTCTTCTTGTTTTGGTTTATTCTCCAGTCGACAAATCAGGCATATGGTCTTTCCAAATCAGGGGATACGGAGCGCTACCGTGAACTCAGACACAAGATGGTGGAAACCCAGATCGTGGCGAGGGGCGTGAAGGATGAGCGGGTCCTCAAGGCGATGCGGGATGTTCCACGACACCTCTTTGTGCCCGAGCGAAGCAGGGGCTCTGCCTACAGGGATTGTCCTCTGGCCATCGGGTACGGGCAGACCATCTCCCAACCATATATCGTTGCCCTGATGACAGAGCTTCTCAAGCCGAAAGAGGATCACGCGGCCCTTGAGGTGGGAACCGGCTCAGGGTATCAGGCAGCGGTGCTCGGCCAGATCGTGCAATCCGTTTATACCATAGAGATTATCCCTCCCCTTGGGAATGCGGCCGAAAACCGGATAAAGGAAATTGGCTATAAAAATATCCACGTGAAGATCGCCGATGGCTACTTCGGATGGGAAGAACACGCCCCCTTTGACTGCGTGATCGTCACCGCCGCCTCGGATCACGTTCCACCTCCCCTGATTGCGCAGCTGAAAAAGGGGGGCAGGATGGTCATTCCCGTGGGGCACCCCTTCCAGGTACAACACCTCATGCTTGTCACGAAATCCATGGAAGGCAAGATTCAGATGAGGGATATCCTGCCCGTGAGTTTTGTGCCCTTTCTCCGAGAGTGGAAATAACCCGAACACCTCAGTGAGAGGAATCGTGCCGGCCTTTATTGCCCTTGTCTGTGTTTCCGCGAGCTCCCTGGCATACGAGCTTACCTTGATGCGGCTGTTTAGCATCGTCCAGTGGTATCACCTCGCCTACATGGTGATCAGCATCGCCCTTCTGGGCTTCGCTGCCAGCGGCACTTTACTGGCCCTCGTGCAGCGATCGAGAAAAGGCCCCCTAGGAGATGAAGACTACGTGCGGCTCCTCTCCCTTATCTCCTTCATGCTCTCGATCTTCATAGTGCTGAGCTTCTCCCTGGCCCAGAGGCTTCCCTTCACCCCGTTTGAGCTCGTCTGGCAGAAGAGACAGTATATGTATCTGGCGGGATACTACGGGCTCTTCTTTATCCCCTTCTTTTTAGCGGGGTGCTTTATCGGCTTGAATTTCATGCGCTTCAAGCAGAGGGTAGCCCGTGTGTACTTCTATAACCTCACGGGCTCAGGCGCGGGAGTGGCCGTCGCCTTTCTCTCCTCTTACGTGGCAGCGCCGGAGAAGTTGCTCTTCATCTGCGGCGCGCTCGCCTTCTCAGGGTTTTTCTTCTCCGCCATCAAAAGGGCGGCCTCAAAGGCCTATTTCGTGCTGTTCATAACAGGTGCGTCGTTTCTCCTCGCGTGCCTGCTCGCAGGTGGACTTCCCCTTCGGGTCTCCCCCTACAAGGAGATCAGCAAGGCCTTGCAGCTTCCCGGGGCAGTGCTGGAATACGAGATCTTCTCCCCTCTGGGATTGGTGCAGGTTGTGGATGCGCCCTCGCTGCGCTATGCACCGGGGCTGAGCCTTGCCTTTACCCAGGGGCCGCCTCCCCAGAAGGAACTATTCGTGGATGGAAGCCCCTACGGCGCGGTGACCGACTTCATGGGTGATATGGAGCGCTTAAAGTTCCTCGATTACTGCACCTTCTCGGTCGCCTTCCACGCTTTCTCGCCGAAGCGGGTGTTGGTCCTGAATCCGGGAGGCGGGATCCAGCTCCTGGCTGCCCTCTATCACGGCGCCGACCACATCCAGGTCGTTGAGCCCCACCCCGGAATCGTACGTCTTCTCCGGGGCCCCCTGAAATCCTTTTCCCAGGGCATTTACGACGAGCACCCGAAGATCCGAGTGGAGGCGGCCTCGCCTCGGGGGTTTATTGCAGGGCATGCCGGCTCATATGAGCTCATAGAGCTGGGCCTCATCGGCAGCTGGGGGGGCGTGGGCGGCGGAATTTACGCGACCGGGGAGAACTACGTATACACGAGGGAGGCCTTCAAGGCATATTTCGAACACCTCGAACCCCAGGGCATGCTCAGCGCCTCCGCCTGGCTAACCAGCCCTCCCCGCACCTTTCTGAAACTCCTCGCCCTGGCGCTTGACACCATCGAGGTCGCCAGGGCAGGTGATGCCCCTCGCTCGATTGTGGCAATCCGGGGCTGGGCAACGGGGACCGTGCTCATAAAGAAAGGGGGATTTACCTCGGCGGAGATCGCACGGATACGGGATTTTTGTGAGCGGCGGGCCTTTGATCTGGTGTATTATCCGGGCATCGACAGGGCAGAGGTCAACCGTTTCAACCTGCTAGAGCAACCGATCTATTTTGAAACAGTATCCCGGCTCCTCCGTACGGGCGCCAGGGATGAGCTCTATGGCAGGTATATGTTCGATATCCAACCGCCCACCGACGATAAACCGTATTTCTTCCACTTCTTCAGGGCAGCCGCCCTTCCCTACCTCTCCAGAACCCTGGGGAAAGAGTGGATCCCCTTCCTTGAGTGGGGCTATGTGATCCTGTGGACAACCCTGGCGCAGGCTCTCATCGTAGCTCCGCTTCTCATGTTCCTCCCCCTTGTGTTCATCGGCACGAAAGGGAAAAGGGCCTCTTCTCTCGGAAAGGGGAGCATGGTGCTCTACTTCAGCATGCTCGGCCTGGCCTTTATGTTCATTGAGATGGGCTATATCCAGAAATTCATCATGGTGCTGGCGCACCCCATGGCGGCCCTCGCCCTGGTGCTGTGTATCATGCTCGTCTTCTCCGGGCTGGGGAGCCTCATGAGCGCTAAGATAGGAGAGGGCAAACGGTGGATCCCCTTCTGCGCTTTACTCCTGCTTTCCCTCGCCTCCCTTGTGCTCCTCGATGGGATCCTGAAAGCCCTTCTGCCCTACCCTCTCATTGTCAAGTGCACAGCAGCGGTTATCCTGCTCGGACCCCTTGCGTTCTTCATGGGAATGCCCTTCCCCGTTGGCCTCCAGCTGGTCTCGGATACCCAGAGCAGCTACATCCCGTGGGTATGGGGGGTGAATGGCGTGGCCTCGGTGATCGCCCCCGTACTGGGAAGCCTGCTGAACGTGTGCCTGGGATTTCGCATGGTGATGTTTTTTTCCGCGTTGCTCTACGGCCTTTCCGGATGGATACTACAGCTCATTGCCCGAGAAAGGTAAAATCATCGCACTTCCCCGCGCAATCACCGTGTCCGGATTGCTACCGCAGCAGCCCCACTGAGAAGGCCAGGAGGAACTGACCGGCATGCTTATGGGCAGGCCGATAAGGCGATTCAGGGACCCCTTCTTCACAAATCGGCCTCGGGCCACGAATATATCGGAGGGCTAAATGCTCAGGGCTCCCATTCAATGCAAATTCACCAAGGCTTCTTTGGGGGAGCGGCCCTGTCGGGTCATCACGTTCAACCCAACCCCGCTTCCCACGATCAGACAGGCCCCAACCCAGAAGCTCAGGGAGAGGGAATCGCTGAAGATCACCACCCCGGCAATCCCAGTGAACACGACCTCAGACATCAGGATCACCGCGCCCTCCGAGGCCTTGCAGTACTTGAAACCCTGGTTCATGAAGATCTGTGCGAACACGAAGAGCACCGCGAGCAGCACCAAGAGCGATGATTCCGAAAGGCGGGGAACGGAAAAGCGAGCGACGAAGAAAGGCAGTGACACCATTCCTCCAACGAGACAAAAATAAAAATAGATGACCAAAGGGCCGTTGGTCTTTCTCAACTTCCTGATCAGCACCACGGTAATCCCCGCGAAGCAGCTCCCGAGCAGCCCGAATAGATGACCTATCGTGAGGGCATGAGACGCCGGGTTTATGAGGATGTAGATGCCGACCGTGCCGACGATGGTCAGCCCTATCTCTCCCCTCGTGAGCGGCTCCTTGAGCAAGGGAAAGGAGAACAAGGTGGCAAACAGGGGAAAGGTGTAGAAGAGCACCATGGCATTGGAGAGTGGGATCATGGCAATGCATTTAAGCAGAAACAAGAAGGCTAGCGTCCCGGTAAGCCCGCGTATCAGGAGAACCCGGATCGAGCTGCCCTTGAAGGGCTCTCCCCTGGCCCTCATCACGGGAAGCAGTATGAGCACGCCCAGAAAAAACCGGACGAAGGCAATCTGTATGGCGCTCATTGTGGGAGACATATACTTGATGAGGATATCGGTAACGGCAAAGAAGAATGCCGAAAGCACCATCAAGATGAACCCGCTCGATAGCAACCTCTTGATCATCCTCGGCCCATAGTCTTTGGACAAATGAAGAAGTAAATTGCGAAAGGTAATATGGAAAAGGACCCGATGCAACAAAAAAGTCAATTAACATATCTTACAGGATAATTATCTCTGGTTTTAAGGGTAATTTGCTATTATAAATGTCTGAACTAACTTTTTAGCAAATGACCCCGACGCTTCACTTCAGGGTTATTGATCAAAGAAACTATTTGGTTGAGCACAAGTAGTTACTCAGGAGGATATCGTAAATTTCTTGGAGGCTCGGATTGAGTTTCATGAAAAAACGATTACTCAGCTATCCATTTTTTGTTAAGATACATGTCACTACTCAGGCTGAAGCTGTTTAGACTGAAGGCTTAAAGAAGAGCACTATTGTGTTACACTTTGTTGAAGAAACAGCATCTTCTCGCATCAAACACGGCTTCAAAATGCGCCCCATCCCATTTTCCACTAATAGTCTTCAGCCTATGGTTCGACAAGCCATTCGACACGCTCATGGTCGTGAGCAAGGTCGAACGACTCACCATCCTGAGCATGGTCGAAGGACAACCTATCTACCTGAGTAGTTACAGATACATAAACGAAACAAAAGGAGGTCGCCTATGGCCGAAGAACTAAAGGTTGGCTGTGCAAGGCCCACGGGAGGGCCGGTGGGAGAGGTCTTTGAGGTAGAAGAACCGGAACCTGAAGCCATAACAAAGGAGGTTGCTGCCATGATAAAGGTCGGGAAAAAGGTGCCTGATTTCAGCGCGCCCGCGTATCACAAGGGAAAATTTATCTCGTTGAAGCTCTCGGATTACTTAGGCAAGTGGGTGGTGCTGTGCTTTTACCCCGGTGATTTCACCTTTGTGTGAGCAACGGAGATCTCGGCAGTTGCCGAAAAATTTCCTGAATTTCAGAAGCTCGGCGTCGAGGTTCTGTCCATGAGCGTTGACAGCGTGTTCGTGCACAAGATGTGGGATGACCATGAGCTCTCAAAGATGGTCAAGGGAGGCGTGCCCTTCCCCATGCTCTCCGATGCCGGCGGTAAGGTGGGGACGGTGTACGGCGTGTACGACGAGGACGCCGGAGTGGAGACGAGGGGACGGTTTCTCATCGATCCGGACGGCGCGGTCCAGGGATACGAGGTGCTCACACCGCCTGTGGGAAGAAATGTAAACGAGACCTTCCGGCAGATCCAGGCCTTTCAGCTCGTGAGAGACAGCAAGGGCACGGAGGCCACTCCCTCGGGATGGCGGCCCGGCAAGGTCACGCTCAAGCCGGGACCTGATCTGGTGGGAAAGGTATGGGAGGTATGGAAAACGAATATGGCCTTTGACTAATACCTGAGTTGAAGGATTCACCGTTCACCGTTGACATGTGATGCCTTCCGAATCCTGAACCTTTGAACGTTTACCCCGTGAAATTTTGCCCGTTGAACCGGGTCCCCGCTGGGTATTCAAGCGGGCTTAATCTTAATATTCTTTTTATGTCTAACCGGGGCGCATTTCACTGGGGCAGAGCGTTGAACCAGAAAACCATTATCATAAAAGGAGGTGTTACGATGCCCGAGTTTGGATCTCCCTTTTCCGGTCTTGCCCACGATCGAAAGCTCACACATGCGGAGCTGATACGGGCGATACGGTTCATGGTTGCCGCGGAATACGAGGCGGTGCAGCTCTACATGCAGCTCGCGGAATCGATCGATGACGAGCTGGCCATCGAGGTGCTCAAGGACATCGCTGACGAGGAGCGCGTCCATGCAGGCGAGTTCCTGAGGCTTTTAAGATACCTCGAACCCGACGAGGAGAAGTTCTACGCAAAAGGCGCGGAAGAGGTGGAGGAGTTCATCCAAAGGCTCAAAAAAGGATAAGCGCGAGAACAGGCCAGATATCAGAGGCAACTCAGGAGAAATAGTCGATTTCTCTTGACCTGACCGAGGAGGTCTGGTATAGGCACTGGTGAAAGATGTGATCAAGAAGATCACCTTGCTCGTTACGGCATAGAGCGATATACAAGGATGTGTAAAGGCCGCGGAGGTCTTTGGGAACGGCAAGTTCCCGAAAGTTTCGTGGCCTTTTTTATGATAATGGGGTAACGGCCCGAGGAGAAATCGAGGGTCGCAAAGCAATTACATGAGGAGGAGCATATGATGAGAAGGCTATTCTTTTTCTTTATGGTGGGCGGTATTCTTTGCCTGTCCGCTGGGCCGGCCGGGGCGCACTTCGGTATGATAATCCCGTCCGACTCAATGGTCATGCAGGGTGACCCTCGAACGATCACCGCGACCCTGTCCTTTTCCCACCCCTTTGAGGGAGAGGGAATGGAGCTGGCGAGGCCTGCTGTATTCGGCGTTATGGCAAACGGGGAAAAACTAGATCTCCTTAAAGGCCTCAGCAAGACCGAGGTCATGGGTCATACCGCGTGGCAGATACACTATGCGATCAAGAGACCTGGCGTGTATATGTTCTACATGGAGCCACAGCCCTACTGGGAGCCGGCTGAGGACTGCTACATCGTGCACTACACCAAAACCGTGGTGACCGCTTTTGGGGATGATGAGGGCTGGGATGAGGAAATCGGGCTCAAGACCGAGATCGTTCCGCTCTCAAAGCCCTATGGCCTGTATGCCGGAAATGTGTTCCAGGGCATCGTGAAACTCGAGGGAAAACCGGTCCCCTTTTGTGAGGTTGAGGTGGAGTACTACAATAAAGATGGAAAGGCCCATGCCCCCACGGACTACATGGTCACCCAGACCATCAAGGCAGATGCGAACGGGGTTTTTACTTACAGCACGCCTGCGGCAGGCTGGTGGGGATTCGCTGCCCTGAATACATCCAGGGAAAAGATCAAGGGCAAGGAAGTGGAGATGGGAGCGGTGCTGTGGGTGAGATTTCACGAGTGGAAATAAGCCTTTTGTTTATGTAGTATCTGAACGAAAAGGAATGTTCAGGCCAAATCCGAATATCTAAATGCGAAATCCCTGGCCCAGACCTGGCTTGAGAAGACTGAGTTTATTGTCATGGAGACCATAATCATGTCGAGACATAATTATTTCCCTAGCGTGTCGCACCAGGGCAGGCCGAAACAAATTCGAATGTCAAATGACAAAATGACCTAAACCAACAGACTGCGAATACGATGTTTTTGTAATTGGATATTCACATTTTGGTCATTGTCCTTCGGCTTGGCTCAGGATGGTGAGCCCGTCGAACCATTTCGAGTTTCGTGTTTCGGATTTCGGATTTTAAACGAAAAACCGGGGTTTTCAGTCAATCACTATGGAATCAAATGTGCCTGTGTCACTAACAATCAAGGGGAATTGATGCACATATCTGAGGGAGTTTTATCCGCACCCGTGCTGATCACCGGTGCGGTCCTGGCCGCAGCCGGGATCTCGATTGGCCTGAGAAAGATGGACCCAGAGAAGATCCCCCGGGTTGCCGTTCTATCCTCTGCCTTTTTTGTGGCCTCGTTGATCCATGTTCCCATTGGCCCATCCAGTGCACACCTTATCCTTAACGGTATAAACGGGCTTTTACTGGGCTGGTCCTGCTTTCCCTCTATCTTTATCGCGCTGACACTCCAGGCGATCCTCTTTCAGTTCGGGGGGATCACCGTGCTCGGAGTCAACACCGTGAATATGGCCCTGCCCGGCGTGATATGTTATTATCTCTTCAGAAAACCGGTAACCCATGAACGAAAGGGCATATCCCTTGCTTCCGCCTTTGCCTGCGGGTTTCTCGCGGTCTTTTTTTCGGCTATTCTCCTGGCCCTTTCGCTTGTATGGGCAGATGAGTCATTCAAGGCAGCAGCCGAGCTCATCGTGGCGGCCCACCTGCCGGTAATGGCCATCGAGGGTCTCATTACGATGTTCTGCGTGGCCTTTCTGAAGAGGGTGAAACCGGAGCTTTTGGGAGGTAGGAATGAAAAAGGTGCGTAGTGGTGGGATTGAGGTCTTCATCGTTCTGCTCATAGGCGTCCTTGTACTCATTAGTGCACCCGCCCTTGCCCATAAGGTAACTATTTTCGCCTGGGTTGAGGGAGATAGGGTATTTACCGAGAGCAAGTTCAGCGGTGGCAGAAAGGTCACAGGGGGGAAGGTGGCCGTGTTCGACCGTCAGGGAACCCGGCTTCTCGAGGGCAAGACGGACGAGAAGGGGGAGTTTTCTTTCAGGGTTCCCAAGCTCACGGATCTGAAAATTGTCCTCAACGCCGGTACGGGGCACAGGGCTGAGTGGACTATCACCGAGTCTGAAATCAGTCAAGCCGGGTCCCGGGAGGAAGCCCGGGAAGCCGCTCCACCCCCCCAGGCCTCCACCGATCTGTGTGTACGGGTGGATGAGATTCGAGAGATCATCGACGAATCTCTGGACAGGAAGCTCACCCCGATCGTGAAAATGCTTGCCGAGCTACAGACAAAAGGACCTTCTATGACCGAGGTGATTGGGGGTATAGGCTATATCGTGGGCCTTATGGGGATAGCGCTCTATTTTTTAAGCAGAAGGAAAAAAGAGGGCGGGAAGGATCATGATTGAGGAGCCGTTCGCTTCAGGCAATTCCCTCGTGCATAGCCTCGATCCGAGGATGAAGATCGTCACGGCGTTCATCTACGCCGTGGTGGTGGCCCTTTCAAGCCGATTTCCGGCGCTCCTCGCTGCCCTCGCGGTCTCATTGGTCCTTATAGCCCTCGCGAGGCTTCCCTTGAGAAAGGTCCTGTACCGGCTGTTGATAGTGAACGGCCTGATCCTCTTTCTGTGGATATTGCTCCCCTTCACCTATCAAGGGGATGCGTGGTTCACCTTCGGGCCGCTCCAGGGGACGAGGGAGGGGGTAGTATTCGCCCTCAAGATCACACTCAAATGCAACGCCATACTTCTGGCGCTTATCGCTCTTCTCGCCACCACCCATATCGTTACCATCGGTCACGCAATGGGCCGACTTCGCATTCCCGATACGCTGATACAGCTCTTTCTGCTTACCTATCGATACATCCATGTCATTTTTCAGGAACACTACAGGCTGAGGAACGCGATGAAGGCACGCTGCTTTGTGCCGCGGACGAACACGCACACCTACCGGAGCTATGCCTATCTCGTGGGGATGCTGGTGGTGAGAAGCTATGACCGCGCAGAGAGGATCCACAAGGCCATGCTCTGCCGGGGATTTCGCGGAAAATACCACACGCTGAGCCAGTTCTCGGTCACAAGGGGCGATGTGGTCTATTGTACGGCAATGGCGTCGGTAATCCTGGGGATGGTGCTTATCCAATGGAAGGCGATACTCTGATCATCAACCTGAAGGATGTCTCCTTCTCATACGCGGCGGACACCCCGGTGCTCGATAAATTGAACTTTCAACTCCATCGAGGGGAGCGGATCGGCCTGGTGGGGCCGAATGGAAGCGGCAAGACCACCTTCTTCTATATCATCATGGGCCTCCTGCGCCCCTCCTCTGGCACGGTCGAGCTATTCGGCGAGAAGGTGCAAGCGGAAAAGGACTTCAGGGAGGCAAGGAAGAGGATCGGCCTTCTCTTTCAGGATGCCGACGACCAGCTATTCAGCCCCACCGTGCTGGAGGATGTGGCCTTCGGGCCGCTCAACCTCGGCAAGTCACCGCAAGAGGCCAGGGACATCGCCATGGCCATCCTGGCGGAGCTCGGCCTTCTCGGCTTTGAGGAAAGGATTACCTATAAGCTCTCAGGCGGGGAGAAGAGGTTGGTCTCCCTGGCCACGGTGCTCGCCATGGACCCGGAGGTGCTCCTGCTCGATGAGCCTACCAACGGCCTCGACGAGGAGACGGAGGGCAAGATCACCGAAATCCTTAAGGGGCTGGACCTCTCGTGCGTGTTTATCTCACATAACCTCGATTTTCTCCTCGAAACCACGGACAAGCTCTACGTCATGGCACACGGGAAGATCTCCATGGGCGAAGAACTGGTCCCCCACTCCCACGTCCACACCCACCGTTTCGGCCACCTCCCCCACGAGCATACATAGTAAAGCTCCCCGCTGGAATAAACAATGAACCGCCGCCATAAACCATTGGCGTGATAGCCGCATCGGGCAGCAAGGAGAGCTGTTTCCTGATCTAATTCTCATACGAATGCGGGATTAAACGGATTCCTGTTGCCATAAGGAACGCCTGCATATACCATAGCAGGAAAAATACCCAGCTGCCATCAGCAGTTAAAGGGGCATTTTCATTAAGCTCACACGTTTTTGGCGTTGTTTATTGACAACTCCGGAGCAGAGCATTATGGTAGCTAGCTGGAGTGTACAAGAAATCGAAGAACTCTATGATATTAGGAGCAGTCCACAGAGGGTAATGAAGGGGGATATTTTTCCATCGAGCGGGAAAAGGCGGCTAACAAGATGCCATTGCCCTAAATAACATCGGGGAGAATCACGCAATGCCTGAAAAATTTGATCAATATTGGACTATTAGGCCGGGAAAATACGAGGAATATGGGAAATTTGTTACGCGTAATTATATCCCTGGGATGAATCGGCTGGGAATTCATATAGTAGCGGGGTGGTCAGTGTTGGTTGGGACCATAGCTGAGATTATACTTGAGGGCGTGACTAACGGTTTAGACTCCCTTGAAAAGGCCTTGAAGAGCCAGGAATATCAAAAACTGAACGATCATTTGTATAATTATGTAAAGGATTACAAAACAAAAGTTCTCGTGCCAACGGGAAGAAAGGACTCATACTCGAGAGATATCAAGGAAAATACTGTCAAGTTCAACCAAGCGTGGGATATCAGGCTTGAAAAGAAACAGGAGTATGAAACCTTTATCAGCAAGGTATTCTATCCTGGCATGGAGGAATTGGGCATAGCTGTAGCAGCAGAATGGGAGGTGTTTATAGGTGAAGGGCCGCGTATTATCTGCGAAGGAAGAACCCAAGATATTGAACAGTTGATGCCTAATCTTCAAACCAAGATGTTTCGAGACATGAGATGCGAGCTTCGTGAAATGATTCGGAATTACGAAAGCCGTCTTCTTTCATTTCATATCCAAAAAAAAATAGGATATAAATCCGCAAGCTATCAGCTATTTTGTTAGCCCAACGCTGAAAAGAGCCAGGTCTCCACGAGCACCTGAATGTCTCGTGTAAGGGGTGAGTGCTGTTTCACGTTATTCAAGGAATGGTGCTGAAATCGTTATAGGAGTTCAGAGAGCACCCTTGCCAATATTGACCTCGGCAAGACTACCGGCTTATCGGTGGTTTTCCGAACGAGCTCCTTCATCCCCTTGTTGTAGCCGAGGCAGTCCATGGCGATTACTTTGATTCGATCATTCCGCAGGCGCTCAGCGGCTGATTGAACGGCATCTATCGATGCGTAGGGTGAGGCCTGTGCTACTTCTATTTCCATGCCGAGCCCTCCCCATTTTCTCCTGGCCCTCCCAACCTGAGCCTTATCGGGGATCATAACGCCTATTCTGTGCCCGAGCGATACATCTCGTACCACTGCGGTGAATATATCTCCTGCCTTTATCAGCAGGCCTCTGGATTGGATAGTGGGAAAATTACCTGTACAGAGGAGCAATATGATTCGCGCCCCTTGCTTTTCGAGTTTTTCCACGCAACGCTGCACAAGGGGGGTTATCTTTTTCTCCGAAATCGTGACCGAGCTCCCGTCCCTCATGCGCGTTACCAGGAGATCGTCATCGGATTCAGGGAGCAACCCTTGAGCAATCTCGCCCTTGGAAATGCCGTCCAGGGCGCCCGCCTCTAATATGGTTGCCGCTTCAGTCAGGTAGCTTTCAATCTCCGGGACGATATCATCCCTCGGCGATTGTCCGGGGGTCACCGTGCCGATTCTCATCTTGTCCGTTTACCTCCCTGGGCCTGTACTATCCTCATCGAGCCATACAGTCTCGGATCCTTTTGAACTCCTCATCGTCGTAAAAATGACGGTATTGCTCATAAAACATCTCTCCTACCACCGCAGAGACTCCAGGCCCGCGAGCTTCTGGGTTACGATAACTGCAATCAGGGCAAGCAGGATGCTTATCGCTGCGACGGCAGCCGCCGTTGGATCAAAACTCCACCGCACGTAATCGAAGAGCTGTATTGGAAGGGTGGTCAATCCGATCCCTGCGAGGAGCAGCGAAATAGGGAATTGCCCCCAGGACACGATGAACGCGAACATGCCGCCTGAAATCATGCCCGATTTTATCAGCGGCATGGTGATCTTGATGAACGTCTTTAATTTGCTCGCCCCTAGGCTTCTCGCCGCCTCTTCCAACGAGATATCGAAATTATAAAGTGTCGAGCTGATGGTCAGGAACACATAGGGAAACGTGATCAGCGCGTGGCCCATAAGCAGCCCTATGAACGTCCTGTTCCTCCAGCCAGTCACCTGATAGTAGTAGATCAGTAACGCCGCACCGCTGATTACCGCGGGAAAGAGAAGGGGAGCCATCATAAAGACCCTTATGACCCCCCGCAGCCTGCCGGCAAACCGTACCACGAAATATGCGGACATGGTCCCCAAGGTTAAGGTGATGAGCAAGGTGAAGAAGGCGAGCCTCAGCGACATCAGCATGGAATCGATAAAGGGCTTGCTATGGGCAAAGGCAATGAACCAGCGCATTGAAAACCCTTGAGGCGGAAACGTGAGATACTCGCCGGCGTTAAAGGCCGCCAAGAACACTATTACCTCCGGCAGCAAGATAAAGGCGTATATAAGAGCCACTGCGGTCTTGTAGACCGCATCTCCCGTATGCTTTCTTCGTCTATGCTCTTTCACGTACGCTCATCCCCTTGGTCAGCTTGTCTAAAACCAGGAAAAGCAAGGCAACGATTATCACCGCACAGGAAAAGAGGATAAATGCGAGGGCTGATCCGAATGGCCAATTAAGCGCCTCAAGTATCGTTTGGATCACCAACACCGGGGTGATCATGACCTTGTTGCCCCCTAAGAGAATTGGGATGACATAGGAGCTCACGCTCAGCAGAAACACGAGGATACATCCCGAGGCGATTCCCGGCAAGCTCAGTGGAAGCGTTATCTTGAGAAAGCTCCTTGCCCGAGAAGCCCCCAGGGATCGAGCCGCTTCTCGTAGGTTTGGATCTATGCTCTGAATGGAACCGATCAACGAGAGGACCATGAACGGGAGATACACGTGCACCAGCCCCACATACACCCCTCCCTCGTTATACATAAGGGGCAACGGGTTTCTTATCAGCCCCATATCAACAAGGGCGTTGTTGATGAGGCCTCTATCCCCTAGCAGAAGCATCCATCCATAGCACCGTATCACCACGTCGGTTAAAAGCGGCGATAGGACCATGATGAAAAGCGCTGCCTTGTATTTTGTCTCGCGCTGTGCGAGGTGGTAGGCCAGTGGATACCCCAGCACCAGGGTGCTTATGGTGGTAATCGCCCCGAGGAGCAGGGTAAATAGTAACACACCTGTATAGTATCCATCCGTCAACCCCTTCACATAGTTGGCTACGGTGAAGCCCTCTGTCACACCCCGGATAGGCGGGCGAAAGCTTGTGATGAGCATGGTGGTATAAGGCGCCACGAAGAAGAATAGGATGAGCAGGATAGCGGGAAGGATGATGAGATAACGGATGAATTTCCTGGAGTGCACGGTTCGCCCTCTCTGTCTCCCTAGCCCAATCTCTCCTCAATGGGAACATAATCCAGATCGAAACCGTATCGCTTGGGGCCTATAAGCGCAATCCCCCTGGGGGTGCGGTACAAGTCGCGAGACTTCATCCCGATTACGGCTGCGGACCGCCCTTTCTCCATCTCATGATTGGGGATCGGCTCGTAGGTCTCCGAATCAATTTGAGTGATGAGATCAGGACTCGTGATATAGGGTTGCTCGTCCAACCATGAAAGGTGGTTCTCGTTCTTGAACCAGACCTTCAACAGGCGGCCCTGAAAACGATCCCTGCCCTTTAGCAGATGAGTGCCGCAGTAGTATCCGTCTATTACCTCCCAGTCCTTTTCTACGAGCTCGCCTTCGAACAGAAGCCAGCCATTACAGATAGCCGCGATATCGTCCACCGAATGCCTGCTCTTCTCCCTTGCCTCCCGAATGGCCTTCCCGATGTGATAGCACTCCGTCAAGGTGCCCGGAATGATGGCCTCCTTCATCGCTGAGCCTTTGAAGGGAAATGCCAGGCCTGTGTTGCCAAAGGAAGCCGTAGCCAGCATCTTCCCTATTCTCTCCGCCAGCTCATAGCTGACCGCTTCCCTGATAACGGTGCTATTGCCCCACTTATCGACGCTCACTATGGGAAGTATGGGCTTCCCGAGGACACAGGGCGTCATCTGGGCAATCTCGGGCAGGGCACGCCCCGCGTAATCACCATCGGCTACCGGAATACCCAATTGTGCGCCGGTGGCCAGCGGTCCCGGGGTATTTGAGCCTCCCAGCTCCGGGGCTACTATTGCTTCCACCTTTATCTCAAGGTAGTCCTGAAGCCTTCGAACCGCTTCCACGAGATTGTTTTCGAACTTCCATTCCGCCAAGCCCAGGGCCTCCTTCTTGCGCACCTCCTCAGCGCTCAACGGTGCCCTGTTGCCCATAAAGCTCACGCACGCGGTCCATCCATCGTCTGACACCGCATCCTTGTCAACCCACTCTATGGTGCGTCCCTCGGCAAGCTCCCTCCTCAGGAGCCTGCCCCCCTCCTCAGGAGAGCCTCCTCCTCCGGTGCCGAACAAGCTAGCTCCTCGAACAAGATCATCGATCTCTTGATCGCTCTGTATGGTAGTCATCCGCCTCCTCCAATCCTGTGCCTCATTAAGGCGTAGAACGCCTGGATACCCGATGCGATAACGGGATTAACCGCGTACACGCCGAGCTCCTGCTCAATAGGACTGTAAACGTCAAGACCGGACAGCCCCGCACAGGCCAAGGCGATGACATCAACCTTGCCCTGTGCCGTGACAGCCCGGGCAGCCTTCATGACGCGCTCCCTCACATGCCCTGATTTTAGATCCAAGGCGGTTTCCACTCCTTCAATCCTCTGGTAGGCGACCAGGCGGTCACCGAGCAGCTCCGCCATCGCCTCGGGCACTTCCCGCCCTATCCCTATCACCCCTATATCCCGTCCCAAATTCAGGGCGACAGCCGCAGTTGCCGACCCTGCGCCAATAACGGGAACACGCAGCTCGCTTCGAACCGCCTCCAGCGCCGGATCAGCTGCACAGCTGATTATCACCACCTCCGCCCCCTCGCCCTCGAGCGTTCGGGCTACATTGAGGATCTTAGGTCCCGCGATTCTCTCCGTCTCCGCATCATAAATGCCCCTGGGCTGGTCTTCTATGCACCTGCTCTTTACCTCCATGAACGGGAACAGGCCTTCAATCAATCTGCCCTGCTCGTCTATAAGCGCCTGCTTCTTCTGAGTCATTACCCTCACCAATCCCACTCGCCTGGTGTTACTCTCGTAGGGGAAATCTGTCATGCAGTTCGCTCCTTCAGGGCTCCTGCCGAGAGCCCTTATCGGTTATCAGCCATGTCTGATCGGTAGAGAAGGTGGCCAGAACCCTTTCCCCGACTTCAAAGGAGACCCACGGATCTTCCTGAACCCGTATGGCGATGGTTCCCCCTAAATGAAGCCTGTAGTCCATGACATTGCCGAGGTAGACCTTCTCCTTTACCTGGACCTCGAAATAGTTATCCATCATCTCTTCTCTCTGCCCTGACGGCCTCAGCTTTATCGACTCCGGACGCACCACCACTATCGCCCTGTCGCCCGGTGATAATGCTCCCTTGTACCTGCATTGGACGATTTCGCCCGTATCGAGCGCTAACGAGCAGATCTCCCCTGCATGAAGCTCGCGTACCTCTCCGGGCACGAGGTTCACCAACCCGATAAAATCGGCAACCTTCCTGGTCGCAGGGTACTTGTAGATCTCATAGGGATTGCCGATTTGCTCAATCCTTCCGTCAAACATCACGGCAACCCTGTCCGCGATAACCATGGACTCCGCCTGGTCATGCGTCACATACACTGCGGTAATGCCCACCTCCTTTTGAACGGATCGAACGAAAAACCGCATCTCCTCCCTTAATTTCGCATCCAGGTTGGCCAGGGGCTCGTCAAGCAGAAGGAGCTGGGGCTCTATGACCAAGGCCCTTGATAAGGCAACCCTCTGTTGCTGCCCTCCGCTGAGCTGATGGGGGTACCTGTCCTCATAACCCTGGAGGTGCACCATCACGAGGGCCTTTTCTACCCTCTCCCTGATCTCCCTCTTGGGCACCTTCATCATCTGAAGGCCGAAGGCGATGTTCTGAAATATCGTCATGTGCGGGAACAGGGCGTAGTTTTGAAACACTATCCCCACATCCTTCCTCTCGGGAGGCTCAAAGGTCACGTCTCGCTCGTCGAAATAGATATGTCCATCTTGAGGCTCCTCTAACCCTGCTATGCACCTGAGGGTAGTGGTCTTGCCACAGCCACTGGGCCCCAGCAGCGCCACCAGTTCACCGTCTTCTACCAGCAGGTTCATATTATCCACGGCGACGACCTCACCGAACTCCTTCCTCAGGTTTTCAATCGTTACTTTTGCCATCCTGTCATTTCCTCGGGGCAAACAGGTAGAGGTGCCCCTCGCCAACCGATAACGGGCACCTCTACTCTTCGGCTTTCCTTTTAATCCGCTCCTATCTCACTATCTCCTTGTTCCACCGCTCGATAACGCCGTCGCGGCGGGCATTGATCCAACTCCAATCCCACTTCAGGATCTCCTTTATCCTGTCACCGGTGAGGAGTATTTCATCCTTGAGATCCTCGGGAATCTCCACATAGCGGTTAGCGGGGACGGTATAGAACTTCTTGACCCACTCGATTTGGCATTCGGGGGAAAGAATATAGTTGATATAGGCACACGCCGCGTCCTTGGCCTTGCTCCCCTTCAGGAGATTGAAGTCCTGCTCGAACATATAGACCCCCTCTTTTGGATAGGAGAAGGCGATATTTATTCCCTGCTTCTTGAGCCTTGTGACTGCTGGCCTATCCAGGACACCGATTGCGACCTCACCCCTCGTCAACACGATCTCCATGGTGCCTGAAAAATCCACCATCTTGAATGGCTTGAGCTTCTTGACGGCCTCAAAACCTGCCTCGAGGTCATACTGCGATTTGCCCCAGATCTGGGAGGCCAGTAACAGGAACATCATCCCCGCGGAGTTCGTTATGGTATAGATCCCCCGCTTCCCCTCATACGCGGGATCCCAGAGATCCTTCCAGGAGGTGGGCGGGGACTTCCCCATCTCCTTTAGCAGGTCGGGCCTGTAAGCGATCCCTATTGGCTGTACAACTCCCAACACTCCATTGTCATCGGGATTCCTGAGGTTATCATATACGTCCTCGAGAAATGGGACCTTGTCCAAGGGTATGGGGTCGAAAAATCCCTCGCCGCGCTCTATGTTCGCCCAGATCTCATTGGTCATCATCACGTCATACGGGGGGTTTTTCACCCCTGAAGCCCTCAGATTGGCCAGCCAGCTCTTGGCCAATCCCACGTCAAGCTCCGTCTCTATCCATGGGTACCTCTTTTCAAATCCCTTGATGATGACGTTCCTCGTGAATTGCTCCCAAGCCCCTCCATAGGAGTTCACGACGATCTTTGTCTTGGGAAACTGCGCGGCGCTTGGGGTCACCAATAGGAAAACGAGAAATACACAAAGTATCAAAGATAGACTCATCCTTCTCATGACAATGACCTCCTTTTCTTTGTTGTTAAATCCTAAATCCTTGCACTAGCCTTCCTCTGATAGCCATCACCTCCTATCTTTTTGATACTTCAACCAGGGCTGACATTGACAAAGAAGCCCCACCCTATCGGGCCTATCTGACTATACCTCCCTTGCGGAATTTGTCAACACCATTTCCGGGAAATGGGCCTTGCAAAAACCAACCCGAAAGGGGACGTATCTTTTGGTTGCAATAGACAGAAGCTTTGGGATATGTTCAGGGCATCGGTGGGAATAAGGGAAAGGAGGCATCATGGAATCGGCGATTCAAGGGTTGGAGCCCCCACTACTGTGGGATCACTTCTATCGCGTGAGCCGAATACCGCGCTGTTCCGGAAATGAACAAGGGGCGCGGAACTATATCCTGGAGGTAGCCGAACGAAACCGCCTGGAGCACAAGGTGGACAGGGCCGGCAATGTGGTCATCAAAAAGCCGGCAACACCGGGCTATGAGAAGAGACCGGTGGTGGTGCTACAGGGTCACATGGATATGGTGTGTGAGAAGCATAGCTCCGCACAGCACGACTTCTCGAGGGATCCCATTGCCTTGAGACGGCAGGGGGATTGGCTCACTGCTGACGGCACCACCCTCGGCTCCGATAACGGCATCGGCGTGGCAGCCGCACTGGCTGTTCTGGAGGACAAAAACCTCGAGCACGGGCCGATTGAGGCCCTGTTTACCGTATCAGAGGAAACCGGCTTGACAGGCGCGAGGGAGATGGCATCGGATATGCTTCATGGCCGCATCCTTGTGAACATGGACTCAGAGGAGGATGGCACGCTTTTCATCGGGTGTGCGGGCGGGAGGGACACGGAGCTCTTCCTCGAGCTGGAGACCGAAGCCCCGCCCCCGGGCTATCGCGCGATCCAGGTGCGGGTAGGCGGCCTGCGAGGAGGGCACTCCGGGCTCAACATCCATGAGGGACGCGGCAACGCAATCAAACTGCTGGCCCGTTTCCTGTGGAAGCAGGCTCCCCAACTAGACTTGCGCCAGGCAAGCATCAACGGCGGCAGCAAGCACAACGCGATCCCCCGTGACTGCGAGGCGTTGACCTACGCGCCTTCACAGAACCTCAAACGGCTGAAGGATGCCGCTGCCGCATGCGGTCGGGATTACAGGAACGAGTACTCCCTGATCGATCCCGAGGTCTTTCTCTCGTTCGAGGAGGGCGGCTTCAGCCCGCCCGGCAGGGTGCTGACCGTGGCCTTACAGAACCGCCTCCTCAATCTGCTTTACTCCATGCCGCACGGGGTGATTTCCATGAGCCAGGCAGTGCCCGGCCTGGTGGAAACCTCAACCAATCTCGCGGTGGTGCGCACAGGGGATTCCAGGATCAGCCTCCTTATAAGCCAGCGAAGCTCCTCGCACACGCGGCTGACCGATATTTCGGATATGGTGAGCGCCGTGGGACGGCAGGCCGGCGCCGAGGTTCGTCAGGGCAGCGGGTACCCGCCATGGACGCCCAGCCTGGATTCCCCCACGCTGAAAGGCGCACAATCCATATACCGCGATCTTTTCGGCCATGAGCCTGAGGTAAAGGCCATCCATGCCGGATTGGAGTGCGCCATCATCGGGGACAAATTCCCCGGGATGGATATGATCTCCTTCGGACCAACCATCTCGGGCGCCCATTCCCCTGATGAGCGAGTGCAGATCTCAACGGTGAGGAAATTCTGGGACTTTCTCGCTGCCATGCTTGGGGGATTGGCGAGGTAACGGCGTCGCGCGTAACTAATCGAATACTGTTATATACGATTGGCGTGATAGCCACATTAGGCAGGGTGGAGGGCCCTTTGCTCGGGACTGAGTGAACTACCTGTTTACTCATGCCCGATGCCATTCTCATGCGTATATATCCGCGAACCAGATCTCATAGGGGTGATCATAATTGACACACAGAGGACTATGAAAGCTCCACCAAAGACCATTGATGATGCCCTAAATCTCCTATTACGTATTTTAGATAAAGAAACCATAGAGATATTTGCAGGTAGGTCGGAAAGGGAGCTTACACACTATTATTGCACGGCAGGGGTCCTCATTAGAAAGGAGTTTGAACTCACCGAAGGCAACGATGAACTCATAGAATCCTGCCGACGATTTTCTGGTCAATCCGATCTAGATGGAAAAGGCGCCTCCATCGTGATTTTAAAGGCGCTCTGGGAAAGCCTGAGGCAGACGAGGCATTGAAGGTTGCGCCTTTGGTATACTACTAATCACTCATATAAAGCGCACAGCTGCTACATCGTACGAACGAGGCCGTACGTTCTACTCGTATACCTTCTCCTGCTCATCGGGCGTGATGGCATCCTCCTCCACGTCCCTGACCTGGATCTTCCTCTCCCGCAGTTCCTTGTAGTACTCGTGCTGGATGAGGAGGTTCATCACCTCGTTGGTTCCGGTCCAGATCATGGCAAGCCGGCAATCCCTCAGGTACCGTTCTATGGGATACACGCTCGTGTAGCCTATTCCTCCCATAATCTGCATCGCATTATTTATCACCTCCCAGGCTGCCTCGGTGCCCACCTTCTTGGCCTCGGAGACCAACCGGCGAGAATCATTCCCTGAATCGACCGACCTGGCTGCCGCATAAACCAAGGCCCTGGCCGCATCCAGGGTTGCCACCGAGTCTGCCACCATGAAGCTCACCGCCTGAAACTTGTCGATGGTGCCGCCGAAGGCCTTTCGCCTGGTGGAGTACCGGGCGGCCACCTCAAGTGCGGCCCTGCCGAGGCCAACGGATCCTGCGCCGCTCGTGAGCCTCTCAGGGACCATCATCCTGTTGAACACCTGGTAGGCCCCGTGCAGATCACCCACGAGGTTCTCCCCGGGAACCCTCACGTCCTTCAATACAATCCTCCCGGTGCCGCCGCCTCTCGTTCCAAGAAGGCTGTAGATGGCCTGATCCTCAACGCCCATGTCCCTGTCAACGATGAAGCAGCTGATCGACTCGTGAGCAGGGGCGTCCGGGTTTGATTTGGCGTAGACCAGGAAGTAGTCGGAGTCCTTTGCCCCCACGATGAATCGCTTCTCGCCGTTGAGAATAAAGGAATCCCCGTCCTGCACCGCACGCGTGGTGGCGTCGAAGAAATCAGAACCTCCCCGTGGTTCGGTCAAGGCCTCGGCGGAGTAAAGCACGCCCTGGTTGGTGGGCTTCAGGTACCGTTCCTTCTGCTGCCGCGTTCCAAAGGCGTTGATCGCCTCTCCCACGATGGTGGGCATCACATAGGCACACGTGATGGAGTTGCCGAGCACCCCGACTTCCTCAATGGCAACCACCTCGGCCGCCCAGTTAAGGTCCCTGCCCCCGAATTCTGCCGGAAATCGGAGGCCCAGGAGATTCCTCTTCGCTGCGAGCTCAATAAAAGGACGACCGGTCTCAATCACGCCCTGATCCATGTCTCGAACGAGTTTGCTCGGCACATCGTTTTTCACGAAATCCCTGAGCTCCGCCTGCAATGCCCTCTGCTCGTCGTCAAGCATAAAATCAAACATGGCTTCCCCCTTTTCTTGTTGTGGCCAAGATATCGCTAATCTCCGTTCCATCAGGACCGGTGAATCCGGCTCTCCGGGAAATCACAAGCATTATGTCCCAATCAAAAGATAGTTGCAATCCAATGTGATATGGATTAATTTCCATTGATCTTCATTGAAAGCCTCTTTTTTTGAGCATTGAGCGGTTCACGGTGGGGAGGCTTTCAAATATTCCCGGGGCTGTCGTTCCTCGGGAAGCCGCTGGTAACGCCAGTGGCTGCCCGTGATGAACCAAGAAGGAACCAAGATCCCGCAGGTTGATGTAAATTATTTCTTTGTTGATGATGAGGATGTGATGAGCTGGGTTTCTATCGATTACGACAAATGTACTACCTGCGGTATTTGTGTTCTGAGATGCGCGCGGTGCTTCACCAAGAAGAAAGACACCGTCACGGTACAGGCCGACGAGAACTGGTGCAATATCTGTGGCCACTGCGTCTCCCTTTGCCCCACGGGGGCTATTGTTCACCATAAAATGGATATGGATAATTTCCCGGACATCGCCGAGCCCATCACCTTTAAGCCCGAGGAGTTCATCCAATTCATACGGGAACGGCGAAGCCACAGGCATTTTAAGAGGAAACGCATCCCCAGAGAGGTTTTAGAACAATTGATCGATACGGTCCGCTACGCCCCCACCGGCAGCAACGATCAGAACGTGGAGATCATGGTCGTCGAGAATCCGGAGAGGATACAAAGGCTCTCCGAGCTCACGGTGGAGCATTTCGATCACCTGGGAGCCCACTGCGCTGAGCAATTGGAGGGGATCAGGAAAGGGGGCAAGGCAATCCCTGAAGATATATCTCTGATGCAAAAGATGGTAAGGTACCGGGAGCGGATGCTCCTTTTCAGGAAAAAAGGCCTCGATCCGGTCTTTTACGGCGCCCCGGCAGTGATCATCTTTCACTCCACGATACATGGCACCACCTCAAAAGACAACTGTGTCATCGCTTCCACCACCATGGGGCTCCTGGCCAGGACCATGGGACTGGAGACGACCTATATCGGGCTCCTTGAGATCGCCTCCAGATCCTACCAGCCTCTCATAGACGAGCTCTCACTCCCGAAAGGAAACCAGGTCTTCAGCGTGCTCATTGCCGGCTATCCCAAGCTCAGATACCTCCGCACCGTTGACCGAAGGCCAATCAAAACCAGGTGGGAATAGGCATAGTCAACAGTTACCTGCTGAAGGGGCTGCCTCACGAAAAGCTGACCGGTTGTTGGTAAGCGCCGGTTATATTATCAATCCGTGTCAAGCGAAACTCAGGAACCCTCCAAGGCCGTCTCTTGGTCAATATAGTATCGCATAATACGCTTGCTTTGCGAGGGTTTCCCACACTCGACGAACCCAGCCCTTTCAAAGGTCGAGGGAAACCCCATGTAGCTCGATACCGGCGGCACACGACTGCTCTTGGGGACAGTAGGATAGGCTTCAACCACATTACCACCTTGGGTGCGCACATAGTCGATTGCTGCCTGTATGAGTTTCTCAATGGTTCGGTGCCCTCTATGAGTCTTGGAAACAAAAAAGCAGACAATCGACCATACAGGCGTATCGTCAATGCGCTTCAAGATGCGTGATCGATTGAGCGACGCATACTGCGCCCGGGGCGCGACTGAACACCAACCTACAGGTTTTCCATCTGAGTATCCGAGGATGCCGGGCACCTGCCCGGATTCGACGAGCGCTTTCATAGCCCGCCGATTACCCTCGCCCTGTTGAAGCTCAAACTCCTTGCGAGACAATCGCCACCACATGCACCAACAGCCACCATACGCGCCCTTGGGCCCAAACAGATCTTCGAAATCGGGCCACCTGTCTGGTGTCAATGGATGAAATTCCATATGCAACCCTCCTCAAATGTGCTTCCCAATGAAGAGATCACCCGCCTGGAAAGGACCAAGCCCCTGACAAATCAGGTGGAGTGACTGGCTCAAGCAACACTGATATTGTACAATAAATTTGTTCCAGGTTGAGTAATTTTTATAACGAGCAAACAAGAAAAGCAGTTCGCCCTTAGGAAGAATACAGCCATGAAGGAAGGTTGTTGAATAAACTCTATAGAACGTAAAAACTGATCGCCGAAGATTGCAGAAATCTTCGGTTAAGATTTAAATGTCTGCATAAATAAATTGCTTTGCTTTGCCCTGAAAAGGGCTTTATCTCATTCCATAAGGACATATCTAGCGTAATATAAGGGATGCACGCTCTGCACGAACGCGCCCTACCACAAATTGTCTCAAGAATTCCATCAATCCTAACGTACGCGAAGCCCCCTGCCCCTAACGGCTTTTTTTGCGCTGTTTTTTCAACATCTCTTTGTGTCGCTCGGTCTCCAGTTTATAGGTCCGCTCTATCTCGCTCATTTTTCTGCCTTGAATCTTTTCCCCATGTTTTTTAAAGGCGACTACCAGTGTATGTTTGCCGATGGTTATGGCGTCATTCTCCTCCAAGACCCTCTTGCTAATCTTCTCTTGATTCACGAAAGTACCGTTGAGACTGTTCAGGTCCTCGATGAAATAATGATCCGGACCTTTTATGATCCTCGCATGTTTTCCGGAAACAGCTATGTTATCGATCTGAACATCATTCTCTGCATCTCTTCCAATGGTAATCTGTTCTTTGGTGCTCTCAATCTCTCTAAGCACCTTCTTATCAAACTTCAACAGTATTCTCAGCATTGGTTACCTCCCTAAAAGTCAAGATTTTTTGATTCAGAAATCCCCTATCTTTGCAAAAATAACCCATAACGACCTTGAAGCACATCTTTTTCCCGTCTGCTATGGTAAATCATAAAGGTTCTCCTCGCCACAAACGTGTCCTTCTTGTCACTACTCAAAGGATCTCTCCAGTTTCTCCACCTATCTTCATCTTCGCGTTTTAGGACAGCTTATCCAGGCACAGCTGGATTTCTTTGCCCACCTTAGCGGCGGGATTTAACCTTTTGGTTACACCTTTGGCCAGCAGCTTGACCACAATTTCAACACAACAAGGCCGTACGTCCGGCACCAGTT
Source organism: uncultured Desulfobacteraceae bacterium (assembly GCA_964549945.1). Taxonomy (GTDB): domain Bacteria; phylum Desulfobacterota; class DSM-4660; order Desulfatiglandales; family B25-G16; genus B25-G16. Next base: position 63,846 of record CAZJXD010000004.1, on the reverse strand, counting down.
CCGCAATCGGGGTATATGAGGCCTTGGCGATGGCGTACATGACCTCCGTAATATTGTCGCCCTTAAACGGCTTTTCCCCGGTCAGCAGCTCATAAAAGACGACACCAAGGGAAAAGAGGTCGGAACGGCCGTCCACTTTTTTCCCCGCAACCTGTTCGGGCGACATGTAAGCAGGGGTACCGAAAACCACACCTGTCTGGGTTTCGGATATGTCCATAACCCGCGCTATGCCAAAATCGGCGACTTTCACCTGATCGTTTTTTAAAAGTATAATGTTGGCCGGCTTGATATCACGGTGCACCACTCCCTGTCTGTGTGCATAACTAAGTGCCTCGGCCACGGAAGAGATTATTCCGAGCACCCTTTTTACTGGAAGCAAATTTCCTGCCAGGCAATAATTGCTCAAATCTTCCCCGTTGAGGAGTTCCATGGCTATGTAGGCCATATCGTGATCCTCGCCCACGTCAAATATCGTCACGATGTTCGGATGTGTTAGTTTCCCGGCCGCCTCCGCCTCGCGGAAAAATCGTGCCTTCACTTCCTCCAACTGATTGGGAACTTCCTCATATCTCAACGTTTTGACAGCCACCTCCCGGTTGATCTTGGGATCCTTCCCGAGGTAGACCGTACCCATTGCGCCCTGCCCCAGCTCTCTCAGTATCTCATAGCGACCAAGAGTGGGATTGGTCTTACCTTCTCGCATCAATAGGCCCATGCCTTGCTTGGAGGAACCTGTGGTAAGGGCGACCGTCTGTCCTATGCTTTTCAGCGCTTGTATCCTGCCCTTAATGTCCTTAAATTCGCCTGCCTTCAATATGTGTTCATACACGGCTAAAGCCTTGTTGAACATTCTCTTCCGCTCAAAATCCAGTCCAAGATTAAAAAGCACTTCCTTCACCAATTCGTCTTCAACAGGACATTTTAAGAACTTTTCAAAAGCCATATCCAGCATGCCCTGCCCTTGCAAAGACAGACCAAGCGCCTTATTTGCCTCCATGCTTTCGTCATGCTTCTTGGTGGAAGATCTTTTATACACCGTAACGCTATAACCGAGGACGGAGAGAAGAACGGGAGCGAAGACCTTGAGCCAGTACCCATACGCCATAAAGAGAAGCACCGCAGCACCCACCCAGCTTACCAGGAAGATCCCCAATATTGAGGCGCCGACTCTAAGGGTCACCCTGGGTATTACGAACAAAAGAAATACGCCCAAATAAAGAATTACCAAGACTTCCAGGGCGAATGCCCAGACAGGCCGCGAAAGATGTTTCTGGTTCACCATATTCTCAATAACATTTGCTGTTATCTCAACGCCAGGGACGCCCGGCTGAACCGAAGTTTCAAACAGGGGAGCCAGCCCTTTGGCGGTAATCCCGATAAGCGCGATCTTTTTCCGAAAAGAATCTGTTGGAATTTTACCGTCGAGCACGTCAGTAAAGGAGAACTTCGTGTAGGTAAGATGTCGCCCGCTAAAATCGATAAGCATCCAGGAGGTGTCGGTGGGAATTTCCAAGGACTTGAGGCGTAGCCTGCTAAAATCGTCTCCTGCGTCTCCGGCCTTCAGGTCCTTCAAACTTCCACCCACATACTTTGCCGCCACTTGCAGGGCAAAGCAAGGGAAGTACCTTCCCTGATAGTCGATCATGAGCGGCACACGACGGAGCTTGCCGTCCCGGTCAGGGATGAGGTTAATATGGCCAAGCGCCCCGGCCTTTTGTGCCAGTTCACTGTAAGTCGCCGTAACCTCCCTGGCGGTAAGCCTCTTGACTCTTAAGACATCCACTGGATTTCTGAGCCTTAAAAGCTGTGTTTTCAGGTCAGGCTTCTCCTTTATCCAACTCAGAGAATTGTTCTTCAGGCATCCGGGCATACTGGGGAGTTCCTCACCCTCCGGGTCGCCAGGGATGAAGCGCAGCGGCAAAACAACGTTGTGGGCGGTCTTGACAGCGGACATCAGCCTGGCGTCATGATCCAGCTTCTTCTCCGATTCTGCGAGAATTCCATCGATCTTCCCAAGGCCGCGCCCTTTTCCCAGGGACGGCATTGTTCGGAGAACCTCTCTGATGCTTTGTATTTCCTCCAGTCCTGCGTTCAATTCCTTGTCGGAATACAAAAGGTAAATGCCCAGTGTATGGACGCCATACCCGGTGAGGCGGCGGACCATATCGGCGATATAGGAGCGGGGCCAAGGCCAGGCGCCAATATTCTTAATGCTCTTATCGTCAATCTCAACTATTACTACCGGGCTGGCATCTTCCCTTTGCCGCAGGCCAGCCATGAAGTCATAGGCCTTGTATTCCAGGGACTGCAAAGGGTAAAACTCAAACATCAACCCCGCCAGAATCCCTAGAGTTAAAAACCCATATAAAAAGTAGTTAGAAATTAGGAGCCTTTTCAGCTTCATGATTGACTAACTGATAGGAAGTGACTTTGATGATAAGAACTCGCTTCTTCTAAAGAATAGTATAGGGGAATTATCCTTGTTTTTCAAGTGTAATCGCACACATGGCCTTGTGGCTCAAGACCTTTCCACTTCTAACAGCCTGACCGACAGCTGGCTGGGTCAGGTTTACTGTGCGCGCCAGCTGAGTTTGGCTGGGGGAGTAATAATCTGCCTGCTGCCCACACTGCCACAGGTGCAGGTAGTTTCCCCTCCGAGGGCATCGATGACCTTTTCTGGCCTTCCCAGCTCATCCCGCCGACCTTGTGCAACTCCCGCCTCGCCATAGGCAAAGGAGGCCTTTCGTGCCCCCCTAAAGGATCTTCCTGTTTTGTCTTGACAAGAAGTGCCTGTTTGGGTATATATAAAAAAGATATATTTATATATCCAAACGGAGGAAAAATGAGGACTCTTATAGATATACAGGATGACCTGTTGCAGGAACTCTTGAAAGAGGCCAATACAGGGGTCAAAAAGGAGGCAATCGTCCTGGCCATAAAGACATTTCTCGATGTGAGAAGAAGAGAGAAGCTCGCCTCCCTTATAGGAAATTATGAATTTGGGTATTCTTTAGAAGAGCTCGAAGAGATGAGGGAGGATGGATAAGGCCATTATAGATACCTCTGCCTGGATTAAATCCTTTCGGCCTCAGTACGATAAGGCATTGAGCGATCTCGTAAAAGACCTGATCATAAAGGGGCGCATCTTGCTTCCCGGGATCATAAAGGTAGAGCTTCTCAGAGGTACCAAGAGTAAGAGGGAGTACGATCAGCTGAGCGATCTGCTAAAGGGACTGACATACCTTCCTGTGCCTGAAGAATTCTGGGAGAGATTATCTGAATTCTCTTTTACGCTCTTTAGAAAAGGGGTTGTGGTGCCGTTGACTGATGCCTATATCGCCTTACTCTGCATTGAAAACAATGCGCCAATACTGCATTGTGATAAGCACTTCGATCTGATAGCCCAAAAGTCCCCGCTAAAGACTTTACAGCCAACCTAATCCTTATTTTATTGAACGGCTGCCGCCTATTAAATCGGTACGCCTTCCCTTTGCAATGCCTTTCTGCACAAATTCCCTATAACTGAGAAAAGCTCCTACATCGTTATAAAACAATATTGTTATACAACAGATCTGTTTTATATTTCGCAATCTTTATAACAATCTCATACCCTATCATTTGTTAGCCTTTGTATCAGTCAGCAGCCGAACTTGTCCACGAGGGCGTCACGCGTATCTTTATCCGGCTTGCCGGTAAGGTTGAGGTTGTTGTCTCGCTGAAACTGCATGAGAGCTGCGGAAACTCGCTTTTCCGAAACTTCGTTGCTATCTTCCAGATAGCCTAACCCCCGGAGTCGCTCCACAAGCCCTTGCGGAGCCTCGACAGGATCAAGGTGGCCAAGGTCAAACTCGAACACCTCTTCGCCCACGGTCAGCTTGGCATGGCTTGATGTGGGCGGAATGGGATGGTCGATCAGGCCTCTCTCGTCAAGTGTTCCCTGGTACAGCACGGTGCGGTTGTCGATATCCAGTAGGTACTTAACATCAGAGAGGGATTCATCGCTCAAGTCCAAAGTGACCCTAAAACGCGATATGACCCCTCGGTGCACAAATCTGTGCCGCTTCTCTGTTGTTGCGGTAACCGTCTTTTTGCGCACATCTGGTATCACCACGACATCCCCAGGCAAAAGCACATTCGGATCACGAAGCTCACGCAATTTAGCGTTAGCAGAATGATTCCAAATTGTCTCAGGAAGAAAGCCGTATTCGTATGCAATTTTATCTATACAATCACCCTGTTCAACAGTGTGTTCTTTACTCATTTTCTTATGATCCAACAGTTCGGTTTTCGAACAAGGTATGTTAGGGTAGCCATAAGTTCCCGTCTCTAATGTCGTTCCAGACCCAGTTTCTGGCCGTAAACACTGGAGCGCCGTGGGGCAACGGAATGACGTGTACGTTGCGGATCCTCCAGGGCACGCTCTGGGAGAACGTACGCGCCAGTACTGGATTGGCCCGCCGGCGACTAGCTTTGTACCACCCCGTCAGGAACACGCCGTCATGCTTTATCCACAGGTTCTGCTGGAGGTAGAAGTGCCACTGCCCTCCATTGTAATATCCGAAAAACGTCCCCCAGGGTTCGGCCGTCCCTCCCTGTACTACTCTTTTCTTCTTTACTGCATGCCTGTTACCAAAAAGAGGCTTGACCCAGACAGTCTTACTCACTTTCGTCATATAGTTACCAAGGGTCGCCATGCAATCCACGGCGTCCTGTGTAGTAGGCTCTTGCGGGGCTTGATCATACGATGGATATCTGTACGTTACATTGGGATCTTTGACATATAGCTCGGTGTTTACTTCCCCGATAATGGGGTATGCAGCGCGGTGTTGAGCTACAGCTGCAGCTGCCTCGATGTGATTGATCATCCCGCGCCAGAATGCCGGGACGTTCGCCGGCTTGTTAGGTCTACCTCCCGTACCCCAATTATGGGACTCAATTCCACAGTGATAGATGGTCGGGTTCTGCACCGTATTTGTGACGATCACCGAGCATCCAGCTAGTGCCGAGGTGAAGAAGTAGTTCGCGGCGGGAGGATTCGGGAGTGTCATTTTGGTTGCGCACCCAGTGCCACTCCATGGTAGAAAATACGCCTGATGTCCCACTCGGGTAATGGGCGTGAGTTGATACTTACGAAAGGGGCCTCCCTTCAGGTCGATGCCGGTATCGATAACGTTGGCGGGCCATGTCTGTGTGTTCATTGCCGCATAGTTTGACCCATCGTTGAGAGGCTGTAGCGCTGGGCTGGCGGGAACAGGCCTCTCATAGGTGTTATCGGGTAAGTAGAGCGACGCTTTCCGAAGCAAGGGGATCGGATTAGGGAAGAAATGGGCGTCATAGTTTACGTCTGCCATGAGCTAGCTCCAACGATATAGGTTAACTGATGTCAGATTGTGGCTCCTTGGTATCCATACTTTGTCTTCGTTTCTCATAATCGCTTACTCAGATTCTGTCCCACGCTTCCTGATCTAAAAGCGGGAAGCATACTTTACAATCCCCCTTAACGATCCCTTCCAGACGCGCCAATCCGTTGGCATCCGTTTTCCCCCGGAACTCCTTGCCGTCCGCGGTAACAATCAAATACGCCGCATCGGCAATGCCGGTGTCATCTTCTCCGACCAGCTCTATTTCAATCCAGGTCGTATCCTCGGAAGGACAGCTTTGTGCTGCGGAGCCTACTGGCTTGTTGCCAGTTTCCTGTTGCGCCGCGCTGCCTGCCGTTCTCAATTTGTCCGCCTGACTGCCAGGCTCTTTCGTGCCCTCCGCCACCTCTAAGCTCCAACCTCTGTCGACTCATTGAATTCCGCCAAGATGCGTTGATGGTCCGCTTCGACTTCCAGCCTTTTTATGACCGCCTGGTAAAGCCTATACATGCGCTCATTGGGATCTGGAACGTCGGGATCGGTTAAATAATCCTGCATCCATAGACTGTCTTCTCGATCTATGAAGCCTTCGCCATACATGATACTGAGATTAAGGAAATAGCAAATGGCGCGCTCTGAAATCAGTTGAAAGCGCTTGGCGCTAGTCAATTCATTTCGAATGCGCACACGAAGCGCCTTATCACTGCAAGCGGCCGTTTCTTCGGAGAACTGTTTTCGCAAATACAAAACCATCCTGTCAATGAAATGCTCTTCCGCCTGTTTCTTGAAGACGATCATTTGCTCTTGACGGATGGTTAACATAAGCCGACCCCCTAAAATTCACCTGGCTGATAGGAACTTCAATTTCTCAGCTGAGGGCGGATCTGCTCGGAAAATTCTTCACATCCCGCACAATATTTCCAGATTCTCTCCTCGCCTTGCCGTGGCTTATTATATTGCTAAATCCTATTTAAAATATAAGACTCCTTTGCTGGGCCAAAGCGGAAAAAACAGTCCCCTGGCTTGGATATCAAACGTTGAGGAATTGAAGGCTATCAGATGTAGACTAGTGCTGGCTTGCGTTTCCCCTTCTTTCCCCGCACATACTTCCGTGCACTTGTATCATAGTCCCTTGCTCGTTCTTCATCGCTCCACCATCGGCACCAAGGCTCGTAATCACTTGCTCCGTCAAGTGCGCTACCCTTGTTAGGCCATACTTCCATTACATGACTATGAAGATCAATACCGCAAAGATCGGCAAAACAGCAATCAAAACGGACAATAGTAACTGAAATGATAAGAATTCCCTTTGTTAGACAGTAAGTATGGGTAAAATGGCGTTGCAGGTCAACGGAAAAGTTCCCATAACATATCCGGTTCTTGGGCCTTCCAAGACGTCAGTGACTAGCTTGACTTACTCTTTCATCCTTATTGTCATCCTAATTGGGGTCTGGCCAAGCTATCTTATGCGGAAAGCGGGACACACTTAAGTATCTAAGAATCTTTTTCCACCAATTGATACTTATTCCCACAGGCAATGACTTCTCCCCTCTGCACAGCATACCATGCTGTAGAGACATTAACTCCCAGATCCTCGGCCGAATCCATACGGAAGCCTTTATTGCTTGTACCCTTTCGTGCCGGGTTTTGGCTTGGGTTTGGGTTGCTTTCTTATCTTCTCCCACCAATCCTCCAGGTCTCTCTCTTTATTCCACCAGTGATCCATGTCCTTATCCCAGTTGAGCCAACCCGGGTGGTCCCATTTCCACCTATGTTTGGCCTTCCACTCGGTGATGGTGATATTTGCAGTACCTTTGAATAGCTTCCCATCCTTTAGCTTGCCTGATACTGTTACCTCATAGTCCTTTCCGGGTAACCAATATTTCCTTTCGCGCTTGCCAACTGATCATTTCAGGGATTTCTTGATCAATCACAGTCTAGTCAATATAAAGCTCTTTATTCGTCTTCATCTATTATTACGGTTTTTATAGCCATTTTCTACAGATGCAAAAAACGTTGCATTCTCAATGACAATTTGTTATTAAAGGATTAATCCCCCCCATCTGAAATGTGAACCCTAATTAAAAGGGAAACTATAGATTGAATTCAAAGACCCCATCATTCAGAGAAGGGTGATCATTTTTTAATCGGATTTTACATTTACATATCTTAAATAATAGTTTCTGGGACCCTGCATTTTAGATGGAAATATATCTCAAAATGTGCCTACTTTGCTCCTGACAGAATATTCTCTGTGCTGTTGGGAGCATAACCATTTTAATAAAGTTAAATTTAATAAAACCACAATCAAAGATCCATGATCAGCAGCATTTTATTGGCAGTAGGAGCAAATGTTACTCATACTTGCGCAAGCTGCATAAGAAATTATCTGCAATGGAGAAGGAGAGAAGCAACAAACACTGAGAAATATTTAAGGTTGTGATGAATAGCGATTTTTGGATTCACTGCATAATTTTTATTACAGTTTTTATTCTTGTAGTCATTCTGTTATCGAGGAAAAAACGGAAAAAAGACAGGCAAAGAGAAGAATATAGAGAAATCCAAGCAGAGATATATGAAGTTGAGGAATTAGTACGTCAAGCTAAATTGGACAGACAAAAAGCAAGTGAGACCTTAAAAGAAGCTGAAGAATTAAAGCATAAGGCAGCTGAGGAATGGCGGAAAAACCGAGATTAAGATAGAAGAATTATAAAGCATTCTTAATGTTCAATGCTAAAATCATAATTATGCCTTTATGAAATATAGCTTTAAAAAAGGAGATCAAGATGAAAAAGCTAAATGCCATATTTAGAAAAATTTCGGTTAGAGCCATTATTTTTATTCCTTTGTTCCTTTTGATCTTCCCCATAAAAGGTTTTTCACAGACTTCTGAAATAAAATGGTTGGAAGGACCGTGCATTGTTGCGTTAGGCGACAATGTGGCTAAAATTAAACTTAATGAGAATTATGTATTTGCCAATGGAAACGACACAAGAAAAATTATGGAAGCAATAGGTAATCCTCCAACTAATTATGAAGTTGGATCAGTATACCCAAAATATCAAAATGCGAATTATTTTATAGTATTTGAGTATAAACCGGTCGGTTATGTCAGAGATGACGAAAAGAATCGCATAGACGCAGATGCTATTCTTAAATCAATAAAGAAAGGAACTGAGGAAGCAAATAAGAAAAGGAGGGAAAAGGGTTTTGCGCCTTTAAATATCATTGGTTGGCATGAAAAGCCCCATTATGATATTCAATCACACAATTTAGTCTGGACTTTATTAGCTGAATCGGAAGGGCATCAGGTTGTCAATTACAATGTAAGGTTACTAGGGCGCCATGGATACACATCGGCGATTCTGGTTACTGATCCTTTAACATTGTACTCTGATAAGCAAGAAATAGAAAATATCATAGCTAATTTTTCATACAAGAAAGGTAAGCGTTATGCCGAATATGTGCAAGGGGATAAAGTAGCAAAATATGGTTTGACAGCACTCATTGCAGGTGGAGCTGGCGCTGCCGCTGTAAAGTTTGGCCTTTTAAAATTCTTAGCCAAAGCATGGAAGATTGTGGCAGTAGCAGCAGTTGCATTCTTCGCGTTCATTGGTAAAGTAGTAAAAGCAATATTCGGCAAGCGCGAAAGCGGCACTATATCTTGAATGTCCTAAAATTCTCAATTGCAAAAGCAAGATGTCGCTAGAGAACCGTCTGAAATTATGGACTTAAAATACATTCTGGAGGTATTATTCCCCTATATTGTTATTATATATCTTCTTGATTGTATATCATACATTAAAAGCCATCATTTGCTCTTCGTCTCACATCTTGGGAAAACTTTTAGACACAAAGAAGCTGGGTTACACCTTGTTGGTTTATTGCCAGTCAGTCAAGCAATTGTCTCACACAATCTTCCACTTTGCTTTACTAGTAAGGGCGTGTATTTTGTGCCCGATGGACAGCATCACAAAAGTGGAATATACGAAACAAAAGATTTTCATTTCATACCTTATAAGGATTTAACTATAGTTGAGGCTGACGGAAAGGCCATCAAGATAAACAGTAAGGTCTCGATCAAGACACCTTCTGGGGCTATCGCCAGACATATTATAGGATTTATAAAGGATCTTAAAGTTTTGCGGCCTTCAAAACGCGGCGAGAAAATACAAAGCTTCCTAGCTAATTCAGTAGACTTGCAGGAGATAAAGGCTCTGAGAATAGCTTATTCCAATCCTATTTTTTGCTTGCAAATATTAAGCTCCGTACTTTTCGTTTATACTTTCATTGTGCTCCCGCTAACTTTATACTCTGAATTATATCTATACATAGACTTATTTCGTTTGTTAATCATTATGGCCCTGAATTATCTCTTAATACTTGCCATGACTTATTTCGCCCATAAGAAGATCTATAGTGAAAAAGTCGGACATAGGGTATATAGCCTTTTGTCAATAATACTATCACCGTTCACTGCTATACATGTGCTCAACAATCTGACACGAGATATTTATGCCCGTTTTGACTACATCGCTGTAGCAGTGGAGCTATTGCCTTCAGATACCTTTCAAGACTTGATGAGGAAGGAAATGTACCGTCTTATATTCGCAAAATCCCAGGAGCAAAAAGGCCATTTAGTAGGATTTTGGAGACTTAAAGAGAATTTACTTCATCGTCTGCTTGCTGAGACGGGAATCACTGTGGAGGAGATCCTTGCCACCCCCAAAAAACAGGATGAATCGGCCACCAGTTATTGCCCGCTGTGCGGGGCTGAATATAGAGCAGAATTTGATAGGTGCAGTGATTGTGGGGTAAAGTTATTAAATTTTGGCTAAATCCCTATAATAAGGAACATCCTATAGTTTCTAGGAGGGCTTTCTTATACCAGACTGAGGCAAGGTCAAAGTGATTTTCATAAATTTAAAGTTAAAGGGTCATAAAGTTAAAGGGGCAAATCTACTCTTGACTCTTGAGCAATTTATTCCTCAAGCTTTCAATACGCTTATTGAGATTCTTATTGCTTACTATCTCCAGTCTCAACCTTTCTACTACGCTACTGACTGAACTGTTTTTCTCAATCCCAAATATTTTCCCTACTTCTTTTAAAGTACCGCCTCTAAGCCGCCTTATAAGATAAATTGCCACATTCCTTGGTTCATTAAAAAATCCCCTTCTTGAGGAGAAGAGAACATCCTTTTTAATATTATAGAATTGGCATACCTCTTCAATTATTTTATCTATATCCGGCGCAAGATATCTAGATTCCGGGACCTCTTCATGTTTTTTCTCGGCAAAAAATAACTCCTTTATCTTATTCACAAAACCTTGGCTCCCTATTACAGCAGGCAATTTCTTTCTCACTAATATCTGATTAATCTCCTAAGGAGTTTCTTTTGATACGAACTGCTTGTATCGCTTGATACTTTCTCCTCTATTCATTGAAAATAAGGATAACATATATCTCTTGTGCAGCCAGTCCCACTTCTTTGCTTCGGACAAATAGGCCTTATGGCTACTCCAATTATATTTATCTATATTGTCCACTATTCCAGAATCTAATGGATTCCGATGAATATATCTTAGCAATTCAAGCAGATAACTGTCAGCGTCCACAAGAATGGATTTGAATCGACCTCTAAATAGTTGACCATCACAGTGATTAATTTTGTTGAAACGCTGTGTATATACACCATTTAAATGTCTCATGGCTCTGGATATGTTAGCCTGCGGAGTCTGAACCAATAGGTGATAGTGATTTGACATTAAACAATAGGCAGCGATCTTAACACTATAGTCCTCAACCAGTTCCTTTAGCAGATCAATAAATGCACTATAGTCTTTCTTCGCCTTAAAAACATCTTCCCCTCGTCTTCCACGATTCATCACATGATACCATGCATCAGGATATTGTATTCTTAGTGTTCTGGACATGGTAGGTTTGCACTATAAAATACAGAATGAGTCAAGAGTAGATTTGACCCCGTTACTCACTTAAGTATTGGCCACATCTTCTGAGGCATCGGTAAGCTGTCGTGTGGACATCTGACCGTCATAGAGGTAAAAGTACTCCCCACTGCCGCGTCGCTGACTGATAAGGTCATCCCCATACACATAATAAACTGTCAAAGAGCCGGAACCGTCCCGTTCCTCTAGCACCTGGGCATAGTCACGATTTTTATCTGCTAGGTAATCGGTGATATCTCCATCGGTATTGGATGAGACCCGGATGCCATCGGCGTCATAACCATAATCCGTCTGAGAACCGCCTTCCTGGATCTGTATCAACCGATTCTCATAGTCATAGTAATAGTGGATACTATTAGAACCGTCTGATTTGGTCAAGGTATTGCCGTTGGCGTCATAGGTGTAGATATAACCTGGTCCTGTCTCGTTAAGCAGCCGGTCGTTTGCATCATAGGCATAGGTGACAGTGCCTGATGAGTCTGACTTGGTCAAACGCTTGCCAAAGGCACCATAGGTGTAAGTGTCTTTAACCGATTCTGATGCGTTATTTGATTAATCTTATCTCAACATATTTTTCCCCATAGTCGCCAGTTACTTCAAAATTGAAAATACTTCCACTTATTGGTCTGTTTTTATGCTTGTCTATTTCAATGGAAAAGGTCCCTTGATAACTACTACCGTTGTCGAATTCTAAATCGTAATAAAGGATGAAACCAATAATTCCTCCAAACATACCATCATATGAGGACGAATAACCCTTATAAGAATAGGATCGCATGATGCCAAATTCTGAATACAACTTTTCAATCTGCTTCTTGAATTGATTAATGCTCATGCCGCTATTAATAGCGTATTCTTGGTGCAATTCAGCATATTTTTTATCAACCAAAAGTTTTAAGAAATTATTTGTGAAAGGTGTTGATTCCTTTTCATATGTCCTGAGTTTAAGATTAATGATAGCTGAATACGTCAAAGGAATACAAATGAGTATTATTCCGATAAAGATAAGCACATGCTTTCTTTGTGCCGTTTTAATGAATTCTATTGGTTTTTTCATCGCTATATCCTATCCACATAAATAAGATCCCAATATGCTGAGGCAACAAATGCACCAAGATTCGCGGCAGATACTGAAGGACCGACAGAAAATTTATGAGGAATCTGTGTTCCTTCAGCCAGTTGCATTTTTACCCAGGAAGCGCCAAATGCTTTCCACGATGCTCCTACCGATGAAATTCTACCTACGCCATCAAAATGTTCAATGTTTCTTTTAGTTGTCGTCGGAAATTTTATAGGGTTAGATGGAAAATTGATCCCTATACCAGCACCAAACCCAATTATTGTTACATTAAACACACCACGTTTACGAGGATAAGTCAATCCTCCTCTACTAGGATTTAACTCCCAGATATACCCAGTGATTACTCCGAAATAGAGAATTTTCCCACCAGATCCACCATAACCTAATTCTACTTCAAAACGGTCGGTTCGGCCAGCATACGATTTTAGTACGGCTAAGTTAGGCATAATCATGCTATTCAGAGCCGCACTAAGAGCGAAAACAGTCATAGTCTCCATTACAGATAGTGCTGTATAACCAGATGGATCTAGATTATTTACAGGATTACAATTAGCATACAAATACTTATGCAAGGTCACCGGCTCAAAAGGGCTTCCTTGCCCCGACTCAGTAGTCACAAACCTCGCAATCTTCGGATTCATGTACCTAGCCCTCAGATAATAGAACCCTACATTCGGATCGTACTGTTCCCCGGTGTAAAGGTAGTTATTGGCGGTTACTCCTGCCTGATCTGTCAAAGAGCCAAATGCATCGTAGGTATACGTATCGGTAACTGTTTCTGCTTGATCTGTCAACATGCGGGTAGAGGATTGAGCGTCGTAGTGGTAATAAGAGTCTGCACCTCCCCTTTGCTGGCTGATAAGGTCATCTCCGTAAACATAACTAACGATCAACGTGGCACTTCCATCTCTCTCTTCCAACACCTGTGCATATTCCCGGTTTTTATCTATCAGATAGTCAGTCACTACGCCGTCAACCGCAGAGCTCACCCTTATTCCATCAGGATCATATGCATATCCAAGCTGAGAGGATGGAGTCTGGACTGCAATCAACCTATTCTCATAGTCATAGGTGTAGGTGGTGGTGTCTATTCCGTCAGTCTTGCTTACTGTATTGCCGTTGTTGTCATAGGTGTAAGAATTGCTGCCTTCGGTAAGCAGCCGGTCATTCGCATCATAGGCATAGGTGACAGTGCCTGATGAGTCTGATTTGGTCAGGCGGTTACCAAAGGCATCGTAGGTGTATGAGATGGTTTCATTGCCGTTGATCGGATCAGTGATAGCCTCTTGTGTCAGCCTGTAAAGGTTATCATAGACGTAGTCCACAACCCTGCCGGTATTCTCTTCCACCTTCGTGCGGTTTCCTGAAGGACCTAAGGTATAGGTGTAGCTTGAGATAATCTCTCCGGTAGATTTCCGGTTCTTTAAGTAGGTAAGCCTGTTCAGTGTATCGTAGGTGTATTCCGCAACCGTGCCATTGGGGTATGTCACGGTCTTCCTGTTGCCCACACTGTCATAGGTGTAGGTCGTGACTCCACCATCCGGGTCAATGACGGTTGAGAGGCGGTTCAGGGCGTCATAGGTGTAAATCGTGGCACAAGGCTCAGGGCTCGAGGCGCACGGTTCATATTGGACAGATGTCCTGTTACCTACATTGTCATAAGTGTATGACAGAGTAGTACTGTCCGGATTGGTTACACTTAGGAGCCTGTCTCGCTGGTCATAGGTGTAGGTAGTGACTCCCCTTGCAGCGGTCACGGTCTCTCGGTGGCCAGTAAGTGTATATGTAAATGAGACTTGTGAGGCATCGGGATAACTCTTCGTTGTCAAACGATTATTGACATCATAGGCATAAGTAATAATATTGCCGTTAAAATCAGTCTTGGTGAGCATGTTGCCGTTAGGATCATAGGTGAAGGTCTCGGACATGCCCAAGGGAAGGGTATGCTTTACCACCCTCCCGAGATTGTCATAAGCCCAGGTGGTGATATGGCCGTTGGGGTCTGTCTGGGTTATCTTGTTGCCAACTTCATCGCAGGTATAGGCGGTCTCCCCTCCGATGGCATCGATGACCTTAATCAAACGGCCCATAGGATCATATTCAAATTGTGTTATCACCCCTGCCTGATCGGTTTCAGAGATCTTTCTGCCAAGGCAGTCGTATCCTATGGTAGTAAAGGTGGCATCAGGGAAGATGGTCTTAATCCTCCTGTTGAGCGCATCATAGTCATAAGTGGTGGTGTTGCCGTTGGCATCGGTCAAGGTGAGCTGGTTGCCGTTGGCATCACAGGTGAAGGAGGTTTCGTTTCCGAGGGCATCAATCACCTTGGTCCTTCTGCCTGCGGCATCATAGGTGAAGGAGGTGCTGTGTCCGTTCTCATCTATGGTGTCGGTAACCCTGCCTGCCGCATCATACTCGATGGCAGTTTCGCTCCCATCAGGGAAGATAGTCCCTATCAACCGATTGAGGGCATCATATTCATACCAGGTGACTCGCCCCGCCCGATCTTCTGAGGTCCACCTGTTGCCCTCAGCGTCATAGGTGTTAATCTCGGTGGTGCCATCCGGGTAGGTGGTCTTTTTAAGGTTACCCGTATAATCATACTCATACTCCGTGCGGTTGCCGTTCTTATCAACGGTGGCAGACTGCTTGCCAATAGAGTTATATTCGGTGGTGGTGAAATTGCCGTCAGGATCGGTGGTCCTGGTCCTTTGCCCAAGGGCGTCATATTCATAGGCGGTGGTCATGGTGACCGTATTACCCAGCTCGTTGGTGCGGGTGGTGGTCTCGGTAAGCTGGTTGCCGTTGGTATCATAGGTGTAGGTGGTGACAGTGCCTAAGGGGTCAGTCTGTTTGGTCATGTTTCCGTAGGTATCGTATTCATAGGCGGTGGTATTGCCCATGCAGTCCGTGGTTGAGAGCATGTTTCCACTGGTGTCATAGGTGTTGGTGGTGGTAGTGCCCAGAGGATCGGTGGTGGTGAGGAGGTTGCCGTTGGCATCGTAGGTGTTGGTGGTGGTATACCCTTCGGGATCGGTGGTGGTGAGCACCTGTCCCCTATCGTTGTAGGTGTAGGTTGTGGTGTGGCCAAGGGGATCGGTCTGGGTAAGCAGGTTGTCCATGGCGTCATAGGTATAGGTGGGGGTGTTTCCTAAGGGGTCAGTCTCGGTGAGCTTGTTGCCGCTGGCGTCATAGGTATAGGTGGTGGTGTGGCCGAGGGCATCGGTCTTGGCCAGGATATTTCCCTCATCGTCATAGATATAGAGCGTGATATTTCCTAAACGATCGGTAACGCTCTCCTGCCTGCCTTCAATATCATGGGTATACTCGATCCTGTTTCCATAGGCATCGATATGGGCGATGAGCCTACCGTCGTCATCATAGATATTTCTGGCAGGCGTGATACCTCTTGGGTCGATAATATCCACAAGCCCGTGGGAGGTGGTATAGGTAAACTGCGTCTCGTTCGATTCCTGGTCTGTGACGCTTGCAAGATCTCCATTTTGATCATATGCATAGGCGATACCGTTTCCCATGGGGTCGGTTATCTGGGTAATGCGGCCCTGCCCGTCCCTTGTAAAGGTGACGCTCTTACCCGAGGAATGGAGAATGCCATCCGAGGAGAAGGTCAGGGAATTACCGTTTGTATCCTCCATCTCCTCGACGCCCACATTGAGATGTATCAGGTAGGAGGTCCCATCCTTGAGGGTGAGCCTGAACTCCTGGGGATCATAGACATTCATGCCGGTGTCAACGAGATCGCCGTAATGGAGCGCGAGGGCCGTATCGCCCATGGGCTCCAGGGTGGCTGATGTCCCGGGTCTGGCCGTATAGGCCGCATTGGTGTACTCGACCGGGACCCCAAACTGACAGCTCGGATCGGGCGTGAAGTCAAAGTCCAGGGTACGGCCGTCAGCGAGCGTGAAGGAGACAAAGTGGTCTTCAAGCCCTTCCAGACAATAGGTGGGGAATGCTCCACCGGTAGAGGTCTGCTCCCACCCTTCACCCTCATGCCTATTCTTCTGGCCCTTTGGATGGCTTCTGACAGACAGGGTCCATCCGTATCCAAAATCACCCTCACTGTTCTTTGTCCTGCTGTCATAAGTCCTTATGACCTGTATGGGTATCCCTGATACGGGAACCGATAGATCGGTAAAGGAGATGGTAAAGAGCCCCACCTTGAGATTGCCTGTGATGAGGTAGGTCAGCGTGATAGAGGCAGCATTGCCGCCAAAATCGGTGGCGTAGAGGCGGATCTCATAGATGCCATTGGTGAGAAGCGTGGGATCGAATTGAGCCAGGACATCATTGATGACCGGGGTGGTGCCAACTGAAAGGCTTCTCCACTCATCTGCGCCCTTGGGCGTGAATTCGAGGGTGTAGGATGCAAGATTTGGGTCATCAGCCGTTCCTATGATATCTCTCGGAGCAGTGATCTCATCCCCATCCGCCGGGGAAGTAATGCTCACCACGGGTGGTTCGGTGTCACCCGGGTCAATAACCACAAAGGTGGTGGTGTCGGTGTCTGTCAGGCCTGCGTAATCGGTGGCGGTGGCCTCAGCAGTGCTTATGCCGGCAGTGGTGGCGGTATAGGTGGCCTGGTTATCTACCAGGGAGACAGGCTCCCCGTTTACCGCCAGGGTGGTAGCTGCTATCCCCACATTATCTGTGGCGAGTACGGTGATAAGGACTGTGTCGCCCAGATTTACCTGCCCAGGGCTCACCGATACCGTGACCACCGGTGGTTCAGTATCAGGACCGAGCGATACGGCTAGGTCAACGGATGAACCGGAGGCTACAGAGGTGCCGGCAGCAGGATCCTGGCTGATCACATGGCCTTCCGGTACGGTATCACTGTACTGCGTGGTGATGGTTCCCACTATGAGGCCCGCACCGGTGATGGCGGACTCAGCATCGGCCTGAGCCAGGCCCACCACATCAGGTACAAGGACGGGGGCCAGGCCAAGGGAGACAACCAAGTCTACGGATGTGCCTTGTGCAACCGAAGTCCCGGCTTCAGGGTTCTGACTGATGACACTGCCTTCAGGAACAGTAGCGCTGTGTTCCGTGGTAACGGTTCCAACCGTAAGATTTGCGGTAAGAATAGCATCCTCAGCCGATGCCTGGGTCATGCCGACTACATCAGGGACCGAGACCGCCGCAAGGCCGGTAGACACATCAAGGTCAATGGCAAAATATTGCGGGACATAGCTGTGAGGGGGCGGATCTTGACCGGCCACATAGCCCGCAGGTACCGTATCGGTGTTCACCTGTCCGATATCACCGACAGACAGATATGATGAGGTAATCTGCGTCTCCGCATCCGCCTGGAGCTGTCCGGTAACATCCGGAACCACTGCCATTAGCGCCGGGACGGCAGGAGCGAGTGCGGCAACGATATCGGAAGAGCAGAACGATTCACCATCGGTAGGAACGCGCTCAATTGTATAGTAGTAAAGGACATCGTTGGCAACGGAGGTATCGAGATAGCTCGAGGATGTTGCCGGTATCTCATCGATCTTGGTAAAGGGTCCTGATAATGAGAGAGCGCGGAAAATGTCATGATGATCCGTATCGCCTATGGGGGTCCATGTGAGCGCAATTTCCCCAGTCTGAGACTGAACGGCAAGATTTTTCAGACACACCACGGGAACCAGCTCGCTAAAGGTGAGATCATCAAGACCAACGCCGTCCCCTGTTCGCGTGCCTAATTGAAAGGTAGCACTGGCGATCCCGGGTGTGGATATGCTGAAAAACTGTTTGGCGGCATTTCCTGCGATGGGTATGACTATTGAATCTAATACTGCTCGGTTAATATCATAGGCGGTTAAGATCGTCTGACCAGTGGCCTCCACATCCAGGAACCACCCCCCCACGGTTGACGTAGTTGCCGGCTTGCTGGTCTCATCCGGATCAACAAAGGTGACGGTAAAGGTCCCGGAGTTGAAATAGGGATTGATGTCTACATCCAGCACGTTCGGGGGAGAAACAGCGGGAAACCACGATGATTCTGGCGTTGCATAGGGACCGGCTTCCGGGCCTGCATCCGTTGTGAGCATAACTCCGATGGATTCATATTGATTGGTGATCACCGTATTGGCCGGAACAGGGCTCCCGTCCGGAAAGGTATCAAACCCAACGATCAAGGTGATTGCCTTAATCGTCACCGTATCCGGATCGCTGTCGATCTCCCCGTCATTGACGATGAGCCGGAGGAGGTAGGTGCCGGGAAGATCCGCAACAAAGGAGGGGTTGATCGCCGCGGCGTCCGAGAGGGTTGCGCTGCTTCCACTGGGCATGGAGATAAAGGACCACACGTATGTCAGCGGATCATCGTCAGGATCAGAGGAGCCACTTCCGTCTAAGGTGACGGTATCGCCGGAAAGGACCTTCTGGTCAGGCCCTGCGTCGGCCACGGGCTTATAGTTCAGCGTGCTTATGGTGATCGTGACGGTATCCGGGACACTGTCAACGAAACCGTCATTGACAATGAGCTGGATTACGTAGGTACCCGAGGCATCAGCCACAAAGGAGGGGTTCACCAGGGAGGGATCGGAGAGGGTGGCTGTGCTCCCCTGAGGGGTAGAGACCAGCGACCACTCATAGACCAATGGATCTTCATCCACATCGCTGGAACCACTTCCATCCAGGGTAACCGTATCACCAACAAACATACTCTGGTCAGGGCCGGCATCGGCTACCGGCGCATCGTTCACCGATATGACGGTGATGGTGACCATAGCGGATTCCGAATCCACAGCCCCATCATTAACGGTGAAGGTAAAGGAGTCTGAGCCGTGGTAGTCGGCATCAGGAGCATAGGTGAGATCAGGCGGGGTGCCAGTGAGCGAGCCGTGGCCCGGCCCGGAGACCACCTGAAAGGTGAGAGGGTCACCGTCCGCGTCTGAACCCGTCAGGATGATTGTAGCCGCGGTGTCCTCGTCCGTGCTCACCGATTGAGGGTCTGCAACCGGGGCATCATTGACGGCGTTTATAGTAAGGCTAATAGTGGCAATATTGCTCTCTATGGTTCCATCACCGGCCTTGAACGTGAAGGAGTCGCTGCCGTGATAGTTCTCCATGGGGGTATAGGCGAGATCCGGGGCCTGGCCGGTCAATGTGCCACAGGAAGGGCCTGAGACGACCTGGTACGTCAAGGCATCGCCATCGACATCAGCGGCCGTCAAGACAATGGTTGTCGCGCCATCTTCATCAAGGGTAATCGCCTGGTCTTCGGCAACCGGCGCATCATTGACCGGGTTCACGGTAATGGTGACGGTGGCCGTGTCGGTTCCACCGCTCCCGTCATCTACTGTGTAGGTGAAGGTGTCAGCCCCGTTGAAGTTCTCGTGAGGCGTGTACGTAAAGGTGCCGTCAAGATTGGCTACCGCTGTCCCGTTTATCGGCTGAATAAAGTCGAAGACACTCAGGGTGTCCCCATCGACATCCGTGTCATTGGCGAGCACATTACCTGTGGTCACGTCCGTGTCTTCATCGGTGGTCGCAATATCATCGGCTGCCACCGGGGCATCGTTCACCGGGTTCACGGTAATGGTGACCGCGGCCGGTTCCGAGTCTACGAATCCGTCATTTACCTTGAATGTGAAAGAGTCTGGCCCGTGGTAGTCGGCATCAGGAGCATAGGTGAGATCAGGCGGGGTGCCAGTGAGCGAGCCGTGGCCCGGCCCGGAGACCACCTGAAAGGTGAGAGGGTCCTCGTCCGCGTCTGAACCCGTCAGGATGATTGAAGCCGCGGTGTCCTCGTCCGTGCTCACCGATTGCGGGTCAGAAACCGGGGCACTGTTTACCACCGTCACGGTCACGCCGGCAGCAGCCGTACCGCCTTCCCCGGTGACCGTAATGGTGTAGGTGGTAGTCTCTGTGGGAGACACGCTTGTCGTACCATCCACCGGAACCGATCCTATTCCCTGATCGATGCTCGCGGCATCGGCATTGGTTGAACTCCACGAAAGGATAGAGGACTCACCCACATGGATGCTCTCGGGGGCGGCACTTATGGTGACAGTGGGGGACGGCGCTTCCTGGGTAACCTCAATAGTAAGAAAGCTATCCGGGTCACTTCTCAGTTCTACCCTAAGCGAGTTATCCTGGAGGAGGGTAATGGGTGCTTCCAGATAATACACCTGCTCGTTGAAATCACTGGGGCCAAATATCTGTTCTCCGTTCACCATAACCTTGGCGCTGTCTATTGCATAGGTGACTCTGTGGTCACCATCGCTCTGCCCATTCTTGACGATGAGTTTCCCTTCTTTAGGAATTGCGGAAAAGGTATCGTCATAGATATCAGGTGCGCCCGTGGTTCGCACATATTGCGTGGGCCCAAATACGGTCATTTCGGCTGCATAAGATTGTGAGGCAAAAGCAGAAACGAGAAAAAGGACGGCGAAAAAGAGAGGCTTTCTTGATATGGCGGCCATGACTCCCTCCATGATATTTATCAAAAACAAGACGAGTTTTTCATCACCCTCGAGAAGGGGCAATTTTTAGACGGCGATTAAGCAGTAAAATGAGGGAAATATTGCCTTCTATGAATGCTTATCCTGACATCATGCACCCTGGATCTCTATACTATATGCCAAAATAGAGGCCTTTGGCATTTTCTCATGAAATCAGTTTGAAGGTTGTGCTAAAGGCAAATCACATCGCCGATAGGGAAATAAAGCGTGTGCATGTATAGAATGACATAAAATCAGGAAATGTCAAGTAAAATTATGATACCTTATTGGTACGTAAATAATTTACGTATATTTTCAATTTCAACAAGGCGGGATGGTTTCTTTAAGATGATGACATTCTCCGTATAGGGAAATTTCGATTAAAAAATAAGCGGGACATCAAGTTACAAGAATTGCTCATTAAAGAACGAATACCACTTCAATTTCACCAAGGCCTTGCCTCTGCAATGCCTTTCTGCACAAATTCCCTATACCATGAGAAAAGCTCCTACATCGTTATAAAACAATATTGTTGTACAACAGATCTGTCTTATATTTCGCAATCTTTATAGCAATCCAACAAGAAACGCGAGGTGCCCGTAGGGGGGAATACAGCCATGAAGGAGGGTTATTGCCTTTGTTGAATAATATCTATGGAAAGCAAAAAAACTGTTCACTGAAGATAGCAAAAATCTTCGCGTGATATTTGAATGTCTATATATAGAGTCTAATTCGTTTCTCACTATCGGGCTCTTCAGCCGCAACGTTCATCTGTCGGCTGAAAGAGCGAGGTTAGGCATCCTTTGCTGAGTATTTCCGAGGGTTTTCAGCCTTGTCGCGTTTGATATATCCATGATAGTCGGAATACATCTTATCGATGAGTTCTTTAAGTGTTGGTGTGCCGATAAAGGCCTCACCATGAATCCTCTCCTTTTCCAGCCTTTCTTCGTCTACCTGTTTTCTATACTCGTCTTCGTCAAAGGGACCCCACTTCTTTTCCGGCTCCCTTTGTACTTTCTCCCAGGGAATTCCCTTCTTGTTACCCGCTTCGATCTCCTTCAGCCTCTCATCAACTATAGTTCCTAGAGGATCCTTCTCTCTGTCGTATCCCGGCTCAGGGATGTTGCTATAGTTAAGCATAGGCTGACCGAATGCCTCTGCCATCATCACCCATGAATGCCTTAGCTCTTCTACATTCCCTCCAAAAGGCTCTACCGGCTCTTGGGTGATGGCCCCCACATAGCCGTTTTCATCGTAGTATGCCTCATGTATGGCATAGGTGTAACCTAATCTTTCCTTCTTGTCTTTAGGGTCAATGTAGGGAGCCCTTTTTCGTACCACTCTGTAGTTCCACATACTTTTCACCTTGTGGGGGCAGATCCCTTGACCAGCAAGGCTCTGACATAGTGATGCGATGCACCGGGCAGGGGCCTCTCAGCCCCTTTCCCCCTTTAGAATCTGCCGCCTTTAAAACTATGAGGTACTCGTGCTGCGCGATAATTTCCCATCACAGGGCTCAAGCCTCTAGAAAGGCCTCCCTTGTGGGGATTCCCGCAAGCCCGAGCGCTTACTTCACGTTACGGCCTGATCGTCAGAATGGCCACTAGGATTCAGAGCGCACCACCCGAAGGCGTCATGTACCCTCCCTGCTCTCATCTGACTCAATCAACTCTCCCGTGACCAGAGACCCGCCGGTCGACAGATCCCGCTATCGGGGACGTCTGCCTCCTTACGGAGCCCCGCACATGGCAAGATATCCCGACCATTACATCCGGACATTCGATTCTTTCAGCATCCCTATCCAGCCCACCACCAGCATGCCTTATCTAAGATCCCGCCTATAGGGGATCAGCCGAGTTGTCCCGTCAAAGCGATAACGGAGCAGGGACCGCTCAGTACGCTTGCCTGCCCGTGGTCCTATCCCAATAGGCCAAGGGCGTCAGAATGCTATCAGAGGCTAACCACCTCGACGTTCATCTGCGCCTTCACAGCATGTTCGGCCGAAAGATATTTGTCGATGGCATCTAGGGTTTTGGCGTGGAAGTACCGCTCTCCACACTGCTCACACACCTCAGCCTCGACGCCCTCAACAATATAAAGTTTCCCTCTCAGCCAATGCTGACGTTTGACCTTTCGTTGTGTCGTCGATCCACCGCAAAATTCGCAAATCATGAGTCCTCCTATAAAGTATACACCGTAATGATAATCAAGCTTGCATCTTCTTTGAACCGGCAAAGAATGTAAATAGTCCTTCCATCAAGGGCCGGCCCTTCAAGACGATACCTTGTGCCACGTATGTCCTCCGTAAGCTTCTTGTCTATCCGACCTTTCATTATGGCATTTTCGATGTCATTTCGCTCCAGTTCGTCGTCTAGCATCTCTTCTTCAGCATGAGACGAAAGATAGTATTCCCTGTCTATAATTTTCTGTCGAATTCTCTGGAGGGTAGCCATAGCTATCCGTTGTTGGGCTATCATCTGGGCCAAAAGCCGCAAGGCTTTTGGAATCTGGTGTATACCCTTGTTGTGTGCCGGACCTGGACCATCTGCTCAATGGTGATTTCTGATATTATGACACAGGTATCGGACAAAGTCCATACCCAGCCTGACAGAGGCGAAGGATCGCAGAAGGCAAGGGCTGGTGCAGCAATGTACCGTCTGGAGGAAGCCTTAGGCAAAAGCGTGTGCTAAGCCTGCCCCGGACTTGATCCGAGGTACAGGTATGCCCCGTACCCGATAGGGTAGAGGGTAGGCAGATTTGAGGCGGGGTAAGGCCAGGACGAACCCGCAAAGCAAGATAACTATGGTCTAGATCTAATCAAGGATCCAGGAAAAGAACGAAGATTAATAAGCGAGAGATGCTATTCACCTATATCCTTTCGAGCCGGTTTTTGGCTTTGGTTTGGGTTGCTTTCTTATCTTCTCCCACCAATCCTCAAGGTCTTTCTCTTTATTCCACCAGTGATCTACGTCGTTATCTGAGTTGAGCCAACCTGGGTGGTTCCATTTCCACCCGTGTTTAGCCTTCCACTCGGTGATGGTAACCATCGCAGATCCTTTGAATGGCTTTCCATCCTTTAGCTCACCTGAAACTGTGACCTCATATTCCTTTCCGGGTATCATCTCAGAGAGGGCCTCCATGGCCCTAAACTTGTTGAACTTAACCAGCATTACAGGGCTTTGGTAGTCCTTAAAAAACCTGTTGGCTCGATGCCACTCCCTGAAGCCCTTCCTTGTGCTTAGGTGTCGATCTTCTCCGGATTTCAGTATTACGGCTATCTTTTCTTCCCCTTTGAACCTCCACGGCTGGGGAGGAAGCACATTGTTGAACAGAAGCGTCTCCTGGGAGATCTCATCTACGCTGTGAGAGTTGCCTTGATTATCCTTGAGGTTACCTATGATGCAGAGCATAGAAACCCTTTCGGCAAAATGCTCGATCCACTCTCTTTCCCCCATGTGCATATGATAATGGTCTGGTTTTGAGCGTATTTACGAGAGCTTTTATCGCCTATATCTTTTCAAACCGGTTTCTAGCCCTTTTTCAACTTAGTTTTTTAAGGGATATCACTACTTTCTTAAGATTACGGTAATTAGCCGTAATAATTTCTTTACTTTTTAGTTAAAATCCGCTTAAACTTAGAATTGGCTTGGGTGCGTAAAAGCACTTCTTTTTTCTGATTACTGGTGAGCCATGCTTAGGGCACGTGGCAACATCCAGTTAGTCACGTAGAAAGGAGGAATTGCACCATGGCGAAAGCTAGATGCAAACCCCGTCTTGTGAGAGACGGGAAAAAGCCTGGGCCTAAAACTGTGCCGGTCAAACGGCACAGAAGATCAAAGCCAGTTCCACCACAATGCAGATAATGTGATGGAATAGCGCACCCAAGCTATATCAATATTTTTTATATTCATATTTTTTCTTACAGTGTAATGCCTTAATTTTTAAGGAGGTGCCACCATGGCTTATGTATACCCTTTCTTTGATACAGATGAAAATATTAAAAGAGTAGTTTTTAACAAAGGTACTCCTATTTCTGGCTATGATGCATCCAGATGGAGAAGAGATATATGTGGACGCGCAATGGATTATTATGAACATGGAAATACAAATTCGGAATATGGCTGGGAAATAGACCATATCTACCCTGCTACACTCGGAGGATTAACTGAAATTAATAATCTTCAGCCACTTTATTGGGAAAATAATCGATTAAAGGCTGACCAATATCCCTGGTCTTGCCCATAATCCTTTTTAAATGGCATTGATCTGAATAGGTGCTGTGTTTGAGGAAAAAAGAATCAAGATGAGACTTGATCTCTTTATCATTTTTAAACTTATGCTTAATCATTTGTAGAGGAAACTTATGGCTACAAAATCAATACCTCACCAGATATACGATGGGTTTATATCTGAGATTTCTAAAGATAGCTCTATAAGCGAAGAACTGACCGAATCCTTAAGAAAGCTCCTTGGATCAGGAAATGTGAAAAAGAGAGACATCATAACGTAACTGAATGTATAAATTATACACGCTCTGCACGAGCGTCCCATATCATGCAAGTATAGATACTCTGAGAAAGAACCGCTCCTAGCTAGAATCTATGAAAGGACACCATTTTAGATAGATCACCTATTTTTCTAAGAAGCTCCCACCATTTCTCTTTAGTTATATCAATCCTGTATAAGTTACTGTTATCTCGTCTGCTTTCCTTATCGCAGCAAATATTAAATTCCATCCGCTGCACTAATCTCTCTGATTCTTTCGTTAAGCCTAGAGCATAAAAAGTCCGAGTCTTACGAAATCCATAAAATTTTTTGATATACTCAAGCATAGCCCATATCATTACCCTTGTCCTCTTGCTTCCAGCGAAGCCACCGGGATCTCGCACTACTACGCCGCTAATATATATTCTATCCTGCTTCTTCGTGTCTTCAAAAGACAAAATAACTTTACTATCTATTTCATGCTCAGTGACTCTTCCAGCAATAAATTGATCAAAAAAGCTGCGTTCCAATCCCACAATAACAAAACATGCGCAGAGTTGACCAACAGGATTTGTAATTTGAACAAAGCCCTTTTCATTTTTAAGTCGCCATTGCTCAATTCGATCAGAAGGAATGAATCCCTTTCCAAAGTAAGGCTTAGTCATCTCGTCAGCTTCGCGAAGACTCTCTAGGGTACAGGGACTCGCTAAGTAGTTATTTTCATTTGATAACTCATCTATAAACGTGTCGGGGAGTAACTTCTGCTTTCCTCTTAAGTAAGAGACAATAATTCCTGTGACAATTATACCTATGAGTATTGCAAGAATAGAGGAGAAATCAAGCTTTTGTGGAGAATATAACCTCAATCCAAAGCCAACAATTGCTATTAGGGTAAGTATAGTTGAAAGCCCTACCTTCCAACCGTTCAGGATGCGTACCAAAGAATTAGGTCTTATACGCTTAATTGCTACCTCCAACGCCCCCACCACTCTTTAAAGCTTTCCGGGGCTCGTGCTTCAACAATTTGGTTCTGCTCATCGTGCCACAAAACTCGAGCGAGAGGTTGGGAGAATCGGGTTTCCCATGATAAATGGTAAGCACCTGCATTGAACCAAATTACCTTATCTCCTAAGCTAAGGTCATTTGGCAGCTTTTTTCGAATGAGGCAATCAAAAGCCATGCAGGTTGGACCGCATATGGCACTGTTTCTTACTTCGCCCGTCCGATTAGGAATTGTCACGATTTCGTGAACTTGCCAATCAGATGGAAGAGCATGGTTGGTGCGGCCTCCGTCACATATTATGTATCTAAAACCGCCTATTTCTTTAATATCAATGACACTCAAAACAAGGACACCACATCCAGAGAGTAAAAACCTTCCGTTCTCAAGGATGTATTCCTGAACAGTAGGGAACATTTTGTGACACAAGTGAAGCAACCTGTCTAGGTCATGTAAACAGAAGGTGGAATGCCAAACCTGATCCTGTTGTTTTTCTCCTTCAGCTGGTAAACCGCCACCAAGATCCAAACATCTTAATTCAATATTTGCTCTTTTTACACAGGATTCTAATTCGCGCAAAGCTTCCTGAAAAAAATCTAAATTAGGCACGTTAGATCGTAGGTGAATATGTACACTCTCAAGATTAATCTGTTCTTGATTTAATAAGTTAATGGCCTGGAGGAAGCTTTCTGCTGGAAGTCCAAACTGGTCTGGGAATTGAGGGTTTTCTGGATCTTTTTGAATGCTTGGATGGAACCGAATACCTACTTTCCATTCTCTGCGTTTTGCAATTGAGGATAGGTATTCTACTTCTTTTATTGAATCGAAATTAACGCGCAATCCATTAGTCCATGAACTTTGATTCCAGAAATGTTTTCCAACTCCATTAACAATTATTCTTTCGGGTGAAAACCCTTCTTGAAGCGCTGCAAGAAGCTCAAATTCACTTACGACTTCTACCCCAAGATTCGTGGACAACCACCAACAAAGCAAGTTTCGAAGCGTGAGTGTTTTCACTGAAAGCCAATTAAAGGCTGATGACCCACAGACTTTCTTAATTAAATTCAATTGCGTTTCAATGGGCAGATGTGAAAAGAGAAAAAACGGCGTTTGAAACATGTTGGCAGCGCGTTTGATTAATTGTATCCACTCTTCTTTTGTCATATCGATTCATGTATTAATTTAGTAGCGGCTAGTCGGTCAAGCTTCCCAGATGGAAGTCGCGGGAGTCGTTCTACAAATAAAACCCCAGACAAATCAACTTCAAGAGTATCCTTAATCGCTATTTTGATATCTTCTTTGGCCGCATCACTTTGAAGAACTGCTACAACATAGAAGTACGCCGAACCCTTCAACTCTATTGCAACAATGCATATCTCAATAACATCAGGTAGTTCCCTTAACTTTTCCTCCATTTCCTGGATAAATACTGTTTGTCTTCCAATTACAAACGACTCTTGAGCTCGCCCTAAAACATAATAATATCCCTCTTCGTCTACGTATCCGATATCGTCTGAAAGAACGAGATTTCCCTTTTTGGCCTTTTTTGTTGCGTCTGGTCGATTGGCATATTCGATGAACATAGTCTCCTCTGAGCCAGCCAACCTGCCAATCTCATTAGGCGCGCATTCAATTAGGTCGTCTCCTACGACACATAGCTTTTCTGTAAGGAAAGGACGGCCTATTGAATTTGGTCGGATGGAAAGGTCCTCTTTATCTGTGATTGTTCCCAGTCCTTCAGTGTTTCCCCATGACTCAATTATGGGGGATTTTAAAATGCGGAATGCCCTTTCTTTCTCAGCTCCTGTAATAGGCGCTCCCATTACTAAAATAGTAGGTCCGCCTAAAGGTTCCTTGGCAATTTTTGTGAATAATCTTAACTGGTCTGGAATAAAGAAGGCAAAGTCGACGCTTTGACGTGAAAGACATTTTTGGTAGTCTTCCCAAATGGAATCAAAGTCACTGTCAATCTGATATTTAGGTAGTATTACTTCACCACCAACTAGTAAAGTAGCTAGTGCGAAGACGAAACCGCCTGCATAATAAATAGGCCGTCCAACATAGAAACGGCTCCATCGTGTTATGCCCAATTCAAGGCACCAAGCCAGCAACTCAGATGTGATTGCTAGCTTATCATATACTATAGCTTTGGGGATTCCAGTTGATCCTGAAGAGAACAAGATTCCCCATTCTTTGCCCCATTCCTTTGAATGCACACGCTGGAAAGATATTTCTTTATTTATTCTAGGAATTTTTGATATATCAACCGCTCTCATCGAAGTATCAATCTGCTGACCAATAGATTGAGTCAAATCATAATGACTAATGATAGCTGAAGGTTTTGTATCAGTCAGATGGACTCCTAGGGATGCCATATCTACATATGGGTTCAGAACCATAATTGGGCTCCCTATCAATTTTAGTCCAGCTATACAGGCAAGAAACTCAAACTTATCGTTCACTCCGAGCGCGATTCGCCCTTCAATTCCCATCTCGCTCACAAAATGGCCAATAGCAATAGAGCGATCATAAAGGTCTTTATAGTTATAAGTTCTATCGCCAATTGTAAGAGCTATTTTTTTGGGTTTATACTTCCCCCAATGCTCGACAGCATCACCAATCCCTAGCCACATGGATTCACACCTTCTTCCATTCAGAAAGAATCTCGTCTGTGCTCATTACTCTGGCAAAACCGGCCTCTAATAGTTCTGCTACGACCTCTCTGACTTTACTTTGATCGAGATTGTCAGTACCAGGGCTACCAGTAGCATCGATTACAAAATTGACATAAAAGTCCCTATCGAGCGCATCTCTTGCGGTTGATTCACAGCAAAAGTTAGTCATAAATCCACATATAATGATGCGTTGAATGCCATTCTCCTTTAAAATGTTCTCAAGATTCGTTCGTGCAAATGCGGAATACCGGTTCTTAATTAACTCTCTAGCATTCGCAGGTATGATAAGTCTGGAATCGAATTCGACTTCTTCGGTTCCTTCCTTGAAATTGAAATCTTCTTCTGCTTCGCCTGTATAATCAAAAAGTCTTCCAAGATCTGATCCGTCATTTTTATGAAGATGCCTTACCAAGACAATTAATTGTCCCATTTTAGACATTTCATTTATGAGCTTATTTATGTTTTTAATGGTTTTCCCTACCTCTTCGCAGTAAAATTCTGAATTCTTATCAGTATAGATTTTTTGTGCGTCGAGAACGATAAGCGCTTGTTTCATCTCTTCTCTCCTTTCTAATGACTAACAAATTGCTATCATTAACTTATACTATTAGTTTTTAGTTTAAATCTTAAAGAATTAATAAGGCTAGCACAGATTTTAACTGGCAGATCCCATTACAAAAGCGACAGATGTCTCTTGCTTATTAATCATAATACCATATTATCTATAGTAATAATACATCTTATTTGTGAAATTTATATCATGCCTAATATCAACAATCAAGACTTTTTTAAGGCATTTTCTCAACCACTGATCTCATCCTTTTATGCGTGATGCACATGAATTCCGGGGACACATTACTTAATTATACATTGTTCATGTGTTTCCACGGTCCTTCTGGACCAAGCCTTCCCCATAGGGCTGTCTCCTTAACAACTCCTCCAGTTTGTCTATGAATAACGCTCTCCCAAGAGGCCTGCCTGTGACGGGGTACGGGCATAAATAAATAAGTGAATCACCCTAAAAGCCCGTCATTATTCTGTTTGGCGATTTGTTCCTCCCTTTACACCGCATGTACATCACTATGGTTTTTTACAAATCGATGGGGATAAGCCAATAGAACATTTCCTGTTTCAAGCCTATCCCAGATTATGGAAATCAGCTCTTCCCGATTGTAAAAACTCTCCCCTTTGGCTGGAGCGCCAACGATATTCCTTAACATGAGAAGACTCCTATATCCTTATAAAACAATATTGTTATACAACAGATCTGTTTTATATTTCGCTATCTTTACAATAACTTAACAATAAACGCGGCTTAACCTTAGTAAGAATATGGACATGAAGAAGGGTATTGCCTCTGTTGAGCGAGCTCTCTGCAAGAAAAAAGGAAACTTATAACCAGGGATAGTAGAAATAGCGGCCTATGATATGGATACCAAACTAGAGCTTATACGATAGATACGGGGCGTGGTGGAGGCTAATGGTCCAGCTATGCTATCACCCATATCTTTTCGCGCCCCTTTCATTTAGGTTCCAGGATATAGAAACCCCCACGGCCAGTTGCCGTGAGGGTCCAAGGATATCACGAAGGTGCCGGGAATGGTACCTCCGTGGTTAGACCATGATAAAGAAAGAGTTGGGGGGATGTCAAGTAGATTAGCTGATTTAAAAAAAATTGGCCTTCATATTAAGCCAATGCTTACCTTTCCTGAGCTCATTCCTGACCTACATGTGGAGCTTGTCAAGTGTGTTATAGACTATAACATCCTGTTATAGATATTACATGAGATGTTGAAACAACCCATCCTAGACAAAGGCCTTCCTGTTGATCTCTCAGAGGCTTTGGTGAACTACCTAAAAAAGCACGGCCTCACCCAATTCCAGATGGCAGAGAAGATAGGGATTGGACGAAGCAGGCTACAGTTGATTGAGTATGGATTAACCAATATTTCCTTCCGTACCTATCAGCGCATAGTTTTTTCGATTTCTTGATCAACCACAGTCAGGCCCATATGGGACCCCTAATTTGTGTCCATCTATTATTACTAATATTATTACATTTTTCTACAGATAAAAAAATTTGCATTCTCAATGACAATTTGATACTAGAGAAATGATTCCTTCCATCTTAGATGTGAACCCTAATCGAGGGGAAGCTATGGAAGAATACAAAAACCCCATTTCTCGTGATGAGACATGGGGTTTTGTTTATTAGTTCAGATGAGGGAATGTTACTCATTAGCAAAGGAGAGAGCTACTCATTCAGATTGCAGGAACGGTAGGGTTCAACGTGAGAAAGCAATCCAGCTCGACTGTAGCCGTGGATGTGAAGCCGGATACAGTTAATCTTACAGCTATGGCTGCTGCCACCACAAAGGTCATAGGGCTTGAACCTGGAAATGCAACGATCGTGGTGAGTGGAAATTCAGATAGAGGCGAACATCAGCAAGTCGAAGTGGAAGTGGAGGTTATCTCAGAGTAAATCAAGTATCTCTAAATAGAATTGACTGATAGAAAAAACTATCGATAACGATATCAATCTTAGTCCATCGAAAGATCGTAACTGAGTTATCATTTTACATTGATTAGACCTCTAAAAATAGCATCTTGCCTAATTGTCTTCCTTCTGGGCTTGTTCTCCAACTCCCTAGCCGCCCAATTCAAAGTAACCCGAGTAGTAGACGGCGATACCATAGTAATAAACTATCAAGGCAAGTATGAGAAGGTAAGGCTCCTGTGCGTCAACACCCCCGAATCAGTCCACCCCGATGAAAAACAAAACATCCCTATGGGGAAAGTCGCCTCTGCTTACACTAAAGGCAAGCTCAAAGGGAAATCTATTGGCCTGGAGTTTGAAGAGACAACAAGGGGCAAATATGGGCGCCTGCTCTGCTATATATTTGTTGATGGAGAGAATTTCAACCTTGAGTTGGTTAGGCAGGGATTAAGCCCTTACTACACCAAGTACGGATTGAGCGAAAAGTATGACCAAGAGTTTAGGGAAGCAGAGAGATACGCACGAAACCATAAGCTGAATATCTGGGGAGATCCCGAACTCTCTAAGAAATATATGCGGCTAAAATCAAAGTGGGGACAATATAGGACTCAAGAGAGATCTCAACCTGCTACTGTCCAGACAAAGGAATGGAATTATGTGGCGAGTAAGAACTCAAAGGTGTTCCATAGACCTGATTGTGAATGGGTGAAAAAGATAAAGCCTGATAATCTGATAGGCTTTAAGAGCAGGGAAGATGCGATAAACAGTGGAAGGAGGCCGTGTAAGGTATGTGCGCCATAACAACGAGGATAGGTCTACTCATTGCTATTTGACTGTGTTGACAAATCAATGTCAATCTCCAGAAAGCGTGAAAGATGTGGTCAGCCCTTGACATGATGACATTTTCACCTAAGCATCCTTGACATGGTTTCCTCTGATCTACAAGCAAAGAGATGATTGCCCAACAATCGGCTGCACTCGCAAGGAATAGCACGCCGCTTCGCTCTGCGCTATTCCTTGCGAGTGAACCGTGAAAATATGCCTAAAGGAAGGGATAAAGGTGACGGAATTGTGATCTTGGAACCGGAGGGCAGAAGTGTAGAGCGTAAGGGCGAATCTTGCCCTATGGTTGTTTGAATATTGTGGCATTCCCTTGGCAGAGGCAGGCCGTCAATTGAGGGTTTCTACCTCGCCTGTTTGAAAGATTAACCTTCGGATAAAGATTAATTCAATATAATCAAGTAAATACCAGATAAATATTTTTAGGATAATGCTTGACATGGGGATAATTAAAATTTCTAAAGATCATAATATTTTCTTAAAAATTAGCAAAAGCATTTATGATCGACAAGCTATTCTAAAAACGGCTTACGCATTTACTGATACCTGCCATATTCACGTTGATTCATTTGATGCCGATAACTATGCTGTCTATTTTTCAGGAAAAAATGACAATAATGATCTAGAATCAATCATAAAAGAATTCTGCAATGAGCTGATCGATCAGCAGATTCGACATGATCTTAATGATAATAACAAGGCAATAAAAGAACTTATAATAAAGAAAGCTTTTTTCCCGTTCCTTAATGACAAATAAGAAATCAAAATCGCCTTACATTATTCTCCCGTTCAACTTTATTAGGTTGGGACAAAAGTACGTTCTCATCATTAATTTCGTAGGAGAATATATATATTTATCTGAGAACGATTTCAATTGTTTAGTCGCTCATTCTCTTAACCGATCATCTGCCTTATACTTAAATTTAAAAGCAAAGCATTTCATAACTGAATCACTGTCTGATCCAGCAATTGAACTTCTTTCTATCAAATATAGAACAAAAAAACGATACTTATTAGATTTCACTTCATTGCACATCTTTGTCATTACGCAGAGATGTAATCAAAAATGTATCTATTGCCAAGTATCCTCACAGAGCTCAGATAAGAAGGCATTGGATATGAACATCGAAACTGCAAAAAAAGCAGTGGACATTACTTTTATGAGCCCGTCAAAATCAATAAAAATTGAATTTCAAGGCGGTGAACCTTTACTAAATTTTAATACGCTTAAGTACATAGTTGAATATGCAGGCGATCAGGCGATAGAGAAAAACAAGAACTTGGAATTTGTAGTTTGTACAAATCTAACTAAAATAAATGATGACATGCTCCAATATTTTCATGATAAAAATGTGCTTATTTCCACCTCACTTGATGGCCCCAAGAATGTTCACGATTTTAACAGGCGTTATCGAGATGGGAGTGGTTGTTATGAAGATTTTATAAAAGGCTTAGACAAGGCAAGAAAATATATTGATCAAGAGAATATTTCGGCACTGATGACAACAACAAGATATAGTCTTAATTATCCAAAAGAGATCGTCGACGAGTACCTAAGAAATGGCTTTAGATCAATATTTTTGAGACCACTTAATCCCTTCGGCTATGCCAAACAGAAAAGTGATTTAATAGCATACTCAGCTACCGATTTCATTGAATTTTATAAACAAATCTTGGAATACATAATTGAGATCAATTCAAAAGGTACTTTTCTAGAAGAAGCATTTACTTCGATTCTGCTGACGCGAATACTCACCCCCTTTTCTACTGGCTTCGTTGATCTTCAGTTCCCAGCTGGCACCGGTATTTCAGGGGTTGTATATGCCCATGATGGTAATGTCTATCTTTCGGATGAATCGAGAATGCTTGGACAAGTTGGAGACTACTCCTTTTGCATGGGTAACTTGTTCAAAAACACATATGAAGAACTCTTTTACAATGAAAATATAAAGCAAATCATAGCTTCATCTTGTGCGGAAGTATTACCTGATTGCGCATATTGTGCTTTTCAGATTTATTGTGGGATTGATCCTATTCGGAATTATGTGACGCAGAATGACATAATAGGGAAAAGGTACAGGGATGAATCATGTTTTATTAACAAAGAGATCTTTAAATACTTCTTTAATATAATTTTGAATAATGACAGAAACAGACTCGACGTATTCTGGTCTTGGATTACTAATCGGCCACTATCAGAAATAAAAATGGGAAGCGAATGCTCACCCTCTTTGGAACACCAAAAAACATAGACCAGCATGTAATAGGTAGGATTTCGTTTTCACCTGCAAAAAGGCAGGATAGGCCTGCAACTATTTATGTTAATCGAAACCTCACAAAGCGAAAGGTATCAAGATACCTAGCAATGATAACATCAGCCACCAATATGAAAAACCTGGGAGATTGTATCATACCAACAATATACAATGTAGACGGTATTGACAAGTTGTTTAATGGTGACGTTTTGGAAATGCTCCCCAACGGGCAAATAAATATTATCTATCAAATTAACTCCAAGGACAATGTTATTTTTGTAACCTCCAAGTGTAATGCGAATTGTATCATGTGCCCGCAACCGACTAATTATGGAGAAGGGAGTTTGTTAGAACTTAATCTAAAGCTAATCTCTTTAATTGACAAATCAACGGAAGAACTAGCACTTTCAGGAGGCGAACCCACAATAGTAGGTGACGACCTTTTCCATTTGATACTAGCATGCAAACATTTTCTTCCTAATACGTCTTTGCTGCTATTAACAAATGGAATGAAATTCAGAGAATACCACTATACGCGCTTTTTCAGCAGCATTAGACACCCAAGCTTAACAGTTAGCATTTCGATGTATGGAGACAATTCAATTGAGCATGATTATATAATGGGATCAAAGGGCGCTTTTGACAGCACTGTACTGGGGATTCTAAATCTTGCCTCATTTGGCAACCAGATTGAAATTAGGACGGTCATTCACAA
Organism: uncultured Desulfobacteraceae bacterium; assembly: GCA_964549945.1. Lineage (GTDB taxonomy): Bacteria > Desulfobacterota > DSM-4660 > Desulfatiglandales > B25-G16 > B25-G16. The sequence goes on along the minus strand of CAZJXD010000004.1, from coordinate 28,515 downwards.
GTACACTTATCTCAGGCTATTAAGACTATCCGAGTTCATTTACAGAAATATGACTTTCGTAAAACATATAGCATTTATGGGACTAGAACCTATTGGTAGGGCAAGGACCAATTTAGAAGCGCTCTGGATTGAGCCGAAAGAAATCGTCCATCCTTTGGAAGAGGCTATTCACTACCTCGTGCAGAGAGGTATGAGAGTTTCTATATATAACATTCCTTTGTGCTTGCTTCCTGAATACCTCTGGAATTATGCCAGACAGTCAATATCGGATTGGAAAATGTCGTTTCATTCTAAGTGCTTGAAATGTGCAGAAAAGGAAAATTGCTCAAGCCTATTTAATTCTGGAGTGGATATATATGGGAGGTATCTAAAACCTATCGGCCAATCATCTCCATAGCAAGTACTCAATGTCTTTTAAGGGTATCCGAGCCTGTCTCTCTGATTGTGATTGAGATATTTTAACCTCTATAAGATCATCCTGGCAATTTGTTACTAAGCCTTGATAGACATTACCATCCTTCATAACTACCATAACTTCATGATAATACAGCCGATTTGGATATTTCTTCCATTCGGTTGTCTTTCTCCATTCCTTTGAAAGAGTAGTTTCTTGACTTGGCGCTGCAGGATAAGAAGGGGATTGGGGTGACGGAGATGAAGGAGGCGAAGGAGCTGAATACCCTGAACGATGAGAAGAATGGGAACGATGAGAAGAATGGGAACGATGAGATCTGTGACCTACAAACATATCGCTAGAATCATCGTCTGCGTGCTGCAAGACTAATGGTTGGGAATCTGAGATAAGTTCAATTTCATTTAGATTGGTAATGCTATCAAAGTCATGGGGCCTAAGTGCTTGTTTGCTTTCTGCCTGATGAGAGTAAAGGCAAAATATTGAAGCAATGAGACCAAAGATATAATCTTTTAATCTAGCCATTGCTTTTACTTATTAATGTAGTAAAATTTAATTAAAATATTTCACATATTAATTAGGAAGTCAACCCTTAATTTTAAATTAAATATGAAAATCAATTGATTGAGATTGTCATGGACAATAAAACTGTAAAGCACCTCTGGGCATTATGAAAGGTGAATGAAGCCCTCATTGAAGGCCTAAATCTCGCTATCTTTGCGTTTTCGCGCTGAAAAATTTCCATCGAGTTGAGATATATTAGCTTTGTTGATGGCTTTTCTTTAGGCCTCTCTGCCTTATCTTTGGATCGAAACCATGTAGAAGTCCCGAGAGCTGATTGAGGAGGGAGGCTAGTATAGTAATTTTTCAGAAGGCGATTCGCCTTGTGGTGGGCTAACGGGAGTTGGCTTGCCGATCGGTCTTTGATCTGGAGGATCTGCCGTCTGCCTTGGGGAGCTGGATATTCAACCGCTTGATCCTGCGCCACAGCGTCTGCCTGCCGATGCCCAGCTCCCTTGCGGCGGCCTGGCGATTCCAGTTGCTGTCCCTGAGCACCTGGAGGAGGAATCCCCGCTCCAGGTCCTCCCACCTTCCCCTTCGGGATGAAGCAGGCTCCCGGGCAGCGACCCCCTCAAGGGGTGGGGCAGGCTGAAGGTAGTCGGGAAGGTGCAGGGCCTCGATGATCCCCCTTTGGCAGTGCAATAAGGAAAAGAAGACCCAGGAAAGAGTGGCGTCTATAAATAGTCTCTGAGAATGATAACCTTTAGGTCTTCGATTTGTTTCAGTTTGCTATCATTGGTGATGAACACATCGGCTTTTACTTCAAGGCTTGCCGCAATTTGGATAGCATCCATGGCCCTGAGGAAGGCGTATCTACCGCGTAGCCTGCCCGCCAATTCTGCAATATCTGTTGTAATTTCCAGCAGCGTGATATTTTTCCCTGCCTTAAGAAATTCGGAAAACTCTTGTGCCAACTTCTCGTTACCTGCTTCAATCGGTTTAGGCAGAACCTCCACAAGGGTTATAACAGATGAAAAGGCTGTTATTTTGCCTGATTGAAAGGAATTGACAATCTCTTTTACAAGGGGACCAAATTTGGGATGTGCTTCAATGTAGTAAATAATAGGGGCAGTGTCGATGAACAGAGAGTCGATCTTGTCGAGTTCATCAACAAGGGTCATATACGATCCTCTCGGAGCCTATTTACATATTCCTGGGCATCATCATTTTCCCACAGCCCTTTTCCAAGACCGTATAATCTTGACCATTCGAGTTCTTTTTGTGCAGAGATACTTTTTTCCCTTAATTGCCGCGCTAAGGCTTCCATCAGTTTTATATGATCATGGAGAGAAAGCTTCCCTGCTTGTTTTTCAATTGTTTCAATTGTAATTTCGCCCATGTTATGTCTCCTCCGCTATACTGGCAGGATCGTGTTTTTCAATCAAGGTTAAATAATGGCATGCCTGTTGTCAATAAATAATAGGGGCCGAGGCATCCATGAGCTATTTCATAAATACTCTGACAAGCCTTGGAAAAGATATTGTAATTTTACAAAAAAAGAAATGCTCCAGAAAAAGATGGTATGCGAAATAGCTGTTCATGGGCTTTTTCGATTGGTCTTTGATCTGGAGGATCTGCCGTCTGCCTTGGGGAGTTGGATGTTGAGCCGTTTGATCCTGCGCCACAGCGTCTGCCTGCCGATGCCCAGCTCCCTTGCGGCGGCCTGGCGATTCCAGTCGTTGTCCCTCAGCACCTGGAGGAGGAAGCCCCGCTCCAGATCCTCAAACCTGCCCTTTCGGGATGCATCCTGCTCCCGGGCCACGATCCCCTCAAGGGGTAGGGCAGGCTGAAGGTAGTCGGGAAGGTGCCGGGCCTCGATGATCCCCCCCTGGCAGAGCACCGTGGCGTGCTCGATGACATTCTCCAGCTCTCGCACGTTGCCCGGAAAATCGTGGGCCATGAGGATCGCGAGCACCTCCTGGGATACTTCGGTTATCTGTTTCCCAGTCAGCCGGTTGAACCTCCTCAGGAAATGGTCAACGAGGAGCGGTATATCCTCCCGCCGTTCTCTCAGCGGGGGAAGCGTTAACCTGACGACATTGATTCGATAATAGAGGTCCTCCCTGAAGGCCCTCTCCTTGACCAGGGCCTCCAGATCCCTATTGGTGGCAGCAACGATCCGGATATCGGCGTGAACGGTCTTGTTTGAGCCCAACAGCTCGTAGGTCCGCTCCTGGAGGACCCTCAGGAGCCGCACCTGGACCCTGGGGGACAGGTCGCCGATCTCGTCCAGGAACAGGGTCCCTCCCTCGGCCGCGGCGATCCTCCCTGCCCTGTCCTCCCGCGCGTCGGTGAACGCGCCCGCCTTGTGCCCGAATAGCTCCGACTCAACCAGGGTATCGGGCAGGGCGCCCAGGTTCACCACCACGAGCGGTCCCTTGCTGCGCGCGCTCAGGGAGTGGATTGCCCTGGCGAAGAGCTCCTTGCCGGTGCCGCTTTCCCCCTGAAGGAGCACGGTGCTGTCGCTCTGGGCGACCTGCTCAAGGATCGCAAAGAGCCGGTGCATCTCCTTGTTCTTGCTCACGATGTCGAAGAAGGTGTGCCTCCCGGCGAGCTCCTTTTTGAGCTCCTCGAGGAGGCTGAGATCCCTGAAGGTCTCAACACCGCCGATGAGCCGGTCCCCCTCATCTTTCAGGATGGCCGTGGAGATGCTCACCGGAACCCGGGTGCCCTCGGAGTTCACGATATAGATGGACTGGTTGAGGATGGGCGTTCCCGTCTCCATGGTCTGTCTCAGGGAGCACTGCTTCTCGCATATGCTCGCCCTGAAGACCTCCCAGCAGTGTCTCCCGATCGCCTCTTGCTTGGATATGCCCGTGATGAGCTCAGCGGCCCGGTTAAATGAGGTAATTCTCCACTCGAGATCAACGGTGAACACACCATCGGCGATGCTATCGAGGATGATGGCGGTTTGGTCCTTAGGCATTTGGATCTGATGGGTTAGTTGAGTTTATTGGGTTTGTTGGGTTTGTTGGGTTCAACTATCATTTTAGCTCACTTTAGGCACTTTAGTTCACTTTACATTTTCGTCATATATACCTATCCGCATAGAGCCTCACCAGATGGCCATCCAGCACGTGGAACTGCCTGATCTTCTTGATGGTGATGGGGGAAAAGGTGCCTATGGGAAGGTAGATGATCTTCTTGCCCAGCCGTGCGGCGAATGCGTGACACAGCGCCGAGGGCGGGGAGGAGGCCACGTACACCACGTTCCTCTCAACGGAGTAGTCGAGGGCGGCGAGCAAAAGCCGCTCCGGCTTATTCCTGGCGATGTCGAATACGGGATCCTTCCAGATATCGTATACTCTCATGGGCGGGTAGGTGAGCATAAAACCCCCATACTGACACCGGGATATCCCCGGCCCGATCACGGTCTCACCTGCCCGGGTGCCGTAGAAGGCCATATCCGATTCCTGATTGTGCTCGCCCAACCAGGTAACACGCCATGGGAACTTCTCGGCGCCATCCTTGTCGGGCGGATCGGGGTCGAAGATGAATACCACGGACCCCACCCTTCCCTTGAGCGGGATGTTCTCCCGGACGTAGATGACCCCCTCCTTCAGGCTCCTGAGCGTCTCCCTGATATCAATCCCGTCCATCATGGAACTCACAAAGGGAACGACCCTGCCCTGCTCCTCCGCCTTCTCCTTGAGGGCCCTCTTTTTTATATAATCCCCGAACCCCTCTATCACGATATCCTCCGGCTGGTATGAGCAGATGGAATGTCCTTTGAAGGCCTCTTTCCACTCCCCCGGGTACCGTTCCTTGGACCTTCTCTTCACCGGCAATGGCACCAGTCTTCTTCGTAACGACCTGAGGTGCCGGTGAAATCGGATCTTCTTCTGATCCAGGTAGAGATCCTCTCCCCTGAGCCGAAGGGTTGGCAGTCCGGGCGATTCCGTCTGCCACGGGTAGTCGGTGGCGCACTCCCAGACCTCGTAGGCGAAGTTATCGTCAACCGCCCCCCTGGCAGCGATCAGGATCTGGTAGAGGTCGGGCGTCAAATACCCGCTTACGAGGGCATAGTTCATGACAAATCGATTGAACACCCTCACCTGGGTTACGGTCAACTCCTCCTTGTGCTCCTTTGTATACGATTGCGTTGCCCTGTCGATAAGCTGATCGATCGCGCGCAGCCGATCGGGATCGGGCGCCGATTTTGCGCTCCGAAACTCCTCGTAGAGGGCGGCAAAGAAGGGCATCTCGGACATGATCTCCCTGCTGGATTCTCTGTGCAGGTGGGCGAGCATCACCCCGGGCCGTTGTCTTCTGCCTATCACCGGCACCTGGGGCTTTTCAAGGTAGGCCAAGAGCCCGGGAAGATGGTCCAAACCACCCACGAAGAGGATCCTCTTGCCCGTTTGATTCAGCTGCTGGAGGTGATGGGTCATGGTTCTCTCCCTCAATTGATCCTGAGGACCCTCCAGGGCCCCGGGGTGGATCCTGAGATAGCTCTGGCAGTATCTCCAGTAGCCAATGGTTTTTATCGAGTGGGGGTCGGGCACGGGCATACGCTCAATGGGGTAGCCCTCCGTGTCCCTGTCAACGAAGTGAACAGGGAGCTTCTTTGCTATGGCCAGCCGGATTGCCTCTACCTGCCCCTCGGTGGGCTCCAGGGGAAGGTACATGAAGGTGTGATCGTCCTCCTCGTAATAAACCACGGAGAGCAGGGGCAGCCTTTTAATGCCCTCCAATACCCTTTCTCCGATGGTGGAGGGATACTCAACTGCAAGGATTTCCGGCTCGAAGGAGGAGAACTGGCGTCTCACCTCGAGGGCGAATTCAACCTTGTTGTGGACGATGGGAACGAGCCTGACGTTTCCCCATTCAAATACTTCTCTTGCCATCATAGATATCGACGATCGTTGCGAAATACTCCGCGGCGTTCTCTTCCAAGATCATGGCGGCCGCTTGCTTCAGCAGTGCGATAATCCTCTTCTTTGCTATGGCCTTGCCCCCCTTCGATCCATCGATATCGAGCCGCTTCAGGGCATATCTCGCGATATTAATGCCGTCCCTCACCGTGTATCGCTCCCCCGCCTCATGGGCGATCTGAAGGAAGTTCAGCACGTAGTCCAGGATCTGATCATCGGCGTAAGGCAGGTTGGCCGAAAGGATCAATCGCTCCTCTTCCCTGTCGGGGAAATCGATGAAGATCTGGGGCTGAAGCCTGGAGTGGATGTATTCGGGAAGATCGAAGGTGCTCGCGTCGTCGTTCATGGTGGTGCAAAGCCTGAAATCGGGATGGGCCGTAATCTTTATGCCCGCCACGATGGACTCTACGTAGCGCCGGTTATCCATCAGGGGCGCGAGGGACGCCCAGCTCTTCTCGCTCATCCTGTTGCCCTCGTCAATGACCGCCACCCCTCCCTTGATCATGGCAGTGACGATCGAGCTTGCCATATACTTGATCTTCCCCTGGTCGCTGATAACGGGGGTGACGATCAGGTCCTCCGGCCGCGTATCGATCGTGGCCTGAAAGAGGTAGACGGGTCGATTCAGTTGCCTGGCCGCATGGTATGCGAGGGTGGTCTTTCCCACCCCCGGCTTTCCTATGAGGCGTGGGTTAAGCGGGAAGTCGTCGGGCCCCATCACCAGCCACGCTGCCATGATCTGCGTGACCAGCTCCCCCTGACCAACCCAGCTCATGGGCAAATCATCGGGTTGGCTCAGGTGTAATACCACGCCATCAATGGTTACCGTCTCCATAGTTGACTACACTCCTCAATAAGTTCATTCGCCGCAGGCGGAAAGGATAAAGGAAACCTGCCCCGTTGCCCCGTCAACTCGTTATCGAGTTCTCATGAACCCCTTGAATCCTGATGACGAGGTTTTCTTCTAAGACGCCTGGGTTTTCCAGCTACCTCTCTCAGGTGCTGGGGATCCATGGCCACATCTCTCCTGGCCTTTCTCAGCCTGCCGAGTCTCTTTATTTCGCCGTATTTCCCGTACCTTCCGCCCATAAATCTATTATGGGACCTCTCCTGAGTAATGTCAACCGCCAGTATCCCTTCATTGCGATTCAGACATTGGAATATACGCACTAGCTGCAAGACTTATTCACCGCAGAGCCGCCAAGAGCACAAAGATGTTTTTTTTACCTTCCGCTGACCCCGGAGGAATAGGCTCCGTCCCAGAGAAATGTGCTTCGCATTTCACGGGATAAACATTCCACAGGGCGGAGGAGGGTGGAAGGCAACAAGGAATCGTGCTATGATTAGAGGAGAAGCGGTGAAATAGATAGGGCGTTCATCGGGATGGAGGCGTAGTGTCTGAACTCAAGAATCCCTTCAGTCATGGCTTAAGGCATGGGGATTAAGCATAAGGCTTAAGGCTCAAGGAAATACATAAGCCTACTGACGACAAGGCCCTCTTCCATTCGGAGATGGGGGCTTTTCTATAACCTCAGTCTCCCACCCATCCAAAATTACTTATTTCATATCAGTATATATCACACAATTAAGAAGTTGCCTTTTCATTCACATTCTTGTATTAGGGAAATAGTGCTTTTCCCTGGATGCAAACCCTAAGCGAGGGAAGGCTATGGAGTGAATACAGAAGCCCTATTTCTCATTAAGAGAGGCGGGATGTTTTTATTAGTGTATCTAGTCTGTAGTTCATCGGGAGTAAAGATATGGCACGTAGCGAGAGAATACTGCTATGATATTAAGCCAATAGAGGCTTTTAGCTTCGGCACGAAGTCTCGACTTCTGGACGCTGGAAGTCCATCTTTTCATCCGAACCGAAAATCCACTCAAAGAAGGTGAACAGTTGCTGCTCACCCTGCACCCAATTGAACTGCTCTGAAGGTTTAAGAAATGAAACCAATTGTCGATCCTGATGATTTTCCCGCCACCCGCACTTGTACTTATTTAGACGCTGCAAATGTTGCTTTAATGTATCGCGGTGCTGAAAAGGCTATTATCGAATGGCAGAAAGACGTAGCTGAGAATGGTAGCATGAATTTTAATGAATCTGCGGAAGCTAGTGTCTTTGATGAATTGCATATCCTAGCCGCTCGTCTATTTAATGCTGAACCTGAAGATATAGCTGCAGGTTCGAGTGCGACAGAACTGCTCAGTTCATTGGCTTGGGCAATTACGCCAGGACCGGGCACCAATGTTGTGACTACCGATATCGTATTTCCCAGTGCGATTTATCCCTGGAGGCGTGTAGCAACTCATACCAACTGTGAGATTAGATTTGCCCAGGGACGAAATAGTTATGTGAATCCAGATGATATCATTCAACTTATTGATAAGAACACAGCTGTTGTGTGCATTTCTCATGTCGAATATAGCGGCGGCCAACGCTTTGATCTGGCAAAGTTGGCTGAAGCAACACACGCCCAGGGTGCGCTATTTGTGGTAGACGCGACGCAATCAGCAGGAGCGATACCTATAGATGCCCCTGGTTGTGGAATCGATGCCTTGGTTTGCAGCGGGTATAAGTGGCTTTGCGGACCATTTGGTGCAGCGGTAATGTATCTGGCACCTCATCTACAGATTGAGTTAGAACCAGGCCTGGTAGGGTTTCGTAGTCACAAGGATATGTGGGATCTTCAGGCAGACAGACTCGAGTTTCCAAAAACCGCAAAACGTTTTGAGTTCAGCACTATGGCCTTTGGATGCGCTATCGGTTTGACACGATCAATAGAGTTCCTCTTAGACGTTGGTGTGGAACGCATTGTTAGGTACAATCAATATCTTGCGGATTTGCTGATTCAAGGATTGGAAGAACGCGACTTGGCAATAATCTCGCCCCATGGAGATACAGAACGTAGCTCCATTGTGGCTGCACGGTTTCCTGGGAAAGATCCAGCGGAAGTGGCTCGAAAACTCAAGGAAGCACGGGTTATGGTTTCATGTAGGAAAGATTTTGTACGCTTTTCCCCTCATCTTTACAATCAAGCTGGGGACATTGAAAAAGCTCTTGAGCACATTGATGAGATTTGCAGTGCTAGTGGTCATAAAGGATGAAAAATCAATTTCATGCACTTAACATAAAAAATGTTATGACTGCAATATCAAGTCTGCAATAAGATTTTGCTGATCTTGGGTTTTGACTTTGGCACGAAGTAAAAAGCAGAAGGTTGGATTTATATTCATGAAGGATTTTCCACTTTTAATAGCTAATTTTCCATCTAATAGTACTATTATGTATTTGATAATATTATAGCGAAAGGGTAAATCAATAAACGAGGAAATTAAAATGAATAAAACAAATAAAAAAGACGATAAGAGTACATGGGTCATTGGTGGAACGACACTTATAGGTATCGGTGTTGGATTCATATTCCTTAAGACATCAGCCCTACTGTTTGTTGCATCTATTCTCATAGGAATAGGATTTGGTCTTGTGATAGCTTCCTTAATTTCAAGCAAAAATAGACAAAAATAAATCTAAATATTTTTCCTTCGGAACGTTGCACTAATTCTTATCCTAACGGAGAATAAAAGGGGACGTAGGTTCAAAAACAACTTATAGTAAAAGGGGGTCACCCATTAAAGGGCGGGCCAAGGAAAAAAACACTTCTCCTGGCAAAAAAGTCTCCTTTTTTGCTTGGCTCCAGCGCCCACACCAGCACGGCCTCGTTTTAGCCTCCCTCTTCGCACCCGTTACTTCTTCTCTCTTTGGTTCTGGCCAATAACCGACCCGCACCAGTCACCCATTAAGATCAAGGCTTGTTGTGCCTAAATGAAAGTAATATGATTCAGGCACAGCCCTTGGCCCTCTCAATCGGACCCCCAGAAAATCATCGGTTCCCCTCCACAAATATGGCGGGCAGGCATGCCGTGTTCAAGTGGATAATGCATTGCAGATCGTATGGTTATGAGCCTACCCCCTCGTGACTCACGGCATGGGCGAGCCGGGATTCCAATTTCGGAATAGAAGGTTCTTATCTAAAAAAACTCGGAACTAATTGTTCCTATTCTTATTTTTTATATTATTTCAACCTGTTAACCTGCTATTATTTTCCTTCTCCTACACTGTGCTTTCCTTATTCCCTTCTCCGTAAGAACTGCCAGTTCACATCTGAAAAGCCTTGCATGAAATAAACTTAGAAATATCAATTAGTTAAAAATTTGGCATAACAATTGCCGATTAAAAAAGAAATCTCCAACCCTGTACAATGAGGTAAGTATGGATAAGAAAAGCAAAGTACTAGGCATCTTATTCGTGGTTTCTCTATTGGTCTTGCCGCTGACTGGGTGCAGCAACCCCCCTTGGGAAAGTGGGACAACTCTAACCCTGAAGGTAGACGCACCTCATAATGGCGCTACTGTTACTACGTCTACGATACCAGTAAGCGGACGCGTGCTTGGAAGCCAGAGAGCAGCGGCAAAGGTGACAATTAATGGCGCAGCCGTGCCCGTTAAGGATGGCAAGTTTTCCACCAGTCTGACGCTGACCGAGGGCGCAAATGTCATTACTATTGTCGCTACATCTGGTCAGGCCAGCCCAAGCAAGAAAGTGACTGTCACCTATGCCCCGGCTAAATCGTAGACCGGCACATTTGATCATATATATAGCAGGGTGATAGTTCCTCACCAAGGTTTTGGGGGGCGAGTAAGATGCAACATGCCGGAGGAAATGGTCGTTTTCCATTTGATACGGCATTGAATAACAAGGCTATGCTTTTCCCCGTACCTAGACCCTGAGCGGGGGAAGGCGAGGGAACCCAACACAGAAACCCTTCTTCTCATATAGAGAGGTAGGGTTTTTATAAAAAATGGGGATTATCATGGAAAAACCAAAAAATGGGTTTATCAAGAGGCTTCATTATCTTTATCTTATCGGCGTCTTTGTTATAGGTGTTATGGCTATTATCGCTAGTGGTGGAGGTGGTGGAGGTGGTGGAGAAGGTGGAGGTGGTGGAGAAGGCACCACATTGCCGGATGCTGAGCCCGATACCATACAAATTACTGCGATTGACAATACCAATGTAGAACCGCTTGCAAAACTCACCATCACCGGCACGGGTTTCGATCCTTCGGCCAATCTAATGGTCAGCTTTTTCGAGGATAATAATTTCAGTTTTGACGTTCCGGTTTTAGAGGCAACTGCGTCCTCCATCATTGTTGCCGTGCCGCCTTATATCAATACGTCTACAGGGAAATTTGAGGCAGGAACAGTCAGTGTTCGGGTGGTGCAAAACTCGACTGGAGGAAATGAGACATCTAACACGATCACAGGGCTCCAAATAGGCGCTCTGCCAGTCCTTACCCTAACCCCCGGTGAGGTCACGGCGAATGTCGCAGGCTTCATGGAACTTTCTCTCACGGATACAATAGACCGGCTCGCAGAGCTAGATGCGTTACCGGCAGCCCAGTTCAATACGGAGGATCTTCGCGATCAACTTGAGGATCTCAGGCTTCAGTACGGTCAGCTGAAGGCTCTCGTGCGGAATGCGATCACTGACCCCGATCAGGCTGGAGATATCGGCACGATCAACGGCGTGGCTGTTTCACTTGATGAGGAAAGCCTTAGGGCCGCCGACCAGTTGATGGTGGCGATGATTAATGAAACTCTTTCACAACTTCAGTTCACATCCCTTGCCGCCCAAGAGAGCGGAGAGATGCTTGCTCGTTCAAGCTCGGTGTTTGCGCTATCGAATATATCTTCAATCTGCGAGGGCAATCCCCAGCTTTGTAATGCCTCCGGGGAACCGTTAATCACAGTGAAAAATTATATGACGGGTGAAGAAACCGCTGTAGCCCAATATGAATATGCGATGGCATTGCCGGGAGCGAGTGAGCTCTTGGGCAGTTTTATGAACTGGTTTGCGGCAACTTCGGCAACGCTCGGGGCATTAACAGCCGCCGCCGGCCTGACCATGCCCCTTGTAGCGGTTGCCGCGATAACGCAAGTGAATGTTGAGTGTATGGTGGCTAAATACGGGCTTGACGCCGCAAGGCTTACCGCAGACTCCGATGACGAGGAGGCCGCCGAAGACTTGCTGGATGATTTCAACGGCACTCTGGAGTATCTGCGCGATTCCGTGCTTTCTCCAACTATCGCGGTAATATCGGAGGAGGCTGGAGTCATTTATGATCTTTTCACCGGTTGGCAGCCTGCCCTGGAAAACCAGGTTCCTGCTCTCTTGACCCAGCTGGAAACCTTCATTGAAACTCCTGCCCCTACCGGCGGCGTTACCGGGGAATGGAGCGGCACCATAAACAACCCCAATCTAGGACCTGGTTGCGAGGGCGGAGAGTGGTCTTTTTCAATTTCTTTAGAAGAAGATGCCTCTATGAATATTACCGGATCTTATGGCACTGTAGAATTAACCGGCAGCCGAAGCGGATACACTCTAACGATCAACGCGAGCACGATGTTTGGGAATAGATCGTATACGTGGACATGGGACGGCCACGACACGATAACCGGGTCTGCGGCATTCTTTTGTTGGAGTTTGGACACCGGTGCTCTTGTAGCCGAGGGGAGCGGAACGTTCAGCGTAACCCGCTACTAAAGACGCGCTAACAGTAAGGATTAAGGACGGCCTGAAATTGCTCAGGCCTGCCAATATCTGGCTTTTCGAAAATGCCGCACCGGCTGTTGCGGCTGGATGCCGGCGCCTGCCCCGGACTCGGTCCGGGGTTCGCCGGAATGACAGTTGAGCTGGATTCCCCGCCTGTGCGGGAAATGACAAGTCGCTCCGCGACAATCAAATTCTTGCTTCGCCTACTCCGCCCCGTGCCGGTTCGGGACGTGGAAGGCTAAGGGTTGGGAGAAGATCTTCGGAGATGATCCGATCCGTCATCATTCAAACAACTCCAAGAATTGCGTGGGGCTGAGAATTGTTATTCCCTTATATTCTTTGAGGGGCTGAAGATGGTGCTCGTCTCCAGAAACGATATAGCTGGCCTGCCCTTCTACGGCACATTCTAAGACCCTGTTGTCAGGTTCATCTTCCTTAATGACGGAGAGGGTAAAAGCAGGCGTAATAAGGGTAGTAATGGCCCGGATGTCCCTCATTACCTCTGAGATTTGCCAATCTAGCCAATGAAATTTTCTCTTCAATACGCCGGCTATTTCGGCCAAAATGGATTCTGAGATTAAAAGCTCCACATTCCCTTCTCTGGCTAATTTCCTAACCGCTTGCGATTTTCCACCGAACAATATAGCCGAGATATACACATTGGTATCTGCCACCGCTTTGATCATACGGATTGTTCTTTCCGGTATTGCTCGATGATCTCCTCCACCTGGCTCACGTCTTTTATCTTCAAGCGCTCAGCGCTCTCCATGCCCCATTTCCTGATCTGTTTCCATCGCTTGTCCGTCTCCACATACTGCCTGAGCACCTCTCTCGCAAACTCACCTTTAGCCTTTGCCTGCTCCTTAGCCAATCTTTCCACCTCTCTATATAACGCCGGAGGCAACGATATATTGAGAACCTTCCTTTTCGTTCCTTCAGTCATAGAAATCTCCTTGTAACAAGAGTGATGACAAACTATAGCATGGTGAAAAGTTCAGGACAAGGTTTTCTTCAAAGAGATCCTTGAAGAGTGGTCCCAGTGGAATGGTCTTCGCCCCAGTTGAATCGGCTAACGCCCCAGTGGCATATTCTCTGCATTCCACGGGACAAACATTCAACGGGGTAAAAATTCCACGGGATAAATCTGCTCTTGACTCTCGCTAGTTCATTAATCTTTCTGGGAAGCCTAGATTCAGTGCTTTGTCGGCATCACGGACAATGAGTGGTTTAAGGAGGCTAAAACAAATAATTCAGTCAACCCTGATTAGTATATGAGAATGTAAGAGGGACTCTCAGAAAAGAGGGGAAAGGCAGGATCCAACCTACTCCTCGAGGGCGAGATCGATCAATCTATCCATGAGCCTCGGGAAGGAAATGCCGGCGGTCCTCGCTGCCAGGGGGAAGAGGGAGTTCTCCGTCATGCCGGGAATCGTGTTTGTCTCGAGCACATACACATCGCGATCGGCTACTATCATATCGGTCCGGGAAAGATGCCGGCACCCGAGAACACAATGGGCTCGAATGGCGCAGTCCTGCACCTTTTCGTACACATCGCTGGGCAGCCGTGCGGGGCATATCTCCTGGGATGCCCCGGGCTCGTATTTCGCCGTGTAGCTGAAGAACTGGTGCTCCTCTCTGGGGATGATCTCAATAACCGGCAATGCCTCAGGGTTCCTGTTTCCGAGCACAGGACAGCTCACCTCCGTGCCCCTCACGTATTCCTCAACTATCACCCCTTGTCCCATGGCGAAGGTATCTCGTATGGCCTCAGCAGCCTCCTCCACGGTGTCGCATATCTTAAGGCCGATGCTCGATCCCTCTGCGATCGGTTTGATTACCACGGGTTTGCCAAGAGAAGAGAAGAGCCCGTGGAGATTCACGTCCTCACCTTGTGAAAGTATCATCTCCCGGGGAACCGTAAGGCCGGCATTTCTGAATAGCTCCTTGCTGAGGGCCTTGTTCATGGCCAGAGCGCTCGCGAGGACGCCCGATCCAACATAGGGAAGGTTTAGAAGATCGAGAAGCCCTTGAATGGAGCCATCCTCCCCCCCCTTCCCGTGGAGAAGGAGCAGCACGAGGTCGATATGCCCTACGTCCTGTATCAATCCGAGAAGATCCTCACTGGGATCGTACCTGCGTACCTCGTACTTATCCTTATCAAGGGCCCCATGCACGGCATCTCCGCTTTTAATCGATACCTCCCTTTCCCGGGACCGCCCCCCGGAAATAAGCGCAATCCTCAACTTTCCCATTCATTCTCCTGAGAAGATCTTGAAAATTTATCTAAAAATATCATAAAAATTAAAAAAAAATAAACGAAAAAAATTTTAAAAAACTAGATAATCTCAGCCCCGCCTTACCAAAGAGGATCCCTTAACACCGGCTTAGCCTTTTCAGGTGGGGTTATTCAGGCATAAGCAAAATACTTGCCTTTTAGCAGGACGCCCCTGCCTCCTCCTTGGAGAGGATAAAATATAGAGTAAAGCTTTAAAAAAGGGTGTTTTTTAAAGGAAATAAAAGTTCTGAAATTTTGCTCGATCTCGCGAGTGCTGTTGAATAAAAATGAAAGTATCTGATTCGAATGACAATTTATCCGATAGCATTATTTCTTTATATGGCAAGGACTTGCAAAGAAGCGGTTCCATTATTTTCGCAAAATCAATACATTACAATTGTTGAAAACCTCACGAGGGCGGAAGATAATTTCTCACATAATCGCCTTTGACAGCCGAGTTTGTTTTCATTTAGATATCTTATGAATGCGTAACTCGGTGGTCCGGCGCAACGCCGCCAAAAGGTATTCCGGTGTAGTTGAAACACGGGTGCTCTTGAGCAGTCTCTCTATTGATAATTCAGGCGACCCCGGTACCGCTCCTTGTTTTGTAACGCTGGGGCTCCTTTCTTTTCAGTCGTGGCAGGACCTTTCCGGCTATCACGCTGGATGCCCACGAGGGTATCGCTGAAGGCGAAATAGCCTCTCCGCCTCTGCCCATTAACGTCAAGGAGATTCGAGTCGGCTTCATTCGTTGTGTAAAGGTCCCCTAGAAGTATGTGCGTTCTCTTCCATTACTTCTTATCACGTAATGTGTAGCCAAGGTGAGGATAGCAGATGGAAGCATCCTGGAATCAAGTAAAAGAAGTCCTCAAAAAAGTAATGGACGAGAAGAGCTATACCTTCTGGGTAAAACCGTTGAAGTTGCTGGATTCAGATGAACACACGATCCGCCTCGGGTGCCCCAACAGGTTCTTTCAAAACTGGATCAAGGAGAATTATTCCTCCCTGTTTCAAAGTCAATTCTCTCAGCTCGGCCTCAAAGGCCACAGGATCACCTTTAAGGTGTTACCCCACCGAGACCTGCTTGACTTCAAGCCCCATGGTGACAACGGCAACGGCAGGCAGCTGCTCCTGCCCAATATGCCAGTCAAGGCACGGGCTGGAGACAGATACCTCAACGAACGGTTTACCTTTGATAAATTTGTGGTAGGGGAGAGCAATGAATTCGCCTACTCGGTGTCAAAGGCGCTCGCCAATGACGCCTCCTGCCCCTATACCTCTCTCCTGTTGCTGGCTCAAACAGGCCTTGGAAAAAGCCATCTTGCCCAGGCCATAGGCAACTCCATTCTCAAGAAAAAACCCACAGTAAGGGTTCACTATATCACGGCGGAGGACTTCACCAACGAGATGATATTCGCGTTGAAGAATAATCTGATCTATCAATTCAAGACGAAATACCGTAAGGCCTGCGATGTGCTTCTTCTCGAGGAGCTCCATTTCCTCAGCGGCAAGGAAAAGATCCAGATTGAACTCGGCTATACCCTCGACTCGCTGTTCACCGATAGAAAAAAGGTTATCTTTACCAGCTCTCTGCCCTTGGAAGAGATTCCGAACATGAAGAAGATGCTCACCTCAAGGCTCAGCTCAAGTGTCTTGACAAGCATCGAGAAGCCGGGATTCCAGACCAGGCTCGCTATCCTGAAACAGAAGGCTGCGGAGAGAAACATATCTCTGCCCGATGAGGTGGCGTGCTACCTTGCGGAGAATGTGACCCAGGATGTTCGTCAGCTTGAGGGGGCACTGGTTTCACTCGAGGCGATCTGCTTTTTCCTGAAAAGGCAAATAAACCTGGATCTCGCAAGGGAGACATTGAAACAAATACTGCCCGCCAAGCCCCTGGCGACGATCAAGGAGATCCAGGGGATAGTGTGCAAATATTTTAAGATCGACCTGGAGGCTCTTAAATCAAAGAGCAGGAAAAAGTTCATCTCCTACCCGAGAAGCACCGCCATCTATCTCTGCCGCGAGTATACGGATAGCTCCCTGGAGCGTATTGGACACTCCTTTAACAGGAACCACTCAACGGTGTTATATGACTACGAGAAGATCAAGAAGAATATAAAATTTGACGATAGCGTGAGAAAGGAGGTAGAATTTCTCAGTCGAAAGATCGAAGATAGGTCTGCATGATACGCAAAATAGTCCGCTTCCTTTTCCTCGTTTTCCTCTCCCTTTTCAGCGTGTATCTCATCCTCGTGTCGGGCATCTCTATTTTCATCGGCCTCACCAACACTCACAGGGCTGGCTTTTGGATGCCCATACTGTGTGGGGGCCTGCTCTTAAGCCTCACAAGCTTCCTTGTACGGGTGATCATCTATATCATCAGGCAGGCGAGATCAAAGGAGAAGTATCTCTTTGTTTAGCCAAACATTATTTGAAATTCCCTTCAAGCTCTCAAAAATAGTAGTGTTCAAAGTTCAGTGGTTCAGTGTTCAGGAGAAAGCAGATAAAAGACACTAGCTATTATTTTCTGAACGCTGAACACTGAACACTGAAAAGGCCTGTCCCATGTGGTCAAACAACCAGCATGTAAGGCGCTAATAATATGGATTGCTCGTTGTGGAACCCGCTTCCCCTATTTCACGCCTCTTCCCCTGCCAGGAGTCCCTGTCGGCGAGGATGCCTTTGATGCGTGAGAGGGTCTCGTTTTTTCTCAGCGACCACTCGGGGGCCACCAGCTCCCCGGGGTGAGGATCCCCGGTGAGACGCTGGATCACCATACCCGGTGGCAGCAGCTCCAGGAAGTCGCACACGAGATTCGCATACTCCTCCTGCTCAAGACAACGGTAGGCGCCGTTCTGGTAGAGCTCCTCCATCCTGGTGCCCTTGATCACGTAGAGCAGGTGAATCTTGATGCCGTCGAGCCCCATCGCCGCCACCGCCCTTGCCGTGGCAAGCATATCGTCTCTATCCTCCAGGGGAAGGCCGAGTATCACGTGGGTACAGATCCGCAGCCCCCTGTGTCTCGTGGCCTCAACGGCCCTTTGAAAGGCGCCCACATCGTGACCCCTATTGATGAACTCCAGGGTCTTCTCGCGGATGGACTGGAGCCCGTATTCGATCCACACGAGCGTATCCCTCGCATAGCCCTCGAGGATCCTCAATATCGGCTCATCGATGCAATCCGGCCTTGTGCCTATGGACAACCCAACGATATCCTCCACCGCGAGCGCCTCCTCCCACAATGCCTTGAGCCTCTCGCAGGGCCCGTAGGTGTTGGAGAAGGACTGAAAGTAGGCGATGAATTTCTCTGCCTTGTACCTCCTGCTCAAGAACTCCTTACCCCTCATGAGCTGCTCGGTAATGGTGAGGCCTTGCTCATAGGCGCCCGTACCAGAGCCCCACGCGTTACAGTATATGCAGCCACCCGTGGAGAGCTTTCCATCCCTGTTCGGACAGGTCAGGCCCGCGTCCAGGGATATCTTCTGGACCCTGCATCCGAAGAGGTTCCTCAGGTAGGTATTGAGGTCATAGTATCGGCTTCCTGGGCTCCACCCGGGGAACAAGGCCTTTGATCCTTTGTTATCTCCCGTTGTCGGGGAGTTCATTCCATGTTCCTCCTGCCTCTCGTATACCCCTTTCAATCCTCTACCCTTCAGCCCCCCGGAAACGTCCTTCACGGGACCTAGCGATAAGATGTTTTCCTATACATTTTACCCTTAAAATCGTACCATGTCACGAGAAGCCTGCACGCATGGAGTTAATGAGGTGAGTTACTCCCCGAAGAACTATGACGTCATCGTGGTCGGCGCGGGTCATGCCGGGTGTGAGGCAGCCCTGGCCGCTGCCCGTATGGGGTGCAGCGTCCTAATCATGACCATCGATCTCGACGGAATCGCGAAGATGCCCTGTAGCCCTTCCATAGGAGGGGTAGCCAAGGGACAGCTGGTAAAGGAGATTGATGCGCTGGGAGGAGAGATGGCGAGGATCACCGACAAGACCGCCATCCAGTACCGAACCCTGAATACCAAAAAGGGACCGGCCGTTCAATCCTCTCGCACCCAGAACGATAAGATCAGGTATCACATCGCCATGAAGGAGGTCCTGGAGAAGGAGCCCAATATAGATGTGAAGCAGGCCATGGTCGAGAAGCTGGTGGTGGAGGATAATCGCGTGAAGGGCGTTGAGGATCAAACGGGCTTCGGGTATCGTGCACCGGCGGTGATCCTGGCCACTGGAACCTTTCTCAGGGGGCTGGTGCATATCGGTTTTGCCGCCATCAGGGCGGGCAGGGCCGGGGAGTTCGCTTCCTACGGCCTCCCCGACAACCTCGCCGAGCATGGCTTCACCCTGGGCAGGATGAAGACGGGCACGCCCGCGCGATTGAAGCGATCCACGATAGATTTCTCGAGGTTCACGAGGCAGGACGGAGACGATAACCCGAGGCCATTTTCCCTTTTCACCAGGGAGATCACCGCACCACGCATGCCCTGCTACATCGGCCACACCAACAAGACAAGCCACCGGATCGTGCGCGACAACTTGGAACGCTCCGCCCTGTATGGAGGCAGGATCACCGGAGTTCCCGCACGCTACTGTCCCTCCATAGAGGATAAGGTCGTGAAGTTCTCCCGCAGGGACACCCACCAGATCATACTCGAGCCCGAGGGCATAGACACGGAGGAGATATACGCGAGCGGCCTGGGAAACAGCCTGCCCATGGAGGTCCAGATCCCCTTCGTTCGCTCTGTTGAGGGGCTGGAGGAGGCCGAAATCATGAGGCCGGCCTACGCAATCGAGTATGATTACGTCAACCCCGTGCAACTCTACCCTACCCTGGAGACCAAGCGCATCCAGGGATTATACATGGCCGGCCAGATCAACGGGACCAGCGGATACGAGGAGGCCGCTGCGCAGGGTATGTGGGCGGGGATCAACGCCGCCTCCAAGATCCAGAAGAGGCCGCCCTTTCTCCTTGATCGATCGGAGGCGTACATGGCCGTGATGGTGGACGATCTGGTCACCAGGGGCACCAATGAGCCCTACCGGATGTTTACCTCGAGGGCCGAATACAGGCTCCTGCTCAGGGAGGATAACGCCGATCAAAGATTGATGGAAAAGGGCCACGAGCTGGGGCTCATCGATGAGAACACCGTGAAGGAGATGAAGGAGAGGCAGAGCGAGATCGCCCAGGAGGTGAGGAGGATCAGAGGCGCACCCGTAGCCCCCTCACAGAGAGTTAATGACTGCCTGACGAAAAGGGGCTCAAGCCCTATTTCCCAAACCACCACCCTCGGTCAACTCCTGAAGAGGCCTGAGCTCCACTACGAGGACCTGGAGGACCTGGATGGACGCCGGGCGGGCATCGATGATCGCATTTTAGAGAAGGCCGAGATCGAGATCAAATACGAGGGCTACATTCAGCGGCAGCGAAAGGAGGTCGAGAAGTTCAGGAACCTGGAGAGGCTGAAGATCCCGCCGGAGTTCGACTACGCGAACGTTCATGGCCTCTCCAACGAGCTGCGCGAGAAACTGGCCACCGTAAGACCCATCTCCCTCGGCCAGGCATCCAGGGTACCCGGCATCACCCCCGCCGCACTCTCGATCCTCATGGTGTACCTGAAGAAGGCGGGCTCGCTGTGAGGGAATCACCGTCCCCGCATACAGGCCTGGATAAAACCGTAGAAGAGCGGCGATGGCTTCTCCATCCTTGATTTAAGCTCCGGGTGTGCCTGGGTCGCCACGAAGAACTCCAGGTCCGGGAGCTCGATAAACTCCACCAGCCTCCCATCCCTCGAGGCCCCTGAAAGGACAAGGCCGCGATCAGTGAGGATCGTGTGGTACTCAGGGTTGACCTCGTAGCGATGCCGGTGCCTCTCGGAGATGCTGTCGCATCCATACAGCTTTCTCACCAGCGATCCCTTTTTCAAAACGGCCTCGTATGCGCCCAGCCTCATGGTGCCGCCCTTATCTTTGATGTGCTTCTGTTCCGGGAGCATATCGATCACGGGGTACGGGGTGTCGGGGTCAAACTCGGTGCTGTGCGCGCCCTTGAGATCGCAGGCGTTTCGCGCGAACTCCACCACCGCCAGCTGAAGCCCGAGGCAGAGACCGAGGAAGGGAATATTATCCTCCCGTGCCCGCCGGATGATCTCGATCTTGCCCTCGGTTCCCCTTGATCCGAACCCGCCGGGAACGATCACGCCGTTCACGCCATCGAGGGCACGAGCATCCGCGAGGTCGGTGGTCTCTATCCACCTGAGCGCGATCCTGCATCCCAGGTGGGCTGAGCAGTGATTGAGGGACTCGATGATGGAGGCGTAGGAGTCCTCCAGTTTGGTGTACTTCCCGCATACGGCAACGGCGATCTCGCTTTTGGGGTTCCGAATCGTATCGATCAACTTCTTCCACCTTCTGAGATCCGGTGGGGAGTAGATATTGAGCTTCTTGTGGATGATCTCCGGCAGTCCCTCCTTCTCGAAGACGAGGGGGATCTCGTAGATATCCTCCACGTCCAATCCGGTGATCACCGCTTCAGGGGCCACGTCGCAGAAGCTGGAGATCTTGGCCCTGATCTCCTTGGTTAGAAACTCCGAGCACCTTCCTATGATGATATCGGGGAAGATACCCCGTTGCTTGAGCAGGTTCACGCTCTGCTGGGTGGGCTTTGATTTCTGCTCGCCCACCCCATGGGGGATGGGGATATAGGTCAGATGGATGTAGATGATGTTCTGCCTGCCCACCTCCTCCTTCATCTGCCTCATGGCCTCGAGAAACAGCTCGTTCTCGATATCCCCCACCGTGCCGCCTATCTCCACGATCACGAGATCGGCCGCCTCCTCCTCGGCCACCTCGTAGATGTGCTGCTTGATCACATCGGTGACATGGGGAATGTACTGTACGGTCTTGCCCAGGTAGTCCCCCCTCCTCTCCCTTTCCCTCACCATGTTGAACACCTTGCCCATGGTGAGGTTCCACTTTGATTTGCAGCTGATCCCCAGAAACCGCTCGTAGTGCCCGAAATCCATGTCCACCTCGCCCCCGTCATCCAGCACGAACACCTCGCCGTGCTCAAAGGGATTCATGGTTCCCGGATCCACATTGAGGTAACCGTCACATTTAATGGGGATGATCCTCAGTCGCGAGGAGAGAAGGTGGCCTATGGAGGCGGAGGCGATTCCCTTGCCCAGCCCGGAAAGCACGCCTCCGGTCACGATTATGTATTTGGTGGCGGAAGTCTCTGTTGCTGACATCTCTTGAGAAATGTAGCCACAATGTATCTCGCAGTCAAGTGATAAAATCGCTTAGAAAATAGCTTCGCGATTTTGTGCGCCTATAGCGCATTAATATAATGTCGCTCTAGCGGGATTAAAGGAAATCCCCATTCGTGAAAGGGCGAGTACTGGTTATTAATGCTTTTCAGTCCAGTTGTTCTTTGATAAGGGAAGAGGAAGAGAAAAATGCGATGAATGCCGTGAAGGGGTTCACGAACAAGAAAAACGGCACCCATCACAATTGGAAAGAACGAAACGTATAACCTATTGGAAGAGGAGGCAGAAATGATCATTGCGATTATGAGTGACAGTCACGATCACATCTGGAACGTGAGAAAAGCGCTCGAGGTGCTGCGATCTCAGGAGGCGGACTCCATTATACACTGCGGCGACCTCATAGCCCCATTCACCCTCAGGGAGCTGGCACACTTCGACGGCCCGGTTCATTGGGTTTTGGGAAACAACGACGGCGACCCCTACATGTTGACCAAGATCTCCCTCACGGAACTGAAAAACATCGAACCCCACGGTCTCATCGGGAGGCTGCGCCTCGACGGCGTGTCAATCGCAGTTACCCACCACGAGGAGATAGGCCTCGCCCTAGCCCAGGCCGGCGGGTATGACCTGGTCTGCTGCGGGCACACGCACGTGCACCGACAGGAGAGGATCAACGCCACCACGTTGCTCAACCCCGGCGATGTGATGGGCAAGGATGGGCCGGGCAGCTTCTGCCTCTTCGATACCCTCTCGAGGGAGATCAAGCTGGTGAAGCTGGCATGAACTCGATGGGCGGATTGCCGCTAGTATAAAAACATGGGCTTGCCGCTCACATTGCGGATCATTGGCCTGTACTCCTCAATGTCGTAGAGCTCCCTCACGTCCACCCTTTTCTGGCCGGTGGTGATGACGCTGAGCGGGATATCCGTGTAGGTGCCGCGGTTGAGGGTGACGAGGCGCCCAAACACGCCCTTCAGGACGAGGTCAATGGCCATGTTGGCGTAATTAACCGCCACCATCTGATCCAGGGAATCAGGGGTGCCGCTCCTCATGAGGTAGGAGAGCTGTTGATTGAGGATATTCTCCCCGGTGAGCTCCTTGAGCAATGCTCCGGTCTGCTCGCCTATCCCTCCGAGCTTCCTGTGGCCATAGGCGTCGGGTTCGCCGGAAAACACCATGTCTCCGCCTACCATCTTGGCCCCCTCTGAAATCGCGATCATAGCGTAATTCTTGGGATTGGCGCGTTTATCCTTCACAATGAGCTCAGCGAGCCTCCTGGGGTCAAAGGGGACCTCAGGAATCAAGGCGCGGTCCACCCACGCCAGATATGCCGATAACAGGGATGTTTCGCCGCAGTACCTGCCAAATAGCTCGATCACCGCGATGCGCTCATGGGAGCCGGTGGAGGTTCTCAGCGCGTTGATATACTCCACGCTCCTGGTAACGGCCGTGGAAAACCCGATACAGTAATCGGTTCCGAAGACGTCGTTGTCCATGGTCTTGGGTATGGCGATGACCGGAAAACCCTTCTTGCTCAGTCTTTCGGCAAAGTTGAGGGTGTCATCGCCCCCTATGGGGATGATGGCATCGACCTTGAGGTGTTCCAGGTTCCTTATGACGTGGGAGGTGAAATCCTTGACTTTCTCTTCCTTGAACTCCTTCTTGAGGAACTCAGGGGCGTCCTTCTTCTTCACGGAACTTGGATTGGTACGGGATGAGTGAAGATAGGTGCCGCCCGTGCGATCGATGGTCCTTACCTCCGGCGGGTGCAGCTCTTGCACGCAATTCTTGTTAGCTGCTGAATCCTCGGGGTTGTACTCCAGAATTCCCGCCCAGCCCCTTCGTACTCCCAGGATCTTGATCCCCTCGCTCTCACCGCGGTACACGAGCATCTTGATGCATGGATTGAGCCCCGGCACATCGCCGCCGCCGGTGAGGATGGCTATCACAGGCTTTTTCTTCCTTGTGTTCATCAACAACGCCTCCCTACATTCACAGGACATATCAAAGGGAAATGAATCATCCTGCCAATTCCTCTCACCTCTCCTCTAAATCCATCACAACGCCCTTCCTCGCTGCTAGGCACCATCCAGGCCGTGGCGCTCCGCCTTTACATACCATGAAGCGGGATCGGTCAGATACTCCTCGGTATCCTTGAGCGAGCGGTAGTGCTCGTGCTCGATCTTTGAGAGGAGATCGAAAAATTCCTTCTCCTTTGGGTCGAACACGTCATCCCGCAGCCTTGCATAGTGGGCCGCTCCCTTGGCCTCGAACTCCAGCGCGGTCCTTATGGCCTGGAGGTCGTCGTCGTCCTTTTCCGGCGTCTTGTCAACCTTTGCGACAATATCCTTGAGCACATCCTTCACGATGGTATCCTTTACCCTGAGGGGGATCGTTTCAGGCCACTTCTCCCTCCTCTCCCACCTCTCATGGAGCTCCTTCAACCTCTCATAGTGCTCCAACTCCTCATCTGCAATCTGTCCGAACATCGCCTTGCCCACCTGATTCCTTGTCCTTTCGGCGTGTTTGAGGTAGAACTCGCGTTCCCTCATCTCGTTTCCAAGGGCGACTTGCAGTGCGCTCAGACGTTCATCCTCTCCCATAACCTCTCTCCTTCCCAAAGCTCATCTCAAACGAGATCAAACATCGGGATTTGTATCATAGTTCATCGGAAGATGTCAAAAGGTTGTGATGAACTATGATGCGTTGACTGGCCGCCGCTCTTGGCCTATAGTTCATGGTAGAGGAGTAAAACAATCGCGTGCAAGAGGGAGCCAGGATCATGTCCGGTAAAACCGAAAAGAACCTCGCCTATGCATTTGCCGCTGAATCCAAGGCATCGGCCCGAAATTCGGCCTTTGCCCTGAGGGCGCGGCACGACGGCTTCCCCCAGATCGAGCGCCTGTTCAGGGCGATCGCAGAGGCGGAGTCAGTACACGCTCGACGCTATCTGAATTTCATCCGGGGCAAGATCGGCACCACGGAGCAAAATCTCGAGGCCGCCTTCAACAACGAGATCAAGGCCAACGTGGAGGAATACCCCGAGCTCATCAAGGATGCCGCAGACGAGGGAATAAAGACCGTTGAGGAGGCCTTTACACAGTCTCGCGATGTGGAAAGCCGCCATGCCGAGCTCTATAAAAAGGCCATGAACGATATGCTCTCAGACCGCCAGACCACGTACTACGTGTGCCAGGTCTGTGGGTATGTGAGCGAGGATTCGGCCCCGGATCATTGCCCCATCTGCGGTGCGGTGAGGGCGAAATTCAAGCCCATGGAATAGCCTCCTCAAGCCTCCTTGAATCCTTTGCACACCTCAGTTGTACTCCCGGTACAGGCGAATCCGTGCGCCAGGCTCTCCAATTCTGAAATCGTCACAAAAAGGCCCGATGGCTCGCTCCTGATCCAGATTTTGCTTGATAAAAATGCCCGTTTCCCTCTATAGTACCCCTGCGAAAAATCTCAACCAGATAGATCTCAAGAACAACGAAGGAGCAAAGGCATTGATCAACCTCAGCGTAAACGTCAACAAGGTTGCAACCCTGCGCAATGCCCGGGGAGGCGATGAGCCGAACGTGGTCCAGGCCGCCCGCACGTGTATCGAAGCAGGGTGCCAGGGCATCACCGTGCATCCTCGAGCAGATCAGCGCCATATCCGACCAGGTGATGTCCGTGATCTGGCCGCCATGGTAACCGTTGAGTATAACATCGAGGGAGATCCGAGGCCCGAACTCCTCGACCTGGTCATGGAGATCCGTCCTACACAGTGTACCCTCGTTCCCACCGAACCGGGTGAGATTACCTCGCACCACGGTTGGGATATCGAACGAAGCGAGAAGATCCTCCTTCCTGCCATCGAACGCCTC
Organism: uncultured Desulfobacteraceae bacterium; assembly: GCA_964549945.1. Classification (GTDB taxonomy): domain Bacteria; phylum Desulfobacterota; class DSM-4660; order Desulfatiglandales; family B25-G16; genus B25-G16. The sequence goes on along the minus strand of CAZJXD010000004.1, from coordinate 2,645 downwards.
AAGGCAGGGGGCATCCGGGTAAGCCTCTTCATGGATCCGGAGCCCGCACTCATGGAAGGGGCTGCGGCAATCGGTGCCGATCGCGTCGAGCTGTTCACGGGGCCCTACGCGTTGGCCAAAACAGGGCCCGAGATCGCCAAGAAGTTCTCCAAGCTCAGAGACAGTCACGATGCGGCCCTCGATGCAGGTCTGGAGCTAAACGCAGGTCACGATCTGAACCTGGCCAACCTTCACCGAATCCTGGAGCTTCCCGGCGTGAAAGAGGTATCCATTGGTCATGCGCTCATCTCCCATGCCCTCTATGTGGGCCTCTCCCAGGCGGTGAAGGACTTTCGGAGGGCCTGTGGACAGGAGATGTGAAAGAGGTCGAAAAATAGAACTGGGCTGGGAGGTTCACCGTTCCCGGTTGACATGTCTTTGAACCTTTTAAACCTGAATCCTGAACCCTGAACGTATCCATGGATGTGTTCTCCGCTATCTCCGATATTCGCCGCGTACGCTGGGCCGAGCCCCTTGCCACCTGGGGATTCGTCCCCACCATGGGGTTCTTACACGAGGGGCACCTCAGCCTCGTGCGCAGGGCCCGCCAGGAGAACGATCGTGTGGGCGTGAGCATCTTCGTCAACCCCACCCAGTTCAATGAGCCCGGTGATCTGGCCACCTATCCTCAAGACCTGGACCGCGATTTAGGGCTGCTCCAAAACGAAGGGGTGGATCTGGTGTGGAACCCCGGACAGGACATCGTGTATCCCCCTGGCTATGAGACCTATGTAGAGGTGACAGAGGTAACCAAGGTACTGGAGGGCGCCGCTCGGCCTGGGTTCTTTCGCGGCGTTGCCACCGTGGTGGCAAAGCTCTTTAACGTGTTCCAGCCTCACCGTACCTACTTCGGCCAGAAGGACGCGCAACAAGCAGTAGTCATCAGGCGAATGGTGACAGACCTTGACTTTCCCGTTAAGGTGATCGTGTGTCCCACGGTACGCGAGGCGGATGGGCTGGCCATGAGCTCCCGTAACGCCAACCTAACTCCCGATGCCCGCAGGAAGGCGACGTGTCTCTACCACGCCCTGGTCGCCGCCAAGGAGGTTTTCGGCGAAGGAGAACGTGATGCCGAAAGGCTCAGGGCCACCATGATAGGGGTAATCAACGCGGTGGAATCGGCTCGTTTGGAGTACGTGAGCGTTGCCCACCCCGAGACCCTCCAGGAGCAAGTGGTCGTCCATGACCGGGCGCTGCTGTCCCTGGCCGTATTCTTCGATGAAGTGCGATTGATAGACAATATGGTGGTGGAGAGATAACAGACCATTGTCAAAGTGTTCAGCGTTCAGCGTTCAGTGTTCAGGAGGAAGCAGAGACAAGACACGAGCTTTTCTTTCCTGAACACTGAACGCTGAACACTAAAAATGTCCGACCCATGTAATCAAACAATCATCATGTAAGGAGTTAAAGGGCCTTCCTAACCACGGAGGCGAATAACGTCCATGAACCACGAAACCCGTGCAGAGATCAACCTCGACAACCTCTCCTATAATATCCGCGCCATTCAACAAAAGGTCTCGCCCTCGGGGGTAATCCCGGTCGTAAAAGCCGATGCCTATGGTCATGGCGCGGTTCCCGTTACAAGGCGCCTCGCGAGAGAGGGATTCACCATGGTGGCCGTGTCCCGGCTGGAGGAGGCCATGGAATTGCGGGAAAGCGGGGTTGCGCAATCCATTCTCATCTTCGGGAGGCTTTTGCCCGGCGAGATTCCAACGGCCATAAAAGCGGGTTTCCGCCTGACCGTATGTAGCGCCGAGGACATCCGCTGGATTGAGGAGGCCGGGCAGGACCAGCCCGCATTTGTGCATGTGAACGTCGATACCGGTATGGGGCGAATGGGGCTTATGGTCAATCAAGCTTCCCAGTGCTTCGATGGGCTCAGCAACTCCAGACACTGCACCTGGGAGGGGCTGTACAGCCATTTTTCCACCTCCGATGAGCGTGATAAAGACTACGCGCACCTTCAGTTATCTCGATTTCGCGAGATCATCGATCGAATCCAAGCCTTAGGGGAGAAACCCTCCATGGTGCACATGGCCAACAGCGGCGCTATCCTGGATATTCCGGAGAGCTACTTCGATGCCGTTCGACCTGGAATCCTTATGTATGGACACTACCCTTCGTCCGAGACATCCCGCTCCATTGAGCCACGACAGGTGATGACGTTAAAAACCTCTGTGGCTCATGTGAGGGAAATGCCTGAGGGCTGCCCTATCAGCTATGGCAGGCGATGGGTGACCAAGATGCCCACGAAGATCGCCGTGCTTCCCTTGGGGTATGCCGATGGCATAGACCGCAGATTCACCAATAACGGCGAGGTGCTGATTCGTGGGAGGCGGTACCCAATGGTGGGCACGGTCACCATGGACTACCTTATGGTTGACGTGGGCGACGACCCGATAAGCCCAGGAGATGAGGCGATTATCTGGGGAGAATCCCCCCAGGGGACCATACAGGCCCTCGAGGTGGCGGAAAAGATAGGAACGATACCCTACGAGCTCACCTGCGGCGTTTCAAAGAGGATAAAACGCGTGTACCTCGGGGATTGGTGACGGAGGAGGGAATGATTATAGGGATCTTAAAGGAGATCAAGGCCGAGGAGAACA
>CAZJXD010000003.1:119790-130708 GCA_964549945.1 uncultured Desulfobacteraceae bacterium | reverse complement strand
CTGCCACCCTCTAAAACTCTAATGTGTATGGGAAGATCTTAACTTTTACAGATAAATTTGTAGTCACAATAGTCACATTATAGAAGTAATTTTAAGAATCACATAAGGAGTATATCATGCAATCTATCCATGTAGGGGTCAGGGAGGCAAAGATCAGCCTAAGCAAGCTGCTCAAGATGGTTAAGAACGGCAACGAAGTCATCCTGACCGATCGCGGAAGGCCAGTGGGTAAAATCGTTCCTCTCAAAGAAGAGTCCCTGCCTTTGGATGTGCGGATCAAGCGTCTTGAAGAGCAGGGAGTAATAGGGACGGGAGTGAAAAAAACGCGGGAAGAAATTCCCCCTCCTATCCCCCTTCAAAACGGTATTACGCAAAGATTGCTCCAAGAGGATAGAGACGATGTCAAAAGATGATCCTCATGTTGTTTATTGGGATGCCTCGGCGATCCTCTCCACGCTGTTTACGGCCCTTCATAGTGACGAGGCCCAAAAATGGGCACGCCGTAAAGAGAGTATTCATCTCATATCAGGCTTAGCTTATGCCGAAACATGTGCGGTGATCGCAAGAATGCAGAGAGAGCGACTTTTAGCTGATATCCTGATAAAGGCGGCTCTTGAGACTCTAGTAGGTGGTCCATGGCGTCGCTTGAATGCTTGGCCTGAATGGAAAATCATCAAACCGCTGGCAGTTAAATGGCCTCTTCGAGGCGCTGATCTCTGGCATCTGGCAACAGCAAAAAGCCTTCAAAATCGACTCCCGGAGATATTACTATTGAGTTTTGACACCCGACTTAATACAGCAGCATCTGGTGAGGGAATGCCCACGAGAAACTCCTTCAAATTATAAAATCGCCTCGCGATTTTATAGAAAGCATCTTTACCGTTTAAAAAGAATTTTTTATTTAATGACAATAATGGCAGGATCAATGCTTCTCCTCTGACTTTTCCAAACATCACTTAGGTCCTCTCGATTCCGGATCTGCAAATTTCCTTACCTGGTATAAAAGATAGGGAGCCCACCCAATTTGTTCCCAGGAGCTTGACACGTTGACATTCCATGGATAACATTACTAAAAAACTAATCTTAAGAATGTGAAGTGAAGCTTTCCACAAAAGGCAGCTATTCGGTGCGAGCGATGCTGGATCTGGCCCTCAATCTCGGGGAGGATCCCGTGTTGATCAAGGATATCTCAACAAGGCAGGGGATCTCAAAGGCCTACCTGGAGCAGCTCTTTATTCCCCTGAGGGTGGCCGGGTTAGTGCGCGGCATTCGTGGCGCCCGAGGGGGATTCATGTTATCCAGGCCGCCGAAGGAAATAAGGCTCAGCGAGATCATCCAGGCAACAGAGGGTTCAATCGCCCCCGTTGCCTGCGTCGATGAACCGAGGCTGTGCCGGAAAAGCGGCGAGTGTATCACCAGGGATGTATGGGTAGAGATGAAGAGGGCATGCGATAATGTGCTGGAGTCCCTTACCTTACAGGATCTGATCGAGCGGAGCAGAAAAAAGGCCGTCGAATGGGAGCAATTCGAGGAGACTTCCAACAACGAGAACCCACCCTGCAACGAATGAGGCAGATTATCAATGGCACAGATTATTGCAGTGTGCACGAGCAAGGAAAAGGGCACGAAGAAGAAAACGGTGCCAATGGCGGTGGCGAGAGAGGATTTCGGACTCGTGGGCGATGCCCACGCCGATCACCATACCCACCGGCAGGTGAGCTTGCTCGCAGTTGAAAGCATACAAAAAATAAAAGCTCTCGGGCTCGATGTGGGGCCAGGAGATTTTGCCGAAAACCTGACTACCCAGGGTATAGATATCGCGTCGCTGCCCATTGGCAGCCAGCTTGTAGTAGGCGACGATATCATCCTTGAGCTTACCCAGGTCGGCAAGAAATGTCACACCAAGTGCGCCATCTTTCGCCAGGTGGGAACGTGCATCATGCCCAAAGAAGGGGTATTTGCCAGGGTAATCCGCGGTGGACATATCAATGCGGGAGACGATATAAGGATCAAGGATGCTGGATAACGTACCCATTGTTCGCATATACAAGAAGGGCAAGGGAAAGCCGAAAAGCATGAAAGATACGGTGGTGGCAGAGCATACCCTTACCATCCACCTGGACAACAAAGAGCTGGTGACGCTCCTTTGCTCCCCGGAAAAACTGGAATGTCTCGCCGTTGGTTTTCTTTGCTCTGAGGGCCTCATAAAAGGAAAAGAGGACCTCAAGGAGATAGTGCTCGATGAAAACAGTGGCGTAATAGAGATAGCGACTGCGGAACCCGGAAAGGCGGCTAAGGATACGACCTTCAAGCGACTCATAGGCTCAAGCGGGGGCAGGGGAATCTCTCCACCCGCCGTTGATCACCAGGTGGTAGAATCCATACTTACCGTAACACCGGTTGAGATCTTCAGCCTCATCGAGGAGTTTGTTCATCGATCTGAGGTATTCGAGGCTACGGGCGGGGTTCATAGCGCTGCATTGTGTGACAGGCGCCATATCCTCGTTTTAAATGAGGACATTGGCAGACACAATGCAATCGATAAGGTCTTTGGGGAATGTCTCTTGAAGGAACTCCCCACCGATGATCATATAGTGATTACCAGTGGAAGGGTGTCCTCGGAGATCGTGCACAAGGTGGTGAGGAGCAACATTCCCATACTTATCTCCAAATCAGCCCCCACCAATAGAGGGATCGAGCTCGCAGAAGACCTGGGTGTCACCCTCGTCGGTTTCGTCAGGGAGGGGCGAATGAACCTCTACACCCATATCGGGAGGGTAGTTTCCGATGGAACATGAGGGAAATGTGGTCATCTTTATCACCGCAGGTACAGGTGAAGAGGCACACAAGGTAGGCCAGGCGCTCCTTGAGCACAGGGCGGCTGCCTGCGTGAACATAGCGCCTAATATCACCTCGATATTTCGGTGGCATGAGGTGCTCGAAACGGATCAGGAACACCTCCTCATCGTGAAAACGAGGGCATCGAAACTGGAAGAAGTGGTGCGACTGGTAAAGGAGTTTCACAGCTATGAGGTACCCGAGGTAATCGCCTTGCCCGTTATCGGCGGCAATCGAGAGTACCTGGAGTGGATAGAAGAAGAGGTAAAACCACAGGCCAAGGGGTAGGGAGCGGTTTTATTGGCAGAGAAAGAGATCAAGCGGTATGAGCATAGAGATAAACATACATCAGGCGCTGCGTCATTTGACGAATAAACAGTCAAGAGTCGAGGTAAATGGTGCCACCGTGGGCGAATGCCTCAACGATTTGGTGCGCCAGTTTCCCGGGGTGAAGCCGAAGATATTCGGCAAGAACGGCAAATTGCTCAATTACGTCGATATCTACGTGAATCAGGAAAGCTCGTATCCGGAGGAACTCGCAAAGCGCGTTAACGACGGAGATAGGCTCCATATCACGCTTATCATCGCCGGGGGGTAAACAAGGCGCTGTCAGAGAAGCGACGCGAGAAAGCCTCCTTCCTGCTGCCGAGCGACGTCACTCCATCAACTGAGGTTCTCCTGAAACGGGATATCCTCCTTTTGTGAGCTTCTCCACAATCTGCTCAACGCTCACCTTCTTGGCATCAAAGCTCACCGTTATCGAAAAAGACAGGGGATTGAGGCTGTATTTCACCAATCCATCAATACTCTCCAGGATAGACCTTATCCTGTCCTGCGGAGCACCTCATCCCCCGCTGGGAAGGTTGGGAACCATTAACTTTACCGTTCTCTCATCAGCCCCCGAGATCCCATCGTTCGCAGTGCTGAGCAGGAAAATGCCTACAAGCACGAAAATGAGGGCAAAGGTTCTTCCTTTCATAAAGCCTCCTCGCTCATCTACAGATTTTCTTTTGTTAGACTATTTTTACCGATCAAGTGCAAGGGAAAATATCTCGCATTAGCCAGTCAATAAGTCAATTAATAATCATCCAGTGTTTATCTAAAGATAATCCATGAGAGTCACATCGCAACCACCTAACCCCTTTTCCATTGACACATATCGCCCTTTCCCATATACTTCCCTCACCTGGACAACAACCCCCATTGCTTTCATAACAATGCCAACAGCCGAGCCCTCAGTACAAGCTCCCGTGCCCGGCAGTGTGAGTGAGTTCACCATTGCATTCATGCGTGCCATCAATAGCGCCCGCCTCTACTCAAGCGGCCATGATATCCTCAACAAGCACATCGCCGAACTTCAGAGGAAGTTCAAGGGTGCACTGGGCGATCTCGATTTCCTTTTCCTGGGCTGCGCCAGGGATGTCCTTTACTTTGAAGGTGCCTTTTACAAGGCAAAAGAGCCTCACATCCAGAAGTTCCTCACCTTTTTCCACTTTTTGAGGATCTCACAATTATTGCTCGAGAAGGAGCTCACCGCTGAAGAGCTTGGCTCTCTTGTTGAGCTTCTCGCAGGCGCACGCCAGGGACAGGGGGACGAGGTGCTCTCCGCGCTCACTCGCGAGAATATCGGACATGTGAGGATCGGCCTTCTGGACTATGCCGTATTCTCAGCGGTTCAGACAGCTGCCACTCAGCTCACCGCCCTGAGCGATGAGGCGGGAGTCTGGCGACAGCTGATCCTCCAGCCTGCTGGAGCAGGGGCCCAGAGACTTGACCAAGAGCAAACCAATAAACTCGCGAGTGTATGCGAGGATGTAGAGGAATTGAAGAAGCTCCTTACCCAATTAGACAGCGAGATGAAGGATGAGACCAAGGGAGTCAGCGTCGCCCATCGGGGTACGCTTTTGGGGAACTTCATCCAGAACATAGGCGAAATACTCTCTGGATTGGCACCGATAAGACGGAAACTCTTCGCACAAAAGGTAACAACCGTACTCGACTCGCTAGAGTCAGACCTCAGGGTGGAGATACTCGGATCCATCGCGCCGGAAGAGGTGAGGGATCAGGACAATGACGTCATCCATGAAATTATTCAGGCGCTGCCCGACGCACAGCTCATACACCTGCTCGGTGACGCCGTAAAGGCTTCTGGGGTAAAGTCGCGATCCTTTCACAACCTTTTCACCCGCTCCCTTGCCAAGTACCGCGAACCGAGCGTGCTCTTGACACTGATCCAGCAGGAGATGCACCGCGCTACTGAGAGGGGAGAATCCGATCCTCTGGCAAACTGGCAGCAATTGGAACAGCTCCTTATCCAGAAGCAAGAATCAGAGGAATTAAACAAACAGTATCACCAGGAGATCGAGGCCCTTGCCACCTCTATCCAGATGGAATTACCCGTAAAGGAAGAGGAGGAGATGGCCCATCTGCTTAAAACCCTCACGCCCGAAGAATTAAAGCGAGCAAAGGCAAAGCTTATCGTCGATCTCATCGGTCAGGTAGGGATCTCTCGGGCAGAGGCCTTCCTTCCCTCGCTCCTTGAGGGCCTTGGGGAAATCCTGCGGTACCATTTCACCGAGGGTTCCTATCAGAGCGTTGGCAACACGTTGCGGGCATTATACCTCGCCCTTGCTGACCATCCTCAGGAAGAGCTGGTGAGAAACACCATGAACTCCCTCTTTACCGTCGAACAGGTCCGTGAACTGCTTCAGCAGCTCTTAGGGAAATGCCGAACCTACGAGCCAAAGGAGACCTCGGTCGTCGATGCCATCTGTCAGCTCTATCAGGACAAAGCAGGATCGCTTCTCATTGATCTCCTGGGGGAGCTGAAGGATGGAGACAGCCCTCAAGCCCATTGGATCTCGACCACCCTGGCGACACTGGGTCCAGGCCTCGGCAGCCTTTTAAGCAGCAAATTGAGGGGAGCCCCGGACCGCATGCTCCCCCGGCTTCTCACACTGGTCTCTTTATCCAAAGATCTCAAACTTGCCCCTTTCGTGGAAAACTTATTGGGGCACAAGGACGGCGATATTCGCCTCAAGGCAATCGCCACCATCGGGCATCTGCATGCAGAACCCATGGTGCCTCGTTTAACCGAGATAGCCCTACACAAAACGCTTTTAAAAACCAAAAAGCTGAAAGAACAGCAAATCGCCGCTGTCAAGGCCTTGGCAGAGATCGGCACGGCTGAGGCAAGGAACGCCCTGCAACAGGTTGTTGACAAGGGGCCGGGGGAGCTTAGAAAGCTCTGCCAGGAACTTCTATAGTGCATGAGAGGATGCTCATGACCGCGCAGGCGAAAGATGAAAAGCTCTATGGGTTCTACCGAGACCTCTGCGTGAGCTTTGTTGGGAGCCTCCGCGCCCTTTCCCTCTATCCCGAGGATCACCCGGAAACCGAGAAAAAGGTCAGAGGCTTCTTTCAAAGGGTGAGCAAATTCCTGGAACAGCGATCCACCCTCTCGCTCATATTTATCGGTGGTGAGATAGTTACGGAGAATACCCCTCTTCCGGAGCTGAGCAATACCCTCTCACAGTTCATTAGGCGCATGGAGGACATGAAGCTCCAGCGAATCACCTTTCGCCGCGGCCTCACCTCGGAGGAATTCATTCGCTTTCTGAGGCTCTTGCTTCCCCTCTTGAAAAATCCAAGCGATGCAGATCTGATCATCTCCAAAAACCAGGAAGCACTGCCCCATATGCTTGCCGGCAGCCTCCCTTACGATACCGGGGCTCAGTTTTCCCACGAGGAGGTCGCCAGTGCCCTCCAAACTGCCGGTCAATCCGCGTTCTCCTTTACCGGTCAGCTCAAGGATATGTTCACGGATCTCGAGGGGCCGCTCTCCGAGGCCAAGGTAACCATGGCAAAGGAGACCACGGAGACGGTCTATAAAATGGTGGCAGCCGGAGAGATGCCCGTTAAAATGCTTATTCTCCGGAGAAGCAGCGATCCCGACCCATACATACACGCCATTAACGTCTCGGCCTTGTCCATGGCGCTCGCCCGGATGCTCGAGCTCAATGAGGAGACTATTCTGGAGGTGGGCCTCGCCGGCCTGCTCCACGATATCGGCCTCCACTCATCCCCCTCGGTATCGCTGACCAAGACCTCGACCCTCACCCTGAACGAGAAGAAACTCCAGTATGTACACCCCATTCGCGGTGCTGAGATACTGTTGTCTTCACCTGGAGTGCCAGATCTCGTGCCCATCGTCGCCTATGAGCACCATCTCCAGTACAACGGTGGGGGTTACCCAAAGCAGGAAAGCCCCAGGCAGCTGAACATGGCGAGCATGATCACCTTCATCACCAATTCCTACGATAACCTCCGGCGGAACCGTCCAAAGCGAAAGGCCCTGTCCCTGACCGATGCGATCAATTGGATGGATCGCAAGGCAGGAGAAATCTTCCACCCGCTCATTCTCAAGCAGTTCCGGGCTTTGGTGAAGGCCCAAGCCCAGGAGGACCTGTAGGCCCAAAGACCATTCTCGGGGAAAAAGGCCTCAGGCGAGAATCACCCATACCCGGGGAATAAGCTTTGACTTGCTCGCCATTGTTCTGGTAACGATACGAGTGTTCTCCCGTCCCCTGTGAAATCAAAGGGGATTAACCCTTTAAGGTGTGTTTTGCTTGATGTCTCTGGCTCAATCTGATAGCCTAGAAGCGGTAAAGGCACTCAAAGGGGTTCGCCCTGCGGACAAGGTTGCCCTGGTTCTTTCCATCTGGTTTGGCGCAGGCCTGTTTCCCGGAATGCCCGGTACCTTCGGCACATTAGGGGCACTGCCGCTGTATTTCGCTATCGTAACAATGGGCACCGGGTACAAGATCATGGCCATAGCGATAATCGTGGGCCTGGCAATCTGGTCATCATGGAGGGCCCAATGTATCTTGGGGAGGGGTGATGCGAGGGAGATAGTTATTGATGAGGTTGCCGGATTTTTGCTCACCACTATCTTCTTCCCTCTCACATGGCTCGCTCTAATAGCAGGTTTCTGCCTATTCCGATTCTTTGATGTCCTAAAACCACCTCCAATAAAGAGAATAGAGCGAATCACTACGGGCGGTCTTGGGATTGTACTCGACGACCTCGTTGCCAGTGCGTATGCCTTTGTATGTGTATGGTTGGTTTTATATGCAGTGTCTTGATGGGGTAGAGGGTGCGTAGATGGTTATCGTACCTCATATGTGTAACGCTGAAGAAACCATGGCCACGGAGATCATAATCATCGGCGATGAACTGATTTCGGGCAAGACCAGAGACCTCAATGGCTGGTATGCGTCGGGCTGTCTCTTATCCTGCGGGCTTGAAGTCAATGAAATCAGGGCAGTCGGCGACAACTGCGATTCAATATCCTCCGCCTTAAGGGCAGCGGTGAAAAAATCTCATTTCGTCATCGTAACCGGCGGATTGGGCCCCACCGAGGATGATCGAACCACCGAGACCGTATCCCATACCTTTAAGAGGCCCCTTGAGCTTGACCAAGGCCTTCTCGCTCATATAAAGGAAAGCATGGAAAGGTTGGGCCTCTCCTGGTCCCCCTCTCTGGAGAAATTGGCCTGGCTTCCCAAGGGTGCCAGGATTCTAGACCCCAAGAGGGAGATGTGCGGGTTTTCGATCTCCAGAGGCAGTCACCACCTCTATTTCCTGCCAGGGGTGCCTGAACAGATGAGGGAACTCATGAACAGGGCCGTTATTCCCGATATCCTCCAGAAATACAGGCCAAGTTCGATCCCCCATCACCGATTGCTCAAGGTCTACGGAATGGGCGAATCCCATATCGCAGATGTCTTCATAGGGCTGAGCGATAAACTGAATAGGGTGATCTTCGGCTTCTATCCCTCCTTCCCCGAGAGCCATATCACCATTACGGTTCGAGGCAAAAGGGATGTACAGATTGAGAGGGAATTAAAAAGGGCGGAGGAGGAAATACGGCATCTCCTGGGATCCTATGTCTTTGCATCGGATGAGCAAACCATGGAAGCAGTCGTGGGAGAGTTGCTCAAAGAGAGGAAGATGACCCTATCTATTGCCGAATCGTGCACGGGCGGCCTCATTTGCCACAGGATTACCTCAATACCGGGAAGTTCCCTTTACTTTGACAGGGGCGCCACTGTGTACAGCAATAGATCAAAGGTTGAGATGCTGGGGGTAAAACAGGAAACCCTCAACTCCTATGGCGCGGTAAGCGACCAGACCGTGAGGGAGATGGCCGAGGGAATCAAGGGTACCGCTCACACCTATATAGGACTTGCGGTAACAGGGATCGCCGGCCCTGAGGGAGGCACCGATGACAAACCGGTGGGCACCGTGTATATCGGCCTTTCCGCCGATGGCAAGACCTACTCCGCGCGCTATCGCTTTTCAGGAGAGAGGGATAAGGTCAAGGTAAATACATCTGAAATGGCCCTTGATTGGGTGAGGAGATATCTCGATGGGTATCCGTTCATTCCTGGCATTTGAGCTACCACCGGAGATTCGAGAGCAGATCGGGGAGATCTCCGGGGGATTGAGGAAATCAAGGCTCCCGGCACGGTGGGTACGAGAGGAAAATATCCACCTCACGATCGTTTTTCTTGGATCGGTAGACGAAAACGTAGTAGAAGATCTGAAGGAAAGGGTAGGCGCCGCGGTAAAGGGATTTGCCGGGTTTAAAGCAAGGCTCAATGGGGTGGGCCTATTCCCCAACTCGAGGAGGCCACGGGTTCTCTGGGCGGGCCTTGATGGAGATATCGAGGGGCTGTCAAGGCTGAGGGATGAGCTCCAGGACGCGCTCAAGGTATTTGGCCTGCGGGAGGAAAAAAGGCCGTTTCGGGCACATCTCACGCTTGGCCGTTTTAAGGATCGGCTGGATGACGATGAAGAGCTCAAAGGGATCCTCGACAGGTACCATGGTATTACCAGTGAGCTATGCTCTCTCGATGAACTCGTGCTCTTCAAGAGCGACCTTAAGCCAAGCGGCCCTGTGTATACGAAAATGGCCTCGTGGCCATTGATCGGGGATTAATCAGGTGTCGTTACAAGGGGGATTATCATGGCAATAGATAAGGAAAAGGAAAAGTCAGTGGGCCTCGCAATCAGCCAGATCGAAAAGCAGTTTGGAAGGGGCTCCATCATGAAGATGGGGCACGACGGAGCTGTGGTAGATATCCCGGTCATCTCCACAGGATCGCTCGCCCTGGACCATGCCCTTGGTCTCGGTGGCGTGCCCCGGGGGAGGGTGGTTGAGATATTCGGGCCGGAGGCCTCGGGAAAAACCACCCTGGCACTCCACATCATCGCAGAGGCCCAGGCACGGGATGGAATGGCCGCATTTATCGACGCTGAGCATGCCCTTGATCTGACCTATGCCAGGAGATTAGGTGTGAATGTCGATGAGCTCCTCGTCTCACAACCCGATAATGGTGAGCAGGCCCTGGATATTGCGGAGATCCTGGTCAGAAGCGGTGCCATGGATGTCTTGGTGATCGACTCCGTTGCGGCCCTTGTCCCACGGGCGGAGATTGAGGGGGAGATGGGAGACCAGCAGGTGGGACTCCAGGCTCGACTGATGTCCAAGGCCCTCAGGAAGCTGGCTGCCACCATCAACCGATCGATGACATGCGTGATCTTCACGAACCAGATCAGGATGAGGGTGGGCGTATTTTTCGGAAACCCTGAAACTACCTCAGGCGGGAATGCGCTAAAGTTCTACGCAACCCAGCGCCTCGACATACGGAGGATCGCCTCCATACAAGAGGGGGACAAGGCAATCGGGAACAGGACCAGGGTGAAGGTGGTGAAAAACAAGGTTGCCCCTCCCTTTAGGACTGCCGAGTTCGACATCATCTACGGCACTGGGATATCAAAGGAGGGTGACCTGCTCGATCTCGGAGTGGATCTCGATGTCGTTGAGAAATCCGGCGCCTGGTACTCATTTAACGAGGAGAGGATCGGTCAGGGCAGGGAGAATACCAGGAGGTTCTTGACCGAGCATCCGGACGTGATGAGCGATATTACCCGTAGGGTGAGGGAAAAGCTCGGCATGGGAGAAAAAGCGGATACCCCCCAAGCGGAAACTCAATAAACACAACCACCGTTTTTC
>CAZJXD010000003.1:16431-119690 GCA_964549945.1 uncultured Desulfobacteraceae bacterium | reverse complement strand
AGAAAAAGCGGATACCCCCCAAGCGGAAACTCAATAAACACAACCACCGTTTTTCTAGTTTGTTGGCTTTGCTGTGTTGATATCCCGTATATAGGTTCCTTATTGATTGAGTTCACTATAGCTGCCTAATCCACCACATACCCACCACCAACTAAGAGGCCCGGATTTTAAAATGATCCGGGCCTTTCCTTTTCCTATTCGCAGACCTGAGCGGTGTGCCTTGATCCTTAAGCCACTCTTGCTCCAATCATTCTCCATGACGCCGACAAGACCCTTTATTTCGTACTGCGCTAGATGCGTACTGAACTACTATGATTCAAGAGCAGACCCCATAATGTGTTCTTTACCGCTGAGATTGTGGTAAAACGCCGGGCCGGCAACATATACAGCGGAGGCCTGCTCAATCGCACGGGGCTCATCGAAGAAGGGGTCAAAGGGGTGCTGGAGGAATTATTGAAGAAGAAAAAGTGATAAATACCTCTAACTATCGACAATCATAATGTTTTATTCTATGATTTGAGACAAAAAAAGGATGTAAAGAAAAGAGGCCTGCCCCCAAGGTTGGGAGGCCAGCCCGGGGCTCGTTCCAAGCCGAAGGAGAAATCTCGTTGGAATTTCCGATCTTTCAGGTTCCCTATCTCGGCAACGGCATGACTATCGCATTGAACGCGGTGCTCCACGTGGTTATCAGCCATGGAGTCAGCATCGGCGTTGTGGCAATGATCGTCCTCGGAGAATATCTCGGTCTCAGGAGATCTTCGCCGCACTGGGAGACCTTTGCCAAAACCCTCCTCAAACCAACCATCATCATCGTCACCGGAGTTGGCGCAGTTACGGGAGTGGGGATATGGTTTATCACAAGCGTTCTCTCACCGAGAGGCATCGGTTCACTATTGCGAGTCTTCTTCTGGCCCTGGTTTATCGAATGGATCATTTTTACCTTGGAAGTGGGCGTCATTCTTATCTACTACTTCATGTGGGATAAATGGACTGGCCAGCGGAAAAAGCGCCACCTCTATGTCGGAGCGAGCTACGTTCTCCTTGCCCTCGCCTCTGCCTTCCTGATCACAGGCATCCTCGGATTCATGCTCACCCCCGAAAGCTGGCCCTGGAGCAAGAGTTTCTGGTCCGGTTTCTTTAACCTGAGCTTTCCTCCTCAACTCTTCCTGCGAATTGCCGGATCTTTTGCCTTTGGCGCCTTATTCTCCATAGCCTTCCTTCTCTTTTCTGTCCAAGATAGTCCTTTCCGTAAAGAAGCCTTAACGTTACTTTCTAAGATAGCCCTTATTTGTTTTTTCGCCACTATTGGATTTTCATGGTGGTATTTCAGCATTGTGCCCCCGGCTTATAAAACCAACAGCGTGTTCTCCGTCCTGACTTCCCGGTTTTCTCAATATCCAGAATTCTTCTGGTATGCCAACAGTGGTGGCGCGATCCTTTTCTTACTGCTTATGGTGTTTGGACTGAAGGGTAGTGCCCGCCCATCAAGAATCCTGATCATCCCCGTCATTCTCATATCGATCGGCTTCACAGCGGAATTTGAGCGAATAAGAGAGTTCATCAGAGGACCTTATCTGATTCCGGGTTATATGTACTCGAATCAGGTGCTGCTGGCAGAGTCCCCTTTTTTTAACAAGACCGGCGCTCTCGAAAGTGCTTATTGGTATAGCAAGACGGTTACCAAGCCCGATGTTGTCAGCCAGGGCGCATACCTCTTCGCCCGGAATTGTTCGTCCTGCCACACCATCGGGGGGATAAATGATATCCGGGCAAGGTTCGGCGGCAGAACAGAAGACGGCATCCTCGTCATCCTGAAACATACCCACGAGATGGTGCCTTTTATGCCCCCATTTTCAGGGACAGACGATGAGCGCCGAACCTTGGCGAGATTCTTCTCCCAGCTGTCGAATAAAGAAATAGGGCTCAAACCCCTTTCCCGGTTTGCTCCTTTACGGAATCCGGAAAGCAATGAATAGCCTGTTTGATATCCTTCTCAAAAAACCACTGGCCGACTCCGTGCTGCGAGGTCTTCTTCTCACCACATTTACGCTCCACATGCTCTTTGTGCTCCTCACCTTGGGCACCGCTGTCCTGGCCCTCTTCTATTTTGTCCATGCCTGGTATGGTAAAAGGCTCCATGAGTTGAGATGGGACAAGGAGATCTTAAAGACCTTTCTCGCTCACAAGTCGCTGACAGTCGTCCTGGGGGTGGCACCTTTGCTCTTGATTCAATTAGAGTTTGCCGTCCCCTTTTTTACGGCTATTAATTTTATAGCTCCTTTCTGGATGCTGATCATACCTTTTTTAATAATCGCATTCCTCTCCTTCGATACCCTTGGTCATAAGATAGAGGTTCACCACCGTCTCCATCTGGCGTTTGGGGTTACTGCCCTCTTTTTGCTGCTTGCTGTCGCCGGCGTATTTGTTGCGGCCCTGGTCATCGGTGAAAATCCTGATGCATGGCACACGATCGTAAAAAACGGCTACAACCTGCAGGGTCCTTTTGTTTTGTACGGGCTCTTGAGATACTTGCATATCTTAGGGGCTGCTATCGTATTCGGCGCTGTCTTTCATTATCTCTTCTCAACGATAGAAAAAAGGGAGAAGCGCGCATCTCTTCTCAAATGGATCGTTGCAGGGATCTTGCTCCAGTTTGTCCTGGGAATATCGCTGTATGCTTTCTTGCCGAAAAGACCGGATAGCGTTATCAATATCTCTTTGATACTAGGAGTCATTGCCACGGCCTTTTTGCTTTGGATGATCTATTTCAATTCGAGCAAAGATCTTCCCTTAACGGTAAAATCAGTCGTGCCGATACTCATAGTGATCCTGGCGTCTATGGTGGTGGCAAGAAAGTCCATTCAAGATCGGAATCTCTTGCCTTTCAGTGGGCAACTGAGGGCCAATGCCTCGACCTATGCAAAGAAACTACAACCCTACACGCAAGAAGCTCTTCAGAGATACAAATCGGACCTCGCTGTCATCTATGACAGGGGGGATGTGATCTATCTGCAAGGCTGCGCCTTCTGCCACGGTGAAGATGCCGATGGCAAAGGGCCGGAGGCAAAAAATCTTACGATTTCACCGGAGGATCTTTCTGCCATAAGAACAACCAAGGCATATTTTCGAGAACTATTGGTAAAAGGTGTCCCCGGATCTGCCATGCCGTACTTCACTTTTTTTGACAGGGATAAGCTGAACGATCTGTACGCCTATCTGGATAACAGGTATCATCTCTCGCATTCTCCTGAAGCACCATCCGTTCAAGTTTCCAAATCGGAGCACAAACAGGCCCAGAGCATCTTCGCCAAAACGTGCTCATCCTGCCACGGGACGGATGGCAAGGGGTCGAATCTCTCTCAAAGGTTCAGGCCCAAACCTCAAGATTTCACCGTGTATAATCTATCGCCCAAGAGGGCCTTTGAGGTGATCACGAACGGTTACCAGGGTACGGCGATGCCCTCCTTCAGCAGCCAGCCCGAAGGAGTCCGGTGGGGACTGGTAGAAATCATCAATGGGTTTTATCGCCCTCTTTGAGGTTGATTATTATTGAATCTTCTGCCTAGCCTGTGGCGCAACAGTGAACAGTCTTCCGATCCTGCTGAGCAAATGACTGACGGGGTAGCTACGATGGGATTACTCGACCTCCCGGTTCCCCGATTCCGATAACCTGTCGAGAGCCTCTAGGTCGAACGAGTCCTTATTTGTCGGCCCTGAGCCTGCCTGTGCGTGACCGCACGCAGATAGGTATCCAGAGGGCTACCCGCCTCTGGAAGGCCACCACGCCTAATTTTCCCAATTGGGTGGCGATGTCAGGCGAGAGGTAACCACATAATGCGTTCACTTCACCCTTTACACACGAGGCAAAATCGCCTATACCTCGACCTATAAAAAGGGAGTCCTTATCATAGAGAACTTGAAATGCGGGGATCACAGTCCTATAGAGGGTCTGAAGCGATCCCTGGCGTGACCCGATTTATTCAATCGGGCGCCGTCGATGTGACGGAGCTTATCAGCCACCGCTTGAAGCTCGAGGAGGTTGAGCAGGGGTTGAGGCTTATGCAGGCCCTAAAGGAAACTGTGATGAAGGTGGTAATTTCGCCTTAGGCGGCGTTACTTTAAAGAATGACTGAAGAGGTTTCGCGCCGTTGACGGCAGGATTACCGAGGAGTCTATAATTCAATAGACATCATGAGTATGTTTCTATAATGAGCAAAGGAGAAGTTGCATGGCAATAAGCAGGATCGGTTTTATCGGCCTTGGGTTAATGGGCGGCGGCATGGTCAGGAATCTGCTTTCAGACGGATTCCAGGTATTCGGATACGATGCCGACCCGAGTAAAATTCCCCCCATTGTCGCGGCGGGGGGTCAAGAAGTAAAAAAGCCGGAAGAAATTGCCGGCCAAGTGGATGTCGTTATGTTGTCCCTGCCCAACTCCGATGTGGTCGAGGACGTGGTCAGGAACACTCTTAGACTATTCGACGGCCATGCCAAGGGATTGATTTTGATTGATACGACCACTGCAGATCCGATCAAGTCGGAAGCATTGGCCGGGCAGTTGAGAGAAAAAGGGGTAGAGATGCTGGATGCTACCATCAGCGGCACCAGCAAGATGTGCGCCGAGCGAGATATCACCTTCATGGTCGGCGGGCAAGAAAAGATATTTGACGAGTGCAAAACCATTTTCGACCATCTGGGCAAGGAAACCTTCTACCTCGGCAAGAATGGGGCGGGGGCTACTATGAAGCTGATCGTCAACCTGGTGCTCGGCCTGAATCGCATGGTCCTTGCGGAAGGTCTGTCGCTTGCCAGAAAAGCCGGCATGGACCTGTATCGGCTGCTGGAGGTTCTTAAGAAATCCGCCGCCTATTCAAAGGCCATGGATATGAAAGGGCTGAAGATGATCGAAAAGGATTTTCTGCCGCCGGAAGGCACACTTTCATCGCACCGCAAAGATGTCCAGCTGATGCTTGCGATGGGCACGCGGCTGAACCAGCCCTTATTCCTCAGCAGCTTGCATGCCCAGGCCCTGGCCACGCAGGTCGCGAAAGGCCGCGGTAACTGGGATATTTCGGCCCTCATCTCTTTTTACAGTGATTTGTCGGGTCCTTCCTGATACAAAAAAGCCACAGCCCTGTACCCGATGAATATCAGGGGAACTTGCTAAAAATGACGCGGCAGTTAATAGCTTATAAAGCTCAGCCTTAGAATAGGTTAACAGAGGAGGAAAAAATGATAAATCGTGAAATTACCCCTGAAGATGTTGATGCTGCTATCCTAAAGATGAGATACCCCAAGCCCAAAATATCGAGCGATGAGGCGGTAAAAAAGGCGCATGACTTCTTTATGGAAAGGGCAGAATGGGATCACCCCATAACAATGTTGGCGCAATGGAATCATTGTGCCCCAACTACAATTAAAGTACTACAGGAAGCCTATGATTTGCCGGGCGGTGATCTGCCCTTCTGGATTGCCACTGGCTTCCGCGGTGGTGTCTGCCTAGGCGAGATATGCGGCGCAATATCAGGCGGTGTCATTGCAATGGGTCTAATGGCTTACCGAGCACTCGAACCGCGTACAGAGCATGAAGAAAGAATTGCCTGCCAGGCGATTATGCCTTATATCCGTGATCTCGCTTACGTGTTCAATAGCAAATTTGGTTCCATTAACTGCGGAGTTCTAACCGGACTTCACGATAGAACACCAGAAGAAAATGAGATTATTCTTCGGACATGGTATGGAAAAGAACACATATGCAGACATTTCATTGAATTTGTTGTAGGGACAATGGTGCGATGGGGAGAGGTTTCTCAGGAACCCCCTAAACGAGTTCTCCCGGGGACACCCCCCCTAAGGTTAGGCTAGCGGAAACGGATTTTAACCAAATGACCAAGAGGATTCAAGGGCTTTGCCAGAGTGCAATCAACCCCGATAAGAGGGCAAAAAGGTTGATTATAGAGACTTTAGCCATTAAATTCGGCGTGCCCAATAAATAGGCAAGGCAACCCATGATTCCATTGTAAAACAGGAGAAGGTCTTTGACGCCCTCGAATGGCCCTGCCCTGTTAAATATAGACATGCTCATTTTGCGTTAGCTTCATTGCAAGCTTTTGCTTCCAAAAATCTCCTGAAATTCAATTCGTCTATTTAACGGGGGAACGGCCATGTGCTCCCATGTCCCCAACAAGGGGGAGCAGATGGTCAGGTAGTATGGTTATTACAGCAATGTCAGGCGAGAGGTATATCCTTTTTTCGAGTAACTTTCGTCCTTTCCACGAATCTATGGCCCCAGCTCTCCCTTTCCCACCTTTGAATGCCTTCCCATCCTCGATCTCATCTCCGCTTAAAATGAAGGTATACCACATAATGCATTCACTTCACCCTTTACACACAAGGCAAAATCGCCTATGCTTCGACCTATAAAAAGGGAGTTCTTATCATATGAATATGGATAGCAGGGAAATCAGGGATACATTCTTGCAGTACTTCAGAAAACAGGGCCACGAGATAGTGATGAGCGCCTCGTTGATTCCAAGGGATGATCCAACGCTGCTTTTCACCAATGCCGGCATGGTCCCATTCAAGAACCTCTTCCTCGGCCTGGAGAAGAGGTCCTATACGAGGGCGGCGAGTTCCCAGAAATGCGTGAGGGCGGGAGGAAAACACAACGACCTAGATGAGGTGGGCTACACCAATCGGCATCATACCTTCTTCGAGATGCTGGGGAACTTCTCCTTCGGCGATTACTTCAAAGAAGGGGCCATTGACATGGCCTGGGAACTGCTGACCATCGGATACGGGCTGCCCGAGGAAAAGCTGTGGGTCTCCATCTACACGGATGACGATGAGGCGTATGAGATATGGAATGAAAGGATCGGGGTTCCCCCCGAGAAGATCTTCCGATTCGGAGAGGAGGAGAATTTCTGGGCCATGGGGGAAACTGGGCCGTGCGGCCCTTGCTCGGAGATCTACTTCGATCAAGGCCCGGAGGCCGGCTGCGGCAAACCCGATTGTCAGGTAGGCTGTGAGTGCGACAGGTACCTCGAGCTATGGAACCTGGTCTTCACCCAGTTCGACAGAGGGCCCGACGGCACGCTGACCCCGCTGGCCAGCAAGAATATCGATACAGGCATGGGCCTTGAGAGGCTGGCCGCGGTCATGCAGGGAGTCTCATCTAACTATGAAACTGATCTGTTCTCGGAGATCACAAGGCTCACCGAGGAGCTGGCAGGGATTCGATACGGCCAGGATAAGAAAAGCGATATCTCGTTCAAGGTGGTTGCCGATCACAGCAGGGCCGCTGCGTTTCTGATCGCCGACGGGATCATGCCTTCCAACGAGGGCAGGGGCTACGTGCTCAGGAGGATCATTCGCCGGGCCATACGATACGGCCAGATCCTTGGCCTAAAAGACCCCTTCCTCTATCGTCTCACGGACAAGGTCGCCGATGAGATGGGAAGCGACTATCCGGAGCTCATCCAATCGAGGAAATTCATCCATGAAGTGGTGATCAACGAGGAGAAGAGGTTCGCCGACACCCTCTTCCACGGCCTCTCCCTTTTAAAGGGAGGCCTTGATGAGTTGCGCGCCAAGAGCGAGCGCACCATCCCTGGTGCACTGGTGTTCAGGCTCTATGACACCTTCGGGTTTCCCCCTGACCTGGTCCAGGATATCGCCAGGGAGGAGGACCTCACTGTTGACATGGGAGGATTCGATCGGGCCATGTCCGAGCAGAGGGCCGCCTCTCAGAGAAGTTGGAGGGGGAGCGGCGAGGAGGAGGTGCCCGAGGTCTACATAAGGCTTGAGGCGAGAGGCATCGGCACGGAATTCCTGGGTTATGATGCCCTCACGGCGAGGGCGAACGTACTCTCGTTGCTCAGGGAGGGTCAGGAGGTCGATTCAGCCCATAAAGGAGAGGAGATAGAGATCATCCTTGATCAAAGCCCCTTCTACAGCAAGGCCGGCGGCCAGGTGGGAGATACGGGGTGGATCAGCAATGAGAACGCGAGGATTGAGGTCGCCGACACGGCCAGATACCTGACCAACCTCGTGGTGCACAAGGCAACGATCGTTGAGGGCGCAATCTCCACAGGAGACGCGGTCGAGGCAGCCGTTGATGAACGAAGGAGAACCAATACCGCCCATAATCACACGGCGACCCATCTGCTTCAGGCCGCGTTGAGGGAGACCCTGGGAGAGCATGTGAAACAGGCGGGATCGCACGTGGGACCTGACAGGATGAGGTTCGACTTCACCCATTTCGCCCAAATACCCCACGAGAGATTACAAGAGGTCGAGATGATCGTGAACCTCACCATCCAGAGGAATCTCCCGGTCACCACCCGCGTGATGCCGAGGGATGAGGCGTTTCGACAGGATGCGATTGCGCTTTTTGAGGAACGATACGGCGACGAGGTGCGGCTCGTGACCGTGGGGGAAGGCCTGAGCAGGGAGCTCTGCGGAGGAACTCATGTGCACGCCACGGGAGATATCGGTGCCTTCCTTATATTGAGTGAAGGAGCGGTTTCCTCGGGCATCAGGAGGATTGAGGCCCTCACTGGCGAGGGTGCCATCAGGGAAATTCAAAAGGAAACGGACAACCTCAAGACCATAGCGAGCATCCTGAAAACCACGCCGGAACAGCTCATCACACGGGTCGAACATCTCATCCGGGAGCAGAAGGAAAGGGACCGCGAGATCGAATCCCTCAAATCCAGGCTCGCGACCAGACAATCCGAGGAGCTCATCGGCACCGCCAGGGAGGTAAACGGAATCAGGGTGATAAGCCAGGAGATCGCAGTGGGTAGCCCCAGAGATCTGAGGGAATTCGGTGATCACCTGAGAGATAAACTGGGCTCCGGCATCATAGTGCTCGGTGCCCGGGGCGATGGCAAGGTGTTCCTGCTGTGCAGGGTCACGCCGGACCTGACCGAACGATTTCACGCTGGCCAGATTATCAGGAACCTCTCCGTCCTCGTTGGCGGGAGAGGAGGGGGCAGGAGGGATATGGCAGAGGGGGGCGGCACAAAGGCCTCGGAGCTAAAAAAGGTCCTCTCCAAGGCATATGAGATGATTGAGGAGATTGAGGGATCGGGGGATTAAGGGATTGAGAATTATATGAAATGTCAGAGTATCGACCTCTTTTAGTCGAAAATAATCAATCGAAAATTGACGTATAACCCGGTTGCTGTAGGAATGTACGACCGAGGTTTCCAAAAATATCTCCGTAAAAGCTCCAGCATGTCAAAATTATGCCCGTTCATCTCATAAGAGGCGGCTATGCCAATACCTACCTGATAGAGGATGGAGCCTCCCTTGTTGCGGTGGATGTGGGCACCGCAAGGGCAGCCGACAAAATTCGCCAGTACCTGCTTGAACAATCAAGAACCCTTCCATCGCTTCGAATGGTGACCGCCACCCATTTTCATATAGATCACGTGGGCGGCATATCCAGGATTATCCACCTCTTCCCGGATGTGAAGGTCTGCTTCGTCACCGCGGTCGGGGACTACCTTCAAAAAAGAAAGAGGCTCGCCCTCTTCCCGCTGGACAAATGGCTCAAGGGGCTGGTGCCGGTAGTTATGGCGGAGGAAAATCACCTCAGGAATACCGCGGCCTCCCTTACAAGCGACAAGGTCGCCATTCCCCTGCCGCTTTTGAGAAACCTCCTCCCCTCCCGCTATACCCCTGAATGCACGTTGGAGGAAGGACGCGGGGTCCCCCATCTTCCCCGCTGGGACCTGATCACAACCCCCGGTCACACCCCTGACAGCATCTGCCTCTATAATGGCGATGAAGAGATCCTTGTCTCGGGTGATACCATACTCAACATGAGGGGCCATGGCGAGGTGAATCACTTCTGCTCCGACTGCGAGGCAATAGGGAAATCGTTCCGAAAGCTCTTGCCCTTGAAGATAAAATCCGTGTATCCGGGCCATGGCGAGCCATTGCATGGCCTTGATGGCCTGGGCTCAATTAACCATTGAAAGAGGAAATCCCCTTGCTGGAACGTACCTTTATCCACATCCCCGGCATCGGCCCGAAGACAGAACAGCACCTCTGGCAACATGATGTCCTCACATGGAATCACTACCTCGATACCAAGAAGCCCCTCCTCTCCCCTGCTCGTGATGCCTTTGTGCGTCGGAATCTCGAGGCCTCCCTTGAAAACAGGGATAACATCCACTTCTTCTTAGATAAGCTCTCTCCTGGAGAGCTGTGGCGGATTTTCGGCGCCTTCAAGCAAAGGGCGGTATACCTCGACATTGAAACGAGCGGGCTCTACGGGGGAGTTGACGAGATAACCGTTATCGGCATCTATGATGGAACGCAGATCAAGACCTTCATACAGGGCGTCAACCTGGATGCCTTTGAAACTGAGATCACCCCCTACGATCTGGTGATCACCTTCAATGGATCGCAATTCGATTTGCCCTTTATACGGCGGCAATTTCCGAACATCTGGCTGCCACCTGCCCACATAGACCTGCGCTTCTTCCTGAGGAAGCTTGGCTACCGCGGAGGGCTCAAGGCGATTGAAAGAACATTCAACCTGTCTCGCGGCTTCGATATCGACGGCATGGACGGATTTGATGCCGTGTTGCTCTGGAGGGCCTATCAAGGAGGCGACAGGAGCGCCCTTGAACGATTGATCCAGTACAACACCGCTGATATCGTACACCTCAGGCCCCTAATGGAGCGGGGATACGAGGAGATGAAAAGGAAGCTGCTGCCCGTCTTTTAATTGAAAGGGACCTCCCTCCGCGAGTTGACTCCGAGGTATTCAAGGGCCTTCCCAGCTCTTAGCATCCGTTTAAGTGAGGATAACCTGCGAAACATGCTCATCCCTTGATGTGACCTCATTGTTGACATGCAACCGCGATTTCCTTATATTCCTTCCCGCCTCAAATGGATTATCGTCATGCAATGAGCAACAAGCTGCGAGAAACGAAGTGCCATCGACTCCAATTATAAGCGAGAAAGACAACCAAAAGCGCATGACTCCTCAAAGAAGACAATCCTTGTTTGTCTTGGCGGTGTTCATGGCTGCCCATGCAGTTAACGATGGGTTCGGATGGATCATCCCGCCTCTCTTGCCCGCGATCCGTGAGTATTTCAATCTTTCCTACACGGAGATGGGCGCCTTTTACACGGTGTATCAGTTTGCAGGGAGCGTATTTCAGGCACCGATTTCCTATCTAGTTCATCTCGCGCCAATATCCCTTATCCTGGCGGGAGGGCTCCTGTGGTCATCGATAGGAATGTTTCTGGCAAGCATGAGTTCGAGGTACGGACTGCTGGTGGGAACTTCCGCCATAAGCGGAATCGGAAGGTCCACCTATCATCCTTTGGCCGTGACGATCCTGTCGAGGCTGTTCGGGAGGAAATCCTTCGGTCGTGCCATGGCGCTTCATCTGAGCGCCAGCTCGGCAGGTATGGTAATCGCACCCTTTCTGGTAGGGCTCCTCCTGGCTCGTTTCAATTGGCGGCTCCCCCTTCAGGTATGGTCCACACTTGGCATCTTGGCAGGTTTGAGCCTCTTTTATTTCCTGAGGAACCAGAGGCAGGATCTCCAGCCACAGAGCAAGGCCGTGCGGTGGCCGTTCTTCTCTCACTCCATAGGTATCTACCTTGTAGCTATCGGCATATGGGGGATCAGCCAGAGCGGGCTGATGGCATTTCTTCCCCTTTTCCTGGTGGACCACCGGCGATTCAGCAAGGAAGCAGCCGCGGCAGCCTTTGGCATCATGTCATTCTCGGGCACCGTTTGCCGGCCCTTTTTCGGTGCCCTGACGGATTGGATGGGGCGGCGGAAACCGGTGGTAATCGGGGGATTCATCGTCTCCAGCATCTCGATCCTGGGTATCGCAAAGATCGATAACCTTTTGATGCTCTATTCAGCCATCGTGTTGCTCGGTACCTTCGGAAGCGGCCATACAGGGCTGGCGGATACGTTTTTGATCGAGATGATACCCCCTCAACGCCGAGAAGAGACATTGGGGTTTTACTACACGATGCGCATGGGCATAGCCTCCCTCGCACCGGTTATGGTCGGATGGGCATCGGAGCGCATGAGCCTCCCTAATTGCTTCCTTAGCCTGGCCCTGGTAGCGGGTTTTTCTGCATTGGTGCTTTCCCTGGCACGAGAAAGACCCATGGAGTAGGGAATTGAAGTTGCCGGACATTTGAGGACATGAAAACTTATAGGAAGACAGAAAATCGAGGATCATACCCTTCCTGGTATTTCTCAACCGCACAGCCAGCGGGCGTGAACCGTGGTCCCCTCGCCTTTCCGGGAATGGATGGAAAAGGACCCCCCTGATAGTTCACACCGCTCTTTCATGCTGGCAAGCCCGATACCTCGTCTGATCTTTTCGGGGCTGAAAGCCTTCTCCGCATCGAAACCGCGCCCGTCATCCTGGATCATCAGTTGGATCTCGCCCTGCTGATGGGTCAAAGAAAGGCTCACATTTCCCGCGCCGCTGTGCTTGGCCGCGTTGTTGAGCGCTTCCTGTGAGATCCTGTACATAATGATTTTCAGGTCTTCCGGCACATCCACCTCCTCGATTGTCAACGTGCAAGTAGCCTTGATGTTTCGGTGCGTGTTTTCAAAGTCCCTGTAAAGGGAACGAAGAGCCGGAGCCAGACCGAGAAGATCCAGAACAGAGGGTCGCAGATTGTGCTGAATCCTACTGCTCTCCGTAATGCACTTCTTGACCAGGTCAATGATCTCTTCCAGGGTTGTGCTCTCGGAAGCGCCTTTCCCATTCAGAATGCCCCTGAGCTTATACTCCAGAGCCATCTTGATGCCTGCCAGGCTGCTGCTGAGGCTGTCATGGAGATCAAGGGCGACATTCCTCCTCTCGGTCTCCTGGACTTCCAGGAGTCGGGCTGACAGATGTCGAAGCCTTTTCTCTATCCGCTTTCTCTCAACGATCTCCCCTTCCAGGGCCTTGTTGGCGGATTCAAGCTCGAAGGTGCGTTCCTGAACGCGCACTTCGAGTTCATCCCGTGCATTGCGAATCTCCTCCTCCGCCCGCTTGCTGAGGAACGCCTGGACAATGGCCGGGGCGAGCGCTTCGACCGCCTCCAATTCTTCTGGTCCATAGCCGCCTTCGCGGTTGCCCAGCCCCACCATGCCGGTGGTCCTCCCGGCGTGGATCAGGGGCACGCCCAGGAATGCCGCCAGAGGCGGATGACCCGCAGGCATGCCGATGCTGTCAGGGTGCGAGAGCGGGTCATTGGTGAAGATGCCCTTTCCATCCAGCAGCACCCGGCCGTAGATACCGTGGATCGGAAAATCGCGGGGCACCCTCTTTCCATGGACCGGCTTGTACCCCATACGGCATAGTTCCCAGCCCGGATCGCTAATAGCGACGTTGTCCAGCTTTCCGGTCTGAGGGTTGATCTCTCCAATGAACCCGAACCTACTCTGCGTAACCTCCTCGGCCACGGCCAGGCATACGCCGCCCAGTTCCTCTTCGGTCTGGCAGGTCAGAGCCTCCTGAAAAATACGAGCTATGCCTGAGAGCACCGCGTTCTGCCGGACTGTCCGCTCCTCCGCCCGCTTGCGCTCCGTGATGTCATGCACCATGCCAAAGGACCGGATGATCCTGCCGGTTTGGTCACGGACATGCTCGCATTTTTCATGGACATATCGTATTTCTCCTGTAGCTTTCCGCAGAATCCGGTGATCGATTTCATAGGTGTCCCTTCCGTCGCGGATTGACCCGGAGTAGGCGGCGTCCACCGCGGTGCGGTCCTCGGGATGTACGTGCTCCAGGAAGGCCTCATAAGTCGAGCCGAATTCCTGCGGCTGAAGCCCGAAGATCCGGTACACCTCGTCCGACCATGTTAACCGGTTGCTTACGAGATCGAGTTCCCAACTGCCGAGATGGGCAATCTCCTGGGCCCGGTTCAGCCGTTCCTCGCTCTCGCGCAGGACAGCTTCGGTTTTCTGGTGCTCGCTGCTCTCGATCATCTGCCAGCGGCCGGCTCGCTTAACGAGCGCGAAGCGGTGGTTGCTCATCACGTCCATAATTTCATGAGCGCTGCATTTATCGAGGCAATAGGTGCAGACCGCCAGCATGCGATACTTGCCGATGACGCGATTGATGGCCTCCTCATAAGCGGTGAAATCCGCCCAGTCCTTGTCCTTGAGCCAGAAGGTGTTGCCGGTCAGGCGCAAACCCTCGTAGCCGCGATCAAGGGCGCCTTCCAGCTTATCGATCCAGCCCTGAAGTACCTCGTCCATATTGAACCTGCCCGTGCGGGTGTACCACTGGGTGTAATCCAGTATCTCGATCTGGCCCCTGTGGATATAGTCGTCGAGGGCTGGCTCGACGGATTTCAGGGACGCCCTTGCTTCGTCCACCCCCAGCGGCTCAGAGGTGATCCACATGCAGAACTCGTTGTCGGCCAGTCCCTGTCGGAAGTAAGGCACCAAGATATCGATCAGGTCCTGTTTGCTCTGGTAAAACTGGCATAGATGGGTGCCCCAAGGGGCATTGCCGATGACATCTATCCCTGTGCGCCTCATTTGTTCTTCCATTGCAACTCCTCTGCCTGCGTGCGTTCGGTGATGTCAGACATTATCCCTGCAAGACGCCGTGTCCGGCCATCTGCTGTATATTCTTCCCATGCTTTTAAACCACCTCGGATAAAAAATCCAACGGCTGTTTTTATGCCGGATGCGTATTGTCTGCACCAATGCCTCGGAAGGGGGTTTAGAAGGCATTGGCATAAACCCCGAATCTTTTGAGGTAGTGAATCGAGGTCATTCAGCACTCATGGGAGCTGCACATCCGATACGAACGTCTCGCTTTCGGAAAATTCGGCTCGGAGATGAGATTCAGAATTCATAAGTAACTTTCGTATTTCATATATCAGATGGATGTCAATCATTTTCTTGGCGGCTCTGATTCGATATCGTGCTCAGCTGAGCAAAAGGCAGCGCCCGACGAACTGGTCAAGGTCCCGACTAGGTGAACGCGAGCTAAGAGATTTCATATCTGAGTGAGTCTCCAGCCCAATATGCTTTTAGCCCCTGGCTTTCAGCTTACCACGACCTTGCTCCCCAGGCCCTCTGTCTTTACCTATCTGCCTTGCACCTTCCCCCCTATTCTTACGGTAACCCCTGGGATATTCGGGAACCCGATCGGCTCAAATCCCAGAAGCCAGGCGCTAATGGATCTTTAACAGAGGAAAGGCCAGTTCAGGATTGCATGATGGTGGTCGATAATACTGAAGATACGAAAATCATATCATAGCATTTTAGATACATTGGGGATTTCAGGGGCATAGCAGTGATCGCAGCATTTGGCGGGGATCCGGGCTATACAATATGTTGCGGTGTCGCTAATGATCACTTCTGATATGATTGATACGTGAAAGCTGGTTGTAACTCAAGAATAGGATAATCATACTTGAATATCGATATATTTCATTAATCCTTATCGTATTCTTTAATTTGCAGAAATTGATTTTCTTATGAACTGAATGATAATACCTAATTGGGATGGATACGAAAAAAAGAGTTGGGTTGATTGGCACGAGTATATGCCAAAGGAAAAGGCTGACAACTATGAATTTGGCTCAGTTCCAGTAGTTGAGAAGTTTGCCTACTTATTAGGAAAGCAATCTCTCATTATGGATAAAATACCTTTTTCAATCGAGTCGTATGTAAAAGGGGATAAAAGGGGACGTAGGTTCCAAAACAATCTGCGAAAATAAATCGAGAGTTGCGATTTTAAAAGCTGAACCTGTGATCGCTTGCCACGAGATAAAAAGGCGGAAAGTATCGGGTATGTTGGAGAAATCCAAAACTTCTGACTGATCCAGCTCAAAGGCCAGAGAATTCTTGCTTATGAGCTTTGAGCGCGATCACAATGACAGGATTCACCATGAGCTTTTTCAAAAGATTCCCGGCCCTCCCGGAATGAGAATATTGCTATCAGGATAGCTCCTATAGAATCAATTCCTCCTATGCCAGTCAATTCAAATCCCACGCTGGCCAAAAGCAAAGTAAAGGAGAGATAGAGACAGGCTTTTGTACAATTGGCATCTTCCAAAATTGCATCAGAATTCAGCTGCCTTCCCACTTTAACCTTGAAGTAGATCAAAGCCCACATTGTAAAGATGGATATCGCCGCAATTACAATTCCCCAGAAAGTGGTTTCAGGTCGATGGCCTCGATATAGATTGATAACGGCGGTGATTACTAGGCCAACCGCCAGTATATAAAACGCAATGCCTGTGATCTGAAGTGCTTTTTTTTCAAATGGTCCCGGATCAGCGTTCGGGTTATGCTTCATTCTTCGCACCATATTCCAAATACCAATACCAGATAAGACCTCGACAAAGGAATCGATTCCAAAACCGAACAATGATAGAGTTTCATCCGCAACACCGAAAAATACCGATACCATCCCCTCAATTAGATTATAGTAGATCGTGATCTGCGCGAGCAGAGAGGCTCTTTTATATTGAATTAACTTGATTTGCGTGACTTCGGTGCAAGAGGTAGTGAGTATTTCCACTTATAATATCCTTTTGCTTTTGTATCGAGTACAAATATATTAAGAGTACCTCACGAAAATCGGACTTGTCAAAAGCTTTGATCGCTTTGATTACAAGAACTCAAGGCTCCATGACATTGAGATATCATGAAGATATCCCGCACCTTAAAACTCCTCAATTTATCCACTGCTTAAGATTATTCTTTGATTTCATAAAAATAGCTATGACCGGATGCCCTCAATCAAGGAAATGCTCTCCTGGGTGGGAACAACCCGAGAGAGGGTAAACCCCGCGGACTCAAATAGATCCCGGAACTCCCCTTCCGTCCGCTCACGGCCTCCCCCCATCACCAACACCTCCAGATCCAGAAGCTTTGCTACGGAAAACTCATTTCCAGGGGGAATCACCGTTTCCACGACCAAAAGGGTTGAGCCGGGTTTCATTGCCGCGTGACAATTTGCTAAAATCCTTTGGCACCTCTCATCATCCCAGTCGTGGAGGATGTGGGCCATGAGATAGGCCTCACTTCCCGCGGGGATCTCTTTAAAAAAATCACACTCGATCGCCTCGCAGCGAGTTTCAAGGCCTCTGTTGTGAATGAATTCCCTTGCCTCTTTCACGACTGACGGAAGATCGGCGACAACACCCCTCATTGCCGGATTCGCCCCCAGGATCTCGGCAATCAGGGCGCCGTGACCGCCGCCCACATCGGTGAGCCTAGCTATGCCGGAGAAATCATAGGCATTGATAATCGCCCGATGAGAGGTCATCGCCTTTATGGCATTCGCCTCGTGATATATGTGTGCGGCACGAGGATGTTTCCTAAACCATTCAAAGATCGGCATCCCGTGGGCCTTGTCAAAGGCCGCCTTTCCTGTTCTCACGCTATAGAGCACGTTCTCCCAGGCCTTGTCATGCCAGTCCGAATTGAACATCAAGGCAATGGATCTCATAGCCCCCCTCGTAAGGCACTCGGCCATGGGGGTGAGCGAAAACCTTTTCTCACTGGTCTCAGTGAAGATGCCTACACTCGCTAAAGCCCTCATCACTCGATAGAGCGAGGGAGCATGTACCTTGCTCATATGCGCGAGTTCATCGACGCTCTTCGGCCCATCGGCTACCATGTCCGCGATTCCGAGTTCGGCTGCCACGTAAATGGGCTTTCTTATCCACTTGCCGAGGATGAACTGCATCATCTGTGCGTGTGGGGGTAATGGTGTTGCGTTCATAGTCCTCTCCTTTCTCTTTATTTTCAAGATTGGGGGTTATAGTATGCTGGGTATGACAGTACGGTGGAACAGTGGTGGATATGGGGGAGGGCGTGGATGAATGCTTTTTTGATGTTTAATAGGTG
The DNA here is from genome assembly GCA_964549945.1 of uncultured Desulfobacteraceae bacterium. Taxonomy (GTDB): domain Bacteria; phylum Desulfobacterota; class DSM-4660; order Desulfatiglandales; family B25-G16; genus B25-G16. The sequence goes on along the minus strand of CAZJXD010000003.1, from coordinate 101,818 downwards.
AGTGTATGAGGGTAAGGACGTTCTCTTCTAGTATAAGACTTATACCCGGCCCTGGGATTGCGTGTCAAGTTATTATTCCGCAACAGCAGAAAGGCGGTGCAGGGGGAACAAGGTGAACCGGCCCGATAATTGCCTATACACTTACGATATCATAGATTTCCCTCCTGATGACCTATAACATTCAACCGCATCAAAGAAAGGAGGGAATCTGCCCTTGACAGATTCAGTCTATAGTATTTACATACATCTCTCGGGAATCCCTCAAGAGTTCAGCCTCGCAGGGGTTTGAAAGCGAGCTGAAAACTCTATCTCCAAAAGGAATAATACAAAGTGGATGCTATGTATCTTGCTCCTCCCATCTTTTTTCTCATCGCATTCGTCTTTGCGATGATTGGCTTGGGCGGCTCCCAACTCTATATCCCAATTTTGTTCTGGCTTGGGATGGATTTTAAGACCCAGGCAATCCCCCTGGGTATGTTGTTAAATGTGGTCAATAGTTCTTCGGCTTCCTGGACCTATGGAAGAAAAAAAATGATCGAATGGAGGGTGGCAATCCCCTTTGGTATCTCCATGGTTCTATTAGCGCCCGTTGGTACCTGGATCAACGTGCAGGTACCCACAAAACCGATTATTTTGATATTCGCGTTGTTCACTGCTTCGGCAGGCGCATTGATGCTCAGCGGCTGGAGGCCAAAGAGCAATGGCCTTTCATCCAGGCAGCGGATTCTGTTAGGAATCACAGCCGGAAGCGCACTTGGCTTTTTTGCGGGGTTAATAGGACGCGGGGGCGGTAGTTTTGTGGTCCCTCTTCTCTATATGGCTGGGCTAGAGGCAAAGGTCGCAGCGGCGACCTCGGCTATGGTGGTGAGCTTTTCAGGGAGTTCCAGTTTCATCTCGCACATTGCCACGGCTGCGCGGCCTGTGTGGCGTGTTTGGATACTTTGCGTTCTGGCGGTGTTTTTAGGCAGTCAGATAGGATCTCGATTGATGGCAGAAAAGTTGGATTCAAAATCAGTGAAACTGATCTTTGGGTGGATCCTGTTGGGAGTTGCCTTTGTGTTAATCGTCAAGAACGTGCTGTGAGATATCGGCAATCTCGGAAGATTCTCTATTCTTAACATCTGGTGATGGTATTATTGTCTATGCCGCAAACACTATTCCATATCTTGGGGCTGTAATCTGAGGACACTGGACCACTTCGTCACCCTGAACCATCCTTTTCTCCTTTCATTTCCAGATCTTCGTTCCTTCCCACTCCTTCTTTCCGTACCTTTAACATGGCTGTACACCAAGTTATATATTTTGCGTCGATCTAGCCCGGAACGTCTATCATACGGTAAGCGAAGCTTTTCTGTCATTGTCAATCTCCTCTGATTTTCTGGTTATCAATAGCTCTTCCTGATCTCATCCCTTGGGTAACCTTTTATTGTTCAGATAGCTTCTTAGTCTCGTTCGGACGGCAGCATTAGCTATGACAAACCAATCTTCCTCATGGCCTTCAATTGTTGCCCGCTCTAGGTTCATTGAAATGCCTCAATTTCATAGCCTGTCTGCGAGATGTACTGACTCTGTACTTCTTTTATCTTACTTCTTTTTAGGAAGAATACGCCATGTAAACCTCAAATTTCAATGAAAAAGGGAAGGTGAAGGTCAGAGAAATGCGGCACGTCCATTGGTAAATAAAAAAAACCAGAACGCTTCGAGGCAGTGTTTGGTTATTGGTAGGCGAGTAAACCTTCCGGTAAATAAGAAATAAAGAGATTTTTCGGCGTCACGGAGAATGATTGGAGCAGGAATGGCTCAAGGCGCAGGGCTTAAGGCATAAGGCGATCAAATCTAATGGGGCGAGGCCTTGAATCGTGGCCTTCCCTTGCCTGTGTGCGCCGCGAAAATCCTTATTCTATATAACGTCGTTCAATACCTTATTCGGAGAATCAGCCGCGAGATACCTTCATACTTATGCCCGAGCCCATGTATGTCACCATCTTTTTCAAACTCTTTTTCCTTGACAATCTCGGCCTTCGATGCCATCTCTCGCTTAATGACGCCAAGATTGTCTCATTGAACCTATCTCATTAAAATCCAAAGCCTGATGAATCCTGATCGAACAAGGGAGGTCATATGAGCGCTATGCGACTTGATACGCGTTTAGCCGAGGCCGCGGTGCTGGGTGGTGCCGTGCTCGGCGGTGGCGGGGGTGGTGACATAGAAGATGGGCTTGAGCGGGCCACGCTTGCGGTGCGTCTGGGCAGCCCTGTGCTGATGACCCTCGATGACCTGGACGACGACGACCTGGTTGTCACAGCCTCGGCAGTAGGGGCGCCCGCGGCTGCGGAGAGGTTCGTTCGACCGGTCGATCACATCAGGGCTCTTGAGCTGCTCCTCGAGACTCGGCCCGAGGAATTGGCGGGCATCATTGCCAACGAGAATGGCGCGAGCTCTGGGGTCAATGGGTGGCTTCAAGCCGCTGCCATGGGCATTCCCATGATCGACGCGCCAGCCAACGGTCGAGCACATCCGACAGGCCTTATGGGGGCGATGGGCATCCACCGGCTCGAGGGCTATATCTCGGTACAGTCGGCAGCGGGTGGGAATCCCGAAACCGGCCGGTATCTGGAAATGTCAGCCCAGGGAAAGCTGGAGGTCACCGCCAACCTGATACGACATGCCTCAATCCAGGCAGGCGGGATTGTAGCGGTGAGCCGGGATCCGATCGATGCGGCATATCTCAGAACGCACGCTGCGCCGGGCGGCACCTCTCAGGCCATCAAGGTGGGTGAGGCTGTCATGGCCGCTCGCGACCAAGGCCCAGATGCGGTGATACGGGCGACCGTGTCCGTCCTTGGCGGCGAGATCGGATGCAAGGGCCAGGTTGCTGGATTGAGCCTCGAGACTACGGGGGGCTATGATATCGGTTTGATCAACATAACAGGGGACATGCCGTGTGAGCTGAGCTTTTGGAATGAGTTCATGACCCTGGAGCTTGATGGCAAAAGGAGGGCGAGCTTTCCCGATCTGATCACCCTGCTTTCCCTCGAAAGCGGCCTACCGGTCTCCTCCGCCGAGATTCGGCAGGGCGACAGGGTCGCGGTATTGATGGTACCCAGAGATCATCTCATCCTCGGCGAGGGGGTTCGATTGCCGGAGGCCATTAGAGAAGCCGAACAGGCCGTTGGCAAGAACCTGCTCGAGCCATGAGGTACCGAGCAGACGCGGTGGATGAAGTCGGTGCCACTATCTAAGTCCCTCGATTCATATATAAGGTAACATATCTATTCACTCGGGACTAAGCGCTGAGTGAGCGTTTGTAAAGAGATCTCTCGTTTAGATACGTGACTATATTTGCGAATCGAAGCACTAAGCTTTCCGCTTGACAGGATATTTTACTCCGTCTTATAGTGCGCCCAGAAAAAGACATCACTCCATCGGTTGACTGCGGCTCCTAACGCCTTGAGTGCGGGAAAATTCCGTGGTACCTGCCACATTGATCTATTCAGGGCTGATTTCGATGAAAAACCGGCCCTTTGAGTCCTCGTCTTAAACCCTCAAAAAAGAGGTGCCTATGCTCATAAAGGAAGTCATTGAGATATGTGACGTCTTGGATGATGCACACGTCAGCGGCGAAACAGTGGCAGCCCTGTTCACTCCATTAGGCCTTCCTCCCCTGGGCCTGAAAACGATAAAGGGAGAAAAAGGACAAACGGACGTCCTACAGATATGCATCCCCGGTGCCAAGGGAAAGGCACGATCTGGGGATGCGCCAACCTTAGGCATTCTCGGAACCCTTGGTGGTATTGGAGCCAGGCCGGATATCCTGGGGCTTGTCTCCGATGCGGACGGCGCGATTGTAGCCCTAAGCGCCGGCCTCAAGCTGGCGAGGATGCGACAAAGGGGGGATCTGTGTCCAGGCGATGTCTATGTCTCAACCCATATCTGTGGCAACGCGCCTACGCAGCCCCATGAGCCCACGCCATTTATGGGATCCCCGGTTTCCCTGTTTGACCAGATCGCCGCAGAACTCCATCCGGACATGGATGCCATTCTTTCAGTGGATACCACAAAGGGCAACCGCGTCATCAATCACCAGGGCTTCGCCATATCTCCCACGGTGAAGGAGGGCTACATTCTCAGGGTCAGTGAGGATCTGCTGCGGATCATGGAGTGGGTCACAGGGGATTTCCCCTGTGCCTTTCCAGTCACCATGCAGGATATCACGCCCTATGGAAATGGGATCTATCATCTAAACAGCATCATGCAGCCATCGGTCCTGACCGACTGTCCGGTTGTCGGCGTTGCCGTAACCACGCGGTCAGCGGTGCCGGGGTCCGCCTCGGGCGCCAATATGCCCCTGGGATTAGAGATGGCGTCCCGGTTTGCGGTAGAGGTGGCCAAAGTATTTGGGCTGGGCACCTGCCGGTTCTACGATGCGCAAGAATTTGCCAGGCTGAAGAAGCTCTACGGTTCGATGGAAAAGCTGAGAACGCGGGAGGGAGGATGAATCAGCGCGTTGGCATGATCACGGTGGGCCAGTCTCCCCGGGACGATATTGTGCCAAACATGTCACAGGTGCTCGGTGCGAATATCGAGGTGTTCGAGAATGGTGCGCTTGACGGGCTCTCCATGGAGGAGATTCGATCCCTTGCCCCCAAGGGTGGACCTCGTAGTGCTTCACTGCATGGGATTCTCCACCGATCATCGCCCAGTGATGAGAGATATTACACGAAGGCCCGTGCTGGTGGCCAATGCCATCGTCGCCAGGACAGCAGCAGAGCTTCTGGCCCCATAATTGAACAGGGGAAATTCGTCTGTTCTTCAACATAGTAACTCTTAAAAAAGGAGGGGTACGATGAGATCAAGAAAATGGATTTTGACAACGGTGTTGTGTGTGGGGTTTCTTCTCGTGTTGGGCGGTGCAAGCCAGGCTTTGGAAATCAGCGACGGGAAAAAGATCCTGGTGTTCGGCGGAAGACAGCCCGCTCCCAATATCGATCCGAGCCAGTACTATGACTGGTCAACCCGAATGCTTCAGCAAAGCCTTTATGATGCCTTGCTGAAGTATGTGGGCAGCCCGCCCAAGGTCATCCCCTGGTTGGCCACCACATGGGAGTCGAGCCCGGATGCACGCGTCTGGACCTTTCATCTGGTTAAAAATGCCAAATTCCATAACGGTGACCCTGTGACCGCCGACGCGGTGAAATTCTCCTTCGATCGAACCCTTAAGATCAAGAAGGGCCCTGCCTGGATGCTTCTGGACGTGCTGGACCCATCGGGCATCGAGGTGGTCGATGATTACACGATACGCTTTAGCCTGAAAAAAGCGTATGCGCCCTTTTCCTCGGTGTTTCCCTGGTGGTACATCATGAACCCAAAGGTGGTGATGGCTCACGAAAAGGACGGCGACATGGGCCAGGAGTGGATGAAGGACGGCGATGCCGGCTCAGGGCCGTTTAAAAAGAAACGATGGGAGCATGGGGTCCTCTATGAGCTGGAGGCCGTGGAGGATTACTGGCGCGGCTGGGAAAACCCCAATCATATCAATGGATTCATCTTCAAGCTGATTCGGGAGTCGAGTTCACAGCGGATTGCCATTCAAAAGGGCCAATGCGATATCGTTGAGGGATTAAGCCCCGAGGAATTTGATCTTGTGGCAAAGATGCCGGGTATCTATGTGACGAACGACCCGGGAGTGACGACCTTTGGCGTCAAGATGAACAATCAGAAGGGCTATACCAAGGATATCAATATACGCAAGGCCATCTGCTATGCCTTTGATTACGACTCCTTGATCAAGATCTACAATGGCAATGCCATTCTTGAGGACAGCCCATTCCCCATAGGCCTGAGAGGGCATGTGTCCTTGAAGCACAAGATCTATCGACAGGACCTGCAAAAGGCAAAGGAGTATATGAAGAAGGCCGGGTATCCCGACGGCGGATTCGAGCTGGAATACGTGTACGTGCAGGGACTGGAGGAGGAGCGCAAGATCGGGCTGGTCCTGATCGACAACCTCTCCAAACTGGGGATCAAGGTCAAGATGGTTCCCTTGGCATGGCCCAACATGGTGGCCAGAGGGTCCAAGGTGGATACCTCACCGGATATGATGGCGGTTTTTACCACTCCCATCTTCAATGATCCCGATGTGGTGGCCTACCAATATCATAAGGGTTCCTGGGGCAAATATTACGGAAGCGCCTATTACAACAACCAAGAGGTGTGGGACCTGACCGATAAGGCTCGCACCATCGCGGACTTTAATGAGCGTATGAAGTACTACGAGAAGATCCAGAACATGATCTTGGACGATGCCCCCGAGATATTCGGCATGCAATATAACCGCCGCTGGGCCTTTCGAGACTATGTCAAGGGATTTGTGTTCTGCCCCATGCGCTTCACCGGCGAGGTGGACATGTATCCCCTCTATATAGAGAAATAGCCGGTATCATTACAAGGTGGGGAACTCGTGCAGGTCGTTCCCCACCTCACTTTTCAAGCCCGAGGACACGGGCATATGGACATAGATGAAGCAGTACATCGTCAAGAGGCTCTTGCTCATTATCTTAACCCTATTCGGCCTCATCACCGTCATCTTCCTGGTTGCCCGGGTGGCTCCTGGAGACCCAGCCCGCCTGGCGGCCGGGCCAGATGCCACGGAGGAGATGGTGGAGGTCATGCGCAAGGAGTTTGGCCTCGATAAGCCATTGGCCATTCAGTACCTTGAGTATTTCAAAGGCCTGTTCAAGGGAAACCTCGGACAATCCATTCGCACCCGACATTCCGTGATGGATGACCTGATTCAATTCTTTCCCGCCACCTTTGAGCTGACCGTGTTTTCCCTCCTCCTCGCCGTTGTGCTGGCCATCCCGCTCAGTGTGCTCTGTGCGGTCTATCGGGATCGTTCTCTGGATCACGCGGCCAGGATCGTATCCGTTTCAGGAATGGCCCTGCCCATGTTCTGGCTGGCCTTGATGCTTCAGCTTTTCCTGGCCCTGAGATTCGACTTCCTCCCGTTGGGCGGACGGCTGGGCATGTTGACCGAACCCCCTCCCAAAATCACCCACCTGTTTTTGGTCGATAGCCTCCTTACGGGGAAATGGTATACCTTCCTAGACGCGCTCCGGCACATCCTACTGCCGGCCTTTGTGCTCTCATTTCCGGCCTTGGCCAGTATCATTCGGGTGAATCGGGCCGAGATGCTGGAAGTGCTCAGCAGGGATTTCATTGTGAGCGCTCGTGCCCATGGGATTTCGAAAAAACGCATCATTGGCCAGTATGCCCTGAAGAACGCCTTGATTCCCACCATGACCATGGTGGGGCTTCGCTACGGGTGGATGCTTGGCGGGACTATACTCGTGGAGACGGTATTTGACTGGCCGGGCATCGGACTCTACGCGGTACAGTCAGCCGTTTATTCGGACTTCCAGCCTATCACGGGGGTGACGCTCCTGATCGGGATCAATTTCATGGTGGCCAATCTTATTATAGACCTTGTCTATGGCGCCCTAGACCCGAGGGTTCGTTATGAATGACGTGTTGATAGACCGCAAGCCCTCAAAAACACATAGTTATTGGGACCAATGGAAAGAGGAACACGAGAGCCTTTTTCGCGACATCCGCCTGTCGCTGTATCTATTCAGCCGAAGCCCCCTTTCGGTCACCGGCATGATCCTCGTGGGGATCTTCTTTTTCATCGCCCTCATCGGGCCGATAACCGTTCCCTTTCCAGAGGACGGCACCGGATCGGTCCACATGTCTCAAAAGCTCATGGCGCCTGATTCCCGGTTCTGGTTTGGAACCGATGAAATGGGCAGAGACATCTTTACGCGGGTCATCCTCGGTACGCGAATATCATTGCAGATCGGCATGATCATCGTCTGCGTTGCCATGGGGATTGGCGTGCCTTTGGGCATTACCGCCGGTTTTGTCGGGGGTTGGGTCAACGAGGTGATCATGCGGATCACCGACATCTTTCTCTCCATACCGGGGCTCGTCCTGGCGCTGGCCATTATCGGGGCGCTGGGCCCCGGAATCACGAACTCCATGATTGCGCTCTCCCTGGTCTGGTGGCCTGGGTATGTCCGTCTGGTCCAGGGCAAGACATTGTCCCTCAAAGAGGAGGCGTATATCGAGGCAGCCCAGTCAGTGGGGGCAGGCAAGGCCCGGATCATCTTTCTGCATATCCTCCCGAACTGCACCTCTCCCATCATTATCAAGGCCTCCATGGATATGGGAATGGCCATTTTGGCGGCCGCAGGCCTGGGATTTGTGGGCGTGGGCGCTCAGCCGCCTGCGCCGGAATGGGGGGCCATGATCAGTGTAGCCCGGAACTACCTTCCCAACTGGTGGTGGTATGCCCTGTTTCCGGGATTGGCGATCTTTATCACCGTATTGGGATTTAATTTGCTAGGAGACGGTCTCCGAGACATCTTGGATCCGCAGAGCAGAGGATATTATCGGGAATGAACGCGGACTCAAGCATCCTAGAGGTAAAGGATCTCGTGATTCATTTCGACACCTTTGAGGGCAGGGCCCGAGTCCTCGACGGCTGCTCCTTCCGGTTGGGAACGGGCGATACCCTGGGGCTTGTAGGTGAGACCGGCTGCGGCAAGTCGATCACGGCCAAGGCGATTCTGGGCCTCCTTCCGGTTCCGCCGACGCGCATCGTGTCAGGCGAGATCCGCTTTCACGGCCAGAACCTCCTCTCTCTGCCCGAAAAGAAATGGGAGAGGATTCGGGGAAATTTGATCGCCATGATCTTCCAGGACCCGATGACCTATCTGAATCCCGTGTTCTCCATTGAAAAACAGATGATCGATGTTATCCAGGCCCATGCCCATCATAGAAATGGCGCCATATCCCGAAGCCAGGCACGGGAGAAAGCCATTGGTTTGCTCGACGCGGCTCATATCCCGAATCCACGATTGCGGATCAAGGAATTCCCCCATGAATTCAGCGGAGGGATGCGGCAGCGGGTTTTGATTGCCATGGCCTTGGCCGGCGACCCCGAGATCCTCATTGCCGATGAGCCCACCACTGCCCTGGATGTCACTATTCAGGCCCAGATCCTGCGATTGATCAAGGAGCTTGTTGAGCGATTTCATCATTCGGTTCTCTTGATCTCCCATGATCTGGGCGTGGTGGCCAGCGTGTGCCGAAGAATTGCAGTCATGTATGCCGGCAACATCGTTGAATTAACCACCATTGAACGGATTTTTGGGAATCCCTCTCATCCTTATACCAGAGGGCTTCTGCGGGCCATTCCAAACCTTTCTATGCGTGAGGAGAAACTCGTCGGGATCACGGGGAACATTCCCGATTTCATCGATCCTCCCAAGGGCTGCCGGTTCCACCCCAGGTGTCCCCATGCCATGACCGTGTGCAGGGAGATCAAGCCCTTGTTGGGAGAAATTGCAGAGGAACATCGGGTGGCCTGTTTTCTCTTTGAGCCTTCATGGCCTGAAGCGGTCAGGCGCAACAACGCAATGAGCCAACGCCCCCATGAACTTCCTAGAAGTCAGAGATCTCAGTAAATACTTCCCGATCAAGCAGGGACTCTTTCGAAGGGCCAAGGAGACCGTGCAAGCGGTCAGGAGCGTGAACCTGGACATTAAAGAGGGTGAGTCCTATGGCATTGTGGGGGAGTCGGGTTCGGGCAAGACCACCCTGGGCAGGACAATCCTGAGGCTGATCGATCCGAGCTCAGGAGATATTTTCTTCAACGGCACCAATATCTGCGAGCTCGATCACAAAATGCTTCGACGGCTTCGACGCGATATGCAGATGATCTTTCAGGACCCGCATTCCTCCCTTAATCCGAGAAAGACGATTATCAAGAGTGTCGGCGAGCCTTTGGTCATCCACGAACACGTGAGAGGACGCATGCTCAGGCAGCGCGTTCGGGAACTCTTGGAAATCGTAGGGCTCAAGAAGGAGCATATGTACCGTTTCCCCCATGAGCTAAGCGGCGGTCAAAAGCAGCGCGTGGGGATCGCCCGTGCCCTGGCATTGAATCCAAAGATGCTCGTCCTTGATGAGCCGACATCCGCCCTGGACGTATCCGTACAGGCCCAGACACTGAACTTCTTAGAGGAGCTGCAGGATAAGATGTCGCTCACCTACCTGTTTATCTCCCACAACCTGTCGGTCATCCGTTACGTTTGCGATAGGGTGGCGGTGATGTATCTGGGTAGAATTGTGGAGGAGGGCACGGTGAACGAGCTGTTTGACTCTCCGGCCCATCCCTACACAAAGGCCCTCTTATCTTCTGTACCGTTGCCTCAGGCTCATCAACAGGAACACGCCATTTTGCTGGAAGGCGATATCCCGAGTCCCCTCCTGATTCCCTCGGGCTGTTGCTTTCATACCAGGTGTCATGAAAAGCTCGGGCCTATCTGCGAGCAGAGAGAACCGGAACCGACCCTCCTTTCCCCGACCCACCGCGCCCTCTGCCACCGATTAACGATGTAATTTCAATCCTTTATAGCTTGCCAGCCCTTGATTCAGCTCGGGTCATGGACAGAGGCATACGGCACCCAGGAGCGTTCAGCCAGGTGCCTGGCGATTGATGAATGTATCCATGGGATTCAATCTTTCAACAAATGCAACAATCCCCCTTTTTCATTTTACGGGCTTTCAACGAAAATTAGGTTCTTGTTGATTCTCCAATGAGAGGTGAAGTATTGTATAGGAACGAACTCTCATGCCGTAGAAAGAGAAATCTCCGCTAGAGGGAAAATAGATCGTGATAGACTGCAAATGGAAAAAGAGGGAATACAGTTAATGTTCGTTCATGAAGGAGAAAGGCATCGTTATGAAAAATCCAAAAGTCACAGAAAATCCCAAAAAATGGCTTACGGCCACCATTGAGGATTTCATCCACACGTCCCCGGAGAACACGCTTAGAAACCAGGAAAACGAGAGGGCATGGGCAGATCCCCTCGTGGGATTCTCAAGGGGCGATGATCCCCTCTATGAGGATTTCAAGTCAATGATAGGGGATTTTCACTGGACCCCGCTCGAGATATTCCACACGACATTTCCCGAGGTAACAGCTGAGCCGGATCAGCTCACCATCATCAGCTGGATACTCCCCCAGACCGATCTCACGAGGGCTGATAACAGGAGACAGGCCACTTATCCCGCGGAGCGGTGGGTCCGGGCGCGCATCCACGGCGAGGAGTTCAACGAAAAGCTCCGCGACCACGTGGTGGAGATATTGACACGAGCAGGCATCGAGGCCGTGGCGCCCATGCGCTCCCCTTTATGGAAGCGGGAGACATCCCATCGTTACGGGTTCGCCTCCAGCTGGTCAGAGCGCCACGCGGCCTACGCCTCGGGGCTCGGGACCTTTGGACTCTGTGACGGCCTGATAACCCCAAGGGGTAAGGCCATACGCTGTGGATCGGTGGTTGCCAAAATCAAGATACCCCCCACCAAACGGCCCTACGAGAATTACCAGGAGTACTGCATCTTCTTCACCCAGGGGATCTGCGGAAAGTGTATCACCCGTTGCCCCGCAGGGGCGATTACCGAAGAGGGGCATGACAAGGTCAAGTGTTCCACCTATATGCGCGGTGAGGTAGCAGAGTTTGTGAGATCCCACTATGGATTCCCGGAGCCACGGGGCTGCGGCCTTTGCCAGACGGCGGTTCCCTGTGAGTCAAAGATCCCCACAACCCGGGATGTGGAGGCATTCGAATCCGGCAATCCTTAAAGTACTCCTTGAGCGTTGATCGGGCTGGATGATTCCTTACTAATCCAGGAACTCAGTAATCCCCGGGACTCGGCGACTCAAAGGCGCCTAAAAGCCTAAGCTCTCGCCTCTCAACACAACCTCAAGATCGGTCAGGCGTGGCTTCTTCACTATGGGACCCCGGATATTGCAGATCCTCCCGGGCGAATCGCAATCCTCACTCAGCCTGAGCGAGGAGGTTTACTCTTTCTTTTCCCCTGCGATCCGGGACATCTCCTTGAGTATGCCCTCCAGCTGCTCCAGTTCCTTCCCGTATGCAGCCCAATTGCCCTGGCGCAGGTACTCCTTGGCCTTGTTATAGTGCTCCAATGCCAGGGGCCCAAGGTTATAGATATCCAGGGTTTCCGGCATACGAGGGGAGGCCAATTCCTTGCGGGAAACCTTCTCCCTTAACACCCCGCGTAAAGCCGTATCAAGATCTTCCTCCATGTCAAGCCGATTGCCAAAGGCGACGATAACCCGTTTCAATTCGGGCAGGGAAGCGGCCCTTGATTTGTCCGGCCCTGAGGAAGCGCCGGTTTCCCTTCTTTGGGATGTCCCAAACCCCCTGGGTCGCGCCGATGCTGTGGAGGGCGTCTCGCTCTCTTCCTGTTTGGCCTCCAGGTAAACCGGCTCCACATAGATAAATGAGTCGCTGATGGGAATGGCGAGGAGGTTGCCCCTGATCACCCTGGAACCTCTCTGACCCCAGAGGCTCAGCTCGCGGGATATCTCGGTTTGCTGATCCACCCTCGCTTCAATCTGCATTGGCCCATAGACCAGTTTTTCCTTTGGCAACTTGTAGACTAACAGATTTCCGTAGTCGGGCAGGTCACTTCTGGCCGCCAGCCAGCCGATCATATTATCCTTTTTAGAAGGGGTGAAGGGGAGCATCAGCAGAAATTCCTCCCTATCCTCTCCAGGCAGTTTTATAATGATATAGTACGGCTTCATTGTCTGGCGGGCATCGCCGTAGATCTCATCGGGGATCTGCCAGAGGTCTTCCTGGTTGTAGAAGACCTGGACATCCTCCATGTGATAGGTTCTATAGGTACCTACCTGGATTTCAAAGAGGTCCTTGGGATACCGAATGTGCTTCTTCAAGCCCGCGGGCATCTCATCGAAGGGCTTAAATAGATCGGGGAATATCCGTGCATAGGTCTTCACAAGGGGATCCTTCTCATCGATCATGTAGAAACATACCTCCCCACTGTAGGCATCGATGGTTACCTTGACCGAATTCCTGATGTAGTTGAGCTTCTTGTTTTTTAGGTACTTATACGATCGGCGGGAATAGGGATACATGTGAGAGGTGGTGTAGGCATCCTGGATCCAGTAGAGCTTCCCCCCGGAGACGACCAGGTACGGATCTCCGTCATAGTCCAGAAACGGGGCGATTGCACGTACCCGCCTGTCAATCCGACGGATGTACATTATTCTGCTCTCAGGGCTTAGATACGTGGTAAAGAGGATCTGGGGATCTAAAAATTCAAGGGCGAACAGCACCCTTCGAATAAAGGATCCGATGGGGACTCCTCCCGTTCCCTTGTAAATAGTATAGACGTTCTTGTCCCCCTTGGGGTAATCGAATTCCTCTGTCCTGGTCTTAATCAGCACGTACTCATCGGTTTTCTCTCCATAGTATAGCTCCGGCCGCTCTACCTTCAGGTCCGCCTCAAAGGAAGGAGGGAGATCTTTGATCAACAGCCTGGGCAGCCCTTCCGCGGTGACCTCGTTTACCGGACTTAAGGCCAATCCGTAGCCATGGGTATAAATCAGATGCCTGTTGACCCATGTATTCGCCTGGGCAGGGAGTTGATTCACCACTAACTCCCTGGCGGCCAGAGTGACTTGTCGCAATTGATTATTGATGAGGTAGCGGTCCACGTCGACATTGTTGAAGTCGTAATAGAGGCGTATCGATTGAATCTGCCTGTAGGTTTGAAGCAAGGGGCGTTCATCCCAGATCCTGATGTTCTGAATCGTCACATTGTGCGTTTTGATATCTTCCGCGCTGAGTGTGTCGCTCACCGGAAAATTCACCTCCGTTATCTTATTCAGATTATAGGCCTTACGGGTATAGTCGATATTGTAGGCAATGTAGGGGGATTCCTTGGCCAATTCATTGGGCTTCACCACGAATTGTTGTACCATCATGGGCAGGATGGTGGCAAATACCACCACGGCTCCCACCCAGATTCCCACGCCCATCCAGATTAGCTTTTTGCTGGGCTGACGGGTGTTATAAAACAAGAGCGCGGCCAAGCCCAGGGAAAAGAAAATCAAGATCCTGTAGGCCAAGACCTTGATATGGACATCGGTGTAGCTTGCACCGAACGCAGGGCCGTAGGTGGAGTAGAGAAGCTTGTACACCTTGAGATGGTAACCCCAGGCCAGGAGAAGCACCACGATGCCCGCCAGGAATACGAGGTGTTTCTTGACATTGAGCGCGATGGTAATCTTGGGCATCGAGACCGGCCTTCCTTCTGCCTGGGTGAGCTCACCAATTACCTGAAGTCCGCCCTCTTTGAGGTACCACCCCATGGTGAGCAAGCCCCCTAACACGAAGAGAACGAGCAACCCATTTTGGACAAAGAGGTAGAAGGGAAGGGAGAATACGTAAAAACCGATGTCCTTGTGAAAAATGGGATCCGTGCTCCCGAAGGGTTGCTGATACAAATAGCGCAGGAACATATCCCATTGATAGGATCCCTTTGAGGCGATTACCACGCTAATAAGCAGGATAACTGCCATGAACAAGATGCTGGTGCTTTTGCCTGAGAGGCCGAGCTGTGCGAGATACCCACCATCGGGCCTGAAGGCCATTCTCTGACCTATGCCCGAACTCAGGCGATTGGCCGCGAAGAGGTTGAGGGATATGATAAGGATAAACACCAGCCACACCCCCAAGCCGAACCCGAATTTGCTCAAAAGCATCGTCCAGAACACAGATGAAAACCTCAGCTTTTCGAACCACAACCAATCAGGATAGATGGAAAGCACCAACCAAAGCAAAAGCAAAACCAAAATCCCAATCCCTATAAGTACCTTTTTCTTCATAATGAAATCTCCCCTCACATAGAGACACATCCCTTACGCGATGGATGCCACTAACAGGTATTTTAATAGTTTTCCACTAGATTTACTGCCATCATCAAGGGCCAAGCATAGGGAGTCACACTGCTAATTGCAAGCAGTTTTTCGCTCGCAGTGCATGGAGCTTGTACTGGAATTCCTTTATCTGCACAGGGATTTTGGTGATAGGTTCACGAGGGATAGCAATGAGGGTCGCAAATGTACTCCTATGGGGCAGCTAAACTGAATTGAAGCAAGCGGTTGTACGAGAATAGTGATTGGAGGAATTAGACGGTGTTCAGGGCGTGTCACTCCAAAAAAGCCGTCTATAACGCAATGGCGTCAAGGCTCGTTAGTCCGGCAGGCAGGCTCTCTCATATTGGTGGTAAACATAAAGAGAATGGCAGGGATAATGGAGGAAACCCGCTTTTCTGGCTTGGACGTGATCTGGCTACTTCCTTCCTGCGATATGGAGCCTTTGATTGGCCCAACCGATGATCAAGCCCTCACTTGCAGAGGCCAAGGCTGGTAAGCCGGTATTCAAAGGCCTGTCTGGGAGAAGCTTCACTGAGACCATTTCCCAATGAGTTCCATGCATGCTGCGCATCAGTTTTATTTCGCCATCACGACCTCTCTCCTTCCAGGCCAAATAGAGGTGGCTCCCGTAAGCGCTCAGCCCAGGCCTGGCGTCGGTTGTCGCCTGTAACGTGACCGGATTCTCGAAGGAAATACCATCCTGGCTGCTTTTAAGATTGAGCCTATAGTCATCGAGGCCATTCCAGGCAATAAAGAGCATGGTATTCAACGTTGCCAGTGCAGGGCCTGAATGTGCCCTCCCCACCACTCTCGCCTCATTCTCCCACGTTATGCCGTCGACGCTTGACATAATATTCAGGTATGAGCCCTCTCGTGGCTTGCTTTTCCAGGCGAGGTAGATACGCTTGTTGAACACCGACAGTGCAGGCCCTGACAGAGAGGATGCGTTGAGCGTCACCTTGTTTAACCATGTATTTCCGCCATCAGGGGATTGCATCACATGTATCCTGTGCTCCCGGTCCTTTCCCGTATATGCCAGGAAAAACGTGTTCTTGAAGAAAGTCAATGCGGGTCCTCGATGTGATACCTCGCTATCAACGACTTTTGTGGTAAACTGGGGGAGTACTGTATGGAAAGGAGATGAATAGTGTCGTAGTTGTTCATACCTCAGCCTTAGTCCGGAAGAGCCTGTCAAGGGATCTGCTGTCTCAGTCCAACACATAATGAGTGGCCTATCTGTCTCTTCACCCTCATCGTTAATGTACCTCCCATACGCAATGGCAGGCCCAAAGGGGCTCGTGGGATTTTTAGAGACAAGAACATCGAAGCCGAGTATCTTTCCACACATTCTCGGAAGCAACATTGAGCTCACATACAGAGCACACAGAATAACCTTCGTGAATGTAAAAGACACGCACGCCTTATGAGCAAACCAGTAGCATACCTTCAAGAGAAACCCTGCAATCCATACCAGGGTGCGGCAGATGAATGCCCCGGGTTGCCAGCGAGGGCATCTAAAGGACCACTCTTCTGCCCACTCATCACATCTCCAATACCCATCATCTCGTCTCTGTGCACATTTTTCGATCTCTGCCTTTTTATATAGAATACATGATCGCATTGCCATGAACTCCATGGTACGTGACATTGATTAGTTATGCCTTAGGCCAATAAGGTCAATCTCTATTCACGAAACAAATGCATTAGACGTTTTAGGTAGTGGTAAGCGAATGGGTTGTACGGGGAAAGCGGCTGCCACATGCGGAGATAAGCCTCTCTTCGACCATCCGAACTAGAGTGAATGTGGCAACGGGCTATGGAAATCTATTAGAACAATCGATATCTCGAGGAGGACCTTCTGAGAAGTTCTTCATCGGACAAGGCCCTTGAACAACTTCCGCCCCGATGAACCAACTGCGAATCCCATAATATGTGACATCTTTGAAATCCTCAATGACAACTGGAGGAAAAAAGCCCTGAAGCCATCTTCCAGAGATAGACGGACAATACCATGATGGCGATCCTGATTAATTAGGATTTGCGTTCTCTACTATTGACAGCCTAACCAGATAGAGCCCTTTAAATCGCCCTCGATTGTCCTTGCCGATATGCTTGATTTCTGTTTTCAAGTATTCGATAGGGTGCGATACATCGGCGGAGTAATATTTCAGATCCAATATGTCACCAGCCTTTAAGTGATTTAGAAAATCGGAATCCTCCCTTACCA
This sequence comes from uncultured Desulfobacteraceae bacterium, assembly GCA_964549945.1. GTDB lineage: Bacteria > Desulfobacterota > DSM-4660 > Desulfatiglandales > B25-G16 > B25-G16. Next base: position 84,752 of record CAZJXD010000003.1, on the reverse strand, counting down.
GGACACATTTTTCCTTCAAAGTTATGTCCCAGATTTTGAACTGATACACGAAAGGACTTCCATTTATTGAGAATTCAACACTATAGTATTGTTCCGCCTGTTTCCCGGGCTTAAAGTTACTCTCAGCTGCCTTGTTGTACACGGCGTATTCATTCATGCTCTCACCCCTCTCAGGCTATTGGCCCGTCTCCTAAAAAAGCAAGATTAGTGCCAAAATAGATACCCACACGTTTATGCCCGTGGCACTTTGAGCCAAGCGCAAACCTTGATGTCTTTTTTAAGTGACTCGCCCTGTTGAATTCCCCAGCGGGAACCCTATTCAACAGGGCTTGTAAGAGGTCTTCGTTCTTTTAAAGACTTATCAGAGAGGGAAAACGCAGCCCCCGATCTATCGGGGAATGCGAAGCCCCGCTTGCTTGGCGGGACCCAGATAGGTCGCTGAAAAGATCCCGAATCGCGGGAGAGCCTTGGAACGGAAGAAAAGACATCAAGGTGGTGTTCATTAATGCATTCATCCCGGGCTTGCGCTCGAGGTTCTCTGGTAATTATTGATAGAGTATTTTGAACAAGCTTCCCGATAACTGGGTTAAATCTCGCGGATAAAGGCGAATAATGGGGTTTCCGGTTTCCATAGGTGGGCTGCTGAATGAGGGCCGTACCCTGTTAGAGGCACGCCTCCCTGTAAACTTTTTTGCATCTACTGTCTAATATTTTATACTCTTTTTAGAGATGATATTTAGCTATCAGCCTGGATAGGTACGTCCTCTGAATATCCATTATTTTTGATGCCTTACTTCTATTGTCCCCTGTATGTCTCAGGTTTAAGGCGATGAATTCTTTCTTGAACTTGTCCACGGCCTCTTTGAGGGTTAATCCCACCTCCATACCCGGATAGCTCGTTTTTAGGCTATGAATGGGCAAGTCCTCGGGCAAGATTTCATGACCATTACCCATGACCACGGCACGCTCCAGTGCATTGCTGAGTTCCCTTACGTTCCCGGGCCAGTCGTATTCGAGCATCTTCTCCATGGACTTTTCAGAGATCATTAGATTGGGGAGCCTCCGTTCTCGCTTGAAGATATTTAAAAAATGATCAGTGAGGAGGGGTATGTCTTCCTTCATTTCCCTTAGGGCGGGCATATGGATCTGAACTACATTTAGACGGTAGTATAGATCTTCTCGAAATCTCCCCTCAACTATTTCCTGGGAAATGTCTCTGTTTGTAGCTGAAATGACCCTGACATCCACCGATATGGGAACATTGCCGCCGACCCGGTAAAACAATCCCTCCTGTAACACACGGAGCAGTTTTGCCTGCATCCCTGGGGTCATTTCTCCAATTTCATCCAGGAACAGCGTTCCGCCGTCAGCCAGTTCGAACTTCCCGATTTTTCTGTTCATAGCCCCGGTGAAGGCACCTTTCTCATGGCCGAACAGTTCAGCTTCAAGCAGGGTTTCGGGCAACGCTGCACAATTTATCACAATCATAGGTTTATCCCTCCTTGGACCTGCCTGATGGATCAACCTAGCTAGCAGTTCCTTACCCGTTCCGCTCTCTCCAAGGATCAGGGTGCTGGTTTTCGAGTTGGCCACCTTAAAAGCATCGGATATGACCTTCTTAATTCCCATGCTCTCGCCAACGATTTGGTATTTGTTCCCAAGCTCTTCCCTGAGATCTCTGTTCTCCCTCTTAACCTGGTCTATCTTTTGTGCATTGGAGATCGCCTTTGAGGCCAAATCGGCGAAGACTGTCAATATATTCATATCCTCAGCCTGAATTGGACTTCCGTCCTCTTTATCAATGATCTCAACCACCCCGATTATCTCTTTATCCACCTTCATTGGCACACAGGCTATCGAGCGGGTCTGAAACCCTATGGACTCGCTTATTTTCTTGTACCATCTGGGGTCCTTACTGACGTCTGGGATAAGGAGGGGTTCCCCTTTTTCAGCTACATAACCGGCTATTCCCTGCCCCAGGTCGAGTTCATATTTCCTGACTTCCTCTCTTTTCTCTCCCGTAGCAACCTTGAAATAGAGTTTCTTGCTCCTCTGATCCAATAGCAGCAAAGAACTGGCCTTGGCCTGCATCATAGAGGTTGCAGTATCTATGATGAGTTCCAGAAGGTGATCCAGATCGAGAACAGAGGAGACCCACGTGGAGATCACCTTCAGCCGCTCTATTGGCGAATCAGGGATTAACGGTCCTCCTTCCATTTACTTTCTCCACAATGCTCATGGTGCTGTTATGTTTATAAAAAAAGATAGCAGAGAATCACGTGAACGTCTACTTTTTTATTCAGATACTGTGGGAAAAATATCAATGGTATCTAAATTAATAATATTTAAGAAGTATATGAAGAAGAGGATGCCATCCATAGGAGAGGGCTTATGAATAGGACAAGAGAGGATCGAAACCCCGGATGGGTTGAGCAGGGGCAAATTTACAGGACAACTAGGATTTTACCACACCTTTATTTAGGGCTCAGGCAATATAGCCACATTGTTCCAGAAGGGCTCCGAATCGTTGATTGCTTTCAGACCGCCCGCTATCAAGAGAACGCAATTATCGGTCCCATGTCCGAATCAACAGACTTTGCAGCGAACTGTTGGTACGTATCTTGCTTTTTTAATTAATGAAGACGGTTCAGCAGAATATTACAAGTGATTAATTCCCCGTTGTGGTTACGATCCTCCCGATGCTCTGTGTGAGGGGTCTGTCTGCAAGATGGCTAATTCTCTGGCTCATATGAAGGTGATGGATCAGAGCTATCACGCAGGGGGTGATCTTTATTGGGAGTCCACATTTCCGATGGCTACCGCGCACCTTTAGAAGTTGCGTAGCTTAAGACGGTACACAAGGATACCCGGAACAAGAAAATGCCTTTACTATGGCCTCATTTGTTCGACTATAGGGTATACATGAACTATTCGGTAGGTGATTAAAAACGCTTAAAGAACAGGAGGTTGCTATGTCCTCGGTAAAAATACTCAATATTTGGCCCCACTCCCCAATACTATCCCTGATCATAGCGCTTCTTGGAGCAGTTTTTCTGCTCTACCTCGCCCGTAAACCAGCGCATAAAGCCATTTTTTCGCTGAGCCGGGTCCTGCATAACGGCTTCCGCATAATGGCTCGTTCAGTGCTCATTGCGGAAAATAAGGTGGTGGAGCGCAATAAAGAAGTCCTGCTCACCGCAGGAGAAAGGGCAGCGGAACAACTGATCGAACGCGAATTCCACCGCGTAGACGCGGTGGTAAGGCGTGACATGAGCGGATATCCAGCCCTTCAGCGCGTCCTAGCAGAGCAAATTGCTCACATCGATGAGGATTACAGGGAAAGCACTGAGTTACCAGTCCCACCACCCGATTGGGTAAGGGCAGTGGAGACCCTGGCAAAACTTCCCTCCCGAGGGGACAAATGGGTGGCGAATATTTTGAGTGAAATACACAAGACCGCAGTTGCCCAGTATAAAAATGCGATGGAGGAATACCGCAAGGCTGTAGCGAAGCGCCACTCCTTGCTGGAGAAAATGATGCCTTACTGGCGCAAGCTCTCACAAACCCTGGACCAAGTCGATAAAACCATCATTGGCTTACACGAACGAACCAGAGTCGTTGACAGCCGAATGAGCGAATACGAAGAGATCCAGAAGAAAACCGACAGGGCAGCAGGTAGGTTAACCGCCTCCTCCACCACCCAGTTCTTTATCTCCGCGTTCGTATTGCTCATTGCTATAGGGGGCGCGGTTGTCAACTTCAACCTAATAGCACTGCCCATGTCGGAGATGGTCGGGGGCGGAAGCTATATAGGCAACTTCAAGACCTCTAACATTGCTGCATTGGTGATCATTTTGGTTGAGCTTGCCATGGGCCTCTACCTTATGGAATCACTGCGCATCACGCATCTGTTTCCCATAATCGGACAGATGGATGATAAGATGCGCACCCGCATGATCTGGACTACCTTTATTATCCTGCTGATCTTGGCAGGCGTTGAATCGGCGCTGGCCTTTATGAGAGATCGCATCGCTGCGGATATGCAGGCCCTGAGACAGGCACTTTCCAGCGTGGAGACAGCACAACCGACATTCAGATGGATTCCCACGGTCGGACAGATGGTGATGGGCTTTATTTTGCCTTTTGCGCTGGCATTTGTTGCCATACCATTAGAATCCTTCGTGCATTCCTCGCGTATTGTGGTAGGTGTGGCTATGGCGGCACTTCTGCGGTTGATTGCCTTCGCCCTCCGTTTACTGGGAAATGCCGTCAACTATTCAGGAGAATTTTTGGTAAATATCTATGATCTGCTAATCTTTCCGGCGCTGTGGTTGGAAAATCTTATCAGGAATAAGGTGCAACAAACTGAGGTTAAGGGTGCTATGGATCTTGAAGATATGATTGTCAAGGAGGAGGTATCGTGATGAAAAAGTTGCTGGCCTTTTCCCTGGTATTCATTTCTTTGCTCTTGAGCGGGTGCGCAGATACCACCAGTCATTCACAGGGGGTTTACATGCTCCTCGACAGCTCGGGTACCTACAAACAGGAAGTGAAAAAAGCACAGGCCATAATCAATTATCTTCTGGGCACATTGCAGCCCGGGGACTCCCTGGCTGTAGCAAGGATCGACAGTGCTAGCTTCAGCGAGAAGGATATCATTTCCAAGATGACCTTTGACAAGCGCCCCTCGGTTACCAATCAACAGAAACGCCTCTTCAAACAAAAAGTGGACGACTTTGTTGCCATGGTAAAGGGTAGCGCATTTACGGATATCACCGGTGGGATTCTGCAGGCAGTGGAGTATTTAAATGAAACCGGCTCGGGAAAGAAATACATTCTTATATTCTCTGACCTGAAGGAAGAGTTGGTTAAAGGCCAGATCCGCGACTTCCCCATCCAGCTATCTGGGTGCAGGGTGGTCGCCCTTAACGTCACCAAGCTAAGGAGCGACAATGTTGATCCTCGGGAATACTATAAAAGGGTTGAAGCTTGGCAGGCGCGAGTTGAAGCAGGAGGCGGCCACTGGCGGGTTATCAATGACCTAGAACGGCTTGACACCATACTGGCGGATTAAGGGTACCGCTGAATCGGTGTAATAGACCTCGTGCGCAAGATATTTGTAGATGGGGTATAATAAAAAAGTATTTTACAGCCACTCTTCTGAATACAATATTGCTCGATCTCGATCTGTGTTCGCATACCTTTATCCACCCTAATGCACATTCTACCCCTTGCATCCCCTGGCTTATGATCTCAGGATCACGTTGAGAGTGCAATAATTCTCACAGTGACTACCCAGCTCAGCGCTTTCAGGTGAAAATCAGAACCTGTCAGATAATATAGGAGCGAATGTATTCCTTATATCAAATGAGGTCTTGATTATCCCAAATAAATTCTTTTTATCTCTCTGTTTGTTTAATATATATAATCCTCCCATAAATATAACCTCTTAGGTGGTTGAAGAGCCTGTTTCAGAGGGTTTGGCCGGGATACACTTGGCTACCATAATACCAGGCGGAGAAGGCAATCTTCATAGGGAAGCGAATCCATTGTTACCTAGAAACGCAGAGGTTGTGATAATCGGGGGAGGCGTGATCGGGGCCTCCATCCTGTATCATCTCTCCAAGAGGAAGATTAAGGCGGTAGTGGTGGAGAAAAATGAGCTCGCCTCCGGGAGCTCAGGTGCGTGTGATGGCCTAATCTTTCTCCAGTCAAAGAAGCCAGGAGCACATCTGCAACTGGCCCTGGAGAGCAAAGAGGGATTTGAGCATCTCCAGGATGAATTGGACCTTCAGGTGGAGTATAGAAATCCCGGCGGGATGATCATAATCGAGAACGAGGATGAGCTCAAGGCCATAGACTCCTTCGTTGAGGAACTGAGAAACGCGGGTCTCAATGTCTCCATTCTGGATCCCCATGAGGTGAGGGAAATGGAGCCCTCCCTATCAGATGCCATTTCCGGCGCGACCTTCTCTCGTCTCGATGCCAAGGTAAACCCAATCTTGCTTACCCTCGCATTCATCTCCTCGGCGCAACGCTTTGAGGGCAAGGCCTTTGCCGATTGCGAAGTAACCGGGATAGAGGTCAAATCAGGCCGTGTCAGTATGGTGCACACCACAAGAGGGAAAATAGCGACAAGCGTTGCGGTGAATGCCGCCGGTGCACATGCCGCATTGATAGGTCAAATGGTAAACGTCACTATCCCCATCAAACCACGAAGAGGACAGCTTTTGGTAACCGAATCGGTACCTCCCATGGTGAACAGAGGCATACTGTCGGCACAATACATCGGCGCAAAATTCAACTCCTCATTAGACAAACCCAATGAGGGAGGTATCTCCATCGACCAGACGTATAATGGAAACTTACTTCTGGGATCAACCCGGGAGTTCGTGGGCTTTGACAAACACACTACTTACGATGGCATTAAAAATATCGCCACGCATACTGCACGCATAATGCCACAATTAAAAAACATACATATCATCAGAGCGTTTGCCGGACTTAGGCCTTATACACCAGATGGATTGCCGATCCTCGGCAAGATTGACGGCATAGAGGGCTTTATCATGGCAGCAGGCCACGAGGGCGATGGAGTAGCCCTCTCCCCTGCCACCGGAGCACTCATTGCTGAACTGATTGATATGGGCAGCACCCATGTTCCCCTGGATGAGTTTGCCTTAGAGAGGTTTCACTCTTAAAGAATACGCACAGGAGACATCCCATATGGCGGGAAACCCCGTGGAAGAGCTGAGAATCAGCACGGTCAAGAGATCTGGTAAGATCAGGATTTACGTGAATGGAAGGGAAACATACGCTTACAGGGGGGAAACGGTTCTCGCCGCCCTGTTCACCGCCGGTTATATAACGCTGAGAAGGGATAAAAACGGACAACCGAGGGGAGCCTTCTGCGGGATGGGCATTTGTTACGACTGCCTGGTCTCGATTAATGGTATGCCGAATAGGCGCTCCTGCATGATTGAGGTCGAAGAGGGCATGGAGATATGGATAGATGAGGCATAACAAGTACGATGTGGTGATCGTGGGAAGCGGTCTTTCAGGGATCGTAGCCGCCAACAGGCTTGCGGATTACAACCTGAAGGTGCTTCTCCTCGACGAAAACATCCATATCGGCGGGCAGATCTTAAGGCGAATCCCTGATAATCTTGGCGTCGCTACCGCGTGTGAACCAAGCAAGGTGAGAAGAATCGGCTTCCGATTTATCGAGAGTGTTAAGAAAAACAAGGTCAAGATAATGAACCGGACAAAGGTCCTGGGGATACAACCTGAGAGAGAACTTCTCATTGAGGAGGACAAGGGGCGGACACACACCATCACCGCGGACACTATCCTGTTTGCCACAGGCGCGAGGGAGAGGTTTCTGCCCTTCAAGGGCTGGACGCTTCCGGGAATACTCTCTACCGGCGCAGTGCAGATCCTTATGAAAAGTTCGGGGGTTCTTCCGGCAAAGGAGATCGTAATCGCTGGTTCGGGCCCGTTCTTGTGTGCCGTTGCATATGAGTTTACAAGGAATAACGGAACGGTGGTCTCCATTTTGGAACAGACAATGCTCATGGATAAGATGCCATTGATCGGTCAACTATTATATCAATTTCCAAAGTACACTGAAGGCTTCAAGTACCTCGCGAAGCTGCTCATCTCAGGTGTTCCGCTCAAATATGGAACGCAGCTCATTGAGGCAAGAGGTGATACGTGCCTCACCGAGGTAGTGGCTGCACGAGTAGATCGAAGCGGAAGGATGCGGGAGGGCACCGAGAAGGCCTTTAAAACACGTGCCCTTGCCGTTGGCCATGGATTTGCTCCCAACATCGAGCTTCCCCAGCTCGCGGGTTGTCAGCTTGACTACGGCCAGGATAAGGGAGGATGGGTGGTATGGGTGAATGATGACCTTGAGACGAGCATCGAGCGCATCTATGCAGCGGGGGAGATCACCGGTATTGGGGGGGCATTGAAATCCGTTACCGAAGGGAACCTCTCAGCAGTGAGCATCCTCCATAACCTTGGAAAAATCGGTGAGGATGAGTACATCTCGCATTTCCGAAGACTGAGCAGGGAGCGGAGGCATCACCTTGCCTTTGGGAAATGCCTCAATACCCTCTATAAAATCCCCCGTGGAGCGATACGATCGATCCCCGACGAAACGGTGATCTGCCGGTGTGAAGGGGTGAGAATGGGCGACATTCAAAAGGCCATCGCAAACGGCTACGATACGCCTGGCGCGTTGAAAAGGATATTGCGCGTTGGAATGGGGACATGCCAGGGAAGAATCTGCGGTCCTGTCATCTATGATATACTATCTGCGTACAGAGGAATACCGGCACATGAGATTCCACCGTTCTCCGTGAGGGTACCGGTTAAGGCAGTATCCTGTGGCTCCTTGATCTCTTGAGGACATGCACTCCCCGCCGCCCTATTGCCTTCAGTGAGATTCCCGCCTTAATAAGTGAATCCTCTTCCTGTGGCGGGGAAACTTTGCTTAATGAACACAGCCCTGTCCTTATTCCTTTTGATGGGGATAATGATGCGGTGGCCTCAAAGGAGTGTTTCATGGCCATCATTCCTTTGAATGAGCTGAAACGAGCTCCTTCAGGAAATGGCGATCAACATCCGAGATCTTCACAAAGCAGATACCCATCCCAAAGGCAGTATCTTGCTCATCAATTGCATAATGATCTGACCAGATCACCTTGCCGTTGATCTCTATGCCCTGATGATTCGGGGGATTGATGGAAATTCGAAGGACCTCATTGAGCTGCAACGGCTCCTCGCAGCTGATGAGCACACCGTCAACAGTAATGTTGATAGTTTCCCCATCTATAATTTCCCCATCCAAATCTATTGAGATGGGCCATGTAACATTGATTCTGTGGTATTTGCGCCTTTCGATTGTGTGTACCAAATGTTCCCCCCTTACTTCACCTAGTCGCAACAGGGCAGCAGAACCTTCTCATCAATATTCGGACAATAAGGCAAAGAGGCCACGCTGTCAAGACGAGTTACCATCGAGATACTAGTGGGCTCATTAACGACGTGATGAAGAGATCCTGGATCTGCGGGCATCCGGCCTTTGTCCCGCCATTCTTCTAACTCTTTATGCGCAATGCTAAATTTCTAAAACAATAAAGTATTATTAATTTTAAAAATTAATTGACAAATATATTTATATATATATAATTATAGCTAATTTAACTATATTAGGCGGGATATACATTCCCGTGAGAGAGAACGCATGAAGGCACATTTATCGGCGGACAACCCCATAGAGAGAAGGTCGGAGACGAGAAAGCAAGTAGGCCGTTATTTCAACGTTTCATTTTTAAGCGGTGGACCGAATGGCACCCATAGGCTGAAGATCATGAACAGGTCTTCGAACTCCATGAGCCTTGTAGTAAAGGAAGGCTCGGATATCTTGTCGGCAATAAGGGTTGGAGATACGTTGGGGATACTGTACAACCCAATACGGACATCCTCTTATTGCGTGTATCTGAGAACCGCTGTCCGTCATATCACCAAAAAGTACCAGGGGCCATTATATGGACACTATATCGTAGGGCTGGAGGCCTTACCGCGACAGGCATAAAACCCCACTCGATACACTATAGTTGAGACATTTCCAGGAGTTATCTCGAACACCGCTTCTTTATGAAATTCCATCAATTACGACTCCTCTTGCGCTCCCATCAGGGGCACACCTGGCATCAGGCCGAATAGATAAACCCGCTCCTCATGGGGAGGAACCAAATAGATGACCGACTCATGGTAGCCCATTGTGAGATCGAGGACTCCGGTACGGACTCACATTCTCGGTATCCCATTGAAGGGCGTAAGGGGAATGGGCCTTAGCCGAGCATAACGAGACCTAAAGCCCCGTCAATGAGTTCCCTTCGCATTCGCAATCAAGGATTGGAGGTATTGGCTTAGAAGTCGTTTATGCGCATCGGCCAATTCACAAAACCTGACTCCCATTCCAAGTGGCCTGTTTTCAGCTTCCTTGTGTTCGCGTGCCCACACCACCTCGCATTTGGCCCTTATGGGCTCGGAGAAGTCGGGAAGCTGGAGCTTGAGGGAAAACCGCTCACCCTCTTTGAGAGGGCTATCGGTCCTTATGAAAAGACCCTCGTTGCTGATATTGCCCGTGAATGCCCTCACAAAGGACTGACGATCCTTAAAGGCCACGGACAAGCTCTTCTGGGTACGGTCCTCTTTGCGGCTGGAAAATTCGCAGGTCCTCTCTGTCAGGTTTCTGAATCTATTCACCACCGCTACGAGAATAGCCCTGAACGAACTGGAAAGAAGGTTAAATTCCCTATCCAAAAAGCCGCGATCGATAATGCCGAGGGTTGTCTCTCCGATTGCGCGAGCGGTTGCGGTTCGCTTGATATCGCCCAAGTACCCGAGCTCTCCAAACACCTCACCTGGTTCGAGTACGGTTATGATATACTTACTTTCCCCTATTGTTCTGGAGATCTCCACATTTCCATTTAAAATCGCATATACCCAATCCCCTGAAGTCCCCTCTCTGAAGATAACCTGCCCGTCTTTATAGGTTTCCTCTGATGCGATAGGATACATCACAGCCTCCTTTGCTCACCAGATTCAACTTCCCTATTATAAGATGCACCGAGCTCATATTTTGCAGTGTAGCTAATATACTGCTGCGCTCGTTTAAAGACCCAAGCTCTTTCCCGCGACGATCTCCAATATCTCATCTATGCCTTGTATCTCTATAAGGGAATAGAGCATGGCCCCTTGATAAACCCTTTGGGAGACTCTACCACCTCCCCTCTCAAACAGCTTTTCAGGGTTAGGTAGCGCTCACAATTATCCCTGTATAATTTTTGTGCACAAATCATGCCATTATTTATTTGAAAATATTTCTTTAAATAACAATTAGTTAGCCGATCATTGCTAAAATCTTAACAAATAAAGCGTGAAAATATTTTTAGGCTGTATAAAAAAAATAACACCTCGCGTTGACCCGGCGGATCGCGCTTGAGCACAAAGATATCAGCGGAATCCATTTCTTGCACTGACTAAGATTTTTAGCTATAGTTATTTGTCTTTATCATATTTTGCACCCTGAAAGGAGGTACTCATGGACGAGGACCACTTTAAACGGACGATAGATGAGTTCGAGGAAGAAATTGATGAGAGCATGGGCTATTCGCCCAATGATGAAAGCATAATACCCCGGAAGTCATTTCTTGACCTCATATTCCAAAGACGGACTTTAATCCTCGTAGGCGCGGGCATACTCCTTTTAATCATTCTCATCGCTCTCTTCTCCGGGGGAAGCAGCGAGCTTTCAAAAAAGGACCTCACTGCAATCAGCACGAGAGTGGATCTTCTTGAGAAGAGGCTCACGAGGCTCGAGGAGGCGGCACTCGGGATCGCTACGCTCCAAAAACAGGGAAACATGCTGAAACAGTCCTTGGAAGACACGGATAGATCGATCAAATCGCTCACACAAAGAGTTGATGCGCTGGCTCAAAGGCTTGAGGTGCGAGAGCAGGAAACGACCCCGGTTGTGAAAGGAACCAAATCCCCTGGGAGCACAACAGGAAAACGGGTTTTCCCAGGTAAACGAAGAGTTCATGAGGTTCAAAGGGGAGAGAACCTCTATCGAATTGCCTTAAAGTATGGGCTTTCCGTTGATGAGCTCTGTCGCCTCAACAATATAACCTCGAGTCAAGCCATTCACCCGGGCCAAAAACTCATTATCTCTCCTAAAAGGCAGTAAGATGCGCGATTGAAAGGTGTATAGAAAAAAGTCCAATACTATTCTACAGGGTCCATCTCGTTCACACAGCATCCTGCTGTGCTGGCAAGAAACATGAAGAGAGGAACTCCTTCTCCTTCTGAATAACTACCTACCATGGAGCCATATAAGGTATTAGAACATCTTGAAGGCCTTGCACGCAAGCTTGGCGTTGAAGTTGTATACCAAAGACTTGGAGCAGATGAGTATTCCACTGGGGGAGGCTTGTGCAAGGTGAAAGGCACCTACAAGGTCTTTCTGGATCGATCTGAGCCGATTGAAAGACGTATACAAATCCTGGCCAGGGCGCTCTCGTCCTTTAATAGAGATGAGGTATATGTGCTCCCCTTTGTAAGGGAAATCCTCGAAAAGGTGCAATGGTCACCGGAGTAAATGGAGGGATATGGAGTTCAATCAGCTTAGGGTTTTCTGCGCGGTAGTTGAGAAGAAGAGCTTCTCAAGGGCAAGCGAAGCGGTATTTTTGAGCCAGCCAACCGTGAGCCTTCAGATCAGAGCGCTTGAGCAAGAGTTAGGTACGAGATTGTTGGATCGACAAGGCAGAGAGGTGAGCGTTACCGGAAGCGGAAAGCTGCTGTATGGGTATGCCAGAAAAATCCTTCAAATCGCCGATGAAGCCGAGCAGGCTATTGCGCAGCTCAAGGGATTGATCGTGGGGGAGATCATAATCGGCGCGAGCACCATTCCCGGAGAATATATCCTTCCCGGTCTGCTGGCGGAGTTCAAGGGAAAGTACCCCGGCATCGAAATCAACCTCGCGATCGGCGATACGAAGGAGATTATTCGAAAGGTCATCGAGAATGAGGTAGAGGTAGGGGTCGTGGGTCAAAGAGAAGGAAGCGAGAAGCTGGTGTTCCACGGTTTTTCCACTGAGAAGCTCGTGCTGATTGCTCCTGTTCACTCTCCATTGCTTCCACACGATCAGATCACGGTGGGAGAGCTAAGAAAAGTCCCCTTTATCCTGCGCGAAAGCGGCTCCGGCACAAGGGGTACGGTAGAGCGCAGGTTGAGGGAGATCGGCGTGAAGGAAACGGATCTCAACATCGTGATGAGGATGGGAAGCACGGCAGCGGTGAAGAAAGCAGTGGAAAGTGGAGCCGGAGTTTCCATTATCTCGGAAAGGGCGATAGAAAAGGAGATCAAGCTGGGTCTTTTGAAGAAAGTACCAGTCAAGGGTCTGGAATTGCAGCGTGAATTCTTTACGGTCCATCGGCGGGGAAGGTCTCATTCCCCGGCAATAGAGGCACTCCTCAAATTCCTGGAGGAAAAAAGGTTCAGCCTTTGAGCCCAGCAACACGCCTCCCCTCATCCTACGAACAAATCTCACGGCCCTCGCCCTTTTCTCCCCTCGAAGGATCACAGGTCAAAACCTTGATAACTCGCTTCTCTATCTTGGGCACGTTCAACACCCAACCCCTCCGCTTTCTATTGATTCCCTCTATAACTAATGCCTTTATTATTTAATATTCTAATTTGACTTATTAATATACCTAATATATCTTCCTCAAGGGATTGCAGGGGAAACTAGAGATACTATAGATATATCATAGCATAATGACCGTAAAAAGGATCTCAAATGGGCAACGAGGAACATATACGGCTCACTGAAACGGTGAGCGGTGCAGGGTGAGCCTGCAAGATAGGTCCGGGAGACCTGCATAGGGCACTGTCCAGATTGCCGCTCATCTCCGATCCAAACCTGATCGTGGGAATGGAACACGCGGAGGACGCCGGGGTGTATAAACTGAGGGAGGATCTGGCGATAGTGCTCTCATTGGATTTCTTTACCCCGATAGTGGATGATCCCTACACCTTCGGCCAGATTGCGGCGGCAAACTCCCTGTCCGATGTCTACGCCATGGGCGGCACACCGATCGCGGCCATGAATATCATCTGCTTCCCCATCAAAACAATGGATATCTCCATACTGCAGGAGGTGCTCAGGGGTGGTCTGGATAAGATGCGAGAAGCAGGAGTGCTCCTCGTGGGGGGCCACAGCGTTGATAATAATGAGCTCAAGTACGGGCTCTCCGTAGCGGGCACCATCCACCCACAAAAGGTGATCAGAAATACGGGCGCCAGGGCGGGCGATACGCTTATCCTTACCAAGCCCCTGGGTACGGGGATCATTAATACCGCGCTCAAGGGAGCAATGGCAGATGAGAGATCAGTAGCCGGCTCTGTTGAGTGCATGACTGCCCTGAACAAAACGGCATCGGAGTTGATGACAGAGATGGAAGTTCACGCCTGCACCGATGTCACGGGCTTCGGACTCCTGGGCCATGCCTGCGAGATGATCGAGGGAGAGGATGTGGGGATGGCGGTCTACACGTCAAAGATTCCTATTCTCCCCGGCACAGAAGAGTACGCGAAGATGGGACTTGTGCCCGGGGGCACCATTCGAAATCGGGATTTTCGCCTCCCCATGATAGAGCATGCCTCTGAGATATCAGATGAAAAGCTGCTGATCCTTTTTGACGCGCAGACATCAGGCGGACTGCTCATCTCCGTTCCCGAGGCTCAGGCACCTGTCTTACTCGAACGGCTCCATCAACAAGGCATTAAGGATGCTGCCATAATCGGTGAAGTGGTAGAACAACCCAAGGGGAGGATCACCATAGAGTAAAATTTCCTTCTTTAGGGAGACGCGAGCATTCTGGCATTTGTAGGAAAGAGAATGCAACAAGTGGGTGGAGACTATTCTTTATAAGGCCTCTAGGAAACTGTTATTGTCTCGATAGCACCTCCTCCGAATTCAGAAGTAGTTTGCGCTGCAATGGTGAGGCCTTCCTCCAGATACCGAGCGCCAATACCCGGGACTGCATAGGCATAGTAAAGGACATTGCGGGTGTCCTCTGTTGCCCTTGTCTTTTCATCAGGACCTTGACAGAGGATACAGACGATCTCTCGCTCATCCCTCAGCACGATCTCCCCCTGTCCGGTCACCATATCCCGGTTGCCTAACCCTATGCAGTGTTCTCCTTCATCTGCCAGGTCCAGGGTTAACGCCCCCTCAAAACGATCGTAGTCGGAAACGGCAACCAGGATGCCTGCGCACATCTCCGCCATGAAGTGGGCATCTACCATGAGATTGTATCTCGGGAAGCCGCTGCGTACCGTCCTCTTGAGGTGTTGCGGAAGGGGGCATGGATGGCCGAAGCGATTGAAGAACCGATCGTAGATCTCTATTCGCCCTGTGATCTCCGTCAGGGTCTCCCTCTTCCTCATCCTCCTGAGAAGCCTCCGTTTGTGCTGATCAAAGCCCGGGGGATTATGGAAGTTCTGACAGCCCGAGATGAGGGCAAGCCCAAAGGCAACCTCCGGGTACTGGGCCGTGTATTCGGATGATTTAGCGAATGTGATTGTTGGTGTCATTGTGGTATAAAGGCTTGTAAAGCCCTCCCCCCTCTTTCGAGAGGCTTATCGGTGAGAAGCCCGATGAAAAGAAGCTGACAATGATTATCCTTATTTCAGTTGATTATACATATCCTCCGTGGATGAGGGAACTCTTTTTGCCGATTTCATGCGGCTTATTATCCCTTCTCACTTAACTCAAAAGCCTTTTCAGCTCAAAATGCAGTATCTTTTAAAAAAAAATACAGGCTCTACCCTATTTACATTAACCACTTCTTCATTATTATTAAGCCAGAGAGATAAGCTTCAGGGGGTAGCGTGGAATGACGGATATGGAGTTCCTTTTCGAGCCGCAGTCGGTTGCAGTAATCGGAGCATCAGGGGATCCCGGCAAGATCGGGTATAAGGTTTTACAGGCCCCGCTCACCAAAGACGATGCGGATAAGATCTCCATGCGGGAAGATATCGCCAGGGAATATATAGACCTCACCTCGATATGGGAGTAGATTATATCCCCTCATTATCAAACCCACTTGAGGGAACCCACATGGTCTTCTCGGTGCCGATGATCGTGCTGTATGAATGAAGCATGCCGTAGTTCGAGGATCGCACCGAGTACCAGTCGACATCGGGATTCTTGGAGAGCTCATTCTTGATCTCATCGGTCACCACCACGCTCGATTTCTCCTCGCTATGAATCTTCTGGATGACATAGATCTGATCCTCTTCGGTCAGAAAGGAGTAAATGGGCATGAGCGCGTGCCGATCCACCATCTCAACGAGATCCTCGGGATAGATGTCCCTCTTTGATTCCACCTCAAGTTCCACCACGCTCAACTGTCCAAACAGCCCGCCTGGTTTCTCCGGGTCTGATCCGGGGTAGGTGGTAATCACGGGGATTTCCATGGTGAAGCGTTTCTTCGCTCTCTCGGTCATGGAAAAGGCCCTTGCCGCATAGGTGCACAGATACCGCACCAGGCACTTTTCCCTGGACACTGGCGTCGATTTCTCAACGAAATAGGGATAGGTGAAATCGACCTTCACCGCGGTGGCCTCAAGCTCTTTGAGATAATCTATGATATTCTCGCTCAGGGTCCTGGTGCCGATCCTGTCCTTGTGCCGGTGGATGATCTGGATGAACTTGTCGATCCATCTCGCCTCGAACTCGCGCATGATCCGGGCGGAGACCGAGATATTGGCGATCGTATGCTGTCCCTCCGGGTCAACCCCAGAGACTACCCTCATGGGAAAGGGGAGATCCTTGATGCCCACATCAACGAGAAATCTTCTGGTTCCTGTCATTGGATAGCTCCTTCTATTGTAATCATATCCATATAGGCTTTGTTTCCATCTATGATATCGTCTATCAGGTTCATGGATAACTACAAGAATTCTATCAAGGATGGGGCAGTCTCTTCAATAGTTTTTCTCTCCTCTTCATGCCGGTCTATTTTCTTTGGCTCAAAGGGGTTATGAAGCGATTTTATAACTTGAATGCGCGCTTCGTTTTTGTTATTTTAAGATATATTTGAACAGGCCAAACGCACAAGACATAAGACCGTGCGCCTTGTGCTCTATTTTTTGTGCGCTGTGTTTCTAATTGTAACAGGAGGTGTGTACCATGCCGAGTTGCCACGAGATGAAAAAAGGCGAGATTTACGTGTGTGAGGATTGCGGCCTTGAACTTCAGGTGATCAAGGAATGCGATGAGGTGGGCACTCCGCTCGAGGAGTGCGGCTGTGAACCTTGCAGCGATCCCGCGGAATTTTCCTGCTGCGGAAAACCCCTGGTGAAAAAGGAGTTGTAACTGGAGGCTGCCTCTCAACTGCCCTTTTGTCTTTCTCGCTGGCCCTTGAGTGAGGGAACACCATGTTGGTTTCACTGGGTGATCCTTAAAAGCCATATCAGCATGTGCCGAAAGATGGAGATAAACTCTTTAAAAGAAGGAGAGACGCTATGAAACGAACTTATTATGTGCTTCTCATTATTATCGCTCTGATCATCATTCCCCTGTCACATGTGGTGACGAGCATGGCCCAGGAGCCTGCCCCTCTGGTAGTAGCGGAAGCATTCATCTGTAAAGACGTGGTTGATCGACAACCCGTCGGTGCCGGTGATAGCTTTGAGGCCTCGGTAGGCAAGCTCGTTTGCTTCACCAAGATTACAGGTGCCCAAAGTCCTACCCAGATATCCCATGTCTGGTATTTCGGAAGTATGCAGAGGGCCAAGGTGACGCTCTCGGTAAAATCCTCCAACTGGCGTACCTATAGCTCGAAGAGGATTCAGGCCCATGAAATCGGAGATTGGCATGTGGATGTGCTCGGACCCGCGGATGAGGTCTTGAAGACCCTGGAGTTCAAAATCACTCCCTAGGTGGATCTACCAGGGTATTTTGTCTTGACACGGTTTCAGGTATTATTTATAAAATACTCTATTTCCGTCTAAGGTGTCTATTCTTTTGACTTTTTCCTTCTTGGGCGAGGGGGCATCATGAACAAATCCCAATTGGTAGAGGCACTGGCAAAGGCAGAAAAGCTCACCATCAAGACAGCGGAAGACGTGGTCAATACCTTTTTCAGGGAGATGGAAAAATCTCTCACGGGCGGGAGCCGGATAGAGGTACGAGGATTGGGCAGCTTTAAGATAAAAAATTATGACAGCTATAACGGAAGAAATCCCAAAACAGGAAAGATTATAAGGGTTGACGGAAAAAAACTTCCATTTTTTAAGGTAGGCAGAGAGTTAAAAGAGAGGGTCGATAATACCGAGTAAATCCATGCCTTAACCATTCCTTGGTCGTGCTAGGCGGGGAGCTAGCGGTGCCCTGTAACCCGAAATCCGCTTATGCGGGGTTGAAAATCCTTTCTGAGAAACAGCAAACAAGGGCCAATTCTTCCGGTGAGACAGGGGGTTGGATCTCGTGTGACAGAGGATTATGAACCCCGTCAGGTCCGGGAGGAAGCAGCGGTAAGTAATTCACTCTGCATCACGAAGCAATCTGGCCCACTAACCTGTTCCTGCCGTGAGATCGCCCCTGTTTCTGTTCGAAGAAGGATGCACGACCAGGGTCCTCACCTTTTAGTAGCCATATATGTATCCTATGAGGTAACGACGTGTCCCTGTGGAGCTGTTACTATTCCAACGCCGTATCCGGCGGATGGCGCCAAGAGCCTCGCACCAGAGGCACTATGGCATCGCGAACCCCCTGATAAGGCCACTGTGTGTCGCGTACATGTCCCCGTCGTTTCCAGGAAGATCGCTACCCATGACCCTGCTTATATCTTTCCACTGAATCCTTTATTTGACAGGCCTTCGAAAGTAATAATAATATGCACCTGATTTTAGCCCTCCCTAGGTGAGAGCATGATAGAGGAAACCGTATCCATAGAATTCAATCGACAGATAGGAACGGGCATCTGGCTTTTGGGATTCCGCTCCGAAGGCCTGGCATCGCTTGCCAAACCAGGTCAGTTTTTGATGATACGAATAGAGGGCGTTTCACAGGACCCCCTTTTACGGAGACCCTTTTCCATTCACGGCATTGTGGAAGGAAACACCATATTGGTCCTCTACCGGATAGTGGGGAGGGGAACTTCCCTTCTTTCCCTAGTAAGGAAAAATGAGCAAATCTCCGTGATCGGCCCATTGGGAAAGGCATTTCACCTTCCCGCCCCCGAGGGCAAGCCAATCCTCGTTGCGGGAGGTATGGGCCTCGCACCGATGTTCTTCCTCGCCCAGTCCTTGCCCTTGGAAGCAAGGCGCACTGCGAAGATGCTCCTCGGTTTCTCCAAATCTCAGGAGGTTGTCCTCATCGATCAGATAACGGATCTGGGCCTGGCGCTGTCCCTTGCAACAGAGGATGGCTCAATGGGGTTCAGGGGTACGGTCACCGATCTCTTCGAACAGTCAATAGATCGTGATTTGGCCGAGGAGCCCATCATTTATGCATGCGGGCCAAATCCCATGCTCAAGAAGATCGTGCAGGAGGCAAAGAGGTTGAACCTCACATGCTATGTCTCGCTTGAAGGCTATATGGCATGCGGCCTGGGAATATGCCTGGGCTGCGCGATCAAGGCCGCCAGGAATGAAGATACCGAATACTACTACGTATGCAAGGATGGCCCCGTGTTTTCAGCTGAGATGATCGATTGGGAGGTCCTGTAATGGGTATCACGCCTGACTTATCCGTTGATATCGGTGGATTGAGGATAAAGAATCCGGTGATTGCCGCCTCGGGAACCTTCGGGTACGGCAGTGAACTCAGCCCCTTCTATGATCCCTCACTCTTGGGCGCCATAGTGGTAAAGGGCGTATCCCTGAAGCCTATCCCCGGGAATCCTCCCCCGAGGATTGTAGAGACGCCATGCGGCATGCTCAACTCCATTGGGCTCGCGAACATCGGAATCGATGCCTTTATAGAGGAAAAGCTCCCATTGCTGGCCGATACCAGGGCACCTGTTATCGTTAATATCTATGGGCACACCGTGGGGGAATATAGCGAGCTCGCCAGGAGAATTGAGGGGGCGGAGGGGATTTCGGCCATAGAAGTGAACATATCCTGCCCGAATGTGGAGAAGGGGGGCATGGTCTTCGGCACGGATCCGGAAACCGCGGCCATGGTAACCGATGGGGTCGTGAAGCACACCGCAAAACTGGTCATCGTAAAGCTCACGCCCAATGTAGATGATATCACGGTGATCGCCAAGGCGGTAGAATCATCCGGCGCAGGGGCGCTTTCCGTGACCAACACGTTTCTGGGCATGTCAGTGGATATCGCCACAAGACGTCCCAAACTGGCAAACAGAGTAGGCGGCCTCTCCGGCCCTGCCATCAAACCCATGGCCCTTTATCTCACTTACAGGGTGGTTGAAGCCGTGAAGGTCCCCGTGATCGGCCTGGGAGGCATTATGAACTACCAGGATGCCCTCGAGTTCCTCCTGGTGGGGGCGCGGGCCATTCAGGTGGGGACCGCGAACTTCATCAACCCAAGGGCGGCACTCGAGATCGTAAATGGGCTGAGGGATTACTGCGAAAGGGAGAATATCAGCGATATCAACCATCTCATAGGAAGCCTGGTAACGGGGTAGGGTGAGTAGCACATTGTTCAAAGTTGTAAGATAGCGAGGATCAAGTCGAGATAATGCTTAAAGGAGGAAAATTCTATTTCCAAAGCAAGAATATCAACACTAGAAAACAGGCCTGCCTCCGTTCCCCATCGGTTCACCAACCCTTACCTTAATCTAAAACAATGCCTGGCCCGCCCAAATCTCTTCAAAAAGGTTTTTTGATTTTAACCAGTTTTGGAAAAAGTGCATGATAAGCCTACTTGTAGATTCTACATTTGCCTTGAGCCCAGTGCTCGAAGCAAGAGCCCAATTTTCTTGACCAGTCCACTAACCCATGACAGCCGAACCCATGTGAAACGTCTTATGACAGAACTTAAGACCGAGGGTGTAGTGAGCCTGCAAAAGGCTGGACGATACTCAAAGTGGTTTTATAAAGGACAATGGCTTATCCAATGGTTTTGAGCCATTGAATGAGCCATTGCCGTTTTTAATGGACCATATAATGGTAATGGCCCATTGAAGAGCCAATGAGCAAGAGTAGATGAGTTGGCTTTGATCGAACTCTTTGCCACCGCAACCAATACCTCGTCTTAAGGGCGAGTTGCGTAATGTGGCTCCCAGTTTCGTTTCAGAGGGCATCGCATTGGTGAGTGACAGCTTTGAAGTGAAAGAAATGACTGAAATGTACCAACCTCCGAGTCCGCTTGAAGATTACGGTATGGGAAATCAAGAGATACAAGAAAAAACTGGAAAACAGATTGATGAATCTCGACGCCCATCTTGGATGGCAAGGTAAAGTAAAAAGCGGCGAAATGTTGCAAATTAGCCATGAAAGTTCAAGTGGTTAAGGCCAAGAGACCGTATGGTAGATTGCATTGAAGGGAAACGAGGATAGTTCTGTGAGAAAGCCTTCTACACTAAATAGTGCATTAGTGAAGAATATCTATCTAAAACATGCTTCTTAGAACCTGTTGGAATGTTGTATGTATAACCCATAATACCGGCAGCAGCTTTTGAGAGTGTTTTGTACTAGAAGCGTAGGTTCTTGTGGTACCGCCCAGGCGTAATCCATGTAAAAGCCTCCTTATTATTCTTGACATAAAAGATCAAGTTTAATATGCTCTCGTATGTTTTCGTCTGCATCAGTAGGTATTCGTGAATAGGAGAGCAAGAAAAGAAATGAGTTCTGCTGAACGTTGGGTCGCTGTCGAGGATGTGGCCGCTCACCTTGGGGTGGCCAAGGATTCAGTTTATCGATGGATTGAGGAACGAGGGCTCCCAGCTCACCGAGTGGGACGGCTGTTCCGTTTCAAGCTGTCGGAAATAGATGAATGGGTTCATGCAGGAAGCTCGGGCGAGTCAGGCAACTCATCTATCATAGAAAATAAAGTCGATGAACAAAACAAAGAATAAAACAAGAGCATCTATGGGATCAGCTATGGTCCAGGAAAAAAGAGACAGCTCTGGAAATGTGCATTTCGCCTCACAGCCATATAGCAGCAAAATCATTAAGGCGGGGGCTCTTCTGCCAGATACCAAGGTGCTTCTGTCCTGCTTAGACCCTGGCCTTTCCGTCAGCGAGAATCTCCAACGGGTGCGCCATCAGAACCTGCTGGGGAAAACATCGCGATCCCGGGCCGAGGACATCCTTTCCATCTTCAGGCAAAGATATCTTGCCGAAGAGACAGTCGCTCGGGCCTTAGCCCATCTTGTCAAGAATCAGTGCAATGGGAACACCCTCGACCGAATTCTGTACTTCCATGCTGTGCGTTCTGATTCTCTCTTGCGTGATGTAGTCATCGAGCTCCTTTTGCCACTATGGTCGCGCGGCTCTGCTGATATTGAAATCCGGGAGATTCAACTGGCTCTGCGGAAATGGGTTGAGGAGGGAAAGACTTCAGGCGGTTGGGGGGATTACACCATACGCCGGGTCGCTCAAGGCACACTTTCAACGCTTCGTGATTTTGGAGTCCTTCAGGGAGCGGTCAACAAGCGCATCGCTCCAGCTTACCTGCCTGTTCAGGCCTTCTCATACATCGCATTTTACCTAAAGCAATACCAGCCATCAGGAACCAAAATCCCTGACCTGGCTGATTGGAAGCTGTTCTTCCTTCGCCGTGAAGGGGTGGAGCGTTTTCTTTTGGAGGCCCATCAGCATGGCTTGCTTGAGTACCATGTTGCTGGGAGTATCACTCGTTTGACCTTCCCTGCCTCAACCCTTGAGGAGTATGTGGATGTCATCACTCGGTGATCGAATAGAAATCCTTGAGAATGACCTGAAGGCCGATCCACCCCGTATCAGTGTTTATCATGATCTTCCATTCGCTATTTTCCGGTACGACCCGGAGGATGAGTGGGCGCTTCGTCGAGAAGCGCGGTTGTTGGCAACACGGCTGGGAGAGGTGGGCAGAAATACTTGCATAATCCACATGTCGGATCTTCTCTGGAAGGCCATTGAGGATACGGAAGGTATCGAGGCGGTTGTTGATCTCGAAAAAGAACGGGGCTTTCTTGAGGCTCAGGAGCAGGTGACAACTTACTTGTCCGACCGCGATTGGCTGCCTCTGGCAGGTCTCCTGACGGAGCGCCTTCGAACGTTGGATCCCTCAACGAAAGTTGTCTTTTTGATGCGGGCTGCGGCTATGGCCCCTGGGATCTATCATATGTCCAAGCTGCTCGATCAAATGAAGGGGAAGACATCCCTTACAACAATTCTTTTCTACCCCGGCTCTATTGAAGGGACAACCGGCCTAAGATTCATGGACTTAAAGGATCGTGATGCGTTAGGGAACTACCGGGTAAAGATATACGGTTAATACTGAGGAGGGAATATGAAAACCATCGGCGGCCTCCTTTCGCGAGATCTAAGTCTGAAGATCGAGGAGATCATTCAGGTCGATCAAACCGACGAGCAATCAGTGTATTCGGAAATTACCGAGTACATTGCCACGGACAGCATCCGCGATCAGTACGCTTCTCTCCTGAAGGCCTTTGCAGAGGCCCCATCTGAGCCTCATGAGAGCGTGGGCGTCTGGATTTCAGGCTTCTTTGGTTCGGGCAAGAGTTCATTCGCTAAGAACCTTGGATATGCCCTGGAGAACAGAAAGATCCTGGGACAGGACTTCGCAGCTCTTTTCAAACAGCAGATTGAAGATGAGCAGGTTGCGAATCTGATAGACCTTATCAACACACGTTTCCCAACGGAAGTCATTCTCTTCGACATCGCTAAGGAGCAGGACACCCGCCGCGTCACGCAACGCATAGCGGAATTCATTTATACGTGTCTTTTGAGAGAGCTCGGCTACGCAGAAGATTTCGACATTGCTGAACTAGAGATCGAGCTCGAAGCAGAGAACAAGCTGGAGCAGTTCGTCTCCACGTGCAAGGAGATTCACGGGCAGGAATGGCGCCTCGTCCGTAAAGGCGCGCAACGACTATCCCGGGCGAGTGCAGTCCTACACTCTCTCTATCCCACTACATATCCGGCCGCCGACTCGTGGGCGCATACCCAACGCAGTCGTGATGCCTCGATCAGCGTGAGCAAGGTAGTCCACCGCACCTTCGAACTCTTTGGCCGCAGACGCCCTGGGAAAGCCCTCGTTCTCGTTATTGATGAGGTCGGCCAGCATGTCGCCTGTAGCGGCGACAAGATCGAGGATCTGCGGGCCACCATCGAGGAATTCGGGAAGGTGGGCAGGAACCTCCTGAAGGCAAGAAAGATCCCCGCGCCGTGCTGGATCGTTGTGACCTCCCAGGAGAAGCTGGACGAGGTGGTTGCCGCCATTGACTCGAAGCGTGTAGAACTGGCAAAACTTCAGGACCGTTTCCGCCATCGTGTTGATCTTGCCCCATCGGACATCCGCGAGGTGGCCACACGGCGGGTCCTGGCCAAGCAAGATGAGGCCTTGCCAATTCTTCGGAATCTCTACAGTGCGAACCAAGGGGCGCTGAATGCTGCATTGCGGCTTGAACGCACCTCACGTCGAACAGACATCAGCGAAGATGACTTCGCCCAATTCTACCCATACCCGCCGCATTATATCGATATCAGCATCAGCATCATGTCGGGAATTCGTCTTCAGCCGGGAGCCCCTAGGCATTTTGGTGGTAGCAACCGGACCGTCATCAAGCAGGCTTACGAGATGCTCGTTTCCAATCGTACAAACCTTGCCGAATGTCCCGTTGGCACACTTGTCACCTTGGACCGGGTGTACGAACTCGTTGAGGGCAACCTTTCGAACGAGCGCCGCACCGACATTCATGAAATCAGTGAGCGCTTCAAGAGTGACCCGGAAGCCAAAGAATGGACGCTTCGGGTCGCCAAGGCGATCTGTCTTCTGGAGTTTGTGCGAGACCTGCCACGAACGGAAACCAATATCGCCGCCTTCCTCGTGGACAAGGTTGGCGACCCGGCACCGGTTCCCCAAGTGGAGTCAGCCATAAAAAAGTTGTATGCTGCCCAGTTCATCCGCAATACCGAAGAGGGGTGGAAGCTCCAGACTGCCCAGGAAAAGAACTGGGAGACCGAGAAGAAGGCCCACGATCCCAAGCCCCGTGATCGGAACGAAATCGTCCGAAACACTCTGCGATCGATCTTTGGCGAGCCCAGCCTCCGGACATACCGGCATAAGGATTACCGTACCTTCCGTATCGGCATCAATGTCGACGGCACGACCGTCGGTGATGAAGGCGATATCAAGGTGTCCTTGGCCAAGGCCGAGGATGACGGCGAGCTTTCTAACCGGATCAACGAGACGAGGGACGAAAGCCGGCAGAAGAACCACGAAAACGATCTCTATTGGATATTCTCCCTTGCGCCGGAAATCGACGAGCTGGTCGCTCAGCTTTTCGCATCGAGGAAGATGGTCGAAAAATACGACCAACTCCGTGCCCAGAGCAAAATCACCACGGACGAGGCGATGTGCCTTCAGGATGAGAAGAACCTCGTTCTGAACAATTGCGAACCGCGGTTGCGAGATAAGATCACAGGGGCTCTTGAGAAAGGAACTGGTATGTTCCGAGGCGTGGCTAAAGACGCCTCGTCACTCGGCAAGAACTTGGGCGAGATCATCAAGAAGTTTTTGGAGCATGTAGTTCCCGACCTGTATCCCAAGTTGGAGATGGGTTCACGCCCCCTGCATGGGGATGAACCCGATGTCTTTCTGAAGGCAGCCGATCTCAAGGCGCTCCCGCAGGTTTTTTATGCCGGAGATCGCGGCCTGGGGTTGGTTGCCAAGGATGGGGCGAAATACGTCCCGAACCCGAATGCAGACATCGCCAAAGAGGTACGCGACTACCTGGTCAGCCAGCATGAATACGGAAACCGGGAGGCCTGCCTCGGCAAGGCTCTCGAAAACCGCTTCAATGGCACGCCCTACGGGTGGGAACGCGATGTGCTTCGTCTGGTCCTTGCAGTCCTGTTCCGTGCCGGCGTCATTGAGGTCTCATTCGGTGGTCAGAAATTCGACTCCTACACAGACCCGCGGAGTCGTGAACCCTTCGTGAACAACACGAAGTTCAGGTCCGCAGTATTCACCCCGGTTAAAACCCCAGATTTAAAAATGCTGACCCATGCGGTGCAGAGCTATGAGGACCTGACCGGCAAGACCGTGGATGTGGAAAAGAACGCCATATCCGCGGCTGCAAAGCAGTACGCCGAGGCGGAAACAAAAGAAGTTGTGCCCGTCATCGCTGAGGCCAAGGCCCGTTACCTGCCTGTACTTTCCATTCTCGACGAATACCGGGAAGCGCTCACAAGTATCGAAAGCGGTTCCGCTGACGATTGTGTGAGCATCCTGGCCGGCGGTGCGACTTCGCTCAAGGAAGGCCGTGAGCGTATCCGCAGGATCGCTGATTGTCTGAACGAGGAAGGGCTGGCCACCCTACAGAGAGCACGGCTGGCGGCAAGTGAGATGGCGCGTGAGCTTGAGACGCACGACCGGACCGAGCCAGCCGAAAAAGGCAAAGAGCTTCGTGAGCTATTGCAGTCAGAGACCTTCTTCGAGTCGATGGCGCAGATCGAAGTAACAGCACAGGAAATCGTGGCTGCGTATCGCGAACTCTATGAAAAGACCCATGCCGAGCGAGCCGCGCAGTATCAAGAGGCCATAGAGAAGATCAAGGGCCGGAAGGAGTGGGAGCAGGTGCCCGAGTCCATGCGGGAACCGGTGCTCTCCCCGCTGGCTTCACGCGGTTGCGCTGAGATCGATTTCCCGGAGACGAGCCTCGCCTGCAACGCATGCCGCGCCGGCGTGAGCCAGATGGAATCGGACATCGCGGCCCTTGGCGGTCTGTTTACCAAGGTCGTTTCCGAAATCCAGCGGTTGACCACGCCCCCGGAGGTCAAAATCGAGCGCGTCCGTGTCTCAGAGTATTTCTCAGGCTCGTTTGAATCGGCGGACCAGGTCAAGAAGGCCGTGGCTCGCCTTCAGGACCATCTCCTCAAATTGCTCGATGAGGGCGTGAAGATCGTGGTGGAGTGATTCATGGATCAGGCCATACGAAACAAGCTGCGTGGCGTCGTGACCCAGTGCCGTAAGCTGCTGGAGGACTCCACGGCCCAGGCCCTCCAGGGGCGCTTCGGCATTTTCCCTTCAAAGGACGAAGGACGAAGAACCAATAACATCGTCGTCGAAGACGACGACCGTATGGCGCACCTCACCGAGGAGGACCGCGCCTGCCGCCAGGACCTTCTGGACCATCTGGAGCACATTCAGGCCATCGGCTACAAACCGAGCGAGGCGCTGGAGCAGCTTGTCCGCGAGATCGCCTTCACCCACCTCAACCGCCTCTGCGCCTACAAGATGATGGAGTCGCGGGGACTCATCCGCGAAGCCGTGAGCCGTGGGCTCAAGTCACAGGGTTTTTTCTTTTATCTTGCTGACCACCCGAAAGACGAGAAGCTCCATAACGGCGGTGGGCAGGAGACCGCATACCGCAACTTTCTCGACTGGCTGGGTGGAACGTTTTCGCAGGAAATCGGCGTCCTCTTCAATCCCAATGACCCGGCCAACCGCATCTACCCTCCGCAATGGGTGCTGGACGAGGTGTTGGCCCTGATCAATGATGGCGAGCTGAAAGACATCTGGTCACAGGACGAGACCATCGGTTGGGTTTACCAGTATTTCACACCGAAAGAGTTACGCGATAAGGCCCGCAAGGAAAGCCAGGCCCCGCGTAACTCCTATGAGCTTGCCTTCCGCAATCAGTTCTTCACTCCGCGGTACGTGGTGGAGTTCCTCACCGATAACACCCTGGGACGTATCTGGTACGAGATGAGGAAAGGCGAGACTATTCTCAAGGATCACTGCCAATATCTGGTTCGGCGGCCCAAAGAGATATTCCTCGCAGAAGGCGAGGAACCACCCGCGGATTCAAAAGAGACACGCGATGACCTCTCGCAGGAAGAGCTGATCAAGCTGCCGGTTTACATTCCGCATCGGCCAAAGAAAGATCCCCGCGAAATCAAGATTCTCGATCCGGCTTGCGGGAGCGGTCACTTTTTGCTTTACTGCTTCGATCTACTCCAGATCATTTACGAGGAAGCTTATGACGATCCGGATCTCGCCGCTGCATTGAGGAAAGACTACCCAGCTTTGGTAGATCTCCGAGAAGCGACACCCAGCCTGATACTTAAGTACAACATACACGGCATTGATATTGACTTGCGGGCTACGCAGATTGCGGCGCTGGCTCTCTGGCTTCGCTGTCAGCGGGCCTATGAAGAGCTTGGTTTGAAAAAAAGCGAAAGGCCTACGATCACAAGGGCAAATATCGTCTGCGCCGAGCCTATGCCGGGCGAAGCAGACATGCGTCAGGAGTTTGTTCAGAGTCTTGATAACAAGCTCGGTCAACTCCTAGATCGAATTTTCACCCGCATGAAAATGGCAGGAGAGGCCGGTTCGCTTCTCAAGATTGAGGAGGAAATGGGTGCGGCGATTCGGGAGATATATGGTCAATACGGAGAAATGTTCAGGAAGAGCGATGAACAACGCTGGATGGAAGCTGAAAACGATCTGTTGAAAGCTCTTCAGGAATATACCAAGCGAGCCGAGAATGGACGAGGTTTCCGGCGGAGACTATTTGCCAAGGATGCAGCGCAAGGGTTCGCCTTCGTTGATGTGTGCCGCAAGAAGTACGACGTGGTTCTGATGAATCCGCCGTTCGGTGAGCCAGCTGAGAAATCAGTAAGTTATCTGAAAACGTATTATCCTGATTCTCGGCTGGACATATATGCCTGTTTTGTGGATCGGGGGAAAGACCTTCTGGATGACGGATTTCTTGGAGCAATTACCAGCCGAACAGGATTCTTCATAACTTCTCTTGCCAATTGGCGCCGCCAGCTCCTTGAAAATTATACCTTCGAGGTATTCCTTGACCTGGGGGGAGGAGTGCTCGATGCTGCCTTGGTTAGCACCGCTTGCTATGTAATCTCGTCCAGGAAGAAGCGAATACGTACCTGGGTAATTCCTTGCCTTGACCTAGATGCTGATGAGCGCATGAACCTATATGGTTCTATAGAAACTCTTTATCAGCACAAGACGAGATTGATACTTGCGGACTTCTCAGAGTTCATGCCAATTCCTGGCTCGCCTTTCTGCTACTGGCTTCAACCCCATGCAATTCGCTTATTCGCTAAGTCGGAAGGTTTCAAGGCTTGCGGTCGTGATGTGCGCCAAGG
Organism: uncultured Desulfobacteraceae bacterium; assembly: GCA_964549945.1. Taxonomy (GTDB): domain Bacteria; phylum Desulfobacterota; class DSM-4660; order Desulfatiglandales; family B25-G16; genus B25-G16. The sequence continues at coordinate 55,855 of CAZJXD010000003.1, read as the reverse complement.
TATAGCGACAGGAGATAACTTCAGATTCCTCAGATTGTACTGGGAAGTCCCTTCCAGCAATCTCGGACGGGAATGGCGGTGGGTAAATTATGCCAAGGGAGGCGACTATTCTCCCTTTTATCGGGATGTGGAGCTGGTCATTGACTGGATGAACGATGGTGAAGTTGTTAAAGCACTTGCTGCTGAATTGTATGGAAGTGAAAGCCGCACGATTAAGTCACAAGACTGCTATTTCCGTGCTGGCCTGACCTTCACTATTTACACCGTAAAAGGCTTCAACATTCGTCCATTGCCTGCTGATTGCATTTTTGACGTAGCAGGATCTTCTGTTTTTCTCGACAGATTTAATGAAGACCAAATGTTCTACATCCTTGGATTTTTAAGCAGCCCAATATTCCAGTATTTCATCAGCGCCCTGTCTGACGACCGAAAGTGGCAGGTGGGGCTCATCCATGTCGTTCCATGGGTGAAACCCGATGCACACACACTCTCCACCGTTAGTACACATGCTCGCCAAGCCTTCCTCAAAGCCCGAGAAATGCGGATACTTGATGAAACAGATCATGCCTTTCTCGGCTTTCGAGGTTTCTCTTCGACCATTGCAGAAACCAACGCATCGATTGAGAAAAGTCTTGCAGAAGCTAACACAGGGCTGGCGGGGGAGTGGTTAACCATAACTAAGCTTATTTCTGACCTGTACAGTTTGGATGCGCAGAAATTATTTCGCAAAGCCGTCTTTGGAAATTTAACTAATGATAAAACGGATATTGCCAGTAACTCGTTTGATGCAGGTATGTTGTGGTTAGGTAGGAACGAGCTAGTAGAACGAACGCTTTCTTGGATTGTCGGGAGTTCCTTTGGCCGGTTTGATTTACGCACCGCTGTGGAATCTCATCTCAAGCCGATCCTGCCCGGTCCCTTCGACCCGCTACCCATCTGCCCGCTTGGAATGCTCCAGGGTTCAGATGGTTTGCCCGCCAAGCCCGAGGATGTGCCGCCCGATTATCCCGTCCACATCGACTGGGACGGCATTCTGGTTGACGACCCAGAGCATGAGGACGATATCGTCCGTCGCGTTCGAGATGTGCTTGAGGTGATGTGGAAGGACCGCGCCGAGGCCATCGAGCGGGAGGCCTGTGAAATTCTGGGCGCTAGGGAGCTGCGCGACTATTTTCGAAAGCCAGGAAACGGCGGATTCTGGATGGATCATGTCAAACGCTACTCCAAGAGCCGCCGGAAGGCGCCCATCTATTGGTACCTGCGCTCTGCCAAAGGCAATTATGGCCTCTGGCTCTACTATCACAGGCTAGACAAGGACATCCTTTTCAAAGCCCTGCTCAACTACGTGGAGCCCAAGATTCGTCTGGAGGAGGACCGTCTGAAATCCTTGCGGGGCCGGAAAGAAGCAGCGGGAAGCTCTGGCCGCGAGGCCAAGCAGATCGAAAAGGACATGGACCACCAGGATCAGTTGGTCTCTGAGCTGCAAGACTTTGCGGACAAGCTCCGTAGGGCCGCGAACCTTAATCTTGACCCGGACCTGAATGACGGCGTGATCCTGAATATGGCACCCCTGTGGGAACTGGTGCCCTGGACTGAGCCCAAGAAATACTGGGAGGAGCTTCAGGAAGGCAAATATGACTGGTCCCACATAGCCTACCGGCTCTGGCCGAAACGGGTCCGTGAGGCCTGCAAACACGACCGTTCCATTGCCATTGCCCACGGCCTCGAAGACCTTTACGAGGTTGAGCCGGTGAAAGCCAAGCGGAAAGCCATTCAGGAAGAAGCAGACAATAGTGAGGTGCCGGCAGATGAATCGTGATGAACTGCTGCGCCTGGTGGCCTTGGGCGAGGACAGTACGCGACAATTCAAGGCGGACATCCGCAACGGGGAATCTTTGGCCTCGGAGATGGCGGCTTTCGCCAATGCCGAGGGTGGGGTCATCCTTATTGGTGTGGCCGACGATGGTTCGATTCCTGGGCTTTCGAGAGAGGATGTGAACCGCATCAATCAGCTCATCAGTAATGCGTCAAGCCAAATGGTGCGAAGTCCGCTGGTCGTGCAAACGGAAAATGTGGGCCTTGAAAAAGGGCGCATAGTTATCGTCCTGACCGTCCCCAAAGGGATCGACAAGCCCTATTTCGATAAAAATGGCGTGATCTGGCTCAAGTCCGGGGCTGACAAGCGGCGGGTGAACTCTAAAGAGGAATTGAGGCGTTTCTTTCAGATGACCGACCAATTCCACGCCGATGAACTGCCCACAAACGCAGGGTTGGAGGCGCTGGACAAACTGCGGTTTCGTGACTTTCTGCGCGACGTTTACAAGCATGAGTTCCCGGATGGCCCTGCGGAACTAACCCGGTTGTTGCAGAACATGAACCTTGCAACCGACGACGGCAAACTGAACCTGGCCGGGGTACTGATGTTCGCCGAACGCCCAGAATGGATCAAGCCCCAGTTCGTGGTCAAGGCCATTCGCTATCCGGGCAACAAGATTCACGCAACCGACTACGTGGACACCGAGGACTTTGCCGGACCGCTACAGAAGGTCTTCGACGATGCCCTGGCTTTTGTCATGCGGAACCTCCACAAAGTGCAGGCCGGACGTGGCGTGAACGCTCCCGGATTGCCTGAAATCCCGGAAAGTGTGTTCGAAGAATTATTGGTGAACGCTTTGGTGCACCGCGACTATCTTGTTAGTGCACCGATCCGCCTGTTCGTTTACGACAACCGTATCGAGATTATCAGCCCCGGCCACCTGCCCAATAATCTGACGGTGGAAAAGATTCTGGCGGGCAACTCAAACATCCGCAACCCGATTCTCGTCTCGTATGTCGCCAAGGGGCTGTTGCCTTACCACGGCCTGGGCTCCGGGATCAAACGCGCTCTTGAAGCCTGGCCGCGGATCGATTTTGCCGACGACCACGATGGATGTCTCTTTACCGCCACGATACGCCGGACGCCAGTCGAAGAACTGAAACTGGTATTAGGTTCACCGAAAAGTTCACTAAAAAGTTCACCGAAAACTGAAGACCAGATTCTCGACCTGATACGGCGCGATGCATCGGTGACTACCGAGGCGATGGGCTCGGCCCTTGGGATAACGAAACGAGCAGTTCTGAAGCAGGTGGACAAGCTCAAGGCGCAAGGCCGTCTCCGTCGGGTTGGCCCTGCCAAGGGCGGCTATTGGGAAGTGATAGGAAACAAAGAATGAGCCACGGCATCGTAACAGAGCATCTCATCAGCCTGATCGCTAAACAGGTAAACGATAATGGTCTGGTGGTCTGGTACGACCCGGATGGTGAATATGCCGAAGCGCTGGAAGCACTTGACATTCAAGACACGGCCATTCTTCGCTATGACGGGAGCTTCGTCCAACTCCGATGGGAGATAGATCAAAGAAAGCTCATGGACGGCGAAGAGCCTCCCCGTCTGGTGGTCTATGTGCCGATAGCCCAAGACCAGACCCATCATGCACTCATTGAGTTGGAGGCGGCAGGCGTGATCATGCAGCCCGGCCAACAGCCGCCTTTTCGCAATACGCGTTTGGCTGTTGTGGCCCGAAACGCCCTGAAAGGCGTCTTGGGCGATGAGGCCGCCGCCAATGTGGAGAAGCAGACCGAAGCCGGCAAGCTGACCATGGCCGATCTCGACGCCCTGGCTGACAAAGGCGGCGAGATATCCAAGGGGGTGATCTCCCTCATCTTCGGCACCGGCAACCCGCAGGAAGTTGCCCTTTCCTTCCTCGATAACGATCGGCATGACGAGAGCATCACCAAGAAGGTTGCCCAAGGCGAGCTTGCCGGCCTAATCAGTCGTGAGTTTGATTTTGACGTGCCAGCGGGGACCGAGTTGCCCGATCTGAGGTGGAAATTGGCCCGGCATGTTCTGATGACTGATTTCATCTCGGGCCTCGGTGAGTTCGTTCCACAAGCGCTATCCTCGGTTCCGGTCGCCTCAACTCCGCCAACCACTGCCGCCTGTGTGGCCGTGGCCTGTGCGTGGCGTTTGCGCCGTGACCGTCGGGAAAGCTATGTGAATGCTGCCATCCGGGTGGAACAGGATTTCAATCTAGCCGCCTTGACGTTTAAGACCGAGGCGATGATGAATGTCGAAACCTTCCCGGCCATCGAGAGGGCATTGGTAAGCCATGCCGAGAACCGTCTTTTGAATGAAACTGACGGTGATATGCTCACCCTGGCCGAGTCCCGTTTATCTCGGTTTTGGTGTGATGTCGAGCCGAGACTTCAGGCTCGCTGGGCCCTTGTGGCCTCGGCTGCCGAGGTTCTGTTGGAGGCTGATCGCGTCGATAAGGCCCTAAAAAAAGCACCGGCCTCAGTCATCGGGATGATCAAGGAATATGCCGAGGGCGCGGAGCCTTGGTGTCTGTTGGATACCCACCATCGTCACATGGAGAGCCGCTGGTACAACTTCGAACCTTACGGCGATGGGCATGATAGTATTGAAAAATTGGTGATCAAGGCTCGACAGCGTTATGCGGAGGTAGGGTCATCGGCCTCCAAGCGTTTCCTGGCCCAACTGAAAGAGGTGCCACCTGGCAAGAGTGCTGTTCGGCAGCGTGAGATTTTCGAGAAATATGTCAAGCCATCGCTCGGCAGCGACAAGATCGCCTATGTATGGGTGGACGCGCTTCGATTCGAGATGGGCCGGGAGCTTGCGCGACTGTTGGGGGATGACTTCGAGGTCGAAGTTCAGCCCGCCCTTGCGGCAGCGCCGACCGTGACAGAGATCGGCATGGCAGCGCTGCTGCCGGGCGCACACGAGACCGCCAAGGTTGTGTCAACGGGTGGGGGGAAACTGGCGCTTGAGATCAATGGAACGGTCATCAAGGACCGGAAGGATCGCGTGACGTTCCTGAAGAAACACGCGGGCGTGGAGGTGTTCGACGCCAAGCTGGATAACCTGCTGCCAAAGCCCTCGAAGAAGGTACGCGAGGGCATAAGTAGTGCCAGTTTGATTCTGGTGACCTCGCAGGAAATCGATGAACTCTGCGAGCAGGACAACATTACGCAGGCCAGAAGACAGATGGATGGCGTTCTGAACGACCTCCGGCGAGGCTTACGGGTTCTCATAGACCTGGGTGTACAGCGTATCATCCTGGCGGCGGACCATGGTTATCTTTTCGGCGAGGAGCTGAGTGAGGATATGAAGGTAGACGCACTGGGTGGAGATACTGTAGATCTCCATCGCCGCGTCTGGGTGGGGCATGGTGGCACAGCGGACGACGCCATTCTCCGCGTGCATCTGAATGATCTGGATATGCAAGGCGAGTTCGACCTCGCCACTCCGTGGACCTTTGCTTGTTTCAAATGCAAAGGCGGTGGACGCGCTTACTTCCATGGAGGTCTTTCGCCACAAGAACTGCTCGTTCCGGTCATGACAATCGGACCGTCGGCAAAACATCCATACGGTTTTCCTCTCGGGATTGCATGGACAATCGCCCCCGGGAGTCAGAAGCTCTCCACCCGGTTCTTTTCTGTGCAGATCACTGGCGTGAATACCGGCTTATTCGATATTGCCCCGCCAAAGGTCCGCGTTGAGCTACGAGTAAAGGGGAAGTCCATTTCACGTGCCGTTAGCGCCTCCTATGGTTTCGATGAAGCTACCGGCGATGTGGCGCTCCGGAACGAAGAGGAGAACACTAGGAACATCGCCGTCAACACGGTCACCTTGATGGTTGTTGAGGATCCAGCCCAGAAGAACGTGGGGCTCTACTTGCTTGACGCGGCAACGGGGGCTGAATTGTCGCGGATGGAGAAAATCGAAGTTGCAATCTCAATGTAAGAGTTAAACAATGCCTGAACTTGATTCCAAATCTACAAAAGTATTCGCCGGAAAGGTAGTCAGAAAGGATCTCGTCCGGAAGGTGAAGGTCGGGGCCAATGTGCCGGTCTTCGTCCTTGAGTATCTCCTGGGTAAATACTGCGCCACCGATGATCCGACCGCCATAGAGGCGGGCCTTCGGGTAGTGAACACAACAATCAGCTCGAACTTCGTCAGACCTGATGAGGCCAACAAAGCGCAGTCTATGGTCAAAGAGAAGGGTATGCATACCTTGATCGATAAGGTGAAGGTTCGCTATCTCTCTGACGATGATAAGTACTGGGCCGAACTGGTCAACTTCGGCCACAAGTTCGTCCACGTACCGGAACATTTTTTAAGGGAATATGATCGACTCCTTATGGGCGGAATCTGGGCCCAGATCGACATCCGTCACCAGTACGACGAGGACGCCAAGGGCAAGCGAAGCCCGTTCTGGATTGATATCTTGAAGCCTATTCAAATAGCCACCTTCGACCAGGAGGAGTTTCGCGAAGGCCGTCGTCAATTCAGCTCGGATGAATGGCTCGACCTCCTTCTTCGAACAATAGGCCTTGAGCCTCAACACTTTGACCGCCGGCTCAAGATGATGTTCCTTGTGCGAATGATTCCGCTCTGCGAGCACAACTATAACCTCGTGGAACTGGGGCCTCGGGGTACAGGAAAGAGTTACGCATATCAGGAGCTGTCACCGTACACAATCCTCTTGACCGGCCCCACAACCGTCGCAAACCTCTTCTACAACATGGCGAGTGGAAAGATGGGACTGGTGGGCATTTGGGATGCTGTTGCTTTTGACGAGGTTTCGGACCTCCAGAAAATGCCGAAAGAGGTGATCACGACGCTCAAGACATATTGCGAATCCGGAACCTTCGCCCGTGGAAAAGATTCACTTACCGGTATGGCATCCATATCCATGTTCGGGAACACTAACCAGGCAGTCGATGTTATGGTGCGTTCCTCACACCTTTTTTTACCCATGCCCCAGGTCATCCGCGAGGACATGGCATTCCTCGACCGCCTCCATTTCTACATCCCTGGCTGGGAGATCCCGAAGATGCGGGTCGAGTACTTCACTGACCATTACGGATTCGTGGTTGACTACCTTGCCGAAGCGCTCCGTGAGCTACGAAAGCACAACTTTACTGAAATGATCGACCGTTATTTTTCTTTGGGGTCCCACCTCAACGCCCGTGATGTGAAGGCGGTCCGGAAGACGGTTTCAGGCCTGATCAAGCTTATCTATCCCCATGGTGAAATAACCCATGACGAGCTTGCGGAAATCTTGGAACTGGCCCTTGAGGGTCGGCGACGTGTCAAAGAACAACTCAAGAAACTGGGTTCCTTTGAGTATCACCAGACTTCGTTCTCATACATCGACAATGAGACCCGTGACGAGAGATTCGTGGGGATTCCGGAACAGGGCGGTCGGGACATGATCTCTTCCGACCCTCTTGCCCCTGGATCGGTTTACACCGCTTCTGTGGATGACCAGGGCAAAGTTGGCCTATACCGCCTTGAGGTAGGCTGTTCCCCTGGCACCGGCAAATTAAAAATTGCCGGCGGTATCGATGGCACCATGAAAGAATCCATCCAGCGGGCTTTCGCATACCTCGCTGCCCAGAAGGTAAAAATCGGAATTTCCCAACAAGTAGACACGACAGATTTTCATGTTGAGGGGATTGATCTCCTTGGCAACCACGTGCCGTGTGAGGCGGGCATAGCACTTATCGTCGCGGTGTATTCTGCCATCAAGAAGCAGTCAGTCCTGACGGGCCTTTTGATCCTTGGTGATCTGAGCATACAGGGAAACATTAAGTCGTTACGCTCCCTGGCTGAGCCCCTCCAGGTCGGCATGGATAACGGGGCGCGGCGAGCCTTGATTCCCTTGGAGAATAAGCGGAACTTCCTCGATGTTTCCGGCGATATCGTTGAGCGGGTTGACCCGATATTTTTCTCGGACCCCATGACCGCGGCGATGAAGGCATTGGGACTTACATAAAACCATGATTGCAAGCGTGACAAACTGGAGTGGGGGGCGTCCTTAATCTAAATGAAGTTCGCTTTACGTCCCGCTTCCCTTCTCAAGGATCAATAGAAAGGTGAAGGATATTACACAAAGCAAGTAATGCTTAAATAATATGATGGCATGACAGAGGCGATGAAAGTAACCCAGTCTTTTCAGGCGATCCTTGATCCATACCCTGCCGACCGCCGAATTACCTATCTAACGAGGGAGTAGATCGATGACGAAATTTCATCTTTTCAGAATAAGAATTCTTCCTTTGAAGCAGATGGCACTTTTCGAGAGAAAGGGAAGCCCTTCTCAAATACTCAGGGAAACTATTCTCTCCTTCCCATCGTTCGAATTCAGAAAGGGTAAGGTTTGGCAAATTGGTAATGTGACGGCTGTTGATGAGCATGGTATATACTTTCGTGTCGGGAGGACATCAAAATCAACATTGGAAATATATCGCGACGGTAATTTTGTTGACCAGCAGTTTGATGCTGCGCCTTATACTCACGTTCTCCTAGATATGCAATTGGAGCTATGCGCAATTGCAAGAAAAACCAAATTGTCACCAAAACCGAAGGGCATCGCAGCTCAACTAAGTAGAGTACTGAGTCAGTCTACGAAGGCGAAGGAATATGGGGCTAGATTCGAAATCGTAGAAATAAATGATCCACATGATTTCGTGACCCATATCAGGAGTGCATATACCATTTTCAGGTTTTGGATTACGTTTTCTCTGCCTAACATTTTCGATACCGACGACTTCATCAAGCCTATGGAGAGGTTATTGAAAGAAACGAGTGGGGAGAGCGGGAAGACAGAGCTGAGGGGGGATGGTCTAAATCCGGAAAATCTGGAGGCCCTAACTCGGTCGGCCGCTTCCACCGGCGATGACGCTGGAGCATTACTTCAACCAGAGAGAGACCAAAAAAAAGTTAGGAAGGTCCTACGGGGCAATCCAGTTACGATAACGCAAGAAGAGCTGTCAAATCTCGATCAAATGATGAGCTTGCTTAAGCAAATGAGAGAACTCTATGAACAAATAAGGGGCATGTTAGGAAAGAAAAATGACCAATAACATGATAGGCTTCTGGCAATGGTTCTTCAAGGGAAGTGGAGGCAAACCTGGATATAGAAGGATAGTGAATAAATGGATGTTCTTGCACCTATCGATAGGATGTTTGATGGCAGCGCTTGTCCAAGTTGATCTATCGACATCCGCGAACGCAGTGCTCCTTCCCCTTGTTGGCATTCTCATTGGCCTCTCTTTTGCTTGGGCTGGAAATGCCCAGGCGTTGATGCAAACTACTGAAATCAAACGGCTGTCTGATTACCACAAGGGTGGCTTCGTAGAGTATGTTTATGCGTACCAAACGGCCATTCTTGCGATCTTGACAACGCTTTCCATGTGGGGCCTCGCAGGACTGCAAGTGTTCGACAAAGCCTGGCCAACACCTGACGCTACCATTGGATATTTCGTGGTAAAGAGTATCTTATTCCTTCTTGCGAGCCTCACGCTCCGGACTTGCTGGCACGTTGTTTTGGGTGCCCAGTGGATGCTAATAGTCCAAAAGAAGATCAAGGAGCACAAAGAAAAAACCATTAATAGGTAAGCGATTCAACATTGATTGCCAGACCGTGGCCGCTGCCATGTCGGTTGACGAGATCCCAGAGGGTGTCAAGACGCTTAGACAGACGCTTATTAAGCAGGTAGCAGAATTCTGTATATGAGATAGACCGTAAGGCCCTCCATCATGAATAAACCGCACAGAAGATGATTGAATATGAGTATCCGCCTGGAAGACCTCTTGAGACAGATTTCTCCTGATGCCGAGAATCGGGTCGGCCAAGACCGGAAGCGAGCCGTTGCCGCGCTGCGAGATGTTATTCGCTAGGAGACAGGATTGTTTCTCAGACGTCGATCACCTGCTGATTCTTAGATACCTGATCCACCATTCGGAGATAGACACCTCAACCGCGGCGCGAATATGCCAACGACGCGAGGATGGCATTCGAGAGATCTTGAGCGAGATGGAGAGCACCTTGGGCCACCTCTAAAGGGGTGGAGCCGGGAGGGAGGGACTTACTGGGCTTTGCGTTAAGAGGCTGATGGATGAGTTACGAGCCGGATGCAGTGTCTAACTGGAAGGTGCTCCCGGGGCGCTATGGGTTTTCAGCGTTCGGTAGTAATGGCCCCAGAAATCGACCTGGCCATATTATGGGCCATAAAGTTACTTTTATGGCCCACGATATGGAAGGGATCATAAAACTGGCCATAAATGGCAGGTGTCTGGACGAAAACAGTTTGATTTGCGCAGAGGAGAGCCCGTGACAAAAGAAGTCACTGCTAGCACAACCAATAGATGGGGTAGCGGCACGCTCAACATCATTGACTGGTGCGTCGAAAACGGTAATCCGCTGCCTACATGGACGGAAGAAGCTGGCTCAGTATTCGTTACCTTTTCGCCCGCCACGTCTGTAGCCACTCCAGAAGTCCCAGGGGAAGTCGGCACCAAGTTGGCACTAAGTCGGCACCAAGTTAAGATCCTTCATAAATGCCGTGAAGACAGCATGTTGGTGGAGCTTATGACCATCATAGGACGTTCTGATTAGGCACAAGACTTTCTCTGTACCGCCATGGCCTGGATGAAGATTTGGTCAGCCTTGAAAAACCTACCCGATCAAAATCCTCATAAGGCCTGAAAGTAAGCGGTTTGGTCCTCGTGACCTATCTGCGAAAAAATCTTTGATAAAAGCGGATTAGCGAGAAATTAATCTCAAAGCGAAAACTGGCATGGGATGTGATGGATCAGAAAGAAAAAGAGGGTGTGTGGGAGTTCGATACGTATGGGTGCAAAATCCCTGAAAATAATCTTTGAAAATATCACCTAAAGGCCCAGGTAGGTTTTGCGGAGGACCTCGTCTTGAAGCAGCTGTTCCCCCGTTCCCTCGGCGATGATTTTTCCCGCTGAGAGGACGTAATTTCTGGACGCCATTTTAAAGACCGTGCTTACTTCCTGCTCAACGAGGAGTAAGGTAATCCCAAGATTCCGAATCTCACCAATTTTTTCAAATACCTGTCTCCGAAGAATAGGGGCTAGCCCGGTAGAAGGCTCATCAATACACAGCAGCTCGGGCCTAAACATCAGTGCCCTGCCGATGGCAAGCATCTGCTGCTCCCCACCGGACAGGGTTCCGGAGATCTGACTTAATCGTCCTTTAATCACAGGGAATAATTGGAAGACTTTCTCGAGGTTGTTCTGGACTTCTTTCTTGTCTTTTACTAGGTAAGCGCCGGCATACAGGTTGTCAATAACCGTCATTTCACGAAATGGCCTTCTTCTTTCAGGGCAATGAATCAAGCCTCTTTTCACAATCTCATGCGCAGGTATCTGATCTATTCTCTCCCCGTCAAAGGTCACCGTACCCTTAATGATTACGTCTCCACCGGTTGACCTCCTTGTGATTTCTCTTTCCCAGGCGACCAACCCGGTAATTGCCCTGAGTAATGTTGATTTGCCGGCTCCATTCGGCCCAACCAGGCTGACCAGCTCGCCCTTGTCAACGGTCATATTCAGGTCGTTGATGATCATGGCCCTGTCATAGCAAACAAGCAAATTAGCGACTTCGAGTAGCAACGTTAAAGGCCTCCTTCGCCCAGGTAAGACTCGATAACTTCTTTGTCATTCACTACCTCTTCCGGGTTACCGTCAGCGATAATTATTCCATAGTTGAGCACAATGATTCGATCCACGATCTTCATCAACTGCTGAAGCTTATGCTCTATGATGATCATTGCGGGTCCCTCGCTGTGCAATCGACCGAAACGGCCGCCTTTATGCAGCCTCTTGATGGATTTGGCCATAAGATCGGTCTCGGCAGGACTCAGCCCTCCGAAGGGCTCATCAAGGATAAGCAATTCAGGCTCTGTGGCCACGGCTCTTGCCACCTCCAACCGCTTGAGATCTCCCTGTGAAAGGGTAGAGGCCTTTTCCAGGGCCATATCGGAAATGCCCGCAAATTCCAGGGCATCCAGGGCTTTGGCCTCTACTCTCTTGACCCATTCGCCCCTTTTCATGGCTCGAGGGCACAGGCATGAGACCATGACGTTGGCGATAATGGGGAGACGGCGAAAGGGCCTCATATTCTGGAAGGTGCAAGCTATGCCCAGGTTTATGACATCCCAGGTCTTAAGCCCGGTAATGGTCTTGCCCTTGAAACGAATGCTCCCCGAATCAGGCCTTAAAATGCCAGTTATAAGACGTACCAGAGTGGTCTTGCCCGCACCATTAGGGCCTATCAAACCCAGAATCTGATCCCGGTTCATGGAAAAACTCACGTTATCTATAGCGCGAAGTCCTCCGAAGTCCTTGATGAGCCCATCGAGTTCCAGGAATGCTTGGCCCATATCAGCCCTCTTCTGCCTCTTCTCTCAGTTCCCGGCGAGAGACCTTTCCTACGTCCGTCTTGGGAAGCTCTCCCCGAAATTCGATTATATTGGGGACCTTGTAGTGAGCCATATTTTCCCGACAATATCCGATAATATCCTCCTCGGAGATCTTACCCCTGGCCTCACTCTGGAGAACCACATAGGCCTTTATCAACTGGCCCACCTTGGGATCCGGGACTCCCACCACCCCAGCGGCCTTGATCTGAGGATGTTTAAAGAGGACTTCCTCTACATGCCTGGCAAAGACCGAATAACCCTTGTATTTAATCAGGTCCCGTTTGCGGTCAGAGAAGTAGAAATAGCCCTCTTCATCCATGCTGACCAAATCTCCGGTGCGCAGCCACTTTTCCCCATCAATTTCAATGATGGCTTCCTTTGTTTCCTCCGGCCTTTTCCAATAGCCCTGCATAATATTGGGGCCGCTCAGAATCAACTCACCCACCTCTCCGGGAGGAAGGAATTCCGTGCTCTCATGATGGACAATTGCGGCCTTCACATTGGGAATGGGAACCCCGAAGGACCCTGCCTTTGGCCTGTTAAAAGGGCTCCCATGACTGAGAGAAGTGGTCTCGGTCAGACCATAACCTTCCAATATTTTGGCCTCCGTTCGCCTTTCCCATTCGTCAATAGTGGATTTGTGGAGTGTGTCAGCCCCACAAGCGATCATTTTCAATCGCTTCCAGTTCACGCGTTCTGTCTTATCATACTCCTTGAGGTATTCAAACAGGGTGGGGACCCCGTAAAAGGCAGAGGCCTGATAGCGTTCCACGGCCGAGAGGATGTCATCCATATCCGGCGTGGTGAACAGGACCATGGTGAAACCTTGGACCAGGCTATTAAGCATCACCACAACCTGCCCATAGATATGAAAAAAGGGCAGGAAGGCTATGACCGTCTCTCGACCCTCCTCAAAAAGGGGCCAGAAGGCAATAGCCTGTTCCCGCAAGGCAGAAATATTGTAGTGGGTGAGGATAGCTGCCTTGGGGAGTCCGGTCGTCCCACCGGTATAGGGAAGGATAGCGATGTCTTTCTTGGGCTCAATCTCGATCCGGGGAGGCCGGGGATCATGCTTTTTGATGAGAGCCTGGAATTGAAGCAGTCCTTCCTCTTCCATAAAGGTGGGGGTCGGCACGTGCATCTCCCGGTAGACCTTTCCAAGGGCAGTCTTTCCCAGCAGCTTTTTAAGCAAGGGGAGGTATTCCGCGATATTGGTCAGGATCACGTTCTTGAGATGGATACCGGTCTTCTCCACGTTATCATACAAGATGTCCTGGCAGATAATCGTCTCTGCGCCACTGTCTTCAAGCTGATGCTTGACCTCCTTGCTCGTATAAACAGGACTGATAGGGGTGATCTTGGCCCCGATCTTGAGTGCGGCAAAATAAGCGATCACGTACTGGGGGCAATTTAAAAGGAATAAGCCCACCGTGTCACCCTTGGAAACGCCCAGGTCTGCCAGGGCCGTGGCGAATCGGTCTACCAGCTCCCGCAGCAAGCGATAGCTGATCTTCTTGCCATAGAAGATCAGGGCGGTATTATTCTTGTACTTCTCAGTAACCTCGTCAAAGACTTCTGGGATGCCCTTTTCGCTGATTTTTACCTCCGATAAAACCCCTTCAGGATAAAATTTCAGCCAGGGTTTCCCCATATACAATGCCTTTGCATCCATATATTCTCTCCTGATAAAAAAGTACTAATTCTAATCGAGCGGCGCTGTACAAACCCGGCAAGTTTTACGGGTGGCTACATTTCTGACCTTACACCTGGGGCACTCCTTTTCAATCTTATCGCGTACCCACGGGAGTATGCCATTCGGCATATAGAGCAGTATCAACAAGATGACAACCGCGAACAGCAACATGCGAAACTCGGGCCAAAAACGGAAGAACTCCAGCAGGGGAAAGAGGATAAAGACCGCGCCGACAGGTCCATATATAGTGACGATCCCGCCGAATACGGCCCAGATTACCACCGTGAAAGACAGCGAGACTTCCAGGGTGGAGGGGCCGGCAATCCTCATAAAATGTGCGTAGAGCCCCCCTGATATCCCTGCAAAAAAACCGCTGAGGCTGAAGGCCAGAAGCTTGTAACGGGTAGTGTTGATGCCCGCGGTCCGAACAGCCAGCTCATCTTCCCTGATGGCATGGAAAATAATGCCGGTTTTGGAATCCGTGATCTTCCACATGATGGTGCACAGGCAGAGCATGAGTACGATTGTAATGTAGTAGTCCGACAAGCGGGAACCGGAAAGACGATCCAGGCCGGAGACTCCCAGCTCACCCCCTGTTATCCCAGGGATCGCAAAGACAATGCCCATCAGGATAATGGGGAAGGCCAACGTGGTCAGGGCCAGATAAGTCCCCCGCAGCCTGAGGCAGGGAATGCCTATAATCAGGCCAGCCAAAATCGCGGCCAATCCTCCCAAGGGGATGCTGCCATAAGGAGGTATGTGGGCATGCAGATTCAAAAGGGCGGAGGTGTAAGCCGCCACGCCAAAGAAAAGGGCGTGCCCAAAATTTACCTGGCCGGTAAAACCGGACAGGAGATCCCAACTTGCAGCCAGAATGGCGAAGATGCTGGTCAATATCAGGATGCGAAGCAGGTAAGGATCCCGGGTAACAACGGGCAAAAAGAGCAGAACCACAAAGAAGAGGAAAACCACAATCCTGCTTGGCAGGATAAGGACTTCTCCCTTGAACAGGGTGTAGATCTTTCTAAGATAGACACCCGGGATTCCCATTCTACCTCTCTTCCTCGAAGGCAACGCCAAACAGTCCTTCCGGTCGGATCAAAAGCACCAAGATCATGATGGACAGCGCCACAGAGCCCTTGAGAA
The DNA here is from genome assembly GCA_964549945.1 of uncultured Desulfobacteraceae bacterium. Lineage (GTDB taxonomy): Bacteria > Desulfobacterota > DSM-4660 > Desulfatiglandales > B25-G16 > B25-G16. The sequence continues at coordinate 40,716 of CAZJXD010000003.1, read as the reverse complement.
AAGCCCCCATTGGCAGTAAAAAGACCACGAGTGACTCGGCAAACCCCAGGATATAGGCCCCAACAAAACTTCCCTTGAGGCTGCCCAGCCCTCCCAGAACCACAACAGCCAACATAAAGATCAGGGGGTGCATCCACATATGAGGATTAACAACGGCAAGGGGAACCACTACTGCACCGGCAAAGGCGGCCAGGCCGACAGAAACACCCATGGTAATCATGGCCACCCGGCTCTCATTCATTCCCATAAGATTGGCTACTTCCCTATCCTGGGCTGTGGACCGAACGGCCAATCCCAACCTGGTCTTCATCAACACTGCCCAAACCCCGGCCAGGATCAAAAGGGCAACTCCAATGGTCAGCAGTTGTTGATAGGCGATCCTCACTCCGATAATATTCAGGTATCCCTTAATCAGGGCCGGCACGCTCAGGAAGTCTCCGGTGAAGATGAGGAGCATGATCTCCTGCATGGCCATTGCCATGGCTATAGTGGCGATCAGCACTGCGGCCTCGTGCTCCCGTATGGGGTCGATAAAGAGCTTGTAGCAGATCAGTCCGATCAAGGTGACCAGGATGATGGCCACCAGCATGGCCAGAAGGGGATGAATGCCCATTTTATGGGTGGCGTAATAGATGCAATAGGAGGCCACCATGTAAAAGGCGGTATGGGCAAGGTTAACGATACGGGCTGCACCGAAGATCAGGGAAAAACCGATGGCCAGAAGGGCATATACGCTTCCATTGATCAGACCGGTTGTGATTATGTCCAGTATCATAGAGCGTTACTAGATTAAGACTTCTCGCCCCTCCTTACTCGGCAAGGAGGGGCGAGGGCCGTTCAAAGAATACGTTATTTCTTATACTTCTCGATGATCCAGGGGGCTATCTTATAGGGAACAATGCCCTTATAGGTGACCTCGGGTAGGCCTTCGGCGGCCTTCCAGTGGTTAGGCCAGACCCCTACTAGTTTACCATCCTGCCACTGGACGCCCAGGCTGGTCACATAGCCTGGCCCCCAGGTAATATCATGAAGATGACGGCCTTGAGCGTCTTTCAAGTATTTTATCTTGCCGGAGGGCACCGCGTACTCGCGGTTTTCCAGTATGGCCACGATCTTGTCCGCATCAAGGCTTCCAGCCTCTTCGATGACCGGGGCTAGGGCATAGATTATAGCATCATAGGTACCTGCGGTATACGTCGGTGTCTCACCGAATCTCTCAATGTAGGCGTTCACAAAGCGCGGGGTGAGTTCGTTAACCTCCACTCCCCGGGCGTAGGTATTCAGGGTCATTACATAATTACCCATTCCTTCGGTGGCCTCCCAGAACCCATCCTTCTGGGCCTCCACGTTGATCCCAACCATAGCGGCAGGTATCTTGAGCTCCCCGGCCTGCCTGGCAAAGGTAATCCCCACGGAAGAGGAAAAGATGGTGAACACAATGTGGGCCCCGGAGCGCTGGATAGCGGAGAGTTCGGCGGTGACATCCGTGGCCACAGCAGAGGGCCTCCAGATGCCGACTACCTCCATGCCCATTTTTGGGAGATACACTTCACACGCCTTGATCATGCCCTCAGTCCACATGGCCTTTTCCCCAACGACAGCGACCTTTATTTTGGGGATGTGCAAGTACATTTTCAATATGGCCGCCACAGTTCCCAAGTGTATGAAGCTCGTTTTGCCAAGGAATGTGGAATTTATAGGGGTCTGCCGGAACCAATATTTGTAGGTGTCGTAGTTCTCGGCCACCCGCGTGCAGATCTCATCGGTAGCAGCCCCACAGCCGATAAAGATCTTCTTGTGGTCCATGGCCATATCTTGCATTGCCAGGACAGCCTCTGTCCTGAAACCGCCCACAATAAAGTCCACCTTGTGGCGCGTAAGGAGAAGCTCCATCGCATTGGTCGCATCCGTCATGCTTAAAAACTCATTAGAGTCCGCCTTGACGAGCTCGATTTTCTCCTTTTTCTTGCCAACCCAGATGCCTCCTCTGGCATTGATCTCCTCAGCGGCCATCGTTGCCCCGTTCCAGTGCCCCGTGCCCTGCACAAACTTCATGGGCCCGATAACGCCGATCTTGATCGCCTTGGCCGCATAAGCAGGCAGGCTCGTTGCCATGAACAAGCAGGCTACCAGCAAAATGCTTACTACGAATTTATGCCTTTTCATGATACCCTCCCTCCTTTTTTAGGTTTAGGTTTTGTTTAGAAACTATCGAGAGATTCGCCAAATTCCCCTTGCTGCGTTTTTTATGAGCATCTCTCTTTAAATATATAATAAACTCCCTGAGCATGGACCATTTTCAGGCGCCCATATATGCATTGCGCTCGATGGCGCGCACGTCTCGGTTTATACAAGGGGTCGATTAATGGGCAGATCATCCTCCTCTTGGCTCAAGGAGCCCGGATCTAAACCTAAACCGTAAAGAGACCTTGCTTCCTGCAAAGACTTATTGTATGTATTGCTGGAGAACCCGAAAGAGGGGGAAACCTTCTTTTCTCGGATGGAAGAACAGGTGATCTTATCAGTGGTTTGCAGGGGCCGGGCCAGTTCCCTGATCATCAAAGCGACTCTCTTGGAGTTGCACATTGAAGTATCAATAGACCTCTGAAAGATTAAACCTTCCGAAGATCTTGCAGTAAAGATAAATTTTTTAATAAGCGAGAAGGAAACCTGTGTCAAGAAAAACATTCTCCTCTTTCAATAGTCTATACCTTCATTTCTTCTCTATTCTGTAGCGAAGGCCATCAAAAGTCTCACATATTTCAAGGTCCTCTCCGGATATGATATCCGGAATCGGTCAAAGTCTTGAAAGATGATTCTTTTCGCAACAGCCATAGATAGCCTGAAATGCCTTGCAGCCGAACAGGGGGCCCAGCTGAAGCATCAGCCCGTCCCGGGAACCCTGAACGTATGGAAACCGCGCAAAAGGAGAGAAGGGAAACCTATATAGGCCGTTGATTTAAAAGCGAGATGCCCAATTTTTTCTTCCGGAGAAAGGAGGTGCACGGTATGGATTTTCGATTAACCCCGGAGCAAGAGGCCTTCCGGGGGGAATTTGTCTCATGGCTGGAGAAGAACCTTCCCCATGACTGGAACCCCTCCAGGTACCGGAACTACGATTCACAGGAGCAATGGGGTCGTGTTTACAGGGAATTCCAAAGGCGGCTCTTCGACGGGGGGTACACAGCGATGCACTACCCCAAAGAGTATGGCGGGCAGGGCAAAACCTTGATGGAGGAGGCCATCGTTTCGCAGGTCCTCTTCTTCACGTGCCCGGAATTGAGGATGCCAGGGGTCGTCACTCACGGCATGGCAGTCCCTACCATCTTTACCTGCGGGAACGAGGAGCAGAAACGGGAATTCCTGCCCAAGATCCTGGATGGAACCCATATCTGGTGCCAGGGATTCAGTGAACCGGATGCCGGCTCCGATGTGGCCAATGTTTCCACCCGGGCGGAGAAGCAAAACGGTCATTATGTCATTAACGGGCAGAAGGTCTGGACGAGTTTTGCCCATCTTTCGGATTACTGCATTCTTCTGGTGCGAACAGACCCCACTGTTGCCAGGCACAAAGGACTGAGTTACTTCCTTCTGGATATGAGGTTGCCCGGGGTTGAGGTGAGGCCCATGACACAGATAACAGGAGAGGCTGAGTTCAATGAGCTCTTTTTCAATGACGTTCGGGTGCCTATAGAGATGCGGGTGGGAGAGGAGGGTCAAGGATGGCAAATCGCTATCACCACCCTGATGTTCGAGCGCGTGCTGGGAGATGCGATCATGGGCGCGGCCTATGAGAGAAATATCGAAAAAATGATAGAGATGGCCAGCCAAACCAAGCGCTCCGGCAAACCTGTCATCCACGATTCTATCTTCCGGCAACATCTGGCCCAGGCCTACATTGAGGTCATGGTCTTAAAGTACCATGGGTTGCGAAGCCTCAGCAATCAGCTCAAAACCAAGATACCCGGACCAGAAGGGTCCATTGGCAAGCTTCTATGGAGTGAGCCCAATCAGAGGATCACCGAGGCCGCAATGGGGATGCAGGGCCCGAACAGTCAGATTATGGGGAGCTCTCCGTGGACTATTCAGGACGGGTATTGGCAATACAGTTTCTTAAGATCCAAGGGTAACACCATCGAGGCAGGTAGCTCTGAAATTCTGCGCAATATCATTGCTGAGCGCGTCCTGGGCCTGCCAAAGGATGTATCCCGAGCCAAGAGACAGTAAAGGAGGGCGGGGCAATGGATATCAGCTTAAGCAACATTCAAATCGATATCGCCAGGGAGGCGCGTAGGTTCTTGGATAAAGAGTGCCCCACGGACTACGCCCGCGAGATGTTCGAGGATGAGCGAGGTTTCACCGAGGAGATCTGGGGCAAGATGATTGATATGGACTGGATGAAGGTGCGCATCCCGGAGCCCTATGGCGGGGCAGGTATGGACCAGATGGACCTCACCATGGTCTTGGAGGAGATGGGTCGAGCCGTGCTTCCGGGCCCTTTTTTCTCCACCGTCTTGCTGGCTGCCGAGGCCATAATGGAGGCCGGAAACGATTCACAGAAGAAACGCTATCTGCCTGGAATAGCCGCGGGTGAGATAAGGGGTACTCTCGCCCTCCATGAGCCGGATGGGGGAGGGGACCTCGGCTATATTCAAATGGAGGCAAGTGCGGATGGAGATGGATTCGTTCTGGACGGGACAAAGATCTCTGTGCCCGATGCCCATGTGGCAGACTTTCTCATCTGCGCAGCTCGCACCGAACAGGGAAATGACCCGGCTCAGGGGATTACCCTCTTCCTGGTGGACCTCAGCGCAGATAGGGTCTCTGTCTCTATTCTGCCGACCATGGATGGCACTCGCAAACTCTGTGCGGTGGACTTCAAGGGGGTGCGGGTGGGCCCGGAGGGTGTTCTGGGAAAACTACATCAAGGATGGGACCCCCTCTCACGAGTCCTGGGGCGAGCCCAGGTGGGCCTTTGCGCCGAGTGTGTGGGTGGCGCCCAGCGTGCCATGGAGATCGCCACGCAATACGCCAAGATCCGCATCCAGTTCGATCAACCCATCGGCGCATTCCAGGCCATCAAGCATCGTTGTGCCCAGATGTACGTGGAGGTGGAAAGTTCACGTTCCATTTTATATTGGGCCGCCTGGGCCCAAGACTACGGGGACTCCCATGAGGCTGCCCTCGCGGCTTCGGTGGCCAAGGCCTATTGCTCTGAGGCCTTTACGCGCATCGCCACTGGTGGCATACAGGTACTAGGGGGGACCGGTTTCGCCTGGGAGAACGACATGCATTTATATCTCAAGCGTGCCAAGGCCAACGAACAGGCCTTGGGAGATCCCATTTACCATCGTGAGCGAGTGGTTCAACTTCTCGCAGGACGATGAATGGAGACGCTGCATGCTCACCAACGTTATGAGGGATTGAGGTCCTTACATTCTGATTGTTTGATTGCATGGATCATACAATTTCGATAGCGTATTGCAATCAATAGGCATCTTCAGTGTTCAGCGTTCAGCGTTCAGGAGGAGCAGTAGCCATGAAAGACAGAGGAGCTTTCCTGAACACTGAACGCTGAACCCCTGAACACTTGACGATGTTGATTCAAAGTTGAAGGGAATTTCAAACATGTCTGCCAGGTCCTCGTGCCCGAGAAAAGGGATGAATGAGAGGAGAAGAAACCGCGCGGATTAGGTATTACACGCACGAACAGGGAGGTGATCAGCATGAAAACAGACTACAGGACCATAAAGGCGGAGGTAAAGGAAGGGGCTGCCATCCTGACGCTGAACAACCCACCCGTCAACCAATTATCCAAATCCTTTGTTAAGGAGATGGCGGATGCCATTGCAGAGGCCTTTCAAGACCAAGAAGTCAAGGCCGTGATTCTCACGGGTACAGGGAAAAACTTCATTGCAGGGGCCGACATCACCGAGATCAAGGGCGTGACGGACAGGGGTTACCTCTTCTCCCAGGTTATGGAGGGCAATCGTTTTATGAATGCCATTGAGGATGGCCCCAAACCGGTGATAGCAGCCATCAACGGGCATTGCCTTGGCGGAGGGCTGGAGATCGCCATGGCCTGTCATTACCGGATCGCGGCCCAGGGAGTCCAGGTGGGGCAACCAGAGGTGAAGATCGGTCTAATCCCCGGGGCAGGCGGGACCCAGAGGCTTCCGCGCCTGGTGGGGCTTCCTGATGCCCTCCAGATGATCACGACAGGCAATGGGATCCCTGCGGAAGAGGGGATGGAGAAGGGGTGCATCGATGAGGTGGTTTTAAAGGACCGCCTCCTGGAAAAGTCCCTTGATGTCGCCCGCCGTTTCATCTCCGGTGAGCTGGACCACAGGCGCAGGCTTACCCGCATGCGCACGGATCGGCTTCAGAGTCCTGAAGAAAAGCAGGCTATCATGGCCATTGCCAAGCAAATGGCAGCGGACAAGGCCAAAGGCTATATTGCACCCTTCAAGGCCATTGAGGCCATGGAACGAGGGCTCAGCGATGATTTTGAGGCGGATATAAAGGGTGAGGCAGAGCTTTTTTGCGACTGCGCTGTTTCCGAAATCGCCAGGAACCTCATCGGTATCTTCCTGAATACCCGAGCGGCAGGGAGACTCCCACGGATTGAAGGAGTAAAGCCTCAAGAGATCAGAACCGTAGGGATGCTTGGAGGCGGGGTGATGGGCTCGGGTATTGTGAACCTCCTCCTTGGCAGCGGGTTCGATGCCATCCTCTGGGACATCAATGACGATGCCATCCATAAGGGCCTTTCGGCCATCCGCAGGACCTTTGCGTATCCCCTCAAGAAGGGGAAGATGACGGAGGAAGATCTCGATAACCTCATAGAGGAGCACCTGACCACTACCCTTTCTATTGAGGATATGGGCGAGGTGGATCTGGTGATCGAGGCCGTGTTAGAGGACACGAAGATCAAACAGGACCTCTGGAGGCGTCTCCAGGGGATCTCGCGATCCGATGTGGTCTTTGGGACGAATACCTCGGCCCTGCCCATCTCGGAGATGGCATCGGTGCTGGCGGACCCGGGTCGGATGATCGGGCTTCACTTTTTCAATCCGGCCGAGCGGATGCAGCTTCTTGAGGTCATCTGCGGAAAGGATACCTCGGATCAAACCCTGGCCACAAGTGTAGATTTTGCAAGGGCCATCCGAAAGGTGCCCATTGTGGTCAACGATGGGCCCGGCTTTTACGTCTCGAGGCAGCTTGCGGCCCTCATGGGCGAGTCCACCTTCCTGATAGGGGAAGGGGTGGATCCTGCCAGGATCGAGGAGGCCATGCTCGAGTTCGGGATGCCCATGGGGCCCGCAACGCTGAGCGACCTCACCGGGATTGATATCGGCTACCATGTGGGAAAGAACTTCGAGAAATCCTTTGGGGAACGCTGGAAGATGTCGCCCATTTACGAGAGGGTTTATCAAACCGGTTGTTATGGGCGGAAGACCGGAGCGGGCTGGTATAACTACAGCGGTGAGGAGCCTGTGCCCAACCCGAAGGTGCTCGAGGCAGTTGATAGATATCTGAAGGAACAGGGTATCGCCCCCAAGGAAGTACCTTCCCGGGAAATCGCGGATCGGATGCTGGCCCGGGCTATTAACGAGGCGGCATACATGATCCGGGAGGAAATCTGCGACAGGCCCCAAGATATGGACCTGGCCATGATCTATGGGACCGGTTTTCCCCCTTACCGAGGGGGAATCCTCCGTTATGCAGACGCATGGGGAATCCGTAATGTGTACGAGCATCTCGTGAACCTGGAGGCGGCGCACGGGATCAGGTTCAAACCTGAACCCCTTCTCAAAGAAATGGCCGAATCAGGGAAAACCTTTTACAGGGATTAGAAAGGCTGCCGAAAAGCATAAAAGGGGGATGGTCATGGGATTAAAGACGTTTGATGAGTATTATGATCGTTTGAAAAAACTAAGAAGAAATATGTATATGGGCGGCGAGAAGATAGACAGGACTGATGAGAGGATCGCAGGCCAGCTACGGGTCATCAAGGAGACCTATGACAGGGCGAATGATCCTGAATGGGAGGATCTGTGCACCGCTACATCTCATCTCACAGGGGAGAAGATCAACAGGTTCACCCATATTCATCAAAGCATCGATGACCTTTTGAAAAAGCAACAGATGACGAGGCTCTTATGTCATAGGGTGGGAGGCTGTATTATGAGGTGCATGGGCATCGATGCCATGAACGCCCTTTCAGTGGTTACCTATGAGATGGATCAATTCCTGGGTACCGAGACACACGGACATTTCTTGAAGTATCTGGGGTATTGGCAGGATAATGATATATGTGCCAATTGCGCACAAACTGACACCAAAGGTGACAGGATAAAAAGGCCCCATGAGCAGGCCGACCCCGATCTTTATCTCAGGATAATCGAGAGCAGGTCCGATGGTATTGTGGTAAGAGGGGCAAAGATCGATAACACCACTGCCCCGGTGAGCGATGAAATAATAGCCATCCCCACTCGATTCATGACCAAAAAGGATCACGAGTATGCCGTTGCATTTGCCGTGCCTGCTGATTGGGAAGGGGTAAAAATGCTTGTTCGGCCTGCATATCATCATGGGAGAAAACATCTAAAGGCCCCTATTGCCGAATATGGAGATGCCGAATCCTTTACCATCTTTGATGATGTCTTCGTCCCCCGCGAAAGAGTCTTTCTTGACGGCAAGGGAGATCCACGGCAAACGCCCTTTGCAGGATTCCTCGCCCTGCTTTTCGCTCACTATCACCGGCATTCCTACACCGGATGCAAACCCGCCGTGTCAGAGGTTCTTGCCAGTGCAGCGGCACTGGTGTCGGAGTACAGCGATATTGAAGGGGAAGGCCATGTCAGGGATAAACTATCGCACCTGATCGGAACGGCAGAGCTTGTCTTCGCCGCCGGCCAGATGAGTGCCTATCGTGGTGAGAGATCGGCATCGGGAACCTATATACCCGATGAGATCTTAACCAATGCGGGCAGAAGACTGGCCGGGGAAGAGATCTATAATGAATATAAAGTGCTCGCCGACCTTGCCGGGGGTTTATGTGCCACCATGCCCTTTGAGGAGGAATTCTTCTCAGAAGAGACAGGAGCACTGGCGAATAAATACCTCATGAGGAATCCCGCGATCTCTTCAGAGAACCAGCACCGATGCTTCAGGGGTATTGAACAAATGATCGTCTCAGAGATGGCCGGTGTGGCGCAGGTGGCAGGGCTGCATGGCGGTGGCTCTCCCCAGATGGAGACGATTACCATGATGAGCAGATATGATCTTGAAAGCCTCAAAAGCATAGCGAAATACCTGTTCGGGATAGAGGGAAAACTTCCTAGGTATGATAGACAGACCGTGACCCCAAGAGAGATGTTAGAGAAATTTCGAAATCTCATGAAGGGCAAATGAAGCTCCCCGCAGCAAGACTTTCGGCGAGCTCAAGTCGAGCCGCTGCGGGGTATTCTGGCGAAGGCGAATAAACCACCAGCTCTACTAAAGGAGGTTCATATATGGTTAATTTTTCATTAGACAGCAGGATTGCGCTTATCACAGGGGCCAGCAGGGGCATCGGTGAGGCCATAGCTGTTGCCCTGGCTGATTACGGGGCACACTGTATACTCGTAAGCAGGAAAATAGATGCCCTCCAAGACGTTGCGGAGAAGATAAGGGAAACGGGGGGCAAGGCCGAGGCCATTGCCTGTCATGTGGGCCATCTGGAGCAGATAGAATCGCTCTTCAAGGAGGTGAGAGCCAGGTTCGGCAAGCTTGACATACTCGTGAACAATGCCGCCACCAACCCATATTTCGGGGATATGATAGATGCGGATGAGGGCGCATGGGACAAGACTAACGAGGTAAACCTCAAGGGGCCTTTTTTTATGATCCAACATGCCTCACGGTTGATGATGGAATCAGGTGGGGGCTCTATAGTGAATGTTGCATCTGTGGGCGCTTTGAGATCGGGAATTATGCAGGGTATCTACGACATCACCAAGGCAGGGCTTATTTCCATGACAAAGGGCTTTGCCAAAGAGCTTGCCGGCAAAAACATCCGGGTAAATGCCCTGGTGCCTGGCCTTACTGAGACCAGGCTCTCCAGGGTACTTATAGAGACCAAGGAAATCTATGATTATGCAATAAGACGGATACCCTTGGGCAGGCATGCTCAGCCGAGCGAGATGGCAGGCGCCGTGCTCTACCTGGTATCCGATGCCGCGTCCTTTACCACAGGAACATGCATAATCTGTGATGGTGGTATGCTGGCATAGTCAGGGCTGCTGTATGCGGTAGTTGTTAGCAGAGGAGAGATGGCCGCAGGCCGAGGCCAAAAGGAGCAAAGAGATGGAGCACATATTGGTTATTGGAGCGGGGTTCATGGGCTCGGGCATTGCTCAGGTATGTGCCCAGGCCGGCTATATGGTCCATCTGATGGATATAGAACGTGAGGCCTTGAACAAGGCCCTAAGAGGAATCCATTGGTCCGTGGAAAAGTTGTATACAAAAGGAATTATTAAGGAGTCTCCTCAGACGGTCTCGGAAAGAATTACCCCGGAGGAAGATTTGAAAAGCGCTTCAGAGGTAAATTGGGTGATAGAGGCCGCGCTGGAGGTTGAAGATCTCAAACATGAGATCTTTCAGGAGTTGGATCGGCTTGCCCCTATTAAAACCGCCCTCGCAAGCAATACATCATCCATTCCAATCACCCAGATCGCCAGGGCAACCCAGCACCCTGAGAGGGTAGTGGGACTGCACTTCTTCGGCCCAGTGCCTCTGATGGGTCTGGTAGAGGTGGTCAAAGGGAGGGAAACATCCCTTGAAGTCTTCGAACGAGGTGTGGCTTTTGTCCGATCCTTGGGGAAGACCCCCATTCGCGTGCAGCGGGATATTCCCTGCTTCGTTATGAACCGGATTTTCTCTGCGGCCTTCAGGGAGGCAGTTGACCTTGTGTCTCAAGGGGTAGTGAGCCCTGAGGATGTGGACGCTGGCATGAGATTGGGCTACGGATGGAACGCCGGTCCCTTCGAGATTGCGGACAATGCGGGATTGGACACCTATGTTTTGATCGGCCAATCTATGAAAGCCTTAGGAGAAGAGAGTTTGGTTTCAAACTCCGGCTTAATCGAGAGAATGGTGGAGGAAGGCCGCCTGGGACGCAAAGCAGGAAAGGGATTCTACCGGTATACTCCTGAAGGAAAGCGGCTACCTTGGGGAAGTGAAAATGAACAATCTATGAGGGGGTAAAGAAATGAGAGAAGTGGTGATTGCAGGATACCTGAGGACGGCTCAATCCCGGTCCAGGCCAAATGACCCGGGAAGGGACTGGTTCCACAAACTGAGGGCTGACGAACTGCTGGCCAAACTGCTACCTGAACTCATAGAAAGGACGGGGATTGCCCCAAAGGAGATCGACGATTTTCTGGTCGGATCAGCAATGGGCGTCAGCGAGCAGTGGACATACGGGGGGAGGAATCCCATCTTCCTGGCCAATTTCCCGGAGACGATCCCGGCGAAATTCGTGGACCAGCAGTGCGGCTCCGCCATGGCGTGCATCCACATGGGTTTTCTTGAGATCGCTGCGGATTTCGCGGACATTGTGCTGGTTGGTGGGATAGAACACATGACCCGTGTCCCCATGGGGGGTGCAATGGTTGAAAAAGGGGCCATCGCCCCGAATATGAAACTCTTCACTGAGGGATCTTACAAACACTGGGACATGGGCACTGTCATAAACATGGGGTTAACCGCGGAAAAGCTCTTCTCCCTAAGAGATTTCACCAAGGATGATATGGATAGATGGGGGGTCAGGGCACATCAGCTGGCGACCAAGGCACTGAAAGAGGGGTTTTTCAAGGGGGAGATCCTGCCTATCGAGGCCGAGCAGGCCGACGGCACCACCATGGTCGTGGACCGTGATCAGGCAATACGGGAGGATGCCTCCATGGAGGGCATGGCGGATCTCAAGCCGGCCTACAAACCCGATGGAGTAATCACAGCGGGAAACTCCTCTCCTCTCAATGCCGGGGCCACATCCATGCTGCTCATGTCCAAAGAGACCACCGAAAAGAAGGGGATCAAACCCTTGGCCACCATGCGTTCCATCGGTTTCGCAGGGGTGGACCCCACCATCATGGGTGTGGGTCCCGTCCCGGCCAGCCGAATGGCCTTGGAAAAAGCAGGCATGAAAGTAAATGACATCGATTACTGGGAGATCAACGAGGCCTTTTGTATCGTGGCCTTAAACTGCATCAGGGAGCTGGGTATCGACCCGGATCGGGTCAACATCATGGGGGGAGCCACGGCTATTGGACATCCACTGGGAGCGACGGGGATCCGCCTGGTAGGGACTCTAGCTCGCATCTTAGATGTGAAAGACGGTCGATATGGTTGTGCCACTGCCTGTTGTGGCGGCGGACAGGGTGTGGCAACCATTATCGAGAGAGAAGATTATTAAAGGGGAGAACTAACCGCACACCCCACATCTCGTGCAGCTCCCAACATCACATATGGGGGATTCGGTTGCTTTAAGGGCGAGGTGGTACTCCTCCTTAAGGTATGACTTCTCTATCCCGTGGTTAATGAAATCCCACGGAAGGATCTCATCGAGGTCCTTCGCCCGGTAGACGAAGAAATCCGGGTTGATATCCGAGGATCGAAATGTCTGCTTCCAATCCCCCCCGTTCATATGCGTGCCCAACAACATTCGCCCTACCCTTCTGTCACCCATAGCCAGCAGGGCCTGGATGTAGGCCCATCTCGGTACATCAACGCCGATGGTAATGCCGCCCTCCGCCGAAAGGGACCGCTTCAGGAGCCTTTGCTTATCCTTTAAGGAGTCCGCGGTGTCCATGGGAAACCATTGAAAGGGCGTGAACGGCTTCGGAACAAAACAATTTATGCTCAACCGAAGCCTCCCAATCCTTTTTCTGCCCTTGCTCTCCTTGATGATATGATGCCGTATGGATTTCACCAGGCTCACGATACCCCTCACATCTTCCCCCGTTTCAGTGGGAAGACCGATCATGAAATAGAGCTTGAGATGAAAGAAACCCGTCCTGACAATACGTATTATGGCATCTATTATTTCGCTGTTCGTCAATTTCTTGTTAATGACTTTCCGTAGCCTGTCCGTGCCCGTCTCAATTGCGATGGTGAGGGTTTTCTGATCGCCGCTGGCCAAGTTCGCAAGCAGTCCCGTTGTCAATGAGGACGCCCTGAGCGAGGAGGTGGTAAAGCGAGCATCTCTTTCAAGGATGTAGCTCGTCAATCCCTCGATATTTGGTATGTCTGAAACACTGGGGCTTATGAGGCCAACTCTTCGGTTCTCGGCCAGGATCTCATCAAGGCAGCCTTTGATCTCCTCCTCCCGTGGCAGCCTCGGGGGCCTGTATACGTACCCGGCAGCGCAGAATCTGCACCCGATACCGCAACCACGGTTGAGCTCTACGAGGGTGGTGCCGGAGAATTCCGTGGATGGTGTGACTATTCTGGATGTGCAGGGAAATCCCTCCATGGCAACTCGCTTGGCTACCGTTACCTTGGGATGGATGGATGGAATGGATGGCTCAAACGAGCCGATAGATCCATCCTCCTTGTACTCCACCCTGTAAAAGGAAGGGCAGTAAAGGCCTTCTACCCCCTGGGCAAGACATCTCAAGGTGTCCTCCTTATTGAGTCGAGATGATCGCAGTGCGAGGAATGTCTCGAGGAACCCCTCCAGGAGGACCTCAGCCTCACCCAGAAGGAAGAAATCAATAAAGTCGCTGAGTGGCTCGGGGTTCATAAAGGTAGCCACACCGCCTGCTGAAATGAGGGGATGATCCTCACCTCTATCCCCGCTCATGAGGGGTATTTTCGCCAGGTCAAGTATGGTGAGGACGTGGGGATAATCATTCTCAAATGAAAGGGAAAAGGCGAGAAGATCGAATCTCCGAACAGGGGTCCGTGACTCATGGGAGAGGAGGGGATGATTGCTTCTCTTGTAAATAGAGAGTTCGTCTTCATCGGGGAGAAATACCCTCTCGGAGACAATAGCGGGATGATCGTTCAATATGCCATGGACCGTCTGGAATCCGAGGTTGGACATGCCAACCTGGTAATAATTGGGATAGATCAGGGCCACCGATGTCTTGCCACCCCAATCCTTTTTTATGGTACCCCTCTCTCGAGAAAGCCTCTTCCGGTAGAGAGCGGCAATGGTGGTCATTAATCCGCCTGTTTCCTTAGAAAGGTTGGGTAATCCAGATTATCCTTCTGGAAGAGCTTGTTCAATAGGCCCTTTTTCTCCCTGGTAAAACCCGCTTCCTTTCGAAGCCTATCGTGATCCTCTTCCGAGAAATGCCTCTGGAATGTCGGCTTATCGAGATCCTCCTTTACCCTCACCGTCCAGTGCTCTTCCGCCTCGTCAGGGGTTATCTCCCTTAAATTGACAACCTTTCCGTCTCTGCCACCACCTATACCTGTCGCAATGACCGTAATCCGTAGCTCATCGGCCATGGAATCATCAAAGACCATGCCCCATATGATCTCCGCATCGGGGTGGACCTCATTTTTCACAAAACTGGATCCCTCCATAACCTCATCCATGGTCATTTTGGTGGAACCGGTGATATTGATGAGAACACCCCTCGCCTGATCGATCGAAATATCCTCCAACAGGGGGCTGTTAATGGCCATCTGTGCGGCATCGAGTGCCCTGGTCTCACCGTTCGCAGTCCCAGTGCCCATGAGGGCTGTCCCCATTTTTTCCATCACCCTCTTCACATCGGCGAAATCCAGATTTATGAAACCCGGCACCGTGATAAGATCCGATATGCCCTTCACCGCGTATAATAACACATTGTCCGCCATCTTCATAAGCTCCAGAAAAGGGGTATCCTTATTCCCCAATGCCCGCAGTCGCTGATTTGGAATCACCAGCAGGGTGTCAACCTCTCTCTTTAACTTCTCGATCCCTTCGAGGGCCGTTTTCATCCTCTTCTCACCCTCGAAATCAAAGGGCTTTGTGACCACCGCCACGGTGAGCACCCCGTGAGCCCTGGCCTCCCTGGCGATTATCGGAGAGGCGCCCGTGCCTGTTCCGCCTCCCATGCCCGCGGTGATGAAAACCATATCCACCCCTTCGGTGGCGGCCCTGATCGATTCAATGCTTTCCTCTGCGGCCAATGCCCCCTTCTCCGGATCAGCCCCGGCCCCCAACCCGTTGGTGACGTTAATCCCCAATTGAAGCTTATCGAGCGCCGCGTTCAGCTCAAGGGCCTGCTTGTCGGTATTGGCGGCGATGAAATCCACCCCCTTGACGCCGGCAGCTATCATGTTATTGATAGCATTGCCACCCGCGCCTCCGATTCCGAAAACCTTTATCGTGGCGCCTGGACTCTGCTCAACAAATTCATATCGCATACATCCCCTCCGTTCTTTTGCTTAGCTTTTTGAATTGCTATAACGTAGTAAACTTATAGTTTTTGCATCATTGCCTATTCGTTCCGAATATCTGGAGACATGGAGTACTGGAGTATTTGGAGTAATAGGATCATTTCCCTTTCTCCTCTCCTATCCGATGTAAACTTGCATTGAAAAAAGCTCATGGAAGCGAAGTCACCCATCACTCCAATCCTCCAATTCTCCATTACTCCAAGTTCCCTATATTCTTTATTCCTCTTCCACAAACCATCTCTTCATCCTCGAGATGATACGGTTGAAGATGTTCGTGTCCCGTATTCGAAACTTCTTCTCCCTCTTCTCCAGATTAGCCCCGTAGAGGACCAGGCCTACTGCGGTTGCATACATGGGGCTGTTCACGATCTCCTTTAATCCCCCGATATTGGTAGGATAGCCAATCCTGGCCGGCATATTGAATACCTGCTCCAGGATCTCCGGTACGCCAGGCAGCAGGGAAGACCCTCCAGTGGCTACTACGCCGGAGGTAACCAGCTCGTCGTACCCGGATCTCATCAACTCCTGGTAGATGAGGCTGAAGATTTCCTCTACCCGCGGCTCCAGGATCTCCCCGATCAATTCCCTGCTAATAGTTCTCGGCGCCCTTTCTCCCACACTGGCCACCTCAACGGTCTCGTCCTTGCCTATGAGCGAGGTGAGGCCACAGCCATACTTAATCTTTATCTTTTCCGCCTCCTTAAAGGGCGTTCGAATTCCTATCGCAATATCATTGCTCAGATTATCACCGCCCAGTGTCAATACGGAGGTATGTTTAATCGAGCCCTGGGAAAATACCGCCAGATCGGTGGTCCCGCCGCCAAAATCTATGAGCGCAACGCCCAGGTTCCTCTCTTCATCCGAAAGCACCGCCTCACTTGAGGCAAGAGACTCCAGAATGATGTCGTATACGTCAAGACCTGCCCTGTTGGCGCACTTGATGATATTTTGCGCGGAGGTAACCGCTCCTGTCACGATGTGAATCTTCACCTCAAGGCGGACACCTGACATCCCCACTGGATCGGTAATACCGGCCTGGTCGTCGACGATGAACTCCTGGGGGAGAGTATGGATTACTTCTCTATCCATGGGGATCGCGACGGCCCTCGCTGCATCGATCACCCTCTCTATATCCCTCCTGGTCACCTCCCTGTTCTTCAATGCGATAATCCCATGACTGTTGAATCCCTTTATATGGCCCCCGGCAATCCCCGCATACACGGAACTGATCTCACAGCCGGCCATAGTCTCTGCCTCCTCTATGGCGTCTTTGATGCTGTTCACCGTGTTCTCTATGTTGATCACCATGCCCTTCCGCAGCCCGATAGAAGGGTGAGACCCCATTCCCACGATATCGACCCTGCCGTCAGGCCTCACCTCCCCAACCACTGCACAAATCTTGCTTGTGCCGATGTCAAGGCCCACTATCAAGTCTTCCATGCCCTAACCCCTTTCATTGTGTGTATCTCCTCTCAATGTGGTTACTTGATTCCGTAACGATAGGAGATGAACACAGCGAATCTATAATCTAGCTCTCATCGTTCATGTACCGAACCCAATTAGCCCCATTCAAACCACCCGATCCGTGAATGCCACCACTGCCCCATCCTGGTAATCCATATCTATCGATCTCGTGTGATGGAGCTGATGGGTGACCCGCAGATGCATGATGATACGCTGGAGCGAATCAATCTTTCTGAAAAAATCGCCCCTGCCGAAGGAAACCTTAAAGGGCAGCTCGTTGAAGTACACACTAAGTGCCCCATCCTTTTCCACGTGAACCTCCGAAAGCTCTCTCTCTGGCAGGGCTGCGCTCGCTAAAGAGTAGGCAGTCAAAAGAGAGGCAACCCTCTTCAGATCCCCGCTCAGGCCTTCATCGCCGACGGAGAGGCCTGTGATGGTAGGAAAATCAACCGGATCATTCTTCTCAACGTCCTTAAACAGAACCCCTTCTCTGTCCATGAGGCACATCCTATCGAGCACTACCACTGCGATCGGCTCTTCATTTTGCACCTCGATATGGAGCGTGTGGGGGAAACTCCTTGCTACCGAAGCGGTTTTTATCCACGGATGTTCTTCGATAGTCCTCTTAACGGCAGCCACATCCACTGACAAAAGGCTGTCATCATCGGTGATTCCCGAGAGATTGATCACCGCGTCCCTCATGGAATCCCCAACCCCGGTGACCACGATATTCCTGACCCTGAGCCACTGGGAAGAGGAGAGAAACTGGTATCCCGAGATCAATCCCAGGGAGAGGGCTCCAAGGCATAGGAGGAAGAGAAACATCTTGATCAGGCCAAATCCCAGCTGTCCCAGGGCTCTCTTGAAGACGAGCACGTCCTTTTTTCTGTCCCTCTTGACTGATTGATGAGCTAAAACGCCACTCTTGTTCATGGCTTACCCACTCTCCTTATCTCAGGGATTAACCCGACGTCGAACATCTCCCTCACCGTTTCCATCGCCAAATCCATGAGCGCCATGATATCAGCGGCAGATGCCCCACCGGTGTTTACGATAAAATTTGCATGCTTCGGCGATATCATCGCTCCGCCCACCCTTCTCCCCTTTAAGCCAGCAGCCTCTATCAACCGTCCTGCGTAATCTCCTTCCGGGTTTTTAAATACAGATCCTGCGGACTTTTTATCGGCAGGCTGGCGTTTCTTCCGATCATCCAGGCAGCGGATAACCCTTTTTTTGATAGAAGCGGGCCGATCAAGGCTCAGGCTCAGGCTCCCATTGAGTATTATGCTCCCTTCAGGTAGATCGAGCCCCCGGTACTGAAACCTGAGATCGCCCCTGCCCCTGCCCTCAACGGTTCCTTCACCCGTGAGGATCGTGATCTCCTTGATCACGTCCTTGATCTCCCTGCCCCATGCCCCCACATTCATTGCCACCCCGCCGCCCAGGGTTCCTGGGATTCCCGAGAGGAATTCCAGGCCAGCAAGACCCCTCTGGGTGCAGAAATTCACCAATGTATTCAGCGCTACACCTGCTCCGGCCTCCACATACGGCTCCCCGGCAGTGGGTGTCTCTATCGAGGCGAGGCCTCCGTTCAATGCGATCACCACCCCCTTGAACCCCTCATCGCACACCAGCAGATTGCTCCCGCGGCCCACCACCAGGTAGGGAATCCCCTCGCCTTTAAGGTAGCCCACCATCTCCCTCAATCCCTCTATACTCTCTGCCCTGAACACCGCCTCCGCGTTGCCCCCCACCCCAAGGGTAGTGTAGCGGGACATCGGCATATCATAGCTGACTGCCTCACCTCCGATCTTTCCTATCCTCTCCTTTGCTCGAGCATCCATTCTCAAATACCTAACGTGAGCCCGCCCTGGTGAGACGGGATTTGAATATACTCTAGGTTATGATGTATCACCAATCATGGCTTGCCTTTGGTAAGCCAGTTCTTACCAGGTCTGGGCCAGGGCTAAAGTGCCTAAAATGCATAAATTTAAAGGCGTTCACCGTTATCCCTTAACCGTCTTTCTGCATACTGCTATCTGCTTACTCATTCTTGCTCACTATCAATATTCCTGGATCCCTTAATCCCTAAATACCTCAATTCCTCAATCGCCTATCTGTTTCAATACTTCGGTCCCCACCAGGTGTATGTCGCCGGCGCCCAGGGTCAAGACCACGTCACCTGGCTTCATCTCATCGATGAGAACGGAGGTGGCATCTTCCTTGCTTTTACAGAGGATGACCGCCCTGTGCCCATGACCCCTTATCCCCTTGAAGAGGAACTCGCTGTGTATACCGGGTATGGGTTCCTCTCCCGCCTCGTAGAGGGGGGTAACGATGAGGACATCCGCCTGATTAAAGGAGACCACGAATTTCTCGTACAGATCCTTTGTCCTCGTGTACCTGTGGGGCTGAAACACGACGATCAATCTCCTATCGGGCCAGCTCTCCTTTGCCGCACCTATGGTGTTCACGATCTCCGTGGGGTGGTGGCCGTAATCGTCTAAGATAAGCATGCCATTCCTCTCACCTCTTATCTCAAACCGCCTCTTGAGGCCTCCAAGATCCCTGAGGCCCTCCTTGATATGGTCAAAATCGATATTGAGCTCCATCCCCACCGAAACCGCTGCCAAGGCATTCAACACATTGTGAGCTCCCGGTGTACCGATGGTGACCTGGCCCAGGGTGGTGCCCTGAGAGCTCACCACAAAACTCGTGGTGAGCCCCTCTTTCGATATATCGCTCGCCCTTATATCGGATTGGGGGCTCAACCCGTAGGTGAGGTAACTCTTCTTTAACCTCGGGAGCACTCCCTGAACCTCCTTGTCATCAAGGCAGAGTATCGCCCTCCCATAGAAGGGCACCTTGTTGATGAAATTCACGAACGTAGACCTGAGGTTTTTCATGTCGTGGTAGAAGTCTAGGTGCTCGCGGTCTATATTGGTGACCACGGCTATGCTCGGGGAAAGGGCGAGAAACGAGCCATCGCTCTCATCGGCCTCGGCCACCAGAAAATCGCTCCTTCCCAACCTCGCATTGGAGCCGCCCCATATATTCAATCTCCCCCCTATTACCACCGTTGGGTCGAGGCCCCCTTTGGTTAAAATCGACGCGATCATGGAGGTAGTGGTGGTTTTTCCATGGGCCCCTGCTACGGCGATCCCGTATTTAAGCCTCATGAGTTCAGCCAGCATCTCCGCCCTCGGTATCACGGGAACGGCCCTCTTCCTTGCCTCCACGAGCTCAGGATTGTCCTCCCTTACCGCCGAGGAGAAAACCACCACATCAGCCCCATCGATGTGGCGCGGATCATGTCCCTGAAACACAGCCCCACCGAGATCGGAGAGATGCTTTGTTACCTCGGTTTCCTTGATATCCGAGCCGCTCACCGCATATCCCAGATTGAGAAGCAGTTCTGCGATGCCGCTCATCCCGATCCCGCCGATACCAACCAGATGGATGTGTTTCACCTTGCCGAAGAACTTCATGGTGTACGTTGTCCGTTGTCTGTTATCCGTTGTAAATCCGTGAACCGCTCTCGTTCACTGTTATGCGTTTATAAGTTTGGCTGTTGGTTCATGCCTTGCGCCACTGACGCTATTTCTTATTCATCAGCTCGATCAATTGATCAACGATGACCTCCGCTGCACGCGGCCTCCCGGCCTTTAACGCCAGCGTTGACATCCTTTCAAGCTCATCGGTATGCTGCATATACCTTTTGATCCTCTCAGCCAGGGTGTTCCCTGTCAGATCCTTCTCGAGGATCATATCCGCGCCTCCGGCACTCAGCAGGGAATTCGCATTCATCACCTGGTGATCATGGGTTGCATACGGGAAGGGTACGAGAATCGAGGGCTTTCCCAAGGCAGCCAATTCCGCTATTGTCGTAGCTCCTGCACGGCAGATTACCAAATCGGCCATTCCATACGCGGATGCCATATCCTCTATAAAGGGCTTGACCTCCCCTTCAATGCCATGGGCGCGATAGTCATCGAGCACCTTTTCCAGGTCTATGGTCCCCGTTTGATGGAGTGCAAACGGAAAAAGCCCCTCGCCCTTAAGCTCCTTCAGTGCATCGACGAATGCCCTGTTGATCGCCCGAGCCCCCTGGCTTCCCCCCACGACAAGGATAACAAACCTCCCGTTGTCCCTCCTGGGGGACGGCTTGCGGCCGATCAGCTCATCCCTCACCGGATTCCCGGTAACAATGAGATCCCCTCTTTTAAAATACCTGCTGCTCCCCTCGAATGAGATGAAGATCCTCTGGGCAAAGCGGGACAGGAGCCTATTCGTGAGTCCGGGATAGGAGTTCTGCTCATGAATGGCGGTGGGAATTCCGAGGATCCATGCCACAAGGCACAGGGGGCCCGATGAGTATCCGCCAACCCCCACGACAAGGTGGGGCCTGAAATCCCGTAAGATCCCAAGGGACTGAAAAGAGCTCACCACTATCTTTGAAATCGCCTTCATCCCTCCTAAAACGCCCTTGCCGAGCAGTCCCTCCACATCAATGGAGCGTGCCATATATCCGGCTCTGGATATGATGCCCGCCTCCATCCTTTTCTTCCCCACCACGAAGAGTATCTTTAGGTCACCCAATCTCCTTGTAAGCTCATTGGCGATCGCGATACCCGGGAAAAGATGACCGCCCGTACCTCCCCCGGCGATGATCACTCGATGTCCGTTGTCCGTTGTCCGTTGTCCGTTGATCATCGCTAATTCAACTTCTCTTTCATCCGTTGAGAATTATTGTCCTAAAACGAGCAACCAGTAACGAGTAACGTCCTTCATTTTGTGCCCTCCAGGGCCTTCCTCGATATGTTCATCAATATTCCAATGCCCATAAAATTGACAATGAGCGAGGAGCCGCCGTAGCTTATGAAGGGGAGCGTGAGGCCCTTGGTAGGCAGCAGGGCCATGACCACGCCCATGTTCACCATTACCTGTATCGCCAGCATGCAGCTAATCCCCATTGCGAGATAGGTCCCGAAGAGCTCCGGGGCTCGCAGCGCGATCTTGATGCCCCTGATGACGACGATTGTGAACAGGATCAAGAGGGCGCTCACCCCGATGAACCCTATCTCCTCGGCTATGATCGCCAGGATAAAGTCCGTATGCGGCTCCGGCAGGTACAGGAGTTTCTGCTTGCTGTTTCCAAGTCCCACTCCCCACAGCCCCCCCGAGCCAAATGCCAGGAAGGAATGTATGATCTGAAAACCAATCCCCTGGGGATCCTCCCATGGGTTCAAAAAGGCCCACAACCGATTCAGCCTGTAGGCCGTATGTGTGATCAGGTAAAACAGGATGGGCGCCGCGAGCCCTAGCAACACGATGAGCTGCGCGAGGTTCACCCCACCGATAAATAAAAGGACCAGTATCCATATTCCTATGATCACGGCGGTACCGAGATCGGGCTGGAGGAGGATCAGCGCTATCACGATTGATCCCGCCAAAAGGTGCGGAAGGAGACCACGGGAGAATGATCCCATATTCTCGAAGTTCTTATGCATGCTGTAGGCCACAAACATCGACAGTGAGAGCTTGGCTATCTCCGATGGCTGGATCGAGATAAAACCGAGGCGAAACCACCTTTGGGCTCCCCCCACCTTAATCCCGAACCTCGGTACGAGCAGGAGCGCCAAAAGGATGGTGCTCGATACGAGGAACAGGTACACGAACCTCCGGTAGAAGAGGTAGTTGATGTTCTTCGCGATGATCATAGCCAGAAAGCCGAACAGGCAAAACATAAGCTGTTTTCTCAGGTAATAGTAGTGATCTCCGTACCTCTGCTCTGCGAGAATCGAACTGGCGCTATACACCGCCACCAATCCTATACCGACCAGCAGTATCACCGCGGTGAGAATCACCGGATCGAAGTTGTAATGAACTCCCTTCTTAGGTGCCATCTCTCAGTCTTCTCACTGCCTCCTGAAAGGCCAACCCCCTATGCTGGTAGTTTCTAAACATGTCAAAGCTTGAGCAGGCAGGAGCGAGGAGAACCACATCCCCCTCCTGGGCCCGATCATATGCGCGGTTCACCGCGTCATCCATACTCCTGACCTGGCTCCAGGGGATCGTTCCGTTGAAGGCATTCGCTAAAAGGGTGCTGGACTCCCCCATGAAAACCGCGTCCTTTACCCTGCCCTTAGCCGCATTGACCAAGGGAAGGTAATCGCTTCCCTTGTGCCTTCCGCCTGCAATCAACATCACCGGCCGGGAAAAACTGGTAATGGATTTGATGGCCGCATCGATATTGGTTGCCTTGGAGTCGTTATAGAAGGCCACGCCCCCTATGGTGTCTACCAACTCGATCCTGTGGGGCAATCCCTTAAAGCCGTCGATTCCCTCCTGTATGGCAGCCGGGGGGGTGCCGATTACCAAAGCCCCGAGAATCGCGGCCATGACATTTGCTTGATTATGGATGCCGGGCAGGTTAAATCGATCGAGATTGAACGTGAGTCTCCCCTGCCCAGGAAGCCTCACTACAACCCTCCCATCCTCAAGAAAGCCCTGCCGTCCCTCTTCCCTCTCCATCCCGTACCGATACACTCGAGGCCCACCTTTAGGCTCCAATTCTTTAAGCACGGGATCGTTGTCATTGAGAATCAGGGTCTGCCCCGGTCCCTGGTTTCCGAATATCCTCTCCTTGGATCGTACGTAAGACTCATAATCCGCGTATCGGTCGAGGTGATCAGGGCTGATGTTGAGGATCAATGACACGAGCGGTGAGAATGTCTCAACGGTATCGAGCTGAAAGCTGCTTATCTCCAGCACTACGTAATTGGCATCCTGGGCCCCCCCTATATAATCCGTAAGGGGGAAGTCAATGTTCCCTCCCACGAAGACCCTCCTTCCGGATCGAGACAGCATTTCCCCGATGAGCTTCACCACCGTTGACTTTCCATTGGTACCGGTTACCGCAATGCTGGGTGTTCTTAAGTATGTCCACGCGAGCTCCAGCTCCCCTACCATTGGTACTCCCCTCTTGGAGGCCTCAACAAGGGGCTTGATATCCAGGGGAACGCCCGGGCTGACGACGATTAAATCAGCCGCCAAGAAGCCCCCCGGCCTGTGATCTCCGAACTCGAGCTCAATTCCATCCCTTGAGAGCTCAGCTAAGAGCCGGCGATCGAAGGCCGATTCATCCTGCGCTTCGCTCACCGTTACACGTGCTCCCTGATGCGCGAGCCAATTGGCTGCGGCCAGGCCACTCTTGCCGAGACCCACCACGAGAACTTTTCTTCCCTTTTTCAATTGACTATTGACGATTGACAATTACCTACCTCAACTTCAACGTACTCATCGAGAGCAAGGCCAGCATAATTGCAATGATCCAGAACCGAACCGTCACCTTTGCCTCTGGCCAGCCCTTAAGTTCAA
>CAZJXD010000003.1:0-16331 GCA_964549945.1 uncultured Desulfobacteraceae bacterium | reverse complement strand
GCAATGATCCAGAACCGAACCGTCACCTTTGCCTCTGGCCAGCCCTTAAGTTCAAAGTGGTGGTGCAGCGGTGCCATCCTGAACACGCGCTTACCTCCGCTTATCTTGAAGTAGCCAACCTGCAATATCACCGACAGGGCCTCCACCACGAACAGTCCGCCAACGAGAATAAGGGTTATCTCCTGCTTACAGATTATGGCCATCATCCCCAAGGCCGCGCCAAGGGAAAGGGAGCCTGCGTCGCCCATAAATACCTGCGCGGGGTAGCTGTTGTACCACAGGAATCCCATCCCCGCCCCTACCACTGCCCCGCAGACCACGGCGAGCTCCCCTGCACCCTTCACATAGGGGATCTGAAGGTATTGGGCGATCCTTACGTGTCCCGCCAGGTAGGTGAACGTAAGGTAGGTGAGAAACGCGATGATGATGGGCCCGATGGCAAGGCCATCCAAGCCGTCGGTGAGGTTCACCGCATTGGATGCACCTACCACCACCAGTATCACCAACACGATGTAACCCATCCCAATATCCGGCAAGAAGGTCTTCACAAAGGGGAAGGTGAGCCTCGTGTCAAATCCCGGATTATAGTACAGCACTATTCCCGCAAACAGGGCGATTGCGGTTTGCATGGAGAGCTTGCTCCATACCCGTAAGCCCTTGCTGCTCTTTCTGACCACCTTGAGGTAATCATCCATAAACCCTATGACACCGTAAAGCACGGTGACGATCAATACTAGCCAGATATAGAGATTGTTCGGATCTACCCACAGCAATGAGGAGATGAGGATTGAGCACAGTAAAAATGATCCCCCCATAGTGGGCGTCCCCGCCTTATTCTTGTGGTTAGGGGGGCCATCATCCCTCACATACTGGCCGATCTGAAGTCTCCGCAGGTGAGGGATAATCCAGTAACCGAGAACCAGCGAAATGAGAAGGGCAGTCAGGGTTGCGTAGATGGTCCTGAAGGTGATGTATCGAAATACATTCAGCACGGAGAATTGGGTATGAAACATATATATCAACTTATACAGCATTCCCCTGCTCCTTGTGTAAGCCGAAGGACTCCTTGAGCCCATCGACCACCTTCTCAAGGCCAATCCTTCTTGAGCCCTTCAGAAACACTATGTCGCCTTCCCTCACGTTCGCCTTGATTGCCTCGATCATCTCCGCATGATCGGACGCGTGAAAGGTCTGCTCTGGAACCATGCCCTCCTTCTGGGCTCCCTCGATCACCTGATGGCCATGTTCACCCAACACGGCGAGAAATCTCGTCCCCATGACGGCGATACGTTTTCCGGCATCGAAATGGTACTGTGGTGTGTCAACGCCCAGCTCGAGCATCTCTCCCAGGCCTACTACCAGGCCCTGCCCCTTCTCCTTCAAGCCCTCAATCGTCTGGATCGCGGCACCGAGAGATGATGGATTGGAGTTATAGGTGTCATCAATAACCCGTATTCCTCCCTTAAGCTCCAGTATCTGAAAACGGCCCTTCAGGGGCCGGAACTCCTCTAATCCCCGGGCAATCAACTCACCCGGCAATGAAACGCGCCATGCGATCGCCGCCCCGGCCAGTGCATTGAGGACATTATGGACACCCGGAAGGTGGATGGTAGCAGGGACCCGCTCGCCATCTATTCTGATAGCGAATGATTGGGCGGAGCTTCCAACCCGACGGATGTCCTCGACCCTCACGCGATTGGCGGGGCTCAACCCAAAGGTAACGGTCTGCCCCTTGAAGGTGGAGGCTAGGCCCCTTGTAAATTCATCATCCCCATTGAGGATCGCGGTAGACCGGGTTGACATCTCCCGCAGGAGCTCACCTTTTGCCGCAGCTACCCCTTCGAGATCGTTCAATCCCTCCAGATGAGCGCTCGCCACATTGGTGATTACCCCGATATCCGGCCCTGCGATCCGCGTGAGCCTTGCAATCTCCCCAACCTCGTTCATACCCATCTCCAACACCGCCAGCTCGTGATCGGGCTCCAGCCCTAAGATCGACAGGGGCAAACCGATGAGGTTGTTGAAACTGCCGGGGCTCTTCATGGTCTTGGCCTTGAGAGAGAGAATGGTGGCTGCCATCTCCTTTGTGGTGCTCTTGCCATTGCTCCCCGTGATGGCGATCACCGTCCCACCCCATTCTTTTCGCCACCACGATGCCAGATCGCCCAAGGCCTTGAGGGTGGATGAAACGGTGATAACCGCCAGATTATCGTCCGGTAACCCCTCCCCGATAGGCCTTCCTGCCTCCACGATGAGACCCCCTGCCCCCCCTATGACGGCCTCGCCCAGAAAATCGTGACCGTCATACCTTTCTCCCTTAAGGGCGAGAAACAGGTGACCGGGAACCATCGTTCTGGAATCGGTAGACAGCCCTTGAGCAGCCCTATCCGGTGAGCCGGATATCTGGATTCCGCCCATCGCTGCAACTATCTCGCCGATGGTTATCTCCCCCCACCTCGCGGCCATTCAATCTCCCCGCCATGTCAGCTATTAGTCATAAGAACTCATTCGTAAAGCATACGCGTAACGCGCAACTCGCAACGTGAAGCGAGTGCGCCTCTGGCGCACTAGCCCGCTGCCCTCTCTACCTCCTCTACATCATCAAATCGTACCCTTCTATTGCCGATGATCTGATACTTCTCGTGTCCCTTGCCCGCAATCAAGACGACATCCTTGTCAGTGGCCGCATTGATCGCGTCCCGGATTGCCTTTCTTCGATCCAAGACTATTCTGTAGCCCCTCTCGTTCCGGGAGGGATTTGACTCTATTTTCCGTAATCCCGCCTCTCCCACCCCCGGCTCAATCTCGTAGACGATTTGAGCCGGATTCTCCTTTCTCGGGTTGTCCGAGGTGAGTATCACCAGATCGCTTAATCCTCCGGCGACCTTGCCCATCTCCGGCCTCTTGCCCTTATCCCTGTCACCTCCGCATCCGAACACGGTGATCAACCTTCCCCGTGTAAAGGGCTTGAGCGTTTGGAGCGCCTTCTCCAGGGCGTCGGGAGTATGGGCGTAATCGACGAACACCGTGAGCCCTCTGCTGTTTCTTACTGGCTGAAGCCTTCCCGGAACGTACGCGAGCCCCTCTATTCCCCTTGCAATAGCTCCAAGCTCCAGGCCAAGGCTATAGGCGGTGGCTGCTGCGCCGAGGATATTGTAGACGTTTATCCTTCCCAACAGGGAGGAGGTGATAAGCACACTCCCCGAAGGCGTAACCAATGTAAACCGTACTCCATCCACCGCGGAGTCGATATCTACGGCCCTCACCATGCAATCCTCTCCAAGGCCGTAGCTCACCACGGGCACCGTGGTTATCTTCTTTAATATTCTTCCCTTGGGATCGTCCATGTTAATGACCGCCTCTGCCTCCTCTTCCACTTGATCCCCGCCCAAGGAAGTAAAGAGCCGGGATTTTGCCTGAAAGTACTCCTCCATTGTCGAGTGATAGTCGAGGTGATCCCTGGAAAAGTTGGTAAACAGTGCCCTCGACCATTGAAAGCCCATCGTCCTTCCTTGATCGAGGGAATGGGATGAAACCTCCAGGATAATATCGGTTATCCCGGCATCCCTCATCTCCCGAATGATCCGCATCAACTCCGGTGAGTCAGGCGTGGTAAGCGGTGCCTCAAAGGAGTTCCCCTTATACCGATAGCTGATGGTACCAATGAGCCCTACCCTAACGCCCGCTTCCCTCCATATCGACTCCAGCAGATAGCTGGTTGTTGTCTTGCCATTCGTGCCGGTGATGCCAATCAAACGCATGCCCCTTGTGGGGTACCCATAAAACCTGGCGGCGAGCCCAGGGAGGGCAACCCTGGTATCAGGCACCCTGATAATGGTGACATCCTTAAACTCCTTCTCCGCCTGCTCCACTACCAATGCATGGGCCCCGCCCTTCACGGCATGGGCGAGATACCGGTGACCATCTTGATTGTGCCCCCTGACGGCCACGAAGAGATACCCCTCCTGCACGGCTCGCGAATCATTGGTCAGTCCCCTGACCTCGATATCCTTCCTTCCCCGTTGCTCCAGGATCGATAGCCCGTTTACCAAGAAATCAAGCTTCATCATCCCTTTTCAAGCGACAATTAAACGTTAAAACCCGTTAACAGCTCAGCACGGCGGCTTAAAGGTGACCACCAGCAGGGTATTGCCGTGTAACGGTAAGCCCGGCGTTGGGCTCTGTTCCGCGGCCAGCCCGCTTCCCTTCACGATTACGCGCAATCCCAGTACCTTTGCCTTATTTATTACCTCCCGTACCCCGAGCCCCTTTACATCGGGCACCAAGCCAGGCGCATCTAAACCGCGGGCTACCCCTTCGCCTTCCGTCTCCAACCGATCCCCATGGCTGGCCGGCGCTGCCATCTCACGGCTCGCACTCGCCGTGGTGATTGATGGCACAATATTGAGATGGTTCAGGGTCCAGCCACCCACATCACTAAATACAGGGGCCGCCACAATCCCCCCATATGGCTTACCCTTTGGTTCGTCGAGTGCTACCAAGATCGCGATCGCAGGGGAGTCCGAAGGGGTAAATCCACCAAAATAGGCCACGTACTTCTTATTCGAGTAGGCCTTCTCGATCGGATCAACCTTTTGAGCGGTACCCGTTTTACCCGCAACCTTATAGCCTCGTATCGCGGCATCGGGCGCGGTACCGCCTTTCTCCACCACTCCCTCGAGTATCATTTTTACCTTCTCTGCCGTCTCCTGAGAGATGACCCTCCTGCGCGTGTGCGGGTAAAACTCCCTTATTGTTTGCCCGCTCTGATCGACGATTGATTTCACCAGATATGGCCTCATAAGATCCCCCCCGTTCGCTATGGCGCCAAAGGCCATTGCCAACTGAAGAGGAGAAACGGAGAGACCCTGGCCGAAAAATAAGGTATCCTGATCGACAATGCTTGCAAGCCTCATGGATTTGAGGGTGCCACGCCTTTCGCCTGGAAAATCGATTCCGCTTCGCTCACCAAATCCAAAGCTTTGTAAATATTGGTTAAATCGTTCGGCTCCCAGCCTCCGTCCGATCTTGATCGCTCCAATGTTGCTCGAATACTTAATTATGTCGCTCACGGTGAGGTTATCGTAGGCCTTGCTGTCATGGATCACGTAATCCGCAACCGTGATCTCGCCTCTCTCACAATCGAGGACTGTGTTCGGGGTCACCACACCTTCTTGGAGGGCCGCCGATAGGAGAAATGCCTTCAACGTTGAGCCCGGTTCAAAACAATCGGTGACCGCCCTATTCCTCCACTCATAGGGCTTGTGGCGCCAAAATACGTTTGGATT
The DNA here is from genome assembly GCA_964549945.1 of uncultured Desulfobacteraceae bacterium. Taxonomy (GTDB): domain Bacteria; phylum Desulfobacterota; class DSM-4660; order Desulfatiglandales; family B25-G16; genus B25-G16. The sequence continues at coordinate 11,043 of CAZJXD010000003.1, read as the reverse complement.
GAACTCCGGCACCACCGCCATGGCCAAAATCTCACCCGTCTGGGGCCTCATCACAATACAGATACCGCTCGCTGCCCCTGATCGCTCCACTGCCTGCTGAAGGCTTTTCTGTGCCTTGTAACTGATATCCTTATCCAGGGTTAGCACGAGGTTAAATGGGCCCGGCCTCTCTATGCTCGGCCTATCGAAGAGAAGAGGCCTGCCAAGGGCGTCGTGAACCCGATTGAGGGTTGTCTCTCTCCCCTCCAGGTAGCCATTGTACTGCAACTCAATGCCCTCCAGGCCTTTATTATCCTGGCTTGCGAATCCCACCACATGGGCGACTGTTTCCATACAGGGATAGTAGCGCCTGCTCTCCTCGGTGAACTCTATCCCGTCTATGCCAAGCGCTCTCACACGGCTAATCTCCTCCGGTGTGACCTTTCTCTTGATCCACACGAATGAGCTGGGGCTTCGCAACCTTTCGAGCAACCCAGCCTCATCCATTGACAGGGCACGACTCAGCAAGGATGCCGCTTTCCGGGTGTTTACTATCCTTTTCGGATAACCGTATATGGAGCTTACCTCGACGCTGAGCGCGAGTTCCTTTCCGGACCTATCAAATATGGTCCCCCTCTGGGCGGTGAATGTAAGCTCTCCGGTATATCCTTTCTCGGCCAGGCTTGAAAGGTGGCTTGCCTCGAGGATCTGAAGCTGGTAAGCCCTGAGAAATATAGTAGTGAACGCGAGAAAAAAGCAGACTCCCGTTATATAGATCCTGATCCTCATCCACTTTATCTTCTTAGCCCTCATGGCAAGTACACCACCTGTTTGGGCGAGGGGTACCTCAATCCAAGCTCTTTCATGGCCTTATCCTCTAAGTGCTTGGGCGATTTTAGATAGGCTATCTCCAGCTTCAGCTTTCGGTTGTACTCCTCCGCCTTCTCTATCTCCCTTCTCAACTGGCTCAATTCATAGCCCGTTTGGGTTCTCTTGAAATTTACCCAAACGTGGAAAATTCCCGCTAACAAGATGAGAAGAAACAAGACTACGAGGAAATGGATAAACCTTATTGGTTCCCGCTTCTTCTTTCCCTTCACCTCACATCCTCTCCGCCACCCTCATGACGGCGCTCCTTGATCGCGGATTTTGATCGACCTCAGCCTGGCTTGCCCTGAGCGCCCTTTTCATTACCGCCCTCATGAGCGGCTTGCCGGATGTATGGATCACCGGTAGTTTTCGAGGGTGTATCTTCTTTCCCTCCCATTTGAGAATGGCTCGCTTCACAAGCCTGTCCTCAAGGGAATGATACGATATCACCGCGAGCCTTCCACCCTGCACCAGGACTGAGGGAGCCACCTTGAGAAAATCAGCCAAGTTTTCTATCTCCCCGTTCACCGCTATCCTTAGGGCCTGGAAAACCCTGGTAGCAGGATGTATCTTTCGGGGATGGTACTTCCCTGGAATTGCGCGTTCAACAATCCGGGCGAGCTGGAGACTCGAGCGTATCGGGTTGTTTTTCCGCTCTTCTTCGATAGCCCGGGCAACCCGTTTTGCCCATCTCTCCTCGCCATAATCCCATAGAATCCCCTGAAGCCTTTCAACTGAGCAGCTGTTGAGGAGATCACTGGCGCTTACGCCCGTTTGCTGGTCCATTCTCATATCCAAAGGTTCATCTTTTTGAAAGCTAAATCCCCTGCTGGACGACTCAAGCTGATAGGATGAGATACCGAGATCCAAGAGCATACCGCTAATCCGTTCGACCTCAAGTTCCGCGAGTATCGTATCGATATCAACGTAACTCTCCCTCAACAGTGTGACTTTCTCGGCAAATTGCGAAAGCCTTTCCCTTGCTACCTCAAGGGATGCTCGATCGATGTCCAGGCAAATCAACCTCCCGGCAGGGGCCAGGCTTTTCGCGATTGCAAGGCTATGCCCTCCTGTACCGGCTGTTCCATCGACATATATGCCCTCGGGATTGGTGACCAGGAATCTCACGACCTCATCAACCATAACCGGTTGATGAGCAACAACCATCTACTCCCCCCTTCAAATTCCAAGATCCGAAAGAGATTGACTGGCTCCTGGAAATGCCTTCTTTGCCCTTTCGAATTCCTCCTCCCACCTGTCTCTATCCCAGATCTCAAACCTGGTCAGATGGCCCACGAGGACAACCTCCTTCTTTAATCCGGCCAACTCCCTCAAGTCCGGGGGAATCAGAATTCTGCCCTGTTTCAGGGAACACTTTATGGCGCCGGATACAAAGTAGCGAAAATAGATATTCGCCGCGGAATCGAACATGGGGAGGCCTACCGCCTTATCCTTTATCTTCTGCCAGTCATCCCCTGCAAAGGCCACGAGACAGTTGTTCAGATTGGTGACCACCAGGGAGGAGTCACCCCTCTTCTCCAACACTTCCTTGAAACGAGCCGGGATGGCGAGCCTTCCCTTTTCATCAAGGCTATGCCTCGATCTTCCCTCAAAGAGGTCGTTTAAAGGCTTTTCCATGATTTTTTCCCACTTTGTACCACTTTATGACACTTTCAGAAAAAAAAATCCCTTTGTCAAGAAAAAAATAAAATTTTTCCTGAAATTTTAATAAGTTCTCTTATCTGTGGCCCTTTTTGAATAGAAAGACCTGCGAGAAGTTGCTAAAGTAAAGTACAAGTTGGGAAGGGAATTTTATTTCGTTATTTTTCCGTTAACTGCCTTAAAATGCTTATAAATTTTATTTTTTAAGCCTGCTGATTCATACCATTCAGCATTAGTTTCCAATGTTAGATTGCGTTATGGAAAGGCCTCCCTTTTGTAAATTATTAAAAATTGATATATAGAGTCTTAAGTGATGACCTACATCTCATAATCCAGGAGGGATTTCGATGGCGGGGAGGCTGAATCCCTCGCTGAAGGAGCCTTGGATCCAAGCATTACCTCCGAACCATTGGGACACGGTACCTGCTGGTGTAAACCCGTATAAGGCGTTTGTAATGGAAAGGAGAGGAACAGAATGATTCGTTACTGCTACCTCGAGAGCATCGTGGGCCGGCTCTTGGTTGCCGGCGATGAGGAGGGCCTCAGGTATATTAGCTTTATGAAGGGGAAGAAAAGGATCGCACCTGAAATAGATTGGAGGGAAGACCGGCGGTTTCTTGACGAGCCAATCCGCCAACTGGATCTCTATTTCCAAGGCAGGCTCAAGCAATTTACCCTGAAACTGGCGCCCCAAGGTACACCCTTCCAACTCAGTGTGCTTCGAGCTTTACAAGAGGTGCCCTATGGTGAAACCATCTCTTACAGGGACCTGGCACAACGGATAGGAAGGCCAAAGGCATCCCGCGCGGTGGGCGCGGCAAATGCCAGAAATCCCCTCCCCATCGTGATTCCATGCCATCGGGTGATCGGAAGCGACGGCAGTCTGGTGGGATTCGGCGGGGGGTTGGAGGTAAAGAAGAAATTGCTCGATTTAGAGAAAGCCCACCGTTAACCTTGAACCCGGAACGGTGAACCTACTTTTCCTTTCACCTTTCTTCTATGTCTTTCTCCGATTCTCCGATTCCCCTTTTCATCTCATTCTTGCTATCAGCTATGAACTATGAGCTTCCTAAGCACTTTGCCCTTTGCGCCATGCCTCTTTTCGCCTTGCACTCTGTTAATATATATTGTATATACATTATAGCAATACTATCGGAGTTAAAAAAATGCAAAGCCAAATGATGATTCGAATCGATCCCGAGCTTAAGGCCAAGGTCAATTCCATCGCCAAGTCCGAGGGAAAGAGCATCAGTGAAGTAGTCAGGGAATTGCTTGAAGACTATGTCAGGGATCGCGACATAGGCTTGTATATTGATGACCTATGGAAGCGTATCGGTACCAAAATGTCATCACGTGGCTTTAGCCCCGAGGATATCACACGCGCTATCCAGGAAGTGAGAGCCAAACGGTGATCAAGGTAGTGATCGACACGAATATCTTCGTTTCCTCTTTCTTCGGCGGTAATCCTCGGAAGATCGTAGACCTATGGAAGTCCGGGCAGCTCACCCTGTGCCTCTCTAAACCGATCGCGGATGAATACATCGCCGTTCTCCAACGCCTCGCCTTAGAAGGAGAGCAGGAGCTCAGCGAACTGTTAGGTCTTTTTGCCCATGGTGTACACGCGCTTTTCACCGCAAAGACACCCAATCTGCACATCGTGGAGGAAGACCCTGATGATGACAAGTTCATTGAATGTGCGGTCGCCTTGAAGGCTGCCTGTATCATCTCAGGAGATAAAAGTCTCCTTGCAATAGGAGATTACATGGGTATTACAATTATGACTCCCAAGGAATTTCTCGATACACACACAGGTCAGCATTAGTACTATGGCTTGTAAATTCGAAATCCTAAGGTTGAAGGCGAGCATTTTTATAATGCCTTTGGCGAGACCTAAATGGGGCGCTTTCAGCTTTCTGCTGGCTGGGCAATGAATACTACGTTAGGATACAATAAAATCATGACCGACGTATTTCAATTTCTATCCAGCGCATCCCTGGAGAGGCTCACTGGCCGAAAGGCTGAAAGCCTTGACGGCCTGCTTGCTCTCATAAAGACATGCACGGATACATCCATATTCTACCACACCTTTTCAGCGTATATGAAGATGAGAGAGATACGGCTGCCCTACAACAACGATTTTACCTACTGGATTTCTAGCAGCCTTAATGAAAAAGCCCTCGCAGAGAAAATAATGTCCATTGATTTGTCTGAATACCGTACCCTGCGAACCCTGAGAATGCGGCTTATTGAAATCATTGAAGAATACAGGGGCCGGGAATCCAAGGCCTTTCGGAAGAGAGCCGATGATCCTTTCTACCTTTATGATATTATCAGGATAGTATACCTGACCGATAAGTTCGCCTATGATCTAAAATCGTTTCGGGAGGTGCTGGCAACCATCAGTATTTATTCGATATACTTCCATTTTATCGAATGTCGGCTGGAGAAAGACCTTCACGCCGATGACTTCTCAACATGGATAGAATCGAGCCTTAATCTTCCGGATCTGGCGCAAAAGATAAAAAGGATTGACCTCGATGCATACACCATGGAAGGACTGAGAACTCGTATCATTCAGCTCATCGATGAATATTCCGAGGAGCGATAACACGAGGGTTCGTTTAGGTAGGCTTGTACCCTGAATACCCTTCGACTCCAATGGTGAAACACCAAAGCAACAACATGAAAGAACCGACCTTATTTGATTATAAAGACGTGGTCGGCCCCGGCATTATTGAGGAGCTTACGATCCTTGCCTCTCATTTGACTGACCGCTCCATTAAAATGGTAAACTCTACCAAAGTAGGAGGTGGGGTCGCTGAGATGCTTCATCGCGTTGTCCCGCTCCTCAACGAGCTGGGAATTCAAACTACATGGGATGTGATTACAGGGGATGAAGCCTTTTTTAACATTACAAAACGTTTTCATAATGCCCTGCAAGGCCACAAGGATCATTTCAACAAAGCTGTATTCAACACCTATTTAACGTACAATGAGAAAAACAACCATGAACTCAATTTTGACGAGGACCTCATTGTCATTCATGATCCCCAGCCGCTGGCGCTGATCAACTGGAATCAGAAGCGGAAAAACAAATGGGTATGGAGATGCCATATAGACCTGTCCCATCCCCACCCCCACCTCTGGAGATTCCTCAAACCACTCGTTGAGCAGTATGATGCTGCTATCTTTTCGTCGCCTCTTTTTTCTCCGGAACTAACCATCCCTCAATACCGTTTTCAGCCGGCAATTGATCCGCTGGCAGATAAGAACAGAGAACTCGATGCTGCCTATATTGATAGTGTCTTGATGCACTATGGAATTCCAAGAGATAAGCCGATCGTTACCCAGATTTCGAGGTATGATCCTTGGAAAGACCCTGTTGGCGTCATACAGGCCTTTAAGATGGCCCGAAAATACGTGGACTGCCGCTTGCTTCTGGTCGGAGAAAAGGCTGCAGATGACCCCGAAACTGAAACCATATTGGAAATGGTACGAGCAGAAGCAGGAGATGATCCTGATATACACATTCTTCTGTTTAGCCCTTCCGTAGCTACAGAGATCAATGCGTTTCAACGTGCCTCGAATATTGTAACGCAAAAATCTCTCAGAGAGGGATTTGGCCTCACGGTATCGGAAGCACTCTGGAAGAGAAGGCCAGTGATTGGCGGCGCTGTAGGCGGTATTCCCGCCCAGATCATCGATAGGTATACCGGCCTGCTGGTCCATTCTGTTGAGGGCGCAGGCCTGGGAATACGATGGCTCATAAACCAACCGGATTTCGCTCAGCAATTGGGTGAAAACGGCCATCAAAGAGTGAAGGACAATTTTTTGATCACCAAGAACCTAAAACAATACCTCTTGTTGCTTCTCACGCTCGAAAAGCAGAAAGAGCATACGATATTTCTTTCATAGCAAGAGAGCAATATACAAGATGGAAATTCTAAACCCTGAAATCGATCCCGAAGCAGAGGAAAAAGATGAGCAATTTAGTCATTGTTTCAAACAGGGGACCATTTAGCTTTTCAGACCATTTTCTCAAAGAAGCCGATACATCTTTGAAAAAGGGAATCCGCCCTGAGGATCCTGAATTCGGAGAAGGGGGCCTCGTTAAGGCTATGGCCGGACTTTTAAAGCCCGGAAAATGGAATACTACATGGCTTGGTGCCTCTATGGGAGACAGGGATATCGATGTGGCACGAGGGCATTATACGGGATTATTCAAAAGAATGCAGAAGGAGCACTATGCGCCTCGGCATTTTCCACTTATTGAGATAAAACCCGATGCCCGCATGCATTTCAGGTACCAAATGTATGATTTCTATCTCAGGTTTGTTTTCTTCGACACAAAGCACATGCACAGCTATTATGGAAAATTTGCCAATGGATTTCTCTGGCCCCTCATGCATCTTACCAGAGCACCGCTTTTCTACAAGAAGGGACGAACATTTCCCAGGCCTTATTTTGTAAAAAATGACTTCATCCAATACACGAGCAGTAGCGTAACGTTTGCGAATACGATCATTGATGAAATTCTCAAGGGCCAAAAAACTCTGAAAAAGCGCAATGAGACTGTCGTTTGGATTCAAGACTACCACCTCATGCGGCTTGCAGAAGTATTCAAGGCCCTGCTCATGGAAGAGGATATATCAGAGGAAGATCGGAAAAGAATGCACGTGGGACAATTTATGCATACTCCTTTCTTTAATATCCATGAGATCCAGGGACTCATTCGGGAGGATAAAAGAAAGAGAGTTAAGGACATGATATATGATCCATTCTCTGAAACTATGGAAGGCGTTTTACAAAAGCTCACATGGGGTTTGCTCTCTAATGATTTCATCGGCTTTCATGTCAAAGAATACTGTGATAACTACCTCGAAGCGCTTGAGGAGTGGTTTCCCATTGACATAAAAATTGAAGGGGAGTTCTATGAAATAGCCTATCGAGATCATCTTACAACCCTTGGTGTATTTCCCATAGGTTTGGATGTAGACACTATTCTCTCCGAAGTGTCACCGGGGAAGTTCCTTAATTACAGATTGGGAAAGGAAAGCCTGTACCAGAACATAAACAATAACAGAAAGCTGGGAAGATATATCTTCGGCGGCTTGGAGAGATGCGATTATACAAAGGGCCTTATTGAAAGGCTCGGCATCTTTTCCCATGCCCTCAACAAACTTAACGCTCTCAAAAAGGATGCCCTCTTCTATCAAGTAACGGCACCGAGCAGATCCGACAACCCTGACTATCAGAAACTAGATAGTGTGCTGTCAGAAGAAGTGAGGAAAATAGACAAAAAATTCCAGAATGAACCAATCATCCACATCGATAAAGGAATATCCGCTCCCCAGAACTACCGGTTCATGAAAGAAATGGATGTCATGCTCGTTACACCGCTTGAAGATGGTATGAACCTGGTCGCCTTTGAGTACATACTTTCGCAAAAATACAAAAACCCGGAAGATCGGGGTATACTTGTCCTGGGTACCAGCGGTGCCTCGAGAGTGCTCAAGCAGAAAGGTTTTGGTGAAGAAGACGGGGTCATGTACATTAACCCGATGAAGCCGAAAGATGCAGGAGAGAAGACGGTACAGGCATTGATAAAAGGACGGCACCTATCAGAACGGGTCATTGCCTACGTTGAAAGGGAGCGTAGGGTAGACGAGTGGGCCAAAAACAATATTTCCGCTATCTTGGAATGCAGAAAGAGTACATAAAGTACATATCAACCTCCCAGCTTTCCCCTCCTTCTCGCCTTATGCCTTTCTTCTATCAGCCATGAGCTACTAACTTCCTAAGCGCTTTGCCCTATGCGCCATGCGCTATGCCCTTTGCCGTACACCTTAATACGATTTGCTTTTCCGATTCGCCGTTTCCCCGATTCCCCGTTTCATCTCATTCTTGCTTTGAGCCATGAACTATGAGCTTCCTAATCGCTTTGCCCTTGTGGGCTTGATCTGCCCTGAATATCTTATTGCTTTCCGTAAAAATATAGTATATTCATAAAAAATGGAAATCCCAATGCTCATTTTCCATATTTATCTTCATAATATAAAATTAGATGGAAAATTTTCTATTGTATAAAGGTGATATATAGAAAACTTTCCGTCTATGCACACTGTTTGAAGGCCGAGAATAAAATGAAGCTACTTTTCAGTGGTGAAGAATTCTGTGATCAACCAGTACTAAAAAGGTTGTTGGTAATAGCAGAAGAAATACATTTTATGGATAGACCGTCAGTTACCTTTGATAATTGGGGGACTATTGGCCATGCTTCTTATGCAAGACGAATTGATTGGTCTGGCTTACCATTGTTAATTGATGTACATGAGCCACCATCTGGTCCTGTGCAAGGCCTATATGGGCCCTATATTGAAGCTGATATCAACAATTCAGTTTTTGCTAAAACGGTTCTAGAAGGTTTTCGTTCCAGCGACGAATTTGCATCCAAATATATCCAATTTGATGCAAACTATGGAAGTGGTATGGGTAAAGAAATAGTCTATGCTCTGCGACAAGATGATAATCTATTGGATGAGGCTTTTAACTTAAAGCTTAAGTTGGATGGCCCCAATATGTTTGCTGTTTCTACTCCAGCGCAACGAAAAGAGACATTTAAAACAATACTTGTAGAAGCTTCCATTAAAGTCACAAGTGCAACAATCCTTGCCGAGGAAACAGATACAATCCCTGTGACCGATGATCCTTATATTGCTCGACTCATAGGTCTAAGATCATCGGATTCGTCATATGTAGGAGGTACCTCAAAGCATGCACCGTATATAGGTATAGACATTGCTAAATCTGTAATTCCCGATGAAGCGTTAGAGCAATTAAAGATTACAGATATCCTCAAATACCGAGAAAAATCAAAAGATTCATATCGTGCCTGGATCACGGAAGTTAATAAGATTGCCTCAGAAATAGCTGATATTGATGGCAACATATCCCCTGATGAAATCGCTAAAATAATAGCTGCTGATTTTACCCCTCGCGTAATAGAATATAAAAATGATATGTGTGCAATCCGTGATGACCTTTTTGCTGATGTAATGAAAAAGATAATTAAGTGGGAGATGCCCTCTCTTACATTAGCTTATCTAGCTAATCTTGGGATCGCAGGAGCTATAACTCTTTTCGCATCTGCCTTAGCCCCTGCAGTGCCCGATATTGTTGACTATTTTAAAAGTAAGAGAGATATCGAAAGAAGAAATGCTATGTCTTTCTTAATAAAATTATCAAGAGATATATGATTATTTAGATGAGCCTTCTAACCTTGCTGCTTCACAAGGGCCACTCGTACCTCTCGGCTTGTGAGCAGCCTGTTAGGTTTTTCTAATATGAAACCAAAAATTATTGATTTATCATGGGAAATAGCGATCGCTTTAGATGCCTTGTCAGAAACTGAGAAACAGTTGGTTGATTATGATTCTTGGGGTTGGGATTCCGGCTATGAATTAGGATTAATACGATCAATCAAAGATAATTTGATATTATTTCAAAAAAGACCAAATCTGCTTTTTGACCCAACAGAATTACCTTTTCTAAAAGATATTTCTAAACGATTAGATCAATTTCGTAGTACAGATAAATTTCTTTTTTCCGCAGATGAATACTCGTTCCATCAATCATATTTTGTAAATGCAGTAGCATCTGTATATGAGATTATTGAAAGTGTATCAGGTGTATCGGAAAAAATTCAATTAATAAATAACGATATAAATTTTACATCTAATAATATCTTTTTGTTGGGCAATGCGATTTCTGATCTTATTTTGAAGCTTAATAAAAATCCGAATGAATGGTTTGCATTAGGGCCACGCAAATTTGAAGAAGTATTAGCAGAAATTTGGCATAAATTAGGTTGGGAGACATATCTGACACCCCCTGTTAAAGATGGCGGTTTAGATCTTAGAGCAGTCAGAACAGATAATGGCATTTATCTTTGTTATTTAATTGAAGCAAAAGCGTATAATCCAAAACGTCCTGTAGGTATAGAGTTTGTTAGAAATCTTTATGGTGTAGTAGAACGTGAACGAGCTACGCATGGAATATTAGCAACAACGAGTTATTTTACTAAAGGTGCAATTGAGGAAAGTCGAGCATTAAAGTTTCGAGTTTCACTTGCAGACTTTGAGCAAGTTTTCAAATGGGCTGAAGAATATAAGAAATTAAAATGATAAAACAGATAATATTGGAAATTTAATACCTAACAAGGCAAATTCAGTCGAGGTAAAAAGCCGCGCGGCTGATTAGCCCGTTATGTTGATATGGCAACTTATCAAGACCTTAAAACTCAGATTGACCGCCTCGTTGTGGTTGTGCGCAGCATCGGAATCAAGAGAGCGCTGACAGATACAAACGCCAATCCACACTTGAATTTCTGGCGTTTTATCTATGGCGGAATGCTAGATATTGCCGTCATTGTAAAGTAAAGGGGGACGACCTTAAATAGTTAAATAATTTGACATAAAGTATCATTGACCGTATGGTGCAGCTATGCCTAGGATAGCCCGATTAGATGCCCCC
>CAZJXD010000002.1:7775-130749 GCA_964549945.1 uncultured Desulfobacteraceae bacterium | reverse complement strand
TGGCTTGGGAAAGCTCCCTATGCCACAATTAGCCCACAGATTCTTGTGAGGAGCCAGAAAGATATTCCCTTATTGCCACGGCTCAGGGCTTAAGGCGCAAGAAATATTCCTTAGACGAGCATCTCCTTGTGCCTTATGCCTTTGGCCATTTTTATCTATTGAACATGATTAGATAACAGAACTTAACATAAATTTAGAGATCTTGCTTTCTATAGACGGCTAGTATGGAAGGAGGAGGTTTACCAATGAGCGGCAGGAATATATATGAGATTGAGGAAAAGCTCATAGATTATGTTTTGAATACTCAATACAAGGAAATACCCGCTGAAGTAATCGCTACGGCCAAGAATCTGACATTGACTATTATGGGCACCACTATTGCTGGAGCAATGCTTGAAGGGTGTGAGGCGCTAACAAATCAAATCAAAGGGTGGGGAGGGAAGGGGGAAGCTACCATCCTGGTTCACGGAGGTAAAGTGCCGGCTCATAATGCCGCTCTTATGAATAGCTACATGGCTCGCGCACTGGATTTTGACGACGGAATTCGGCCAGGGATGCATGTCGGCGCTTCTTTGGTCCCTGCTGCCCTGGCAGCCTCTGAATTGGCCGGCGGTTGTAATGGCGAGGAATTCCTCACTGCACTCGTTGTGGGAGCAGAGGTGTCAAACAGGATAAACATCGTCTCAGATTATGACGGTTTTGATCCTACGGGGATTTGCAGTATATTTGCCGCCGCCGCAGCCGTGAGCAGAATACTTGCCTTGGAAAAAGAGCAGATATGGAATGCTTTGGCTATCGCCTTTAATAAGTCCGGGGGGAGCTTTCAGAGCAATATCGAGGGCGCTCTGTCAGTGAGATTAATACAGGGCTTTGTTGCACAAGGAGGAATACTCTCCGCCCAGATGGCACAAAAGGGGTTTACAGGACCTAAGAATTTCCTCGAGGGTATCTACGGCTATTTTCATCTGTATGCCAAGGACAGATATGATCCTTCTTCGGTAGCCGGGGAGCTTGGAAGGAGATTTGAATTCAGCAAAACCATGTTCAAGAAATACCCAAGCTGCGGAGGCACTATCTCCAGTACGGAAGCCATGCTTGATCTGGCCAGGGAACACGAGATCACACCGGAGGATATTGAACGAATTAACGTGAGGGTAACACCCTATGCCCATAAGCTCGTGGGAGGACCTTTTCACATGGGAGATAATCCAAGGGTGAATGCCCAGTTTAACATCCGGTATTGCGTGGCGAACGCGCTGCTCAGGAAAAGCTCCAGGTTGGAACATTTCGAGGAACCCTTGATCCGGGATCCAGCGATTATGGACATAGTCCAAAAGGTCCACACCGAAGCAGACCCTGCCCTGGATAAGCGAGATGAGACGGCCGTAGAGATGGAGGTGCTGACCAAAGGCGGGTCTACATACCACAAGAGGATAGATTTTGCCGCAGGATTTCCAGAGCGGCCCCTAAGCGCGGAGGAAATCGTTGACCGCTTCCACAGTTGCATCAGTTTTTCGAAAGGGATTTTGCCGCTGGACAATATTGAGAAGCTGGTTTCGTTGCTTAATGAACTCGAGGATCTGAAAGATGTTTGTGATCTGATTCCACTGCTCTTGATTGAGGATTCGTAGGTGACAGAGGCGCTATGAAAAAATTAACGAAACAGAACTTCACGAGGGCACAGAGAATTTGGAACAGGCTGCGCGATAAGCGGGATGCCGGAATGCTTTCCCTTGCGAGGGCCAGGTTGCTGACCGAGTCGTATAGGGAAACCGAGGGATTGCCCATGCCGATAAGGAGGGCAAAGGCATTCGCCAAGATTCTTACGGAAATCCCGATCTATATAGAGGAGGACCAGTTGCTCGTTGGCGATTTTGCTGCCAGGCCGATGTGGGCGGAGTGGTATCCGGAGTTTGCGGTCAGTTGGGTTGAGCAAGAGATAGAGGCTGGAGAAGAGTTCTTCAGGGCACAAAGCTCCGAGGTTGATGAGCAAAAAGAGATCTGTGAGTATTGGAAGGGTCGTTCTGTTGAGGGCGCCTACCTTGCAAGTCTCAGTGAAGAGGAGAGAAGGCGCTTTGTGGAGAATGGCGAGGATGGCGCATGGGTGTATGGTGTTTCAGCCCAGCTGGACAGGCCGGGGGGCTATCATGTAGTAGCCTACGATAAGCTGATCAGAGAGGGTTGTGTCGGGATACACAGCAAAGTGGAGGAGGAGCTACGTGCCACACCTGTCAAGGATATTGAATCATTTCAGAAGGTAAACTTCCTGAAGGCTATAGAGATTGTGTATCGGGCGCTAGGTCAATATAGCCAGCGGTACGCTGCCCTGGCAAGGGAGCTGGCGAAAACGGCGAAAGAGGACAGGAGGGTAGAGCTTGAGAGGATCGCTGAGATCTGTGATTGGATCCCGGAGCATCCGGCACGAAACTTCTATGAAGCGGTGCAAACACTATGGTTTGTCCACGTATTCCTCTATCTGGAGTTGAGACCGGCAGGGGTTTCCCCTGGTAGAGCCGATCAGTACCTTTATCCTTACTACAAGCGCGATATTGAGGAGGGGAAGCTTACCAGGGAGGAAGCCATAGAGATCTTGGAATGTCTTCGGGTCAAGATGTGCACGCTCCGTCACTTTAACAGAAAGAGCTTTCGGGAGGGAACCTCGGCAGAGGCCCAGTTTCATAATATCACCTTAGGAGGGCAAACGCCGGATGGGGGTAACGCCACGAATGAGTTGTCGTACCTTTTCCTGGAAGCCGCCCTTAGGACAAGAACCATTCATAATACCCTGTCAGTGCGTTGGCACGATAGAATACCGCAGGATTTCGTGCTGAGGGGAATTGAGCTCGTGTCTACTGGGCTTGGTTTTCCCGCGTTCTTTAACGATGACGGAAACATATCCTTCTCTATGGGCATGGGGGCTACGTTGGAGGAGGCGCGGGATTATGCTATTGGGGGCTGTGTGGTCCCCATAATTCCAGGGCAAGCGGGACCCTACCCGCCGTTTGTGCTCAGCATGGGCAAATGCATGGAGCTGGCCCTTAACAATGGATTCGATCCAAGCACGTGCAAACAAGTAGGCCCTGAAACAGGCAGGTTTGAAGACTTTCAAACCTTCGATGAGCTCGTCGATGCCTTCAAAGAACAGGTACGGCATTTTTCATACCAGGGTGCTGCCCTTTTCAACCAGCAACGCTATTTCAGGGCGACCATGGTGCCTCCCATATTTTCCTCTGCCCTGACCGATGATTGCATAACGCGCGGTAAGAGCGCTATAGAGGGCGGCGCCCGTTTCAATTACCTGTATTATAATGCCGAGGGCATGATCGATGCGGCGGATTCGTTGGCGGCAATAAAGAAGCGCGTATTCGAGGAAGGCTCAGTGAGCAAAACAGATCTCATGGATGCCCTGGCCGCCAATTTTAAAGGCGAGGAGGAGATACATCGGGCTGTCTTGTCCGCGCCTAAGTATGGCAACGATAACGATTATGCTGACGCCATTGCCCACGATCTATATAACTGGTGGCGTAGAATGGTCGCTGAGATGGATGCATCATTCGGGCAGAAATATCTACCATGTGCCTATTCTGTGTCGCTCCATCATGCCTATGGTGCGCGAGTGGGGGCGCTTCCAAGCGGTCGACTGGCCTGGAAATCGTTGGCCGACGGTTCGATGTCGCCCGCCCAAGGATGTGACATGCATGGACCCACCGCTGTCATCAACTCAGCTGGCAAGATAGACCAGTATCCCATTCTGGCCACGCTTCTAAATGTCAAGTTTCAGCCCGCTACATTAAAAACAAAAGACGACATGAAGAAAATGATCGCCCTCATAAAGACCTATTTCGATTACGGAGGCAGGCACATACAATTCAATGTGGTAGACAAGGAAACCTTGGTAGACGCACAGGTTCATCCCGAGCTTCATCGCGACCTCATAGTTAGGGTGGCCGGCTACAGCGCCTACTTTATCGAACTCGATCGTGGCGTTCAGGATGAGATTATACAGCGCACCGAACATGCCCTGTAGATCCCCCCGTTTCGTTCCGCAACTCCCAAAACACGAGGATGTCATGTGCTCAACAGGGCAGCGCGGAGGCCTTGAGAAAGTAGGTCTTTTAAAAACTCAAGTTGCCATTGATTGGATATAATCGAGACAAGGAGAGATATCAGTGGCACAGGCGCCCAAGGGAATCATCTTTAATATACAGAGGTACTCCATTCACGATGGGCCCGGTATACGGACTACCGTATTTTTCAAGGGCTGTCCGCTGAGGTGTTTTTGGTGTCAGAACCCGGAATCACAGGGCAACGAGGCCGAGATTTTCTTAATAAAAAGCAATTGCAGATTATGTGGCAGATGCGTTGCCGTGTGCCCAACGGGCGCCAGCAGCTTGCTGGAAGATAACGCCGCGATAGACAGGGGTAAGTGTATTGGGTGTGGTAAGTGCTTAGAGGTCTGTCCCGGTGAGGCAAGGAAGCTTGTGGGAGCATATGTCACGAAGAATGAGGTTATGCGGGAAGTCATGCGAGATGTGAAGTTTTACGAGAACTCCGGCGGAGGGGTTACGCTATCCGGCGGAGATCCAGTTGCTCAGCCCGAGTTCGCCTTGTCAATCCTTCGAAGCTCGAAAGAGGCCGGATTACACACGGTCCTTGACACCTGTGGGCATGTTGCCTGGTCCACTATGAGGAGGCTGCTCGAGTATGCCGACCTTGTATTTTTTGACATCAAGACTATTGACGCGAAAAGGCACCGTGCGGCAACGGGAATGTCCAACCACCTCATACTTGAAAACGCAAAGAGGATTGCCGGTTATAGGCCAATGAGGGTACGTGTTCCCATAATACCGAATTTCAACAATTCCCCTGAAGATGTCAGGACAATAGCTCGTTTTGTCAGAGAGGAACTTGGTGAAATAGAGATGGAACTTCTTCCTTACAACAAGCTAGGGGAGGTGAAATATGAGCGCCTCGGCAAAATACCTTTCACCGCCGAGGCCCAAAGCGACGAGGAGATGCAAAACCTTGAGGCAGTTGTCAGTACGGAGTTGAAAAGGGCATAGTAATTTAACGTCTCTGAAATTCTATAACTATGAGGCTCCTAAGTTCGAGTTAGCCCGATGAATTGCATGAGGAGGTTGTTATGTCTGATGGCAAGAAACAAGTACCGGTAAAGGAAGGGCTATGGACCATCCCTTCGTCCTCTAATGAAAAACCTCAGCTCATCGGGAGCCGTTGTCTTGCGTGTGGAGAAGTCTTTTTTCCCAAGAGAGAATGCGAAATATGTACGAATTGTCAGTCCAGAAACCTCGAGGAGATCAGGTTAAGTAGAACGGGCAAGGTGTATAGCTTTACAGTGGTGATGCAAAGGCCGCCGGAATATTATAAGGGACCCGTTCCCTATGCAGAAGGATTTGTAGAGTTGCCTGATGGAGTGAGGGTAGAGACGCTATTTACGGATTGCGATTTCAATGACCTCAAAGTGGGTATAGAAGTGGAAATGGTTATTGAAGGCCTGCATGAGGATGAACAAGGGAACGAAATAATAGCCTACAAATTCAGACCGATAACACATTAAGATAAGGGTGATTAAATGAGAAACCTGAGGGATTTTGCAATAGCGGGCGTCGGGTTCCCGATTGTAGAGGAAACTTAAACCAGGCAAGAGATATGGATGCACAAGTTGAGAGGACTTTAAGAGCCCTTCATGCGAGACACATTAAAGGTGTTTTTTCTCAAAATCTAGATGAAGGAAGAAATGAGCTATTAAAGCTAATTCCCCTTGACGCCATTGTGGGTATCGGAGATTCAACCACAGTCAGGCAGATGGGAATCCTGCCCATATTAAGGGAAAGGGGCACAAGGGTTTTGGATGCATTCGGTCAACAAGAAGAGAAGATGGAGCCGAAGGACATCAGGCAGAGACATGCAAAGATTGTTGCGGAAGCAACAATTTGTGACGTTTTTCTAACCGGGACAAACGCAATAACTCAAGATGGCAGACTGATCAATGTAGATGCTGTCGGGAACCGAGTGGCGGGGATGGTATGGGGGCATCCCATCTCCGTTATCGTAGTAGGAAGGAATAAAATTGTCAGAGATCTCAACGAGGCGTTTCATAGGATCAGGAATATCATAGCACCAAATCATGCCCGCATCAGGTCAGCTGAATTGGGTGGAGGAGAAATGAATACGCCTTGTGTCAAGAACGGAGAGTGTGTTGATTGTAGGGCGAGTGACAGGATATGTAATATCTTTACTATTATAGAGGGCAAGCCTTTTCGTACGACCATTGTCGTAGTTATTGTGAATGAGGATCTGGGCCTCGGTTGGGATCCCTGCTGGGACCCAGGCCGCATCAAAAGGATTATTGAGGAATATAAGAAGTTCGTCTGGCTACCCCCAAGAAAAGATCCCTAATCTGTACTAGCCCAGCTCTGAGCTGAGAGCTCCTTTCATTCCATCATCGCATTTATCTTTTCAACGTATCCCATTGTCTCCTCATGACGCCAACCGCGAACCCTTGGTGCAATTCTCTTTATTTTGTCTCAGAAAACCACGTCCTCTGGGCGTGGATTCTTTACTTGCCTAAAATATTATCCAGATTAATGGATTATGTCAATGGACCTGCACATGACGCAATATAGTTGATTGTCGAAGTTCATCAAGCGATATTCCGGGGAAGAATTGCCTTGACATAAAAACGGGATGAAAACTAAGGTAATCGTGGCTGAAAGAGGATTTAGATTGAGCATAGGGTCATTTTTGAGTTGGGGAAAAGTCAGGGGGGTATCCGGAGGATGCGGGGTAGCATGGTTGAGATAAAATTCCTCGGGAGCGGTGGGCAGGGGGTCGTGGTGGCCTCTGAGCTCCTCGCACGGGCATGCTTTGAGCAGGGGAAGTATCCCCAGAGCTATTCCCTTTTTGGCGCTGAAAGGCGCGGAGCCCCCGTGGCCGGCTTTGTGAGGGTGAGCGATAAGAAGATCTACCTTAAATGCGATGTCGATCGCCCCAATCACCTCGTGCTGTTCGATAAAAGTCTATTCAATGAAGAGGAGATTAAGGCGCAGGTGGTGCCTGGAGGGTATGTGCTGTTCAATTGTGACGGGAGTTTTCAGCCAGGGGCTCTAGAAAACTATAGGGTTGGCAGGATTGATGCCCTTGAAATCTCGAGGGGAATGGGGTTGGGATCCATCGTGAATACCGCAATTCTAGGCGCATATGTACGCCTGACCGAAATTGTAAAACTCGAGACACTCATTAAGGTCATTGGTGAGACTATTTCCACGGCAACAGAGGCGAACATCGCCGCGGCGAAAGAGGCGTACGAAAAAGTTACCCTGCTTTGAACCAAAATGAGCGGCTCCAGTTTAAGAGTTGAAAGGTTCAAGGTTCAAAGGTTCAAGGTTTATAATCTATGTTTAACTTTACCTTTCTTGATGCGGCCTGAAGCTCGACCCATGGGAGCCAATTTAACGAATTGGGTGAAACATAACACGTGTACCTATCACCACATTTTTTAATTTTTATCAGCCACTTAAGGCATTTCAACCGAGAACCGTGAACGGTGAACCGATTAACCCAGGCTTGAAAAAGGCGTGACTCGTTATGGTGAGGCAATACCGGCCCAAAGCGAGCAGGGATGATCCATTCTTTGCCGTCTCTTCGGAAAGCACGCGAGTCTTTAAGACAGGCACCCAAAGGTCTGAGAAACCCCTTTTCATCAATAAAGTTGCCCCGTGCCGTCAGGCGTGCCCAATAGGGATCGACATTCCCGCCGCCTTTCATCTGGCCTCAAAGAGCGATATCGATGGGGTGTTACGGGCCTTTCTCCGAGAAAACCCCTTGCCGGGAGTGTCCGGAAGGGTCTGCTACCATCCCTGTGAATCGGAGTGCAACCGGGGGAACTTCGATGAGGCCATAGGGATCCGCAGCCTTGAACGGTTCGCCTCCGATCACGGGAATGCTGATATCGCAACTGAAGCAAGAGCCGGCTCAAAGAGGGGGAGGCTCGCCGTTATAGGCTCCGGTCCGGCTGGCCTGAGTGCCTGTTATCATCTTGCCAGATTCGGGTATCGCGTGACCCTTTTTGAGGCAAGACAGGAGCTGGGCGGCATGCTGCGATACGGAATCCCTCGGTATCGTTTGCCCAGGGCCGTCTTGAACCGTGAGATCTCGAGGATCCTATCCCTCGGCATTACTACACAGCCAGAGACCATTGTCGGCGAGGATATCTCCTGGGAGGAGCTCCTCTCCTTTGATGCCCTTTTCCTCTCGGTTGGATTTCAGGCCGGGAAGAGGCTTCCGCAACTGAATGCCCCTGGGACTGATATTATCACGGGATTGGATCTTCTGGCTGATCCGTGGAGGTGGTCACTGGAGGATGACAAGAACAAGGCCATTATCATAGGAGGTGGTAATGTCGCCATTGACGCGGCTCGATCGCTGATGAGGATTCGAAGGGGAAGGGGGAGTAATATCACCGTGGTGTGTCCCGAATCCAGAGATCAAATGCCGGCGCTTCCGGAGGAAATTGAGGAGGCCTTGGAGGAGGGGCTAACCATAGTGAACGGGTGGGCGCCTCATAGGCTTCACAAAGAGGGCGATAGGCCTATCTCACTGGATTTTCAAAGGGCAGAGGTACGAATAGACAGGGAGACCGGGGGCGTTGAGATTACTACCCTAGGAAGGGAAACCCAAGCCTATCCAGTCGATACGATTATCGTCGCCATCGGGCAACACATGAGGACCGATAGCCTGCCCCCGGGGATTGACATCAGGGATGGCAAAATCGTTACTGATCGATTTGGGAGGACCTCCCTGCCCCACGTGTTTGCGGGCGGTGATGCCATAGGCGGAAGGGCATTTGTGGCGGACGCGGTTGCCGACGGCAAGAGAGGGGCCGTGGCCATTTCGTGCTTCTTGGAAGGCAGAGCCATTGAGGAGGAGATTCAGATCCATGGGGTAGGGCAGGGCCTGGCAGTCTCCTCCGATCGCTATATGCAGGGCTCGGAAAAGGAAACCGAAGCCCTGAAAACAGTGGTCACCTTTGAGCGCATTAACACGCTGTTTTTTTCAGAATGTGCCCGCAGGAACCCGGAGCAGTTGATGCCTGAGGCACGAAGGAAGAGCTTTGAGGAGGTAGCCAGCGGGCTCGAGCCTTCCGCCATGGCCGAGGAAGTATCCCGCTGCTTCCGATGTGGAACCTGCATCGATTGCGAGATCTGTCTGGACTTCTGTCCGGATATATCCATTCTCAAGGATGCGGAATCGGGGATCTACAGCTTTGATGCGGATTACTGCAAGGGCTGTGGCATCTGTTCCGTGGCCTGCCCGAGAGGCGTGGTCGAGATGGTGGGGGAAAGCTCATGAGGATGCTTCTCACGGGAAACCATGCTGCGGCGTACGGGGCTCGGTTGGCCAGACCCCAGGTCATTGCCGCGTATCCTATTACCCCGCAGAGTCCCATCTACGAGAATCTCTCGGAGTGGGAGGGAGAGGGAATATTGGGCGGAAGAATGATGCGGGTGGAATCGGAACACTCCGCAATGGCTGCGTGCATCGCGGCATCGCTGACCGGTGTGAGAACCTTTACGGCAACGGCCTCCCAGGGGCTTGCGCTCATGCACGAAATGCTGCACTTTGCCTCTGGCGTGAGAGTCCCCATTGTCATGGTGAACGTCAACCGATCCCTGGCGGCGCCCTGGAGCTTTTGGAGCGAGCAGACCGACAGCCTTTCTCAGAGAGATACGGGCTGGCTTCAGTTCTACGTGGCGGACAACCAGGAGGCCCTCGATACTGTTATCCAGGCATTTAGGATATCCGAGACCATATTTCTCCCCTCAATGGTTGTGTTGGAGGCCTTTTATACCTCACACTTCATGGAGCCAGTCGAGGTCCCTGATCAGGCCCAGGTGGACGAGTTTCTGCCTCATTATGAGCCTGCCTTCAGGCTGGACCCTGAAAATCCCGCTGCCTTTTCCCAAACGGTAACCCAGGGTCAATACGCACAATTCCGTATAAAGCGCCACGCCGCAATGGAGGATGCATTAAAAGTAGCAGAACGTGTTGATGCACAATACAAGGAGCAGTTTGGCAGGGGGTATGGGCTGATGGATTGTTACCGGCTGGAGGATGCAGAGTTCGTTGTAGTGACTGCCGGCACGATCGGATCTACCGCACGAGTGGCCATCGACACAATGCGAGAGGAGGGAAGAAAGGCGGGCATGGTACGAATGAGGCTGTTTAGGCCATTCCCCAAAACACAACTGCTCGAGGTGCTCAAGGACGCGAAGAGGATTGCCGTGATCGATCGGAACCTTTCGATTGGCCAGGAGGGGATCTTCTGTGAAGAGCTGAAATCCGCGCTCTATTCCTGGACCGAAAGGATACCGGTGTTCGGCTTTGTGCTGGGCCTCGGGGGGTCAAACGTCTCCCCGCTCCACATCAGAGGGGTGTTCGACTACATGGAGCGATACGATCATGCCCCGGCGAAGCCAATTTTCGATATCGAGGGACACAATGGATAGGCAAAGCGGCAGCAGCGATATCCTATGTCCGGGCCACATGGCCTGTGCGGGATGCGGTGAAGTTCTCGGATTAAAGCTCGTCCTTCGAGCGATAGGAGATAGGGCCATTGCCATAGTGGTGCCCTCGTGCCTCGGCATTATCCTGGGTCCCTTTCCCTACTCGTCGTTCAGGATACCGGTTTTTCATGCCGCGTTTGAGACCGCTGCCTCGAGCGCGGCGGGCATATCCAATGCGCTCATCTCCAAAGGCGATGATGAGACGATTGTAATTGCGCTGGCAGGGGATGGCGGCACCACGGACATAGGCTTCCAGGCGCTTTCAGGTGCTTCGGACAGGAATGAGAACATTATCTACTGCTGTTTTGACAACGAGGGATACATGAATACCGGGGTCCAGGTGAGCTCCTCCACGCCACGGCATGCGTGGACTGTGACCACGCCCCTCGGAAGGTCCCAGGATAAGAAGAACATGGTTGAGATCATGGGGGCCCACAGGATACCCTATGCCGCATCGGCGTGTGCATGCTTTCCCGATGACCTGAGAAGAAAGGTCATGGAGGCGAAAAGGATCAAGGGAATGAAATACATTCATATCCTATCGCCTTGTCCCACGGGGTGGCGGTACCAGGAAAGGTTGACGCCCAATATCGGGCGGCTGGCCGTGGAGACGAACTACTACCCCCTCTATGAGATACGAGATGGCCGGGATTACACCATAACCCACCAGCCCAGGAATCTCCCAGTGGATGCCTACCTTCTGGCCCAGGGCAGATTTTCGCACCTCACCAAACGGGAATTTGAGGCCATTCAAGGGGAAGTAGACAGAAACTGGGATGATTTAACGAGAAGGGCAAGCTAGCCCCTAGGGGATTTAACCGATCATGGTCACCACCGAGGAATCCCCACCACCGGAGAGCGCATTGATGGCAGAGCCGTTGCCCACCGTTGAAGAGATTTCCTCCATCTGTTCAGCTATGAACCTCTCAGGTTCCAGTTCATCAATGGCAATCTCTTCAGTTTCCATTATGACGAACCACAGGTTGAGCAACTCGTGGCACTGCACGTGCTGCACGAGGAACCCTTAGAGCTCGAGAATCCCTCCTCGCTCTTATGGCTGAAGGTGGAGAGCAACTTGCTCACGTTTTTGCCCATACAGTTGGGGCAAGAGACCTCCTGATCGCCCAAGATTAGGATCTCGAATTCCTTCTCGCACTCATTGCAGTGATATTCAAAAATAGGCATAGTGAATTCTCCTTAATCGAATCTTTCTTTCTTAATGCAAAAGATAAGCACAAGTAAAGGATTTTTAAAGCCTATTTCATGATTTTATCGACTAATTCAAAATTACTTGACGGAACAGCAGGATCTGAGTAGGGTAGCTCAGCGAAAAATCAATTTTTTCCTGAAGATGGCATCATACCCGTCCCTCAGGACGGGGCATCACGCAATACTTAGTATTGTGGATTACCGAGTTGTTTGGGTTTTCTTTGAGGATTTGGTAAGATTGAGCACAAAACTTTTTGACAAATCCTAAAGGTAAGGTTATGTAAGCATTATTGCGGAATCTTCGTTCAATCCTTCAAGGGAGAAATCTTATGGTGAACAACAAACCAACCTATGAAGAGCTTGAGGCAATAATTGATGCCTCAATTGATAGGATCAGGCTCGTTGACAAGGATTTGAGGATAATCTGGGCAAATCAGAACACATACAGAGAACGACGTGTGAGCCCTGAAAAGATAATCGGTCAGCAATGCTATAGGATTTTCTTTGGAAAAGAAAGCATTTGCCCGAGGTGCCCTGCTAAGCGGGCGCTTAAATCCGGTAAAATGGAACACGCCGTTATGGAGATTGAAAGGTCAAGGGGCACGGTCTGTTGTGATAATTACGCAGTGCCTGTGAAAAACGAGTCGGGTGATATCATCAATATTATTCAGATCACCAGAGACATAACCAAGAGGGTAAGGGCAGAAAAGGCCTTTGAGGAGAGCAGCAAGGAGCTTGAGATCAAAAAGAATAGCCTCGAGGAGGTGAATACCGCCCTGCGGGTCTTGGTGGAGAGGAGGGATGAGGACAAGAAAGAGCTGGAAGAGAGGGTATTGATGAACGTAAAGGAACTGGTGGTTCCCTTGCTCGAGAAGGTACGGGAGGGCCGGTTAGATTCCAAACAAACGACCTATATGGATGTCCTTGAGTCCAATCTCAACGATATCATCTCACCGTTCTCTCGCACGCTTTCCTCCAAACATCTTGGCCTGACCCCCACAGAGCTTCGAATCGCGAATATGATAAAAGAGGGCAGGAAGACCAAGGAGATGGCACGACTGATGAACCTATCTCCCCGGACTGTCGAGTCGCACAGGGAAAGCATACGAAAGAAGATGGGCATCAAGAATAGAAGGGCAAACCTTCGATCCCACCTTTTGTCTATTTAAAGGCGCCCTGAAAGGGGCCCCAGCGAAAAATCAACTCCTTTACCTCAAGAGATACCGAAGAGCCATGCTTCGGGAAAGGGAAAACGTATGCCTTGTACCGGGCTTGTCCGTACCATGTGGTGGATACAGGGAGGACTTCGGGACTATGCCTAAATAGCCGGACAATGCAAGGCGCAAGGGCTATAGCATAAGTTGCCTTTTACTCGCTAGGTACTCCCCTTGTACGTGGCTATCCCCCTTTTTTTCACACTTCCCCAGCAAGATGGACATGAAAAATATGGTGTCCTCTGAACAATCGCATCGCAGCGCTCTTTTCTATGGCTGGTATATAGTGGCGGCCTCGTTCGCGATACTTTTCTTCAATTCAGGGTCTCGGTTCTCCTTTGGGGTGATGTTCAAGCCGATGATCGCGGAATTTGGCTGGGATCGAGGATCGATGTCCTTCGCCTTCTTCCTCAATATGACCCTCTATGCCCTATCCCTCATCGCGGCAGGCAGGTTTTATGATCGATATGGTCCTAAGTGGGTGATCATCATCTCAAGCCTTTTTATCTCGGCCGGATATGGGCTTATCTCCATGATTAACTCCCTTTGGCAGCTCTACCTCTTCTATGGAATTCTGGGAGGAATCGGGTTGGGGGGGACCTCTGTTCCCCTAATAGCAGCCTTAACCAGCAAATGGTTTGTGAAATGGCGCGGTCTCGCCATCAGCCTCTCGCTTTCAGGAAATTGTCTAGGCCAATTTGCGCTCGTGCCGCTGTTTACGCTCCTCACCTTGCACTATGGATGGGAGGCATCATACCTCACCATTGGTCTCATAATGCTTGTGGTGAACGTCACCCTTGCCGTTACGCTCATAAAAGGGGATCCAGCGGATCTCGGTGTGAGGCCCTTTGGCTCAGGGGATTTCGAGGATAAGACCCGTGAAGCCGATGACAGTGGGGCAAGCAGCTGCCAGGTGGATATGGGCCTCTGGGATGCCATGCATACCCCATCGTTCTGGTTATTTCTGGCGGTCATGTTCGTGTGCGGCAGTGGTGATTTTCTCGTCACCACACACCTGATTCCCCTCGTTACCGATTATGGCATCTCACCCACCACTGCCGGAAACATGCTCGCATGGTTTGGATTGATGAGCCTGGCAGGGATACTCGTCGCCGGGCCTGCCTCAGACTTGATCGGCAACAAGATCCCGATCGCCCTCACCTTTGTGCTCCGATTCGTGGTATTTTTGCTGATATTGAAGTATCAGAATCTAACGACCTTCTACGTCTTCGCCTTGATTTTTGGCTTCACATTTCTCATCACCGCTCCCCTCACCCCGAGCTTAGTCGGGAGGCTCTACGGATTATCTCACGTGGGCCTCATCTCTGGTTTTATTACCACCGTTCACCACTTAGGCGGGGGGCTTTGGGCCTACCTAGGAGGGCTGATTTTTGATCATATGGGGAGCTATCGGCTGGCATTTGTGCTTTCGGCGATTATGGCCATAGTTGCTGTGTTGAGCAGCATGGCAATAGCAGAGAGAAGGCATCAGGCGCGACGAGCACCATCCCCTCGGCAACTTTCTTGCTGACGCTCGCACTCACCGCCACCTGTCCGCAGTTGGTCTCAACTCTGAGCTTTGCGCCGCAGCTTATGCATTTTTCCCGCGCAGGTCCTTAAATCTCCTGGCCTTCAGTTCATATCTCGGCAGAGATCCATAGGGATGCGACTCGATGCGGTAGCCGAGGTTGGTCTTTAATCGCAGTTGATCCTTCAGACGAGCAAGGATGTTCTCCCCTTGCCCCTCTTTTCCGGGAAGCAGCTCCACCTTCAGGAGGATATCGTCAATATCACCTCTTTTTGTGACGAGCACTTCGTATTCATCACTCAGCTCGGGAATGCTTCTGACCACCTCTTCGATGGCGGTGGGTGCCAAGAGAACCCCCTTTACCTTGGTAATGTCATCGGCCCGCCCCATCACCCCTCCATCCGTGAGGCGAAACGTCCTTCCACAGTCACACGTGTGATTTGACCAGCGTATGACATCTTTGGAGTCGAATCGTATGCAGGGTTTGGCGGTACGGTCCAGGGCGGTTATGATCATCTTGCCTGGCTTGTTGGGTTCGGCGATGAGATCCCCGTTTTTAAGATCCTCGATTTCAACAAGGAAGAAGGCATCGTTTACATGCAGCCCCCCTGGCTGCTCGGCACATTCATAGCTCCAGGCCCCGCTTTCCGTGGCCCCGATATGATCGTAGACCCTGGCGCCCCATGCCTCCTCGATCCGCTTTTTGGTGGTCGGAATACACGCGCCCGGTTCTCCCGCGCAGGTAATCCTCTGGATGCTGAGCTCCTTGGCCACATCGATTCCCAATTTCCTGCGGGCTGTATCCGCCATCCCTAATACATAGGTAGGAGTTGCCATGAAGGCAGTACAGTTGAGTTCTTTCATCTTGAGGATCCTGGCCTGGGTGTCCAGAACGCCCCCTGGTACCACCTCGCACCCGATCTTCTCGGCCGCGTAATGGGCGCCCCAGAAAGCAACGAAGACGTTATAGCCAAAGGGTATGAACACTCTGTCGGTGTCCCGGAAACCCTGCGCATATAAAATGTAGGCCCAGGTCTCACTATACCATTCCATGTCCTGCCAGGAATCGGCGTGATAGACGGGGGTGCCCGTGGTTCCACTGGTCTGCCGAAAGGTGGTGACTTGCTCCAGAGGGACGGAGAGTATATCTCCATATGGAAAGGGTTCTCTCATTTGGGCTTCCCTCAGCATGTCCTTCTCCACTTTAGGGACCTGTCGAATATCTTCGAGGTTCTTTATATCGCCTGGTTCAAGCCCGGCATCCCTGTAGATTCGCCTGTAGAACGGCGAGTTGTTATAGGCCCAATGGACGATCCTCTTGAATTTCTTGAGTTGAAGCTCCCGAAGCCTCTCAACTGGCATCGTCTCGATAAGGGGATTCCAGTATTTCTCTTTAATGTGCATTTATCTTATCGCTTTTATCTCCCTTTGGGTGAAGCAAAACTCAGGAAACTCCAGACACAAGGATGTTGACAGTACCTCGTTTACCCTTGGTGTGGTTTATGTGTCAGATTGTTGTCGCCTACAGAAAGCATCCGCAAAGAGAGCTGCACCTAAGGCTGCTGTTAATGTAGGATCCCATTCGGGTTTAGGAGCCAACCGGCTTACCTTCAGGATACGTTCCAACCACTCAATTATTCCTGGATTCTTGGCCAGCCCTCCAATGATTACGAAATCCCTTTTCAGGCCTGATCTAGCTACTAATGTGCTGATTCTCTTGGCCATAGCATAGTGGTAAGCTGCTATTATTTGTTCTAGCGGTACGTTGCTTCGAATTAAATCCAGGGCTTCGGATTGAGCATACACCGCACAAAAGTCGCTTAGCTTTGGAAACTGGTCGGATTGAAGGGCGGTCTTTCCCATCTCGGTTATTTCCTTCTTAACCAGATCCGCAAACGTTTCCAGATAGCGTCCAATACCCGCAGCACATTTGTCGTTCCAAAGGAAAGAGGTTGCCCTGCCTTTTTCGGTGCAGTGAATTACCCTGCAACTTTCACCGCCTGCATCCAGCACCGTACGCACAGACGGCCCCCAAATGTGTACCGCCCCTGCGGCGCCGCACGCAATCTCAGATATCGTTTTCCGTGCAAACGGGACCTGCGTCCTCCCACGACCGGTAGCCACCAGATAATGAATATTTTCTAACTCTAATGGAGTTTCAGCCAAAGCCGCGTTTAGAGCGCTGAAAGCAGATTCTTTGGGCGTTCGGGTTCTAATTTGAGAAAATGCATATGGTCGCCCATCCATTAGTATCACGGCTTTGGAGCTCACGGCTCCACTATCTACTCCAGCTGATATCACCTTAGCCCTTGTCCAATCCAGCTGTTCGTTGACTGAAGCGTACTCGCTCATTTTCCCCCTTCATAACCGATCAGCGCACCTATTGCACCGACATATTCCGGAAGGTTCAATACGCTTACCTCTTGTTGTAAGAAGCTCGGAAGGCGCTTCATAAGCGCTTGAGATTTGGCTAATCCTCCAGCTACCACGATCTCTTTGGTGAGGGACATAGAGGTGCACATAGCAGCAACGCGCTCAACGATGAATCTCACGACAGCATCTGCCACATCTGCGATGTCCCTGCCTTGACACAGCAAATCAATAGCCTCTGATTCGGCGGATAGGGCGCATTGAATAGCGATAGACAGATTCCCGGTGGATTTAAGTGCTAATTCGGACAGTTCCTGCTCACTTAAGCCTATAGCTTTGGCCATGGTAGTGTAAAAAATGCCCAGACCATCAGCACATTTATCATTTTGAATAACGTCCAGGAGATTCCCGTTTTGATCATAACGGATAGCTTTCTGTATATTCCCACTGAGGTCGATAACGGTTCTGGAATTCTTATTGAGAAATAGAGCCCCTTTCGCATCCGCCACATATTCGGGTACCGTTCCAGTTACATTCAGCTGCGGTACCTTAATCGTATCTCTAAAGATTCCTGTAGCTGCGATTCCGCCTACCTCCCCGCGTGAGATTCCGACATTGCCCGAAGCATGATTTAGTGCTGTTTGAGCCGCAGCGACTACATCAAATCCTGTGGGTACGGTGCAATACCCAAGGATTTTCCCTCCCATCATGAGTATGGCCTTCGTATTCACATGGCCCGCATCCAGTCCAGCCAGAATGTTTCCCTTATTCATGGCGCCACCCTCTCTATTATTTCTACAAGGGCTTCCAACTGTGTCCCAAATTGAGTTATGGGTACGGTTGTATCAAGCTCAAGCTCAGTCGACGGAATTCCCAACATATCCAAGGCAGGCTTCAGTGCCACAATGTCATGTGGTTGAGGGCTACAAAATCTCTGATAGAGAAAGACTATTCCATCCGGCTTGAAGTCCTCGATGAACTGTTGAATGAACCTCAACCTCTTTTTCTCGCCGGTACCAGGAACATTGTCTTTCGCAGGACACGGAATTCTACCGATGTATCCCTCGGCGATCGCTTCAAGCTTATCAGCTCTGTCCTCAGGCACCTCAAACCAGAAGTACCTGGCTGCTGTGCACGAATCAATGAAAATCAGGTTTGTGCTGTAGCTCAGCTGTTCGATTAAATCGAAGATCCTCAGGTCGTCACACGCCCCTCCTGTTACCATCAGCCTTACCCCTGACGGTGCTTTGCCGGGCTCGGCTTCTAGGGCCTGAACCAGTTGCTCCAGCATCTGATTGCATTCTTGCTTGTCCATAACCTGGGAAGCCAACGTCACGGCCTCGACTTCCGGTCCCGTGACAGGCGGGTTATCACGCCTTAGGAACTCCCAAAGTCGTTTAAGGAGCCTTCTGTTGTGATTGTAAACCTTAATCGCCCTCTCGAGATCCTCATCTGGTATGGATTTTTTCACAAGCTTCTCGATGAATTCCTTGAACTCTCCAAAAGACTCCACCATAAAACCACACGCAGGTTTGGTTTGCATGATATGAGGGTAGGGTATGAGAAAGCTTTTGTCCTGAAATCCCGAAAACCTGACCCAAACATTAAAGGCCTCACCCATATGGATGCAGCTGCTGCTCGTCACGATCAAGTCCAAGTAATCATACCTGTGTTGCAGTCCCTGGTATGCGCAATCATGTGAAAAAGAGCAGTATGTCTCATGCACATAGCCCCTTGTCATTGCTTGTGAATCATGGGAGCTGAGAACCCTCACAGGTATAATTCCGGCCGCATAGAGGATTTCCTCGGGCACATGAGTGCACATATATCCAGCCAAGAACTTCCCTTTCCCTTGAAGGGATCTGGCGTATTCATGGGCATTCTCAGTTATATGACGAAAATGTTCGATTATTGCCTCAGAGCCCTTCTTCATCGTTTCTCATGCACCCCCTTTCTTGCGTGCTTCCATAAGATGGACGAACAACTCTGTTTTCCGCTGGGAACCCGGCAAATCCATCTTCCGGACATCCACCTGGTCGGTATCGTATTCTACGGTCGGAATTTCGTTTCGAAAGATGCGCTGCAATGCTATGTAGCCGTTCCTAAAGTCGGTTTCACAACTACGGCTGGGCGCTAACAAAAGCCCGTCTGCTTTATATTCTGCCACCATTGCCCTGGCCATCTGTTCCAGTGCCCAGTAAGATCTTACGCCCTGCCACGTAGGCCAACCCAGAACAATTTTAGCGAGCGCA
The DNA here is from genome assembly GCA_964549945.1 of uncultured Desulfobacteraceae bacterium. Lineage (GTDB taxonomy): Bacteria > Desulfobacterota > DSM-4660 > Desulfatiglandales > B25-G16 > B25-G16. Next base: position 111,590 of record CAZJXD010000002.1, on the reverse strand, counting down.
GATAAGGCGTCTCTTCTGCTGGACAAATCCAGTTCGTCCACCCATGCGGGGTCTATGGGCTCCCATGACCATTTTCCACTTACCAATCCCCTGAAATTGCCGGCCGTGCCAAACGTATAGACTGAGGCTACAATCTCAGCGCCGGCGTCTCTTAAGATTCTCGCAATTTCAGGATGCCCATACGTATGTGCCAGTCCAAAATAGACTATTCTATAACGCTGATCTGGAGCCACACTCTGTCCGGTCTCTACCATATGGTGCACTTCTTTCAGCAATGCCTCATATATCCGCACCGTTTCATCCGTTGTCCTGTCCACCATGGCCGGTGGGAATAGAGCTATCAACCGCCGCTCATCCAACGGCGCGGGAGCATGCATGTTCAGCGCACATATATTACCCCATAGAACCAGCACCTTGATCTCGTTTCTCGTTGCCTTGATGAACGACTCATCAGAGAACTCCCTCCCAGTTACTCTCTCGAGCCAACGTATTCCCTCCTCCATCTGGTCGCACACATACGTTACAATTTTAGGATCTTTCTCGGCATTCCCCCCGCCGATCATATCTATTGCGTACATGGGTATGCCGCCTAGGCGCCTTGAGACTTCCTGATACCATTTTGAATGCTGATTGCATAAATGTGTCGTCCAGATCAGATCCGGTTTGGGGTATCCCTCCTTGATTGTTCCATCTGGAATAGCTATTTTATCGCGGACCACCTCCCCTACGAACAGCTTCAGGTAACTACACGAGTGAAAGCCTAGACCGGCGACTTCAGCAGCTGAAATATCCTCACGGCTCTCTTGGGGGAATGTCCCCGCCGTTGACGCGGCGTGTGGCTCGCCGCCTATTATGTATATATCCTCACCTAACCCCTTAAGGGGGGCCAACGGGCTCCACGTAGAGCCAATGCAGCGAAGGCCTTCGGAAGCATATACGTATTGTCTATAACAGGTGCTCTGGTAATTCTTGAAGTCGTTCCACGTGGTTAAGGTATATGCCATTTCAGCCTCCTATCCCATTTCTATTATGGCTGCTTTGATGATCAATTGCCTTTTGATTTTTTCTTAGATATATCGAATATTGCAGAACTATAATTGAATTCTACTCAGAATTACTTATAGAGAAAAAATCTGTCAATATTTGTTTCTAAAATATACAATAGCTTGCAAAGATGAATAAGATTTTAGATATCATCAGTACGGATTTTTTAACAGCTACAATTATCCTTTTTTTTGCATGAGGATATCTCCTATTCTGTGGAAATCGATAGATTACATTTCCCAGATTTTACCGGTCAAATCGGAAACACGTGCAATCTATGTGAGAATATGGCAGATTGGCTCCATGAGATGTACGATAGTCTTTGGTGAGGGATATGGGATGATTGCACCCACCTATGGGATTTATGATTCTTGAATATAATGAGGAACGGTATAGGGGCTCGATTTAAGTGAAAGAGATGAGCAACAAGGCGGTGAGCAAGCCAAGGCCTGCATCCACGGTGATCCTCGCTCGTCAACAGGGCGGTGAGCTTCAGGTCTACCTGCTCAAGAGAAGCCTCGCGAGCCGCTTCTTCCCGGGAGCTTATGTCTTCCCCGGAGGCGAGGTAGATCCCGAGGATCGGGATATGAGCCTATGGGCATCCCACGTGGATATGGATCAGGAGGGGATCTCCCGGCGCCTTGGCGGAGGCATGGGCGAGCAGGAGGCAGTCGCCCATGGGGTAGCGGCGGTTCGAGAGACCTTTGAAGAGGCGGGGGTGCTGCTCTGTCAGCCCAGTGATCCCGGCGGGAGAGGTCTTAAAGAGGTCCGCGCCCGCCGCATGGAGCGGGGTCTTCCTAAGGGATGGCTCAAGGATTTGGTGGTATCCAGGGGCTGGACATTGGAGTTCTCTCTACTGGCAAGATGGGCCTACTGGATCACCCCAGAGGCCATGCCCAAGAGGTATGAGACCCGGTTCTTTGTGGCCTTCATGCCCCGGGGGCAGGAATGTATGCCGGATCGAACAGAGACAATCGATGGAATATGGGTGAGCCCCGAGAAAGGCCTCGCGGGCAATCTCAAGGCAGAGATCCCCCTCAGCCCCCCAACCCTGATCACATTGCACCAGCTCCTGGATTATGAGGATTTGGATGGCCTGAGGAGGGAAGCAGAAACACGTTCTTGGGGGGATGCCCTCTTGCCCCGCATGATCAAATTGAGCCGTGGGGCGATACTACTCGAGCCGTGGGATCCCATGTACGGTGCGGAGCCGGAGATCGATGAGGGGAAGCTCGAGGATGCGATACTTCCCCCGGGAGAGCCCCTTTCCAGGGTCTGGTACCATGAGGGCATATGGAAACCCGTGAGGAGCTGAGGCATCCATGACCGAATTTCACCCCCCATCTCGCAAGGAGTATCTCCTGAGACAGAAGGAGGTCCATGGCCGCCATCTCTTCGGCGTGTTCCCGGCCCAGTATCCCCGCGAGATTCTCTGGGCCATGAACGTCCTTCCGGTTGAGATCTGGGATCCACCACTCGATTCAAGCCACGCAAGCGCTCATCTTCAGCCCTATATCTGCTCCATCGTGAAGCTTGGACTTGAGCTCGTTGTTCAGGGCAAGGGAGACATTCTGGATGGATTTCTCTTTCCCCATACCTGCGACTCCATTCAAAACCTCTCATCCATCGTCAACGACTACCTGAAGCCTGGAAAACCGTGCTACTTCTTTTATCATCCGAAAGCCCCTTACGGAGAATCCTCTCATCGCTTCTACATCGAGCAGCTCAGAGGCCTTGCCGCACAACTGGGGGATCAGCTCGGTGCACTTGATTATTCTCGATTTAAACAGTGCGTCGAGAAGGGCGAGAAGGTGGCATCGATCATGAGAGGGCTTTACTCCTTGAGGGCGAGGGGAGAGCTTGGCGCCTCGAATGTCGAGTTCTATCGGGTCATACGGCAGAGTGAGTTCCTCCACCCCGATGATCTCGTTCCCCTGCTTGAGAAGTTGCGGGAGAAGTCACGAAACACCGCGGCGAGCGAAACATCGGTGATCCTGAGCGGGGTTCTGCCCAATCCCCCGGAGATTCTGGCTCTCCTAGATGAGCTGAAGATCCGGGTTGGTGATGATGATCTTCTTGCATGCGGCAGACGGCATCTCGTGCCCCCTAGCCAGGCCCAAGACCCCTTTGAGGCATTAGCAGATCGCTACTTCCGCATGCCCCCGTGTACCACGAGGAATTCACCGATCAGGGAGCGGCTGGAGGATCTCATGGAGAAGGCTGAGGGGAGCAACGCCAAGGGGGTGATCTTTTGTATGGTCAAGTTCTGCGAGCCTGAGCTGTTCGATCTGCCCCCTCTCATAGAGGGATTGAAAAGAAGAGGCCTGCCGACCCTGGTTGTTGACGTAGAGCCTAACCAGGGATTAACAGGGCAACTCGCCACTCGCGTAGAGGCCTTTGGGGAGATGATACGGTAGGGAAGGGCAATGTCGTTAACTGGGAAGATGCGATATCATTTCATGAAGGAACTGGGAGTTCCGGGGCTTATGAGGTTCTCACGCATGGGCAAGAAGAGGCGGCCGAGAACGCCGAGCCCCTCTCTTGGCCCTCCCCTCAGGTGCAACAGCCGTCTCAAGGAGATCATGGCAACTCACTACCTGTTATCGCGCTATGCGGAAGGCGCCAGGCCTGTTGCATGGGTAACCAGCGGCGCACCGGTGGAAATCCTGAGGCCCTTTGATTTCTATACCTTCTATCCCGAGAATCACGGCGCCCTCTGTGGAGCGCAAAAGCTCGGGCCTGAGCTCTGTGCGGCGGCCGAGGAGCACGGGTATCATCAAGATCTCTGTTCGTATGCCCGTATAGACCTGGGACACTACTTCTCCGGAAGAACACCGGTGGGCAAATTGCCTAAACCCGATTTGTTGTTTGCCTCAAACAATATCTGCCAGACGGTGGTTTACTGGTATAGGGCCTTGGCCGAATACTGGAAGATCCCGCTCGTCCTCTTTGATACACCTTACAACTTCAGGGAGATCAAGGAGGGGGATATCAGCTATATGGTCCGTCAGTTAGAGGAGATGATACCCCTGCTCGAGCAAATCTCAAAGAGGCGCTTTAATCATAAAAGGTTTCAGGAGATAACACGTGTCGCCAAGGAGGCATCACTAGCCTGGGGAGAGGTCTTATTCACTATGAAGGCCCGGCCGTCTCCAATGACCATCTTCGATGCCTTTAACCACCTTGCGCCCATCGTGTCCCTGAGAGGCCTGCCGGCAGCCCTGGAATACTATCGAGCGCTCCTCGATGAGCTTGAGCAGAGGATAGCACATGGCGTAGGAGCTGTCAGGGATGAACGGAGGCGGCTGATGTGGGATAACATCCCCATATGGTACAAGATGCGTGATTTCTCAAATTTGTTCGCTGAGCACGGAATGAATTTCGTAACCGCAACCTATACCTACGCGTGGACCGAGACCATAGGCTACTTGGACGAAACCAAGCCCTTTGAGTCGATGGCCAAGGCGTACAGCCTGGTCATTCTCAATAACAATCTCAATCATCGGCTGGATCTCATGGAGCGTCTGATACGGGAGTTCCAGGTGGACGGGCTGGTGATTCACTCGGCGAGGAGCTGCAAGCCTTACTCCGTGGGCCAGTATGATATCAAGCGACTTTTAACCGAGAGGTTGGAGATACCGATTGTAGTCATCGAGGCGGATATCACCGACTCTCGGGCCTATTCCGAAGAACAGGCAATGGTGAGGCTTGAGGCCTTCTTCGAGGCCTTAGAGGGGTAGGTGTGATGGGATGAGCTACGTCTGCGGTATCGATGTGGGTGCCCTCAGCACAGAGGCGGTAATCCTCGATCGGGGAGGCAGGCTCTCCGGCTACAGTATCATAGAAACAGGCGCGAACAGCACTGAGGCGGCAGAGGAGGCCTTTGACAAGGCCTTACTGGCTGCGGGCATACGTGGAGACGCCGTCGGGAGTACCGTGGCAACCGGATATGGAAGGATATCCGTGCCCTTCGCCAAGAAAAGGGTTACCGAGATCTCATGTCATGCTCTTGGGGCACATTACCTTTTCCCAAACACGGGCACTGTCATTGATATAGGCGGTCAGGACTCAAAGGTGATCCGCATTGGCGATTCGGGTAAGGTGCTCGACTTTGTCATGAACGATAAGTGCGCGGCGGGTACAGGACGATTCCTTGAGGTGATGGCCTCAAAGCTTCGGGTTTCCCTTGATCAGATGAGCGAGTTATCCTTACACGCGGAAACGGAGGTTCACATAAGCAGTGTGTGTACGGTGTTTGCGGAAAGTGAGGTGGTCTCCCTGGTGGCAAAGAACCACCCAAAGGAGGAGATTATCAGGGGGCTGCATCTGGCTATCACCAACCGGGTATGGAGCATGGTGAAGGCCATTGGCGTATATGGGGAGGTGACCATGTCCGGCGGTGTGGCCAAGAACAGGGGGGTGGTACAGCTTATGGAGGAGAAACTGGGGAAGCCCGTCCTCGTGTATGCAGAACCTCAGATCGTAGGTGCGCTCGGGGCGGCACTTTTCGCCCAGAGGCAGTCTCGTGCGGTGACGTAGGGGCATGGGAGATGCTAGATCTCCAGTGTAAGGCCCTCCCTGGCCCAGAAGATATCCATCTTCTTGTAGGTGGAGAGAAACTTGGATCTGTTTTCCATCCAGAATCCGTCCAGGAACTTGTCCGAATGTTGTGGGTCATGGTGGAAGATCGCGAGCTGCTTAACCTGGGCTTCATAGGCGACGTCCAGGAGTAGGTGAATCGAGGAATGTCCCCATCCCACCTTGTTTGAGTATTCCTCCTCGGTGAACTGGCCATCGGCGATCAACAGATCGGCATTATGCACGAATTCGAGGTATTCCCTGGCCAGGGCCTTGGCGTCAGCCTCGCTCGATTCCCCTTGGAAGATGCCATTTAGCTCCACATCCGTGGCATAGATTATCTTTTTTCCGTCTATTTGTAAGCCATATCGCACGGACCCCCCGGGATGGTGAACCTGTTCCTGCCACTCAATGGTGAGCTCACCCACGTGAATGATCTCTTCAGATATCTCCCTGATGCGAATATCCGCCGAGAATACCGCCATGCTCACGGGAAAGTACTCTTTGTCCATTTGACCTTTGAGCACGGAGGCGAGGAACTTTTCCTTATAGGGGCTCCCATAGATAGTGAGTATGGTTTCCTTGTCATAGGCGGGCTGAAAGAAGGGGAGGCCTTGGATATGATCCCAGTGCGTATGGCTTAAAAACAGGTGGAGGGAGAGCTGGCTTTCAGGATAGCCGGCCTCATTTCGAATATCCAGGCCGAAATTCCTGATGCCCGTACCGGCATCCAGAATAATGTGTGTGTTCTTATGGAGGACGGTTACACAAGGGGTATTGCCGCCGTATCGTTCGGTAGATCGTCCAGGAGTGGAGATAGATCCTCTTGTTCCCCAAAAGGTAACCAGAGGTTTGGCTTGATTAACGTGTGGCATGCTGCTTTCGAGCCCTCTATTCGTTGAAAAGGATTCTCACTCCCCCAAGATAAATAAGGTCATTTCTTCTCAGGGCACACTTTACGACCCGTATGCCGTTCACATAGGTACCATTGGTGCTGCCTAGATCCTCGATATAGTACTCGTCATTGCGGAAAAAGATCCGGGCGTGTTTTCGGGAGACGCTCTTGGATGGGAGCCGGAGCTTGCAAGAAGAACCCCGTCCGATAATGACCTCCTCCTCCCCTAGCTCGATGACTTTATTTTCTTCACTGCTGCCGATGATTTCCAAAAAGGCCTGCTGTTTGATTGGAATTTCCCCGATCAACTTCTTCCTGGATAATTGGGCTGTAGCGGACAGTCCCGGGTCTTTATCGGAGGAAGATCGATCATAGGCCTTATTCGAATAAATCGTTTTGTCCTCGTTTTTGGTCATCTTGATATGGGGCTATTGGTCTGGTAAGGTGGCCTTCTTTCTTATGGCCTTTTCTAGTTCTCCGAGTGCATTGTGGTGTACGGTGCGAGAGTATACCCATATTGTGATGTACAAGTCAATATGCATATTGTTGATCTGGTTTTCTCGTTTCGCATGTGTAGAGATAAGATCGGATGGTACAGGTTTAATTTTTCAAGAGTGCCATGATTCCTTGTCCCTTGGGCGGGGGCGTTATCGCTGCACTTCCGGAATAATGGTGCCCCCCGACGGGAAAATGGCTACATCAGCCTTGGGCATTGTTTCGGAGATTCGATTGATAGCCTCCCGAAGGTTCGGGCAGTATGAGAATCTCATGGTGGCTACCTGTTCGGCGGAGAGGCCCTCGGTCACGTGGAAGACCTGGAACTTCTCGGACTTTTCCTTGTAGTATACGACCTGCATGATATATGAGATGCCAAAGGCTTTCAGGTGATCGGGCACATCGCCTTCGATCAGGCGGCGGTGGAAGTCGCTCGCGCTCTCTGAGCTCCCCATCTCCCGGATAAGCGGCATAATAGGGCCGGCCTCTTTCTGTGGTGCGACCCACACGATAGTTCCCCCTGCTCGAGTGCAGAAGGCTGCCATGTCCAGGGCCTTTGTTGCCTGAACCCCTACCTCGAGAGGAAACGCCGATGCAATCGTTACATCGGCGAGCTTGGGCAGGGAAACGCGGTAGAGGGATTCGGCGTATCGGGAGGCCTCCTTGTGCTCCTCAACCGGGTCTCCCGCAAATGCCTGGATCACTTCTTTCTTCTCGTTGATAATGAGATCGAGCTTGAAGGCCAGGCGAGATAGACGTCCTGCATCAACGCTCTCCTCGTAGAAGGGATTGCCGTCTAGGAGGTTCACCCTGCTGTTTCGATGTCGCATCCAGGTGAAATGATGATCGGCCACCGAGCGATAGGAGCATACCCCGGGCATTATAATCTTACATCCGCCGCCGAATCCAGCCACAGGATGCGGCATGCACTCCCCCAGGCCGATGATCAAATCGGCGAACGCAACGCGCTGGTTCACCTCAACTACTGTCCCACGGTGGGTCCTTCCGATAATGATATTGTCTTTGGAATGGGGATCATGGGAGAACAAGCGGCCGCTCAAACGAGTGAAGGCATCATTCCCGGCCTTGAGGTTCAGTTGATCCATGGTGGGGATCGGATGAGTTCCCACTGCACATATGCCAGTGATCCGCTCGTCTGGAATGCCTGCCCGGTTGAGGCGATTCATGATCTCAGGCAGGGCGAGGTGGGCGGGTGTGGGGCGCTGGAGATCATCGAAAAGCAGTACCGCATCCATGCCAGGACGGGCGAGTTCCTCAATCCTCGGTGATCCAATGGGATTGTCAAGGGCATAGCTGATTTCCCTCAACGGATCGGAAACCCCCGGAACAGGTGGCCTATCTTCATCGACAATCGAAATCCAACCACTTGGGAGTGAAAAATGGATCTTATTGCCCTCGTAGTTGATATAGGAGTTCATCATGCGCCTCTCATCGAATAGTTTCATTATTCAGCCTTCCAGGCTTCGCCATGTAATCCAGTGGATTGAAGAGGTTAATGAAGTCTTTTCGCCTTTACTGTAACCCAACAGTGATCGTATACGCAAGTGCCATTCCGAAGGATCGTGAAGATCCTTGGGGCAAGAAGGAGGTGAGGACCTGATAGTTCGTGATAGCATGGAAGTGATAGAGGACTGGCGCTGCGTTCGTTTACGCCCATTGCAGGTTGACTCTCACCAGCCCCTATTTTATACTTCCCTCACGCCAGAGACGAGCATAATGACGCCTTAGTCCCAAACCTTGCGCCTGTATACCATTGTCGCTGGGGCCTGAAGGACTCATGAATGAAGGGTTTATGGCTAGATTTATCGAGAACACCCAGAGCAAAATCCATCAGAACTGCGGGAGATGAGAAAGGAGTCGGATATGTATCGATTCAAACGCCTCTTAGTAGGGATTTCCTTTGCCCACCAAGATGGTGCCTCAATACGTTACGCTGCAATGATTAGCAGGCTGGCTAAATCGGAAAAAGTTCTGTTTCTCCATGTAGGGAGCAGAGCGGACATCCCAGAGGATCTCCTTGCGGAGTATCCAGATCTCCTTCAACCGGTTGATGAATACGGGAGGGGGGAGATGGAGGCACTGGTTCATGAATACTTCGATGGCCACCCTGACACCCGGATCAGCTATGAGATAGTTGAGGGCTCGCCATTGATCGAGTTCCTGCGCAAGGCCAAGGAAGAGGACATCGATCTCATTGTGATGAGGAAGCGACAGGAGCCCACGGCAAAGGGGACCCTGTTCGAGAAACTCGCCCGTAAGGCTCCATGTTCAGTGCTGTTCGTGCCCGAGGGGAGCAAGGCATGGTTCACCAATATCCTCGTTCCCGTGGATTTTTCGGATAACTCCCTCGATGCAATGGAAACAGCCGTGGCCATTGGCTTGGCCGCTACCGGGATTCAGGAGATCTACTGCCTCCATGTTTACAGCGTACCCATGGGTTATTATAAGACAGGGAAGAGCTACGAGCAGTTTGCAGAGATCATGAAGGGCCACGCGGAGAAGTACTATGGGGAGTTTATCAAAAAAGTCAACCTGAAAGGCCTTACCGCAGTTCCCATATTCAGGCTGGAGAAGAAGGAGTACCGGGGGATCGAGGAGGTGACAAAGGAGCGCGGGATCTCCCTAGTGGTCATTGGTGCCAGGGGGAGAAAGGCCGGCGCAGGTGTATTGCTCGGGAGCGTCACGGAACACCTCATTGAATCCACCACCGTTCCCCTTATGGCGGTGAAGAAGAAAGGTACCGGCATGAGCCTTCTCGAAGCGCTTCTGAAGTTGTAGGAGATCCGCATGAACGTCCTTATCACCGGAGGCCTTGGATTTATCGGCACCCAGCTTTCCATCAGGCTCCTTGAGAGGGGGAACGCCGTTACGATCGTGGATCATTCGCCCCGTCCCAGGCCTTCTACGCCTCCGGGAGTCAGGTATATATCCGCTGATACCAGCCTCAGGGGAAGGTGGCAGGATCAGGCTGAAAGACAGGATGCCGTGATTAACCTGGCGGGGGCCTCGATTTTTTCCCGATGGACGGAGGAGAGGAAAAGGCTCATCTACGATAGCCGGATACGGACAACCAGCAACGTGGTGGAGGCCTTGCAAAGGGATAGCAGCAGGCTCTTGTGCAGCACATCCGCGGTGGGGTACTACGGTTTCAGGGGCGATGAGGAGCTCACGGAGGGGGATGGACCAGGCGATGATTTTCTCGCCAGGGTGTGCGTTGACTGGGAGGGCGAGGCAGCCAGGGCGGCTGACAAGGGCATTCGAGTGGCAGTAACGCGTTTCGGTATCGTTTTGGGCAAGACAGGAGGTGCGCTGGGTCAGATGATCCCTCTGTTTAGAAGCTACATTGGAGGGCCGTTGGGAAGCGGTGAGCAGTGGTTCTCATGGGTACACATGGAAGACCTGATGAGGGCATTTCTGTTTATCCTCGACAATGAAGATATTGCTGGTCCGGTAAACATCTGCTCCCCCAACCCGGTTCGCAATAGGCAGTTGGCCAAGGCCTTGGGAAAGTCGCTGTCGCGGCCTTCATTTCTGAGGGCACCGGCCTTCGCGGTTCGGCTGATCCTGGGGGAATTCGGGACAATGCTCCTCAAAGGCCAGAGGGTTCTCCCGGCCAAGCTGGTTGATAAAGGCTTCGTTTTTCAGTATCCAGATATAGCTGACGCGCTCAACGAGGTAGTCAAAGAGAATAATTGAACTCCTGTCGATCTCCTCGGCATCCCGCCATTTCTCAGGATTTCAATCAAGGTTTAGGTAAGGCCCAAGAGGATCACGAAGATGATACCCGAGAGAAGGAAGAATATGCTCCAGTGGTCGGTTCCGCCACTTGAGTGAGGGATGATTTCGTCTGTTTGGGATTCTCTCACCGATAGCGTTATTCCGTCCCCTTTAGCTTTGCCAAGGGAGTATGTTCCTCTCCCTTATGTTGAAAAAGGTCTCCTGTACAGGGCAAGGATCGAGTAGGAGTAGATCGCGATTGCCACCCATACGAGGCCAAAGGAGATAGCATGTGTCGAGGTGAATGGTTCTTCGTAAAGAAATACCCCGATGAGTAACTGTGCCGTTGGGGTGATATATTGAAAGAACCCCACTGCCGAGTAGGTTATCCTCCGTGCACCGTGGACGAAGAGAAGCAATGGTACGGCAGTGACGATACCTGATCCCATGAGCAGTATATCGGTTCTTCGGTCAATGCAAAGAAAAGCGCCTGATCCATGAGCATGGAGGATTATGAGGTAGGCGAAGAAAATGGGTGAGAGGAGTGAGGTATCGAAAAACAAGCCAACCATTGACCCTGCTCTGGATGTTTTTCGGAGCAAACCATAGGTCCCGAAGGTAAAGGCAAGCACGAGCGCGATCCAAGGAATACGGCCGTATTGGAAAACCAGAAAAAGCACTCCCATGAGCGCGAGTATCAACGAGAGCACCTGCCACCGATAGAGGCGTTCCCGCAGGAAGACCATACCCAGAAAGACATTCACAAGGGGATTGATGAAATATCCCAGGCTTGATTCGACAAGCTGATCTGAGTTGATCGCCCAGATATACGTTAACCAGTTGCTTCCGAGTATGAATGCGGTGACGATGAATATGAGGGTGTTCGGGTAGAATGGGACGAGGATCTTGGTCTCCCTCCAGCGGCCCTGGATGAAGAGCAATATTACTACAAACGCCAGTGACCAGATTACGCGATGTGCTATGATCTGAGTTGAAGGTACGTGCCTCAGGGTCTTCCAGTATATGGGAAAAAATCCCCACATGAGAAATGCGCTGATGGTTGTTACTGTTCCTGAGGTTGTTCTATCCACCCCTCGATTATCCTCGCTGAGTTAATGGATTTTTCGGCAACTATAGGGGAAATAATTCCCCTTTGCAGCAAAAATGTGATAGGAATTCCGGAAGATAGGCATGGTTTATCCCTGCGACCCATGAGTGGAGCGATTAAGAAACCTCGCCAAGAAGGGATTTAAATGTTGTTGTTAGCAGGTGACATTGGCGGTACCAAGACGAACCTGGGCATTTACTCAACAGACGGTGGGCCTCGAAAATCCCTCATTGAGTCCACGTTCCACAGCACTCGATACGCGAGCCTGGAGGAATTGGTGAGCGAGTTCCTCTCACAGGCCTCAATCGAGATCGAGCGCGCGATCTTCGGTGTCCCAGGTCCTGTGCTCACCGGCCGGGCGAGGATCACGAACCTGCCGTGGGTGATCGAGGAGGCCCGGTTAAGGCAGATGATCCATGTAGATTCCGCGACGCTCATTAACGATCTGGAGGCTACCGCATATGGGGTGACCCTGCTTGAAAGGGAGGATTTACATACCCTCAACGAGGGAGTTCAGGTTCCCCGGGCTACCTTGGCCGTGATCGCGCCGGGCACGGGGCTTGGGGAGGCGTTTCTTATATGGGACGGCGAACGGTACCGTGCATACCCCTCAGAGGGTGGACATGCCGATTTCGGGCCAAACGGAGACTTAGAGATAGACCTGCTGAGATATCTTCAGCGCAAGTTCGGGCACGTGAGCTTTGAGCGCATATGCTCAGGCCAGGGGGTGCCCAACGTGTATGCCTTTCTCAAGGAAAGAGGCTACGCGAAGGAGCGGGATTGGGTTGCCGAGCAACTGAGCTCGGCGGATGATCCAACCCCTGTTATCGTAAATACGGCGCTCAACAATGAGAGGAGATGTGAGCTGTGCAACGCTACGCTTGAAATCTTTATATCCGCCCTTGGGGCCGAGGCGGGAAATCTCGCGCTTAAGGTGATGGCAACCGGAGGGGTGTACCTCGGTGGGGGCATTCCCCCGCGCATTATATCACTGCTCGATGGCGGAGCCTTCATGAAGCACTTCACGAACAAGGGGCGTTTTTCAGAGCTGGTATCCAGGATACCCGTGCATGTGATTTGTAACCCCAAGATCGCGCTTATGGGTGCAGCGCTTTGTGGGCTGGGGATAACTCGAATGTGACGACGGATTAGAAAGGAGAAGCCGAGATGAACGAACAGACCTCAATCGACCAACGATGTATCAACGCCATCCGTTTTCTGGCCGCCGACGCGGTTCAGAAAGCCAACTCAGGCCATCCAGGAATGCCAATGGGGGCGGCAGCAATGGCCTATACACTGTGGACGAGGCATCTCAAGCACTACCCCGCTGATCCCCACTGGGTAGATCGCGATCGCTTTATCCTCTCGGCTGGCCATGGGTCGATGCTGTTGTACGCCCTCCTTCATCTCACCGGTTACGATCTTCCCCTCTCGGAGCTGCGCTCCTTCCGGCAGTGGGGAAGCAGAACCGCAGGCCACCCGGAGGGCCATCTTCTGCCAGGAGTAGAGGTGACCACAGGGCCACTTGGCCAGGGGATCAGCAACGCAGTAGGTATGGCCCTCGCAGAGGCGCACCTCGTGGCTCGCTACAATCGACCGGACAATGGCATTGTCGATCACTTTAGCTATGTGATCGCCAGCGACGGCGATCTCATGGAGGGGGTATCCTCCGAGGCATGCTCCCTGGCGGGACACCTCGGTCTAGGGAAATTGATAGTGCTGTTCGATGACAACCGCATCTCGCTGGCGGGTTCAACGGCCCTTGCCTTCACCGAGGACGTGGAAATGCGGTTTCAGGCATACGGATGGCACGTGCAGAGGGTTGAGGGGGGAAATGATGTCGATGCCATAGATGCCGCGCTCTATGCCGCGAGAGGCGAAACCTCAAAGCCCTCGCTTATATCAGTGCGAACCGTCATCGGGTACGGGGCGCCACACAAGCAGGGCACCTTCGGGACCCATGGCTCGCCTCTCGGAACAGAGGAGCTGCTCGCAGCCAAGGAGAACCTCGGCTGGCCTGTGGAGCCTGATTTTTTTATCCCAGAGGACGTGTCGGCGCATTTCAGAGGGGCCTTGAGCATCGGGAGCGAGAAGAAGGCGGAATGGGAGGAGAGCTTCGCGCGGTACCGCAAGGCCTATCCGGAGCTGGCCGAGGAATTCAACCGAAGGATGAAGGGGGAGCTTCCCCCTGGTTGGGACGCAGGGCTTCCCTCCTTTGAAGGGCAGACCAAGGGCATCGCGACCCGAAAGGCATCGGAGGCCGTTCTGCAAGCCCTTGCCCCAAAGGTTCCGGAGCTCATGGGCGGATCTGCTGATCTCAATCCCTCTACCTTCTCTTGGCTCAAGGGCTTCGGCGATTTTCAGCTGCCCGAAAGGTCGAACCAGGGTATCCAGGGCGCCGTGGGAGGCGAGTGGGGCTACGAAGGGCGCAATGTGCACTTCGGTGTGCGGGAGCACGCAATGGGTGCTCTTGCCACGGGCATGGCCATGCACGGGGGATTCATACCCTATACCGCCACGTTTCTGGTGTTCTCCGATTACATGCGCCCTCCAATTCGTTTATCAGCACTATCCGAGGCACGCGTCATCTACATCTTCACCCATGATAGCATCGGGCTTGGCGAGGATGGCCCTACACATCAGCCCATCGAGCAGCTCATGAACCTCCGCGCAATCCCCAACCTGACCGTCATCCGTCCCGCTGATGCAGAGGAGACGGTGGAGGCGTGGAGAATCGCCTTGATGAAGGATGATGGACCTACGGCCCTTATATTTACCAGGCAGGGCGTACCGTTGCTTGACCGGTCGGAATGTGGACCGGCAGAGGGACTGCACCGCGGTGGCTACATCCTGTGGCAGTCGGGAAAGGAGGAGCCGGAGGTGATCTTAATCGGTACCGGCTCAGAGACGCATATCGCCCTCGAGGCAGGCAAACAACTCGCCGAGGAGGGCGTGGGCGTGAGGGTCGTTTCGCTTCCCAGCTGGGAGATCTTCGACCAACAGCCGGCCGAGTATCGAGAAGATGTCTTGCCCCCCTCGGTGAGGATTCGGGTTGCCGTTGAGGCCGGCATAAAGCTGGGCTGGGAGCACTATGTGGGCCTGGAGGGAGTAGTGGTAGGCATGGAGAGTTTCGGTGCCAGCGCCCCTGCCTCGGTACTCTATGACAAGTTCGGCATCACCCCTGAGCACGTTGCCCAGGCTGCGAGAGGATTGCTTAAAGGAGGCAGTAGATGAAAGCGCTCGCCAAAGCAGTGGAATACAGCATGGGGCCCTACCAGCGCAAGGTTGAGAAGGCCTTGGAGGAGTTAGAGGACAATAGGATTATTTCCCGCATATGGGCCCACGATCACACCGTGTGGAAGCCAGAGCCCATGGAGATCACCAACCGCCTGGGCTGGCTTCACAGCCCGGAGGTGATGGGCGAGAGCGTTGAGCGCATTACTGCCTTTGTACAAGGAGTTCGTGAGGAGGGGTATACCGAAGCCTTGCTCCTGGGTATGGGTGGATCCAGCCTGGCCTCCGAGGTCCTCCGCAAGACCTTCGGCGTGAAAGAGGGATACCTGGATCTGGCCGTGCTCGATAGCACCGACCCTGGTACGATATTGGCTTACGCCGAAAGTCTCACGCCCTCGCGCACGCTATTTATCGTATCCACCAAGTCCGGTACCACGGTGGAGACCCTCTCCTTCTTTAAATTCTTCTACAACTGGGTGAGGGAATCGGTGGGCGAGCAGAGGGCAGGAGAACACTTCATCGCCATCACCGATCCGGGCACCCCGCTGGTCGATCTTGCCCGTAGCTGCCGCTTTCGCGATTGTTTCCTCAACGACCCGCACATCGGGGGCCGCTATTCCGCGCTCTCCTACTTCGGGCTTGTTCCCGCAGCGCTCATCGGCATGGATATAGGAGCCCTGCTTGATCGCGCCATGACCATGGCAGGCAAGTGTGAGGCATGCGACTGTCAAGCGGAGGGAGAAAACCCCGGAGGACGCCTCGGTGTGGTATTAGGGGATCTGGCGAAGTCAGGCAGGGATAAGGTAACACTGATCAGCTCGCCTCAAATCGAGGACTTCGGCGATTGGGTAGAGCAGCTCATCGCGGAGAGCACCGGCAAGGAAGATAAGGGGATACTGCCTGTGGTAGGCGAGGGCGTTGGTTCCCTTGCTAGCTACGGAGAGGATCGCCTCTTCGTATACATGCACCTGGAGGGCGATGAGGTGTACGAGAGCGCAGTGGCGGAGCTGATAGGTGCGGGACATCCCGTAGTTCGCCTGTCCCTGAAAGATCCTTATGATCTCGGCGGGCAGTTCTTTTTGTGGGAGATGGCAGTGGCAATAGCAGGCTACCGGTTGGGCATCAACCCCTTTGACCAGCCGGACGTGGAGTCAGCAAAGGCCCTGGCCCGTGAGGCGGCGGCGGAGTATAAGGAAAAGGGATCGCTCCCCCTTGAAACGCCGGCCCTGAGCGATGGTGATATCGCCGTGTACGGGGATATCACAGCGGGAACTCCCGCGGAGGCGCTCACGAGATTTCTCGATAACGCGCAGTCAGGAGCCTACATCGCGCTTCAGGCCTACCTTCAGCCGACACCCGAGGTTACTGACGCACTGCAAGCCATGAGAACAAGCCTTCGTGACCGATTTCTGCTGGCAACCACGCTCGGGTTCGGACCGCGATTTCTGCACTCAACGGGTCAGCTCCACAAGGGCGATGAAGGAAAAGGACTTTTTTTACAGTTCACCGCCGATCCTCCGCGCGACGCGGATATTCCCGATGAGGCCTGTTTCCCTGGATCTTCAATGAGCTTTGGAGTGCTCAAGGCAGCCCAGGCGATAGGTGACCGGCATGCGCTCATAAGACGTGGCAGAAAGGTGATTCGCTTTCATTTCCAAGGGGACCCCGTAAGGGGAATCAAGGAATTGGCAGGGGGGTTGGCCTGACATTCTATCGGATTTGCGAGACACGGTTAGCTGGTGAACCAATGATTGCCGATTGTAATGGAATGTACTAA
This sequence comes from uncultured Desulfobacteraceae bacterium, assembly GCA_964549945.1. Classification (GTDB taxonomy): domain Bacteria; phylum Desulfobacterota; class DSM-4660; order Desulfatiglandales; family B25-G16; genus B25-G16. The sequence continues at coordinate 94,721 of CAZJXD010000002.1, read as the reverse complement.
AGGCGCTGCCAAAAATAGGGTGACTGAGGATATCTCCAGATTGAAACAAGAGGCCGCAGAGCATGCGGTGGATCTTGTGAAATCCGGGATGGTGGTGGGGTTAGGCCACGGCAGTACCGCCGCCTTCGCGGTGAAACACCTTGCGCGGTTACTGGAAACCGGGGGGCTGAGCAATATCCTGGGCGTGCCTTGTTCGCTCCAGGTTGAGGATGAGGCGCGAGGCCTGGGCATTCCCCTCACCACACTGGAGGAGCATCCGATCATCGACGTGACCATAGACGGGGCTGACGAGGTGGACCCGAACCTCGATCTCATCAAGGGTGGAGGCGGAGCGCTTTTACGAGAGAAGATCGTCGCACAGGCGAGCCGGCGGGAGATCATCGTGGCAGACGAATCCAAGCTCTCCCCTTCACTGGGTACCCGATGGCCTGTGCCCGTAGAGGTCGTGCCCTTCGGCCTGCGAAGTCAGGTCCACTACCTCGAATCACTGGGTGCCCGGGTGAGGGTAAGGCAGGCGAGCCATGGTGATCGCTTTACGACCGATCAAGGAAACCTCATCTTGGATTGTAATTTCGGTCCCATCGCGGACCCGGCGAAAATTGCGTCCAGGCTGGAAGCTCGGGCTGGAATAGTGGTGCATGGGTTGTTCTTGGGGCTGGCAACAGACGTGTTCGTCGCCAATGCGAAGGGAGTCAGGCACCTCAGGCGAGATACATAATATTGATGTGGAAAGGAGAGGGCAATGATAGCGATTGAGGCATCCGTGTTATCAGCGGATTACCTGCGATTGGGCGAACAGGCACGAGAAGCCCAGATGGCGGGGGTAGACGGGATACAGGTGGATGTCATGGACGGGAGGTTCGTGCCGAACATCACCTTTGGGCAGGGCATTGTGAGGGCACTGCGCAGCGCGGTGAGCGTGACACTCGATGTCCATCTCATGATCGTAGAGCCAGACCACTACCTGGAGGAGTTCATCGAGGATGGGGCGGACAGGCTTTTCGTGCACTACGAGGCCTGCACACATCTGCATCGAACCTTAGGTCATATTCGTGAGTTGGGGGCAGAAGCGGGGGTGGCAATAAACCCTGCCACACCAGCGATGGTGTTGGAAGAAGTATTGGATATGGCTGACATAATCCAGGTAATGACGGTGAATCCCGGGTTTGGCGGACAGGAGTTTCTCCGCAGTCAACTCGATAAAATCCGTCGTATCCGCGAGATGCTGGATAAGCGGGGATTAGGGTTACCCATCGCGGTAGACGGCGGTGTGGATACCACCACCGCACCGCTCATCGTGAGCGCCGGGGCCACAGTGCTGGTGGCTGGCTCAAGCATCTACAACGACGAAGCCTCTGTTGCTCGGAACGTGGCGGCGCTTCGCGAGACCATCGAGGCTTGAGGAGAGATGTAAGGAGGCTTATCATGGAATTGGCGATGGTTGGATTGGGTCGAATGGGCTTGAATATGACCACCCGGCTTATCAAGGGAAACCACAGGGTTATTGCCTACGACCTGTTTGAGGCCGCGATTCAAAAGGCTGAGGCATCTGGAGCCGAGGGTGCCCGCAGCCTTGAGGAGATGAAAGAGAGGCTCTCGAGGCCGCGGTCCGTGTGGGTAATGGTGCCCTCAGGGGATCCAACCGAAAAGACAATTACCCGGCTGGCCGAGATACTAGATGAGGATGACGTCATTATCGATGGCGGAAACAGCAACTACAAGGACTCGATGCGCAGGGCAGTCACGCTCAAGGACATGAACATTCAATTCATTGACGTGGGAACGAGCGGTGGTATCTGGGGCCTTGCCGAGGGCTACAGCATGATGGTCGGCGGTGAGGAAGCAGCGGTGGAGAGACTGCGGCCCGTTTTTGAGACCCTTGCACCCCGGGCAGACAGAGGCTGGGGGCACGTGGGACCAAGCGGTGCCGGCCATTTCGTCAAGATGGTACACAACGGCATAGAGTATGGATTGATGCAGGCCTATGCCGAGGGTTTTGAGATCATGAAGAGGAAGGAGGAATTCGCCCTGGACCTTCATAAGGTAGCGGAAATCTGGCGGTATGGGAGCGTGGTACGTTCCTGGCTCCTTGACCTGACCTCCGATGCCCTTGCCCAGGATCAGGATTTGAAGGACATCGAGGGCTGGGTTGCGGACAGCGGTGAGGGACGCTGGACGGTCGCCGATGCAGTTGATCTGGATGTTCCCACGCCGGTAATTACCCTCTCATTGATGATGCGCTTTGTGAGCCGCCAGAGGGAAAGCTATGCCGCCAAACTTCTCGCGGCGATGCGAAATAAGTTCGGGGGCCATGAGGTAAAGGCGAAAGGGACTTAGCCTCGTAATTGGAGCAAGGTAGCATGGAGGCAGATAGGGCGGGTAGTTAGCAGAGGAGGAGAAGGCTCACCTCGGATTGTTAGGTCAACTCATGGGCGCAAAGGTGTAAGTAAACGTCTAGGCGTTTGGGGGTGACTATGAACCAAGAGCCATTCGATTTTTCCCTTTCATCAACTGCATCGAGCAGGTTCTTGCAGACCTGCGAGGTGCTCACCTATGATATCAAGCTCGAATCCTTCACCATAGTTATCTTTGGCGGAACAGGCGATCTGAGCAAAAGGATGCTCCTTCCCTCTCTATACCATCTCTATCAGGATTCAAGGCTTCCCAGGGATTTCTCTATCGCGGCGTTCGGACTGCCCGGGATGTCCGATGATGAATTCCGTAATCTCACCCACCGCTCATTGCAGGAGTTTGCCCGGGATACCTTTACCGAGAGCAGCTGGGACGAATTTAGAGGGCACCTCTATCACGTGTCCTCGAACTTCAACAGTGATGAAGGCTACCAGGAGCTATACCATCGCCTGGGTGAACTCTGTGTGCCGAAGAAAGGAGGAAGACGGGAGGTGGTTTTTTATCTGGCCGTGCCACCTTTGGAGGCCCCTGTAATTATCAAAAAGCTCGGAATGCATAGATTGTGCGGGGAAGGTTTTGAGCCAAAAATCGTAATGGAAAAGCCCTATGGAAGGGATAGGGATACCGCGATTGAACTGAATAAGGCTGTATTAGCGGTTTTCAGCGAGAAACAGGTGTATCGCATTGATCATTACCTGGGCAAGGAAACCGTTCAGAACATCATCTTTTTCCGTTTTGCCAACAGCATCTTTGAACCCCTGTGGAACAGGAGATACATCGATCACGTGCAGATTACCGTGGCGGAACAGGCGGGCATAGCGCATCGAGGCCTCTTCTACGAGCAGGCCGGAGTGGTGAGGGATATCGTGCAGAATCATATAATGGAGCTCTTAGCCCTGGTAGCAATGGAGCCTCCGGTTGGCTTCGAGGCGGATCTGATTCGCGATGAAAAGGTAAAGGTGTTTCGGACCATACGCCCCATGGATAAGGAGTATATCGATCAGTTTGCGGTAAGAGGGCAATACGGGCCGGGGCAGATAAACGATACGGAGGTACCTGGGTATCGGGAGGAGGAAGATGTTGACCCCCATTCACATACGCCCACCTTTTTTTCGGCGAAGCTCTTTATCGATAGCTGGCGATGGGCTGGCGTTCCCTTTTACGTGAGAACCGGAAAGCGCTTGTCAAAGCGAGTTACGGCCATATCGGTGGAGTTTCGGCAGCCACCTCTCAGGCTCTTTGGAAGGACCTGTGATATATTGGAGCCTAACCGGCTCACATTCGGCATTCAACCGCGAGAGGAAATATCCCTGGGTTTGAGCGTCAAATACCCAGGGGTGGGAAACCAACCACACACGGTAAGCATGGATTTTAACTATGAGGGCGCCTTTACCATAGAGCGACATTATGCATACGAGCGATTGCTCATAGATTGCTTAAGGGGTGATCTAATGCTATTCGCCCGACAGGATGGCGTAGAGGCCATGTGGTCGGTAGTTGGCCCGATTATATCTCGTTGGGATGCCGATCCCCCAAAGGACTTCCCCAACTATCAGGCAGGCACATGGGGGCCCAAAGAAGTAGATGAGCTTCTGGAGAAGGATGGCCGCAGTTGGGTGGAGTTTTGAGAGCAATGATACAGAGAGCAGTGTATCGTGCATGAGTGGATTGTCTCTCATGGCTGGAAAAGGAGGATTGTCGATCTTTGGTAATGGGAAGGCGGCTGCTGGTTTCGCGGTGGATAAGTGGATGGAGGCCTGCGCCGAGTCGGTGGAAGGCAGGGGGTATTTTGCCTCGGCACTTTCAGGGGGAAGGACACCTATCGATTTTTACAAAATGCTTTCAGCCGATGGTAAAGGATTGCCATGGGCAAAGATCCATCTCTTTTTGGCGGACGAGCGGTTTGTGCCAGCCACCGACGAGGAGAGCAATTACCGGCTGGTGCGGGAATGCCTTTTAAACCATGTAGACATTCCAGAAGAAAATGTTCACCCCGTTCAGACCGGAGAGGCCACCTTAGAGGTGGCAGCGGCAAGGTACGAAGAGGAAATACGGGGCTTCTTCGGCATCGAGTGTGACGCTATCCCAGAGTTTGACCTTATTATGCTCGGCATTGGGGAGGACGGGCATACGGCGTCTCTGTTTCCGGGAGCACCTTCTCTGGAAGAGGAGAAGCGTGTAGCGATTCCCGTTGTCGCCGAAAGGCCCCCGCATAAAAGGATAAGCCTTACCCTACCGGTACTGGCCAATGCAAGACGTATCATATTCCTCGTTACCGGTTTTGAAAAGGCAGGGGTTGTAAGGGAGATAGTCGAGGAAGGGGAAAGCCAGCTCCCGGCATCCCTCGTGAGACGTATGGCCAGGAGCGTATATCTCGTGCTGGATAAGGACGCCGCATCGCTCTTATCCGACCGGCAGCTTACACATGAAGATAGGTTTAATAGTTGAGCGCTTCCTCTTTTTTTAAGAAACTAAGCTTGGAAAAGAGCATGAAGATGTCTTTTTTACTTCATGTCCTCCCACAGCGGGCTTTAGCGTGCCGCAGGAAACTATTTTGCCGAAAAGCTCTTCAGTGAGCGAACCAAGAGCATACTTCGACTCCTCTTTCACCTCAAGGGAAGGGCATGTATGGTTCCGGAAGCCATTGAGTGATTATGTGCCTTTATAAATTTATCAAGTCTGGCCTTTACAATTGGGCTATTCGTCTGGAAAGAGCTTGGCCAGAACAGCCAGCTTCAAATACTCCGTATCGATTGGCTTGGTTATGTATTCATACGCACCTGCCTCAAGGGCCTTTTTTGCCTCCTCTTTATCCCAAACTGCGGTAACCATGGCTACTGGGATAGTCGAGTCCAATGCCTTGATCTGCTTTAACGTCTCAATACCATCCATTCCGGGCATCATGATATCCAGGAGCACCAGACCTGGCTTTTCCAGCTTAATCGCTTCCAAGGCTTCCTTTCCGCTCTGAGCCGTGATTACTCGATAGCCTTCCTGAGTCAATTTAATTGCCAATAGCTTCAAATTCTTGGGATCGTCATCTACCAGCAGAACAGCCTTCTTGGACCATTCAGCATTCATGTTTCGCCTCCATAATTTAATTTGCGGCAAGAAAGCCCTTCGGGAGAGGCTAAGCCCCTCTTTGATCTAAGGAGCTTTCAAAACCATATCAACAAACAAGGCCTTCTTGTCGTCTTTATACTTGTCTTTGGTTTCCACTTCTCATTACTCCAAGATCACTTTTGTTAGATCTAATAGCCGAACTCTAGAAATTTCCCAGATTTTTCTCTATGGCCTTTAAAATCTCATCAGAAGAGTATGGTTTCGAAACGATAATCTCTCCACCTGCCAGGCGTCCTCCGATGCGCTTTTCCTCTTCCTTATCTATTATAGAGGACACAAACACTACTGGAATATCTTTTGTTGCGGAATTTTCGATTAGCCGTTGCCTTACCTTGCCACCATCCAGGCCTGGCATTATGATGTCGAGAAAGATAAGATCAGGAAGAAGCTTCTTTGCCGTTTCTAACGCTTCCGTGGCCCTGCGTTCTTTGACAATGCTACGAAAACCTAATTGCACTAATTTCAGCTCGAGGAGCTTTAAAGCTTTCTCATCATCATCAACGATGAGAATCTTTACCTCTTCTTTCTCCTTGCCCATAACACCCTCCTTCCTTTTAGAATACGATCCCGATCCATAATGATTTTAAGCGTAAATTTTAATTTATAACACGGAGAATCATTAAAGACAATTATCAGATATCCGGTATCCGATTCACTCGATCAGCTCAAAGGTTTCCAGCGGGGAAGTTACCCCTTTCACTGGAACTTTTCCAAGTGATTTATAGGGAAATCCATATTCCTCAATTAATTCCTTCGTGGCTTCGGTGAAGAGTATCTGGAATTTCTTGGCAAACCCGCACAGCCTGGCTGCTATATTGACCGTGTTTCCCACGACGGTATAGTCCTTCATGGTCTCTGAGCCAATGCTCCCTATATAGACAGGCCCCGTGTTGATGCCGATACCCGCCCCTATCCAACTGCCTTCCCGGTAAGGCCCGAGGTCGCGGATGGCGTTAACGATTGCGGTTCCGCACATTAGTGCATCTTGTGCCATAGTGGGTGCTTCAAAGACGGCCATTATTTCATCCCCGTTCAATTTATCAATGATTCCGTGATGATCCTGAACCACCTCAATCTGTTTGGAAAGGTAGAGGTTTAACATCTCAAACACTTCGCCTGGGGCCATGTTTTCCGCAATATTGCTAAACCCTCTGATATCGGAAAATAGCACGGTTACGTCTTTAGTCTGCCCTACTTGAATCCCCTCCTCTGAGGTTGTTTTCTCTACCATCTCTACCGTCGAAAGGGATACATACCGGGAAAGCTCAGCCTTGGTCAGTATGAGCTTATCATAGAGCTCTTTCACGCGAAGGGCCGCCCTGATTCTGGATAACAGCTCCACGGCGTCGAATGGTTTTCGGATATAGTCATCTCCACCGATGTCAAGCCCATGGACGATGTCCCTCTGATCGGTCTTCATAGCCGTGAGGAAGATAATAGGGATATAGCTTGTAGGGCTATCGGCGCGAATCCTTTTGCAGACCTGGTAGCCATCCATACCCGGCATCATCACATCGAGAAGGATAAGATCCGGGTTAAGTGATTTGATCTCGTCCAGGGCCTCATTACCACTTAAGGCCGTTTTGAGGACATACCCTTCGGGAACCAGTATAGCTTCCAATAGCTTGAGATTAGTAGGCTCATCGTCAACAGCCAATATCTCTTGTCCTCTGCCAAAACTCTTCATTTACAGCAGCCTCTTTCATTGATTCTCTGATTTCACAGGCAACACAAAACCAAATCGAGCCCCTTTTCCTTCCCCTTCACTTTCCACCCATATTCTCCCACCATGCATCTCCACAAGGCGCTTGGTCAAGCTTAGGCCCAATCCCGTGCCAGGTGTCTTGTCGCTGATGCCGCTCCTGACCTGATGAAATTCGTCGAAGATTTTCTCTTGATCTTCAAGGGCAATTCCGATGCCGGTATCAGCAACGCTGATGAGGATTGATGATTGAAGATTGTCGATTGAAGATTGAAAATTCTTAATTTTTCTTTGTGTCTTTGTGTCCTGACGAGATAAATATTCATCGAAATCCGAAATGAGATTCGCGGTCACGCGGATTTCCCCGCCATCAGGAGTAAACTTGACAGCATTGGAGAGAAGATTGAACATGACCTTCTTGAGTTTTCGTTCGTCCGCTGTAATCTGCAAATCTTCCAGCTCCTGGGGGATCTGGAGGTCAATGGAGATCTCATGCTCCATAGCTCTTTGCTTGATCATGGTAAGGCTATTTTGCAAAAGCTCACTGACTCTCACCTGAGAGAGTTCGAGCTCCATCTTGCCTGCTTCTATATTGGACAGATCCAGAACGTCGTTGATTAAGGTGTGGAGGCGTTCCCCGCTCTCCAGAATATCCCGCACATATTCTTCCTGATTTTGGTTCAGGGTTCCGAAATGCTGGTTTATTAAAACCTGAGAAAAACCGATAATGGCATTGAGTGGCGTGCGGAGCTCATGGGATACACTGGCCAAAAAGTCGCCCTTGACCTTATTCGCTACCTCTAATTCCAAAGTCCTTTCCTTGACCTTTTCTTCTAATCGCACATTGAACGACTTGATTTGCTCATAGAGCTCTGCGTCGTGGATTGCAACAGCAGCGTTGTTCGCAAAGATGCTGATTAGCTTGAGGTCAGTTTCGGAAAATGTCTTGACGCTATCCACGAGGTTCACGTTTAGCACCCCGATACTTTTACCGCCTATTTTAAGAGGTGCGCACAGAGAGGATGTGATAGGTCCATTTTTCATGTGTGCCCCATGGCACTCTGCTGGATCCGATTTTCCATTCAGCAACAACGGCTTTCCGCTTTTAGCCACCCACCCAGCTATGTTCTGCACCAGTGGGACCAGAGCCTCATTGTCAGATTCGGCTCCTTTCCAAAAAGATGCCTTGGGCTCAAGCGCTTTTGATTGCTCATCGAAAAGCATGATGGATGAATGATCTGCTTGAAAACATGATAGCACCTCCTTAGTTATCGTATTGAAGATATCCGATATTTTCTGTTGGAAATTAATGCTGGAGGTTACCTCAAGTAGGGCACTGAGGGTCTTTACGCTCTGGCTCAACGTCTGGGTGGTTTCTTTTTCCTTGGAAAAAGCCCGGGAAAGGTGAAGCAGCTTCCGCTGTTCGATAATCACGTACGCACAGAAAAGAAGAACTATTATAGATAAAAATACAGAATATTTATAGGAGTGCTCGGAAAGCATGATGACTTCCGATTTCCCAAGAAATCCTAAAAATTGCAGGCCAAGCAACGCCAGGGTTAAGAAAAGAATAACCACGACTGCAAGCAATATCATCTCCCATATCTTTCTCTCAATTTTGCTTATATTCAGTTCTTCAGTTTCCATGTTGATCATAGAGATGTCGAACATATCCTATTCGCGCAAATATTCAGCCACCATCCTAAGGAATTCCCTGGTGTCAATGGGCTTGGTTATATATCCGTTACAGCCGGCCTCGCGTATCTTTTCTTCGTCTTCTTTCATGGCATGAGATGTCAGCGCTATGATGGGGATATTCTTAGTTTCGGCATTGGCTTTTAAAGCTTTTGTAGCCTCAATACCATCCATGACGGGCATCGAAATATCCATGAGAATCAAATCAGGCCTGTGCGCCTTGGCCAATTCAATCCCTTTCCTGCCATCAGTCGCCTCCAAGGTCTCGTATCCCGCTACATGAAGGAGATCCTTTATTAACTTCAGATTCCTGGGTTCATCCTCAACTGCTAATATAACCTTGCTCATTGTCTTGCCTATTATTAAATTGACTATTGAATATTGAATATTTATTTTGTTCTTGCTGTTTTTCTTGACGAAAAAAAGATAGCTGTCAACTCATTTGCCTCTTTAAGTAATGGTTCGACAAGGTTCTTTTTTAATAGATTCTCATCGATAATAAATTCTAACCAGAAAGCAGATTCGTCTGTTCTTCAAGAACAATGCTTAGCTTTGCAACAAAGCCTGCCTTCGACTGAGCAATACAAGCAACCCTATAGTTAGAAGCTACAGATGTGCCGCATCTGATCAATTGTCTACGAATATGCCTACCAAGATCGGTTTCGGGTAGGGCAAGGCTTAATTTAACACAGCGATGAGCGAATAATTTTGTCCTCTCTTTCAGTTTTTCTGTTTCCATTCGTAGTTCGCAGTATTCAATCGACAATTGTCAATATTCAATTTAATCAATCATCAATTCCTATGGGCAACGTAAAGCTGAATTTACTTCCCTTTTCCTCTCCCTCGCTTTCTACCCAGATCATCCCCTTATGCATCTCGATAAGTCGTTTTGCCAAAGAGAGGCCTAGCCCCGTGCCTGGTGTCTTATCTGTCAGGCGGCTCTTGACCTGATGAAATTCGTCGAAGATTTTCTTTTGATCTTCAGGGGCAATCCCAATGCCGGTATCAGCCACGCTGACGATAAGCTCTCCTCCCTTGCTTTCAGCCCCCAGCGTGATCGCACCGCCATCAGGAGTAAACTTGACGGCATTAGAGAGAAGGTTGAACATGACCTGCTTGATCGCTCGTTCATCTGCCACAATCTCTAGGCCGGCTATGTCTTGCGAAATGTTCGTTTTAAGATCGATTCTATGCTTCATGCACCTCTCCTTTACCATGATCAGGCTGTTTTCCAGAAGTTCCTTTATCTTAACCTCAGACGGTTGCATTTCAGCCTTGCCCGCTTCAATCTTGGATAGGTCCAGGATATCGTTGATCAGGGAGAGGAGGTGCTTCCCGCTCTCGAGGACATCGTTTACGTATTCCGCCTGCTTCTCGTTGAGCGTACCGAAGTATTGATCCCGCAAGACCTCTGAGAACCCGATGATCGCATTTAGCGGTGTGCGCAATTCGTGTGACATGCTGGCCAGGAAATCAGACTTTGCATGATTGGCGGCCTCGGCTTCCTCTTTGGCCACATGAAGCTCCTTGGTTCGCTCCTCAACCATCTTCTCAAGGTTTTCAGCATACTCTTTGATCTTTTCCTCGGCCTTCTTTCGTTCGGTGATGTCCATGATAATGCCCTGGTATCCCAAAATGCTTCCGTCGTTTGCCTTTCGTACTGTAGCAGTGAAAAGGCAGTCCATCTCAGCCCCGTCCTTTTTAAGGAACTTGATTTCAAAATCCTTTACAAAGCTGGCCTTTTCCACTTGTTGCTTAAATCTAGTCCGGTCATCGGGATTCAAGTAAAGCTCTTCGGCATTTAAGCTTTTTATTTCTTCTCTTGTATAGCCAAAGAGCTCAAGAAATGCTTGATTGACATCAAGAAAAGCACCCTCTCGGGTATTGATATAGATGGGATCCCTTGATTGCTCAAATAGAGTACGGTAGCGTTGTTCACTTTCTGCGAGGGCTTTGGAATCCCTTATCCGCTCCGTCACGTCTTGGATCGTACATATCACCCCCTCTATATGACCATTCTTATCAAAGAGCGGCGCTCCGTTTATGGAGAGCAATACCCTCATTCCATCGGGCCACTCTATGGCATGGCGTACCTCATAAACCGGTTGGCCTGTGTCCACCACCCTTCGAAAGGGCAACTGTTCTTCAGGAAAGGGCTTGCCATCGTAATCGGTGATCCGCCACTCAGGGGCATTGTAGGCAAGCCCGGCCACCTCATCCGAACTTAACCCCAGCACTTCCTCAGCCCCTGGGTTGGCAAGGGTGATCTGTCCCTCGCGGTTCACCATGGTGATGCACACGGGGCTCGTCTCCATGATACGGGTCATTAAATCACGTTGATGGCGGAGCTCTTCCTCTGATTTTTCCTTCTTTTTTTCTAACTCCATGTTATGGAGCCCGAAGGCGATATCACTGGTGACTTCCTCAAATAGAGATAATTCCTCTTTTTCTCTCACCAAATCTTTGGGTATGGATATAGATAACAGACCGAATGTCTTTCCACCATGCTCCAACCTGACTGCAATTGCCCCCCTGGCGTGTGACTCTTTTGCCAGCGGGCAATCATCGCATGCGGTAGATGGGTCTTCAATGAAAACGACCCCTGATTTACTCAATGCCCTCCGAGCACAATTTACTAATTTGCCCCTCTTCAAAAGCCTCTGTAAGGCTAGAAACTCCTTGCCAAGCCCTGCCTCCGCAGTTGAGACCAATTCCCCGGATTCATCCGTCAGGACGATCCACGCATTATGTGACTCACGCGCAGTAGTGAGAATTCGACAGGCTTTTTTAATGAGACGATCACGATCTTTTTCCCGCACTATGATCTGGTTTACACCCCGAATGGCCTTGAGAAGGGAGTTCAGAGTTTCTATCCTCTGTGTCCTTTGCTTTACTTTTTCTTCAAGCTGCCTATTGAGCTTTTCTAATTCGGCCTGTGTTTTTTTCAATTCCTGGTTTTGGAGGACCGCATGCTCGTAAGTGGAGAGAAGAAGGTCTACGATCTGCATGCGATTCGAGGTGATGGTATGCGTCTGGCCCATAAAATAGATATTGAGGCCAACCTCAGTGGTTCCCCTTTTTCGCACTTCCTGATTGGCCAAAATGTATTGGACGCGTGAGAGCAGAAATTCCTTTTCATATGGCTTGGTGATGAAATTGTCTGCACCGGACTGTAGTCCCTTGATGACATCTTCAGGGCTGGTTAAGGCAGTTAAAAGGATAACCGGGATGTCCTTGAGGGTTTCATCCTTTTTGATGATGCTACAGAGTTCATAGCCATCCATCTCCGGCATAACGATGTCTGAGATAATTATGGTAGGCTTCTGTTCTTTAAGATACGAAAGCGCCTCTTTCCCGTTGCTACAAACGGCCGTTGTAAAGCCTTCTTCCTCAAGGATTCTCCTCACTTGTAAGGCCTGTGTGGGGCTATCCTCCACGATGAGAATCGTGTAGAATTTGTTGTGGTCTTCGGTCTTGGCTTTCATGACTCACCACGTATTAATTTATTATTGACTATTGACGATTGAAGATTGCTTTTTATTGATTAGTGAATATTGAAAATTGATAGAAACTTGAAACTGGATATTTGCATTAGTATCACTCATTTTGTGCTCTTAATGAATGTATTTAACTTTGGACCGAGTACATCAGTCGCTTGAAACTGGAAATTTGAAACTCGAAACTTGGATTTATGTCATCCAATTATTTCGTACTTCTAATAAACGCATTGAGTTTCGGCCATATTGGAAACTGGATACTTGAAACTAGAAACTGGATATTTGCATTGGTATTATTCATTTCGTACTTTTAATGAACGCATTTAGTTTAGGTCCCAGTTCATAGATTATAATTGAATATTTTTGAATTTCATTCTCTTGTATTACTTTTCGGCGGATGAGCTTACGCAACCAAGCTTTCGTTTCTTCAAATGAACCCCTTTCATAACGGTAAAATAGTTTTCTCTCAGCAGGCGTATACCGCCCGTATCCCTCGGCGATATTAGAAGCAATGCTATCTGCTGATCGAATGATTTGGTAACCAATGGTTTGCTGAACTTTCTTCGGCCAGGTATCAAAGCCATACCAAATGAGATCTGAAAGATCTTCCGACAGTTTGTAAACGTCCAACTCATGAATTTCTTTCATTCTCAGTCCTCCTAATATCAAATTTCAAGTTTCAAGTTTCCAACTGGGAAGCTCTTCAGCCAACCTGTAGACATCCAGTTCATGGATTTCTTTCATGACTCACCCCTATAATCGGGTATCAATTTTCGAGTTTCGAGTTTCCAGTTTCAAGTTTCATATATTCTCCAGTTTTTTCAATAATTCTCCAATCCCCTCCTCCTCCTCTCCATTCAGCAGTTTCTGGCATGCCTCAACTCCTCGAGAAAGCAGGGGAATAATATCAGTTCTTATCTCAAGTCTACCGTCTTTGGCACTCTTGAATATATCCTGCAGGAGAAGAGATATTTCATGTACTTTATCGAAACCGACAGAACCTGATGAACCCTTAAGGGTGTGAGCGCATCGGAAAAGATTATCGAGATTGGCTGTATCTGGCTCTTCAATCAATGAAGTCAGCTCGCTCCTCATTTCATCTAGCAGGCCATGTGCCTCTTTGAAAAAGACATCCATTAACTCCTTGTCATCGTTCATAAGTGCATGCTCCTCCTTTCATCTCGTTACTTTACATCGCTTTTTCCTCTAATGCCTTGAGCATAATTTGTAGGGACTTGGGTTCCAGTATGAATATGAGATGACCTCTATAGGTGTCCTCTTCCACTATAAATGTATTTTCCGCCATTACTACATGTTCTGACTTTAATGACAATTCGGCCAGAGTCCCATCCAAAAGGGCACCCAGCATATCGGAGGCAAATCCGGGAATAGAATGGGTTATTCTCAAATTCAGCGCTTGACCCAGTGCACGGAGATATGTTCCTACTGTAATATTTCCTAACTCCTTTATAGCTGAAATACCCATTCCATCGATTCTCTCTATTTGGTCGGCTTTCTGGCCGGCAAGGATATTCACTAATCTTAAGGACTCGGAAACGGAGAGCATCAGAAGCATACTTCCCGAGAGTTGCCCGCTGACTGAGAAATAGACGACACTCACAATGTTCTCCTCCCCCCCTAAGGCCTCCGGTATCTTGCCCGAGGCCTCTACCATAATAGTGGGCACACTGATAGTCACCTTCTTCCCCAGCATAACCGAGAGGCTTGTCGCTGCATTGCCGGCGGCTATCGAGCTGATCTCTCTCAAAGCATCTACTTGGTTTTGATTCAGTGCTATTTCAACCACGATACAATCCCTTTCTAAAACAACGACGGTACATCTACAATGAGCGCCACCTTTCCGGTGCCTAAAATGGTAGCACCGGAGATGTTCTTCATCGCTGAAAGGATTCCAGTTAAGGGCTTTACTACCACATCCTGTTGACCCAAAAGCTTATCGACCACCAGTCCCGCCTTCTTTGATCCAGCCTCAACTACTACTAGAGAGATATGAGGGATGATGGACGTCCGTTCGATTCGCCCATTGTGATTGACGGTTTCTCGCTCTTTTTTAGTCTGTCTTTCTTTCCTCTCAAACCCGAGTCTGTCTCTGAGCCTAACCAGGGGGAGCACTGTGTCTCTATAAGAGATCATTTCATTGTGCTCAATGGCCTTGATTTCCTCTGACAATACCCTTATAGTCTCAGCTATATATGATAGCGGGATACAATAGGCCTCATTTTCTATATCCACCAGCAAGGCCTGGACTATGGCCATCGTTAGCGGGAGTTTGATAGAGAAAACGGTGCCTTGATTCGGCTCGGTATCTATATTCAGCGTTCCCCCGAGTGATTCAACCTTGATCCTTGAAGCATTCAAGCCTACGCCCCTGCCTGCCGCTTCAGTGACCTTTTTGGCCCCGCTAAACCCCGGATAGGTAATAAGCGTTACTATCTCTTTTGGGCCGAGGGCAGATAGCTCCTCCTTTGTAATGATTCCACTCTTCAGGGCAGTTTCTTTTATTTCGGCAGTATCTATGCCACAGCCATTGTCAGAGAGCTCGATAAGGACGAAATTCCTGTCCCTCTTTGCGGTGAGCTTTATCTTCCCTCTCCGCTGTTTCCCTCGCTTCTCCCTCTCTTCCGGCTCCTCGATTCCATGGATAACCCCATTTTTTAAAAGATGGAGCAACGGCTCGTTGATCTCATCCTGTATACTCCTATCAAGCCCTATCTCGCCTCCCTCAACTATCAAATCCACCTCTTTGTGTTGATTTGCCGCCATGTCCCTCACCAGCCTGGGGTAGGGCGTGAAGATATACTCCAAGGGAACGAGCCGGATCTGCATCATCTGGTCTTGGAGCTGAGAAGTCAGTCTGGAGATCTGGCCCACCGCCTCTTCTAGGGCACTGTTCTCTAATGCTTGAGCTGCCTGGACGAGCCTGATTTTATTTATCGATAATTCTCCCGCGATATCCATGAGGTTATCTAATTTAGCGAGAGGGATGCGAATAGCCTGGACTTCGCCGTGTTTCTCTCCTTTCGCCGTGTGTTCGCCTTTATCATGACTTGAGCTTTTCCTCATCTCCGCAGAAGGCTTTCTTTTCCCCTTAGCAACAGATGAGCTTATCTCCTCGAATCGCTCAGTCAGATGAGCTACCTCTACCTTTTTTGCCTTCCCCTCCTTTACTACTTCTACTAATTCGCCCAGGGCGTCGAGAGATCTGAACAGGAGATCCACTGTAGGTTTTTCCGCTGTTAGCGTTCCAGCCCTCAACAATGAGAGGGTGGCTTCCATGGAATGGGTAAGCCCGGCAATCTCCTCGTATCCCATACTCTGGGCCATGCTCTTTAAGGTGTGGCTCTGGCGAAATAAATCATTAAGGAGATCCGTATTTGAGGGCTCTTTCTCGAGTTTGACCAAAACGTTATTCGATGCGTTTAGAATCTCCTCCGCCTCGCTCAGAAACAATTGCTTGTATTCCGATAATTCCACCGCCACCTCAGATAAACAGTAGAGAGTAGCAAATAGAGAGTAGAGAGAGATTCGAAAGTCTTCTCAATAATCGGTAAATCCTGTTCTTAAGAAGTCATCAAATAATTTCATCGCCTTCTGGTAGACCTAGGAATCTACCTCACTTCTTAACGATTTCCTCCCCATCCTCTTTCTCTCTACTCTCTACTCTCTACTATCTTAATAATTTCCCCTGCTATTTCATGTAACGGAACAACCTTGTCCACTAACCCTGCATCGATAGCCGACTTGGGCATGCCATAGACAATACAGGTAGATTTATCTTCAGCAATTGTGTATCCCCCATTTTTCTTAATAGCCCTTAAGCCTTCTGTTCCATCATTTCCCATACCCGTTAAGACCACTCCACACCCATTTCGACCATAGATGGGCGCTAAAGAAATCATAGGATCATCAGCCAAGGCGAAATGAAAGTTTTCCGTTTTTGAGGGAGTTATCAATTTAATTGCCTCCCCCTTTTTTCCCAATGACTCGATTTTGCAGCGAAAGTTCGTTGGTACAATCAAGGCCTTTCCCTGTTGGATAGGTTCCATGTCCTCCGCCACTTTTACCTCAAGATTGGATTCATGATTAAGCCTTTGCGCTAAGGAGGGGATGAATTCAGGAGGCATGTGCTGAACCACTACTACCCCTGCCGGCAGAGTGACAGGAAGATGTGGGATAACCTGGCTTAAGGCCCTGGGTCCGCCGGATGAGCTCGCAATCGCTACGATTTTGCTCGTTGACTTAGCTATAGGTTTTACTGCTCCCTCTTTGCCCTCACCTACTATTACAGGGGTGAGTTTTTCCTTATCCACCCGAGATGCGAGTTTTATCTGTGACAGGAGCTCTTGTTTCAATTTTCCCATGCTTTGAGAGAGAGGCCCCTTGGGCTTGCGCACGAGACCAACGGCGCCATATTCCAATGCCTTAATAGTCTCCTCACCCATGAACTTGCTAAAGCCGGTAACCACCACGACGGGTGTAGGGAATTCCTCCATTATATAGGCGACACAGGTGAGTCCGTCTATCTCAGGGAGCTCAATATCTAAGGTAACCACATCGGGCTTAAGTTCCTCTACGGCCTTCAAGGCTTTTACGCCATCGCTGGCCGTTTTTATGACCGTATACCGAGGATCTGAATCGATAACTTCAGTAAGCATCTTTCGCATAAATGCGGAATCATCAACTACCAAGACACGGATCTTTTTCATGTCACGAATCCTCTTTTGAAGGTAGAGGGTAGCAAGTAGAGAGTAGAGAGATAAATTGTACTAAACAGTTCCGTCAAAGCCTGACCCTGTTAGGGGTTCTATTTCCATTTCTCAATTAAAGATGCCAGCATCGCTCTAATCTCATTTAATGCCTCTACTCGATTATCTACTGTTTTTTGTGATAATGATTTCTTTAATCTTTTATACCTTCCCCTTGCTTCTGCTGCCGAGCCCTTCGACATACGAAAGAAATGCTTTATTTCCTTTCCCGACTTTCTCTCATAGCCTTCCTCCATGTTGGCGCAGATAGAATCCAGGCATCTTAATTGATTCCCCGCCAATGTTCTTCCTGCAAAGGTTTTTTCAAGAATTGGCAGATCTTCTTCTAAGAAATCCTCAAATACTTTCACCGCCTTCTGGTAGACCTCAAAATCTTCAACACTTTTTATTGATTTCCTCTCCATCCTTTCTTCTATCTTCTCTCTACACTCTGCTCTTTACTCTTTCCTTTATCTTAGCTTTTCTCTCTACCCTCTCCTCTGTCCTCTCTACTCCCTTCTAATATATTCTCTCTTCCGAATTGGCCGTTTTGACTGTAACCGAGTTATCACTCGTGTTAAATATCACTGTGCGGCCGATGTTTCCGCCTACCTCTGAAGCAGCGATTTGAATATTATATCCTTCCAGTTCTTCTCTCACTGCTACTACATTTCTCTTGCCAATATCCATAGCGCTATTGGATGAAATAATCTCCGGGAACATATTTGCCCCGCCAAATATCTTGGCAGTCATGCTTTGAGGCCGGGCGCCTCGCCTCTTCATCTCATCGATCATCATAGCTATTGCAATATCAGTGAATTTGGTTGGGTTGGACTTGTCATGTGCTTCCTCGAAACAGGGAAGCATGATATGAGCGAGGCCTCCTATTCCATTTTCCCTATCATAGAGTGCTACGGCTACGCATGAGCCAATCCCAATCGCCTTGAGAAGGTGAGGGGATTCTGTGACCTTTATTTCTCCCATTCCAACGGTTATCTCCATAGTTTTTGATACTTGATGCTTGAAACTTGAAACTAGATAGCTACTTCCAGAATTTCCAATTTCCGGTTTCACGCTTCCAGTTTCCAGTATCGATCTTCACTGTTTTAACGCCTTTTTCACTGCCGCCGCCACATTGTAGGGCTGAAAGGGTTTTACTATAAAGTCCTCGGCCCCCGCCCGCATGCATTCTTCCACTACTTGCTCCTGGCCCATGGCGCTGACCATCACCACTTTGGCCTGGGGATCTCCATTGATCATATCCTTTAGTGCAGAGATGGCATTGACCCCTTCGACCTCAGGCATGATGATATCCAAGGTGACGAGATCCGGCTTGAGTCTCTTGAAAAGTTCTATGGCCTCCTTGGCATTCTCGGCCTCCCCCACCACCTCGTGCCCTGCACCAGTTAAAATGTCAGAGAGCATCTTTCGCATGAACCTTGAATCATCAACTATCAGGATATTAGCCATAAATTCACTCCTTCATTTGAAAATACGAAAACAAGATATATGAAAATATGAAATTAAATCGAGAAAGTTGGCCTATTTATTCCTTTGTTCATTTAATAGCCCTAGCAAATAGCTGATGTATCAGATAAGTTTCTGTTTTCATAATTTCATGTTTCCATGTTTTCAAATTGCCTTTACCTCTTCTATTTCCTGAGGAGCTAAGACTTTCCCCAAATCCAGGATGACAATGAGCCTTTTATCTATCTTTCCCACCCCTTTGATATAATCTCTTTTGATCTTAGTCTGGATCACTTCCGGGGTAGGTTCGATATTCTCTCCTGGCAGATTCAACACCCCTGGAACCTTATCTACCACCATCCCCACGGTTTGGCCGTTTACCTCGGTCACTACAATCCTGGCGCTATCGGGAAGCTCCTCCCGGGAGGCAAGGCCAAACTGCTTGGCAAGGTCTATCACCGCTATAATCTGGCCCCTTAAGTTTGTCACCCCTCGTATGAATGGAGGGCCTTCTGGTATATGGGTAATATCCCCAACCTTGGTTATCTCCCTCACAGAGCCTATATCGACCCCGAATTCTTCGTCCCTGAGTAGAAAGCTGACTAACTGCATTGCTTCACCCCTGGGCTTTTCTTCTTTTTCAGCCATGCCTTTCCTCCATGGTTTTATGATCCTTATTCCCCTGCTTTCTCCAGCTTCTTTCTCGCCTCGGCAATCCTCTGAGCCATCGATTTAGCTGGCTTTGTTCTCCATGCTTTCTCTGTGTTCTCCAACACTTTCTGTGCTCTCAGTGTTGCAATTTCCTCACCCGTCTTGAACTCAGCCACCAGATTATTCAGCTCGACGCCCATCTGCGCGAGGGACTGGGCGGAGGAGGCCATCTCCTGCATGGTGGCCACCATCTGTTGGGTAGAGGCGCTGGCCTGCTGGGTGGAGGAGGATGCCTCCTCGGCAATGGTGGCTACATCCTCCACTGATTTGACTACTTGCTTAGCGCCTGAGGACATCTGTTGAGAGGCAGCCGAAATCTGCTGGAGCATGGAGGAGATGTTCTGCACCGACTGGAGGATCTCCTCTATGGCCCCGCTCGTTTTGGCTACTGCCTCCTTTCCCTGGGAGACCTGCTCGAGGCCCTTGTCCATACTCTCCGTTGCCTGTTGTGCATCGGCGGTGGTCTCCTTAATGAGCTGGCCTATCTCGGTGGCTGATTTGGCAGAGCTTTCAGCGAGCTTTCGCACCTCTTCGGCAACCACTGCAAAGCCCTTTCCCGCCTCCCCTGCACGTGCGGCCTCAATTGCGGCATTCAGCGCCAGAAGGTTTGTCTGGTCTGCAATATTGTTGATCACATTTACAATACCTGTAATTTGCTCTGAACGCTGGGCTAGCTTCTTGATGGATTCGGAGACCGCAGTGGAAGCCTCTGAGATCTTATCCATACTTGCAACGGTCTCCTTCACCGTCTCTGCTCCACTTTGTGCTGATTGGTTGGTCTGGGCTGAGGCCGATGCTGCCTCCTGGGCCGATTGTGCTGATTGAGATACTGAGGCGTTGAGCTGTTCCATCACCTTGGTGGTCTCCTCGATCCTCTGGGCCTGGGTCTGGGCCCCCCTGGCAAGCTGCTGTATAGATGAAGAGACCTGCTGCACAGAGGCGTTGGTCTGCTGGGCAGCCGATGAGAGCTGCTGAGATGAGGCGGAGATGTTTTGAGAGCTCCCCAAAATCTTGATTACGATGCCTTTTAATCCACTGAGCATCCTGTTGAATGCCTCTGCGAGGTCTCCAATTTCATCCTTGCTCCCCACCGGCACTGTTGCGGTTAGATCGCCCGTAGCACCGACGTTCGCCCTCTCAACAACAATACGTAAAGGGTTGGTTATGCCCCGGGTGATAATTATAGATATTATTATTCCTGCAAAAATGGCAGCAAGTGCCATGAGCAATGCAACTGTAATCCTTGTTCCGGCCATTTTAGCGCTCGCAACCCCATCTTCGGCTACCTGCTTCATAATTCTTGCCTCTTGATTTTTTGCAGTCTGTACCACCTTTTCGCCCAGGGCTTTCATCTCTGCCAGTGTGTTTTCCAGTTCATGATGTAGCTTTACCCAATTGTCTGCTGCTGTTTTGTACTTCTTTGTCGCCTCCTGTGCCCTATTAACCTTCTCCTTGCTACTTTCCGTGACTGTAGTAAGAGTTAATTTATCATATAAACCCATTAATCCTGACAGCTCCTCCTCAAGTGCCTTAAGATCGCTTTGCTGTTTGTAAATTATATAATTCTTTTCGTGCAGCCTTGCCTTTAATGCCCCTTGTAAAATAAAGATAGAGGTCTTAAGATTCAAACCGATTCTCTGTAACTCTTCAAGGGGTTTGTTGGTCTCAACTGCTTCGCTTAATTGTGCATGTTTATCCTGTACGTACGCACTGCTTAAATCAAATACTATTTGTCCTGCCGACCTCATTATCTCTTCGTTGTCTTTTTCTCCTTGTATTAATTCAACGCCTTTATTAAACAACTTCTCATATTTTTC
This sequence comes from uncultured Desulfobacteraceae bacterium, assembly GCA_964549945.1. Classification (GTDB taxonomy): domain Bacteria; phylum Desulfobacterota; class DSM-4660; order Desulfatiglandales; family B25-G16; genus B25-G16. The sequence continues at coordinate 73,531 of CAZJXD010000002.1, read as the reverse complement.
AGTAGCTTCACGCACGGTTTTGGAATCCCTAAGGATATCCTCATCTCCGAATCTTTTACCTAATCCATCAACCTTATCCAAAGAAGAGTAAATATATTGTAAATTGGCTTTGGCCTCTTCATGAATTTCCTTCTTGGGTGCGATAAGATACTTTTTTTCATCAAGAATCGTATTCAAAGCATATCTTTCCACACCAGTAGTATATTCTACTTTAGGCGCCTGCTGGTTTGTGGTATTTTCTATAACCTTAGCGAGTTTATCCAAGCCTGTTAGGGAAACACCACCCATAATTGCCGCCAGCACCAAAACGGATCCAAAACCCAATCCTAACTTCTTCCCAATAGTCCATCTCATGATATGCCTCCTTTTTTCATGAACGCATGGAAATAAGATGATTTGAAAACACTTTCATATTTTAATTTTTTTCATTTTTCCAATAAGTTAGATTCACTTCTTCCTGTATACTCTCTCCCTCAAATCGACCACCTCAAAGCAGTCTGACATCTGAGGCGCTATGCTCTCGGTTTTACCCAGAATGAGAAATCCTCCGAGATTTAGGGAGCTATACAGACTGGAAAGGGCTCTCTGTTGGAGCTCCTTTTCAAAGTAGATGAGAAGATTTCTGCACAGAACCAGGTCCATGCCTGACTTTGAGCGACCTGATACGATGTCATGATACTCGAAAGAAACCAATGCCCTAGCTCGGTCACTCACTACATATCTATCCTCTATCAGGGTAAAATACTTGAACAACATATGGGGGCTCATCTTCCGCAAGGCCCCTTTTTCGAACGAGCCCCACGGTGCTGCCTCCAGAGTGGATTTATCAATATCCGTGGCTACTATCCTTGCATCGTAACCATTCAATTTGCTCCCCAGTGCTTCACAGAGGAGTATGGCCACACTGTATGCTTCCTGACCAAAGGCCGCGCCGCAGGACCACGCGCGAATCTTATTGGATCCTCTCGCTTTTTTTTGATCGATAATTTCCGGAATAACCACCTCGGCTGCTACATCAAAGGTATTCGGATCACGAAAGAACTCACTGACCTTTATGGTAAGGCTCTCTATAAGCCTGTCATATTCTTGTGGGTCCCTATTGAGTAGTAAAATATAATCCCAGTAAGTTTCGCATCCGGTTACATGGAGCCTGTGCAAGATTCTTCTTTTTAAAACTTGTGCCCGGTACTGGCTGAAATCTATGCTCCTGTTTCTTTTAATCTTACCCAAGAGAAATTTGAATTCCCTCTCATGTTCCATTTGCTGTTATCTCGTCCTATGGGCGAGGAGATATATCGACAATTGTTCTTTCCCTTTTAAATCTTCAATCATGAGCATTCTTGATTATCTCGCCGACAGCTACAGGGATTTGGTCCGATTCGCTTGCTTTTGCGAAGAAGAAATCCGCCCCAAGATCCATGCACTTCTTACGGTATTGAGGGTAGGGGTAATTGGTGAATACGATTACCTTTATGTCAGGCCTGTCTTTTTTGATGTTCTGAAGCACTTCAATCCCGCTTCCGCCCGGCATCCGGATATCCAGTATCACCACGTCGGGTTTCATCTCCTTTATGGATTTTATCGCTTCAGGTGTATCCTTTGCTTGCCCGGCAATTTCAACTTCCGGAAAATCAGAAAGCATTGCCTTTAAACGCTCGCGTAGAATCGATGAGTCATCGGCAATAAATACTCTCATTGTATCACTCTCCTTTTTTTATTGGTTAACCTGGTAGATTCAAAGAGCTCATTTTTGGCTTGCTGGTTTTTCAAGGTGAGGCCTCGGTACAGGGAACTTGATGCTTGATACTGGATACTTGATATTCGAAATCCATCATTTCTTTTTAATCCTTTATCGTTGACCCCGTTACCGGGTTTTGTTAGATTTATAATAATGAAGCCTATCAAATATGACCGGCATGCCAAAAGGCGCATGAGAGATCGTCATGTTACTGAAGATGAAGTGAAGTCCGCTATTGAAGACGCTGATTTTTTAGAGCAAAGCATAACAGGGCGTATTAATGCCTTTAAGTTCATAAATGGGAGGTACCTGCGCATAACCTTTAAAGAAGAACCTGAGCATATGCTCATTATTACAGTCACTATTAGGAAAAAGCCTTTTATGGAGTAAAACTATGAGAATTGAATATAGCAAGAGCATTGATGCGCTATACATCAGACTGAGAAAAGCCGAAATCTGTGACTCTATGGATATTGAGGAGGGGGTGACCGTTGATCTTGACGAAAAAGGCCATATCGTCGGCATGGAAATCTTGGATGTAAGTGAAAGAATGGACATATCAGACCTTGTTAACATCAATATTGAGAACATACCCCTTGAAAAAGTAGCTTAGTATTTCCATTCCCAAATAGATTAACGGTCCAAATGCTTCATCCCGTTAAACTCCGAAGGACTATTTAGCCAGTGCGCATTTTCCAATCTCTTCATTCCCTGTTCCGATATCCAAAATTTAAAATCGCAAATCTGCAATCCCTCAATCGAAAATCGTCAATTGGCAATCGCAAATCGAAAATGGGCAATCCCTCAATCCCTAAATTCCAGAATTTTGCTTACATTTCTCCTTAAACAACTGAACCGCTTTCTCCCATGCCCCTATCAATCCCTCCGCCTCAAGGCTGGCAGAGATCAGTTGGAGGGTATGGTCATCCAATTCAAAAGAATCCCACCCAATTGCATGCAGTCGTTTGTTCATCTCTTGCACGCTCATAGGAGGATTATCTGAAATGACAATCATCATGCTCCTTATGAATCCAGGTATTTCTGTTGCTGGTAGTCCTTTCTCTCCTAATCGCTGTATCAAAACCTCAGTAACCCGCTTCAAATTGTCACTCCTTACAACTTGTACTTCTCGCCATCTAGGGCACTTGGTAATTATAATCGTGAAGATTTAATTAGTAGTGCGCTGAGGTATTCAGTTTCTCGTGTTGCCCTATTCCCATAACCAATCTATCTTTCAGCAAAATCACTTTATAGACACGATAGACTAATATATATGTAATCGGTATCGGTAAATAGCTGATTTTTTTGTAGTATTTTGTCTAATTGATTTGTCATTATTTGGACTACAGAGGGATATTGGATTTTCGATTTTAAATTTTAGATTGTGGATTTCGCCCGGTGAAATAGGCCCGCCCTGTGGAATCCTCCGTAGGAGGTTCCACCTAACGGCGGAAATTCCACAGGGTAAACATTTCAGGGAGCAAGGATTGTAGATTTTGAGTTTATTATTCTTTTCTTGTGGCTGTTGGACCATGAAACTGAAGGTAGAGATAATAGGTGGATTTTAGTGTTATTTTTTTATGGTTGAATGAATATGTTTATTTCGTTATACTTCTATCGATATAGTAAAAATAAAATCAAGGAGGTAAAACCACTATGCCTATAGTAAAAACATCTGCCAAAGGTCAAGTTGTGATTCCAAAAGAGATCAGGGAAAAACTTGGTATCACTCCTGGGAAAAAAGTATTGTTTCGGATTGCGGGTAAACATGCTGAAATTACACCTATTCCTGATGACTCCATTAAGGCTTTAAGGGGGATCTTTAAAGGGGGCACTTCAATGGCGAAAGAACTTTTAGCCGAAAGAAAAAGGGATAAAGAGATAGATGAAAAACATACTTTTTGATTCCCATGCCATCCTGAAGTTTTATCAGGACGAGGATGGCGCTGAAAACGTTGAAGAACTTCTCATTTCCTCTAAGCAAGGGGATCTCAAGGCTTATATGAGTGAGATAAACCTTGGTGAAGTCTATTGCATGACTATAAGAAGGCTTGGATCAGTATCAGCGAGGGATAATTTAGAGCACTTCTTTGAATTGCCTGTCCAGATTATTTCCCCCTCGTCTGACATCATTTTGACAGCCGCTGAGATCAAGGCCGAGAACGCTATTTCATACGCTGATTGTTTCGCTGTTGCTACTGCTCAAAAAGTCAAAGCATCAATCATCACTGGAGACCCTGAATTCAAGAAGGTAGAGCACCTTGTTGAAATAGTATGGATATGAGCCCTCTTTCCACCAAGATTATGTTGACAATGTACAAAGGTGCGTATTTCGTAATGACACCATATCTGACCCAATGACATTCTTTTTAGTCACTCCACCAGCCCATGCTTTATGGCGTAGTAGGTCAACTGCGCATTGTTCTTCATATTCATCTTCTCGAGGATGCGGGCTCGATAGGTGCCCACTGTTTTTACGCTTAAAAAGAGCCTCTTTGAGATCTCTTTTACCGTTTTGCCGGTGGCGATCATGCAAAGCACCTGATATTCCCGGTCACTGAGGGACTCATGGAGGGGTTTTTCGGTATCGATTTCCAGGTTATATGCGATTCTCTCGGCGAGTGAAGCGGTGATGTATTTTCTACCCGAGGATACCTTTTGTATGGCGGCAACCAGCTCATCGGATGCGCTCTCCTTTGTCAAATATCCGGAGGCACCTGCCCTTAAAACCCTCAGGGCATATTGTTCCTCAGGATGCACGCTCAGCATCAGAATGGGGAGCTTGGGTTTTTGAGCTTTTATTTGCTTTAGCACATCAAGCCCATGGATGCCGGGCATGGTGATATCCAGTACCACCACATCGTAGTCATTCCTCAGCGCCTTGTTGAGCACCTCATGCCCATCAACCGCTTCATCAGCAATGCTCATATCGGGGGTTTCTGAAATAATCTGCTTCAATCCTTCCCGAACAACGGTGTGATCATCAGCGATGAGGATCTTGATCATGGAAGATCTCCTTTTGTCGATCTTCAATTCTTAAATTTAGGGATTGAGGAATTATTAAAATGTTTTTAATTGATAATCCCCCCAATTCTATATTTCGTCGAAATTCTAATCCTTTCACTTAAGCTAAACCTGCCCAGAAACCGTGTTGAGGCTTTCTAAGACATCGCTTGCACGAATATCTCCTTTTACTCCCGGTTCTGAAAAAAGATCAGTAGTCTCAGAAAGCGTTAAGCCCAATAATTTTGAGGCCTCGCGAAGTGTGATTTTGCCGTCTCCGTAAGACTTCGAAACGTAATATTCATAGCCAAGCCTGGCTAACTTTCTTAAGAATTGGGTTTTCTCCGTCTTCTCCATCTTTGAAACATATTCAATAGCCTGATCGATATCTTGCGGAATTCGCAACGATCTTACTTTCATTTTATTTTCTCCATTAATAATTTGACAGTACTATACTCATCGTCGCTAATAAATAAAGCATAAAGCATCAAGCCCAATTCTCAGTTTTTAGGCCTTTTATCCGTTTGAATTCTTTGATATTATTGGTTACAAGGAGAAAGTTATTGGCAAGGCTTATTGATGCTATTAAAAGATCCATGGGGCCTATTGGAACACCGGATTTCTCGAGAGAGGCTCTGATTCTTGCATATATTATACAGCACCTTTCATCAAATGGTATAATTTCAAAAGTTGATACAAAACGTGCAACAATATCTCGATTCTTTTTTTGCGCTTTACTTTTTTCAGCACCATAAAATAATTCAGCCACTGTTATGGAAGGGAGCTTAATTTCTGATGGTGAAAATCTTTTAAATTGAGAGATTATTCTTTCAGAAGTTCTGTTTAGAAAATAGATACATGTATTGGTATCCAAGAGGTGTATCATGAGAGTAGCTTCTCCCTGCTATCGGGTTTGTCCATCTCCCTTCTAATCCTGATTATAATCTCATCAGCTTCGACATCGTCCTCCCAACTCCCAGCAAGGTCAAAGAAATCTTTCGGCCATTGATCCTGCAAGGAGCGCTTTATGGCATTAGCAACCCACTTAGACTTGGATTGTCCTGAAGCCTTTACCGCTTTGTCTAATCGTTCGGCAAGTTGATCATCAATGTATATAGCCAACTGCGACATCGTAATTACCTCCTTTTTGAACATAGATCAAACATATTTGCATATATATTATAATTTGTCAACAAATCCAGAAAAAGGGACGTAAGAATTCTGGACCAATTTGCAAGAGACAATCGCAAATCGCAAATCAAAAATCATAAATTCCAAATAGGCAATTCCTCAAATTTTTTATAATTCATAATCCCTCAATCCTAAAACGGCATCTTCGCTACTACCGTCGTGCCTTTACCAGGTCTGCCGCTAATTGTCACCTTGCCTCCCCAAGAATGGACGCGCTCCTTTATTCCAATGAGGCCAAATGATGCGGGATTGGAAATTTGCTCCTTTGTTATCCCAATCCCGTTGTCTCGCACTCTTAGCTCCAGGTCACCGTCTTTTTCCTGTAAGCTCACATGCACTCTAGTGGCCTGCGCGTGGCGGGCCACGTTGGTGAGGGTTTCCTGAAAGATACGAAATAGCGCCGTAGAACGCCTGTCATCTGCCGTGATATTTTCAGGATCTACGGTAAGCGTACACCTAATTCCCGTTCTATTTTGAAACTCCTCCGCCTGCCACTCGATTGCTGCCACCAGCCCAAGGTCATCTAACAGCCCGGGCCTCAGCTCTGTGGAAATCTTCTGTACTGTTTTGAGCGTGGTACCGGTGAGCTCTGACATTAAATTTACTTTGTCGAGGAGCTGCGGTTGATCTTCCGGTATTTTTTTGGCCATCCAGGAGAGGTCCATCTTCAAGCCGGTCAATGCCTGCCCCAGCTCATCGTGAATCTCTCGAGCTATGTTGGTTCTTTCCTCTTCTCTCACGGATTGAAGATGGTCGGCCAGTTTACGTAGCTGCTCATGTGAACGCATCAACTTTGCCTCCGCCTGTTTGTGCTCGGTGATATCTTCCTGAAAACCAACCACAGCTATGAAGTTCCCTTGTTCGTCCAGCAGCTGATAGACCGAAGCGAAAATAGGGAATAGGTCCCCGTTCTTCTTTTTGTTCAGGATCTCTCCTCTCCAGACCTTTCCCTGTCCAATCGTATCAAAAATGTCCCTTTGCAGCTTCTCAGCATTAGGATCGGAATTCAATATGATTGGACTCTTGCCCAATAGCTCATCATGTGTATAGCCGAATAGCCTCTCGGTCGCAGGATTAACGTAAGTAATCTTTTCTCCCTTATCCGTGGCGATAACGGAGAGGGGAGAGGAACTCAAGACTTCAGCCAGGAACGTTATTCTCTTCTCTGCGTGCTTGCGCTCGGTGATGTCGGTCAGGCTCCCTTCGTAGTAAAGGATCCCTCCATCGACTTTTTTTTCTAATCGGGCATTAATTTCCACCCACACCGGCGTCCCATCATAGCGATACAGTTGAGTTTCAAAGCCATAGATCGCACCTTGTTTCTCGACCTCGGCTTGAAAGAACTCGCTATCCTTTGGGTTCACGTACGACTCACGGGAGTTTGCACGCAGTATCGTTTCCCGGTTGGGATAGCCCATTATCTCAACCAGAGCCATGTTCGCATCAAGGATCTTGCCATCGGGGGTAGTTCTGTAGAGCCCCGCAGGTACGCCATTAAACAAAGTGCGGTAGCGCTCCTCGCTCTCCCACAATGTGAGCTCCATCTGCTTTTGCTTGGTGATGTCCCTGACGAAAACAGACAACCCATCGCCTGATGGATATGCCGTAATATCAAAGAAAGGGCGCTTCCCTTTTAGGGGGTATTCGATGATAAAGGTATTGGATTTCCCTGTTTTCAGTACTTCCCGGTAGGCCCTCTCAGCCTTTCGTGTCTCTGGGCTGTCAGGGAAAATCTCGAAGAGGGACTTCCCGATGGCGTCTTTTTCGGCAATCCCTGTAAGTTTTTCAGAGGCCTTGTTCCAGTAGGTATACCTCAAGTTTTTATCCATTGCGAAAAAGACATCGGTGATGCTGTCGGCGAGCTCCCGGTATTTTGCCTCGCTCTCCTTCAACGCCTCTTCCACCCGTTTGCGCTCGGTGATGTCCCTGCCAATCCCCCGAAACCCTGCGGGCTTGCCTTTTTCATCCCTGATGAGGGACATGGAAGCCTCCACAAATCGCCTGGCGCCATCTTTTCTCATAATCTCCCAATCAGAGGCCTTTGCAGGTTTTCCTGTGGTGTATACCTTGTTGAATGTCCGATACACCTTTTCAGCATTCTCCTGATCCATGAACTGTCGGTTGTTTATACCCACCAGTTCATCTCTGGTATAGCCAAGGATGCTGGATGTTGAATCATTGAAAAATGTCAGGTTTCCGGCAAGATCGACTTCGTAGTAGCTTTCTTCGATGCTTTTAAGGATGGTTCGGTATTTCTTTTCGCTTTCCCGCAGCGCATCCTCAGCCTTCTTGCGCTCAGAGGCTTCCCTCTCTAACTCCTTAACCCTTTGTTCCATTTCTTCGTAGGTTGGTTTTCTAGCCATTAGAAAGTTCTCCCATTGAACGTAAAATTAAATACCTTATCGAGTGAGGACTATTTCTGAGGAATTGCTTCGGCGATATCCGCTGCGAATTATACCCACCACGCTGGTACCGAATGAAATCTCATCTCTGGGAGCTCGAGGCAGGTGAGTTTGTTGCCCTGAACGGCACCGGTGTCGATGCCGATCTTGTTCTCCATTACCAGGGGCTCATCAAAGGGGGCATGGCCGAAGACCATCTTTTTCCCGAAATCATGTCAGGAGTAAATCTTTCAATACAAGAAGCAAAATAGCATATTTGTTGGATCTCACAAACGCAAATTCTTACGGCAATTAAAAAAGACATATCCGCGCTGATCTCAGTCAAAATACCAGTCAATTTTATCTGAAAGAGAGAACAGTATCTTCAGGGCAGAATCCTGTCAAATCTCATGTGTGTGGTGTGAGCGGATTGGCGGGAGGGTGAGGATAGACAAACACAATATCCTATTTCTCATCAAATATCTTTCCGGGGTTGAGGATGCCGTTGGGATCAAATGCCTTCTTTATCTTCCTCATGAGCTCCAGGGCAGTGGGCGTTATCTCCATTCCTATGTACGGCTTCTTGCTTATGCCTACTCCATGCTCACCCGAGAGGGTGCCGCCAAGATCCAGGGTGAGCCTTAGAATCTCCTGAAGGGCCTGGTGCGCCCTTGTTGCCTCGTCGCTCTCGTCTTTATCGAACATGATATTTACATGGATATTGCCGTCGCCCGCATGCCCGAATGAGGGTATGGGTAGACCGTATTTTCTCCCAATCCCCGAGAGGGCCACCACGAAATCGGCGAGCCTGCTCCGAGGAACCACCACATCCTGATTGATCTTGTGAGGCCTGAGCCTTTGAAGAGATGGCGATAGATTTCTCCGCGCCCTCCAGAGCTCTTCCGCTTCCTCCTCGTTTTTGGCGAGCCGAAATTCAACGCTTCCCATCTGCCTGCACAGGGCCTCGATTCGCTGCGTGTCGCGGTTGATCTGACCTTTATCACCATCCAGCTCGATCAGAAGTAATGTGGAATCTCCCTGGGGAAGCTCAAAGGGCACCTGGTCCCTCGCGCATTCCACGGACAGGCTGTCCAGAAATTCCATGGTTGTCGGGATGGCCTTTTCCTTTATGATTTTTGATACGCACCGTGCTGAAGACGCTATGTCCGAGAAGCGTATCAGCATCGTCTTTTTCATCGCGGGTTTAGGAAGAAGCCTGAGGATTACCTCTACGATGACGGCCAAGGTGCCTTCTGAGCCCACTATGAGCCTGGTAAGATCATAGCCTACCACACCCTTGGCGGTTTCCACCCCTGTGGTGATGAGCTCACCGGTGGGAAGCACCACCTTGAGGCCCATCACATAGTCCCTCGTCACGCCGTATTTGACTGCCCTTGGCCCCCCGGCACACTCGGCAACATTGCCACCAATGGTTGAAACATCGAGGCTCGCGGGATCGGGTGGATAAAAGAGGCCGCGTTTTTCCACCTCCTCCTGGAAGCGTGCGGTTACCACGCCTGGCTCTACCTTGGCCAGCAGGTTTTCCTCATCGATGAGGAGGATCCTGTTAAGCTTTTCGGTTGAGAGCACGAGACCCCCTTGTACGGCCAATGCGCCCCCGCTCATGCCGCTTCCGGCCCCGCGAGGTATTACGGGAAAGAGTTCTTCATTGGCGAGCCGAAGGATTTTCGATACCTGATCCGCATCCTTTGGAAATGCCACTGCATCTGGGAGGAAGTCCTGATCTGTCGCATCGTGGGAGAAGGGACTTAGATCCTTTGTATCGGTGAGGATATGTTCCTTGCCCAGGATTTGGACGAGTGTATTGATGGCCGACCGGGAGATCATGAGGCACAGGAGGATCGGTTGTCCATGGACCGTTTGATGGTCATGCTGTCGATATATTTGAGGTCGCCACCAAGGGGAATACCCAGGGCTATTCTCGAGACGATCAGGTCTTTCTCGTTGAGGAGATCCGTTATATATGAAACGGTGGCCTCACCCTCCACGGTGGGGTTAATGGCGAGGATAACCTCTTTGATGTTCTCCCTTCGGATCCGGGACATGAGCTCTGCAATACGCAGATCCTCTGCACCGATACCGTCGAGGGGGGAGAGAACGCCCTGAAGGATGTGATACCTTCCGCTGAAGGCGCCTGATTTTTCAATAGCCAATTGATCTCCAGGACCTTCGACAACGCATAAAGTCCCGTTTGCCCTTCTTTGATCAGAGCAGATAGGGCAGGGATCGGTATCGGTTATATTAAAGCATATGGAGCAGAACCCGATCTTTTCCTTGACCTCCACAAGGCTTTGAGCGAGCCTCTCGGCGAGCTCCCTTGGGCTTCTCAACACATGGAGGGCAAGTCTCTCCGCCGATTTCCTTCCGATACCGGGTAACTTGCTGAATTGATCGATGAGGTTACCCAGGGATGAGGGGTAGATGTCCATACGCGTTTCTCGTTTCACGTTGCTCGTAACTCGTTTTTATAATGAGCAACAAGCCACGAGCAACAAGCAGTCACATGAGGCCAGGTATCTTCACCCCGCCTGTGAGCTTGTTCATCTCCTCGGTTACCATTTGTTTTGCCTGAAGCAGCGCGTCATTAACCGCCGCCAAGACGAGATCCTCTAGCATCTCAACATCATTTGCATCTACTACCTCGGGATCTATTTTTATTGAGACGATCTCCTGTTTTCCGCTTGCCACCACGGTGACCATCCCGCCTCCGGCCGAGGTCTCAACCGTTCTCTCACCTAGCTCTTCTTGGAGTTTTGCCATCCTCTCCTGAAGTTTTTGAGCCGTTTTCAACAAATTCCCCATATTCGGCATACCTTTCATCAATGCATCCTCCTTTTATTTTGAGACTTGAAACTGGAGACTTGAAGGTTGTGGAAATCGGGAAGCGATCTTGTATTATATAGATAAGCTTCCTTATATATCGAGTTTCCAGTTTCCAGTTTCAAAATCCTGGAAGAGGGCTTTTCAGGAAGGGTAGGCGGTGCTTTTCTCCCACATCCCATCAACATAATGAGGAGTGAAAGAAAGAAGAAAAACCGCATAATTCCTTTGATGCTCATGATTGTAGCTCTTCCCTTGCCTTGCTCAGCGCTCTCTTGACTGCCTCGGGTCCTGTTCCACCGGGGATGTTTCTTCGCTCGATACATGAGAGGGGATCGAGCCACTCGTAAACATCTTCCTGAATAAGGGTGCTGAACTCCTTCATCTCCTCCAGGTCAAGCTGGTGGAGTTCCTTGTTCTTTACCTCGGCCATACGGATGAGATCGCCTACCACCTGGTGTGCCTTCCTGAAGGTCATGCCTTTTCCCACAAGGTAATCCGCGAGATCCGTAGCAACCAGGTATCCCTGCTGAGTCGCCCTCAGCATGTTCTCCCCCTTGAACTCAACCTCTCCTAAGAGCATGGAAAGTATGGTGAGCGATTTCGCTGCCGTATCAACCGTATCGAATAGGGCCTCCTTATCCTCCTGCATATCCTTGTTGTAGGAAAGGGGAAGGCCTTTCATGGTGGTCAGCAGTGAGGTGAGATGGCCGTAAACCCTCCCCGTTTTCCCTCGTATCAGCTCGGGTATATCAGGGTTTTTCTTCTGCGGCATGATGCTGCTCCCGGTCGCAAAGGCATCGGAGATCTCCACAAAGCCGAACTCCTGTGATGACCACAAAATCAATTCCTCACAGAGACGAGACAGGTGGGTCATCGACAGCGCGGAGCAGAAGATAAATTCCACCACGAAATCCCTGTCCGATACCGCGTCCATACTGTTCGAACTCGCGTGTTCCAGGTTCAGTTCCCTGCACAGGAACTCCCTGTCGATATCAAAGGTTGTCCCTGCCAGGGCGGCGCTCCCAAGGGGAAGGACGCTTGTCCTTTTCAGGGAATCCTCTAGGCGCTCCTTATCCCGTTTCAACATCTCGTAGTAGGCCAAAAGGTGGTGCGCCAGCAGCACGGGTTGAGCTCGCTGAAGATGGGTATAGCCCGGCATGATCAGATCCTGGTTCTTCTCGGCGAGTTCCACCAGGGTTCGTTGAAGCTCGGTCAACAGATGGATATGCTTTGTGATCGCATTTCTGACATAGAGCCTGGTGTCGAGCGCAATCTGGTCGTTTCTACTTCTTCCGGTGTAAAGGGCCTCACCCAGCGGGCCAACCCTTTGAATGAGGGCATCTTCAATGTGGGTATGGATATCCTCCAGGGACTCATCAAAGGCAAAGGTGCCTGCCTCCATTTCATCGTGGATCTCCTTCAGGGCATTTACAATGGCGGTGGCTTCATCGTTGCTGATAATGCCCTGTTTTGCCAGCATTCTTGAATAGGCCACGCTGCTCTCGATATCCTCTCTCCAAAGCCTCTTATCGAATCCTATGGAGGCATTAAAGCGATCTACCATCGCATTGGGTTTAGAGGTAAAGCGGCCTCCCCAGAGCTTGCCTCCCATGTCACTTCCCCTGTTTCATGAGCTTTTCGATTCTCAATCGAAGGCCATTCAGCCTGATGAATCCCTCTGCGTCCTTCTGATTATAGACCGTGTCCTGTTCAAAGGTAACGTACTCGTTACTGTAAAGCGAGAGCTCGGATTTCCTCCCCACTACCGTGCAGTTGCCCTTGTATAACTTGAGTCGAACCGTGCCAGTGACATTCCGCTGTGTTTCATCGATGAGACTTTGAAGCATTTGTCTCTCGGGGGCAAACCAATATCCGTAGTAGATCATCTCGGAGTATTTGGGGATCAATCCATCCCTTATATGCATGACCTCTCTATCCATGGTGATGGATTCCATGGCCATGTGGGCAATCCTCAGTATGGTTCCGCCTGGTGTCTCGTACACACCCCGCGACTTCATCCCTACATACCGGTTTTCCACGATATCCACCCTGCCGATCCCGTTTTTGCCCCCTAATTCGTTGAGCCTTGTGAGCAGGCCCGCGGGCGAGAGCCTCTCGCCATCAACGGCCACGGGGTTCCCCTGTTCAAAATCGATTTCCACATAGGTTGCTTTATCGGGGGCCTTCTCAGGTGAGACTGACATGACGAACATATCCTTAGAGGGTTCCTGCCATGGATCCTCTAGAACACCGCCCTCAAAGCTTATGTGGAGCAGATTCCTATCGCTGCTATATGGCCTCTCCCTGGTGACGGGGACGGAGATGCCTTTTTGATCGGCGTATCGGATGAGATCCTCCCTGCCCTTGAAATCCCATATCTTCCATGGGGCGATAATCTTCAGCGACGGATCAAGGGCCATATAGGTCAGCTCAAATCTCACCTGGTCGTTGCCCTTTCCCGTAGCCCCGTGGCTGACCGCGTCCGCAGCCTTTTGCCCGGCTATGGCAACCTGGTGTTTGGCGATAAGGGGCCGTGCCAGAGAGGTGCCCAGGAGATAGCTATTTTCATAAATGGCATTGCCCCTAAGGGCTGGCCATACATAGTCTCTGGTAAATTCCTCCTTGAGATCCTCTACGATTACCTCATCCGCGCCTGCCTCAAGCGCCCTCCTTTTAAGCTCGTTGCCCTCCACCTGTTGGCCGAGGTCGGCTGCAAAGGCAATGACAGGGCACTCATAGGTATCTTTAAGCCATGAGGGAATAACCGATGTGTCCAGGCCGCCGGAGTAAGCCAGCACGATCTTTTGTACGCCTTGCGTCATCGTTCTCTCTCGTTTCTCAGTGAGCCATGTTTCAATACACGTGTTGATGTATCCGTGAAAAATAGATAAAGGCTTTTACATGCACTAAATCGAGCCAAAATTCAATGCCTAAATTCACGATGTCTCGTCCAGCTCTAACGCTTTTTATCGTTCATACGAATGAAATGAGGGCGATCGGCACATGGGCCTCGCATCGCTCAGATGTCAGCCCCCTGGGGTGGCGAATACCTCATCAAGGCAGTTGAGCAACCGGTCGATCTCGTTCTCGCTGACGATCAGGGGGGGGACAAACCTGAGAATCCTTTCCTGAACGCAATTGATCAAGAAGCCCTTGTCCATGCAGGCATCCACGGTCTCGCTTCCCCTTCTGTCTAATGCCAAGCCGAGGATGAGGCCTAATCCCCGCACCTCCTGGATATGGCTGTATTTTCGCCGAAGCTCGAGGAGTCCCTTCTTGAAGTAGTTGCCAATATCCCTCGCGTGCTCGATCCACCCATCATTCAGGAGACTTTTCACGAGGGCGAGGGCGCCCGATGTGATCAGGGGCGATCCTCCGAATGTTGTTGCGTGAGTCCCAGCCCCAAGGGAATCCCTCAAGTCCTCCTTGGCCAGCATGGCGCCTATGGGCAGGCCGTTGCCCAGGGCCTTGGCGAGCGTCATGATATCGGGCGTTATCCCGAAATGTTGGTACGCGAAGAGCTTCCCCGTTCTCCCCATCCCGACCTGTATTTCGTCCAATATCAGGAGGATATTATGTTCATCGCAGATCTGCCTCACGCCTCTCAGATAATCCGAATCGGGCATGACAATACCACCCTCGCCCTGTATAGGCTCCAACATTACCGCACACACGGATCCGTCAACGGCTGCCTTTAGGTCGGGAAGGTTGTTGAAGGGCACGTACCGGAAGCCTTCGAGAATGGGGTCAAATCCCTTTCGTATCTTCTCTTGACCGGTTGCCGAGAGGGTCGCCATCGTTCGTCCATGGAATGAATTCTCCATGGTGAGTATCACGTGTCGATTCGGACCATAGTGGTCTCTCGAGTAATGCCTGGCCAGTTTTATCGCGGCCTCGTTTGCCTCAGCTCCGCTGTTGGAGAAGAATACCCTATCCGCGAAGGAGTTCTCTACTAGAACCTGGGCAAGCTCCGTCTGCGGCTGGGTATAGTAAAGGTTTGAGACGTGAACGAGTTTTTTTGATTGCTCGCATATCGCAGCGCTTATCACAGGGGAGCTGTGCCCCAGGGCACAGACGGCTATTCCCCCCACAAAATCGAGGTACTCCTTTCCCTCTTCATCCCAGACCCGACACCCATCTCCTCTTGCCAGCACAAGGGGAGCTCTCCTGTACGTCTGAAACATGAATCGTTCTGCCCTGTCTATCGTATGTGCCGTCATGGTGTACCTTACTTAGAGGTGAATGAAAATGCCGTTTTTTAATCGAGGACGATCTCCGTGCCCACTCCCTGGTCCGTGAATATCTCAAGAAGAAGGGCATGCTCCTTCCTTCCGTCTATGATATGGACCTTTTCCACCCCGCCGTTCAAGGCCTCGAGTGAGCATTGGAGTTTTGGTATCATCCCTTCGGTGATCGCGCCACCGGCAATCATCTTTTCCGCCCTAGATGCTTTGATGCTGCTGATGAGCTCGCCATTCCCGTCCAAAACGCCCTCCACATCGGTCAGGAGCATGAGCTTTTTGGCCTTGAGGGCCGATGAAACATGACCTGCCACGAGGTCGGCATTTATGTTGTAAGTCTCGCTGTCCTTGCCGACCCCCACGGGGGCGATCACGGGGATGAACTGGTTATCTATGAGGCTCTCAATAATTCGGCTGTTGATGGCCACAACCTCGCCAACGAGCCCGATATCTATTATCTCAGGGGGATCACCGGGTTGACCCTGCGTCCCATCGGGCTTTGCCACGATCTTGAGCTTTCTGGCGGTAATGAGATGACCATCTTTGCCGGAAAGGCCAACCGCCTGGCCACCATGTTGATTGATGGTGGTCACAATCTCCTTGTTGACCTTGCCGGCGAGGACCATTTCCACTACATCCATGGTCTGTTGGTCGGTAACTCTATGACCGCTCACAAAGCTCGTTTTTATGGACAATTTGCCCAGAACCTTGCCTATTTGAGGGCCGCCGCCGTGCACGATCACCGGGTTGAGCCCCACATACTTCATGAGAACGATATCCTGAGCAAATCCCTTCTTCAGGTCGTCGTCTACCATGGCATGACCGCCGTATTTGATAACCATTGTCTGGCCGTAAAATTTCCTTATATAGGGCAGTGCCTCGATCAAGATCCTTGCCCTGTCTAACCCCGATTCCATCATTGCTCTCCGATTCGCTAAAGGATGTATCTGCTTAAGTTTATATCCTCCAGTATCTCGCTTAATCGCTCCGTCACATAATCCTTATCAATGGTAATTTCCTTCTCGGGTGTGTCCGATGCGTTGAAGGAGATATCCTCTAAGAGCGCCTCCATTACCGTGTGTAATCTGCGTGCACCTATGTTTTCCATGGACTCGTTGGCCTCAAAGGCCATCTCCGCTATCTGGGCAATAGAGGACTCGGTGAACTTCAAGGTGATGCCCTCGGTAGCGATCAAGGCCTTGTACTGTGTTATGAGCGCGTTCTGAGGCTCGGTGAGAATCCTCACGAAATCCTCTTGAGTGAGGGGATTGAGTTCAACCCTGATGGGGAACCGTCCCTGAAGTTCAGGGAGGAGATCGGAGGGCTTGCTTCCATGGAAGGCTCCGGAGGCGATAAACAGGATATGGTCGGTCTTTACCATACCATATTTCGTGAGCACCGTTGATCCCTCAACAATGGGCAGCAGATCCCTTTGCACCCCCTCTCTCGAGACATCGGGACCGGAAGTGGTCTCGCTTCCCACTATCTTGTCAAGCTCATCCAGGAAGATTATCCCGTTTTGCTCCGTCCTACGAATAGCCCTTTCCACCACCTTATCAAGATCAATCAATCTCTGGGATTCCTGCTGTGTGATTATCTCGATCGCCTCCTTTACCTTCACCCTCTTTTTTTTGGTTTTGGACGGCAAGATCTGGCCAAACAGATCCTTCACGTTTATATCCAATTCCTCCAAACCGGTGCCCGAGAATACCTCTATGAGTGGGAAAGGCTTATCGCTCACCTCAAGCTCCACGTACCGCTCGTCGAGCTTTCCCTGTCTCAAGAGGCGCCGGAGTTTTTCCCTGGTGGAGTGAGAGTCCGGAGGCCAGTCTTTCACCACCTCGAGCATTCCCTCCCTTTTGTCCTCGGTGTCCTGCTCTATCTCCTTTTTCGGCCTGGGCAGAAGGATATCCAGCAGTCTTTCCTCGGCCAAGTCCATGGCCTTGGTCTTCACCTTTTCCTGTTCCTCCTGCTTGGCCATATTTACCGCCAGTTCGGTCAGATCCCTGATCATGCTCTCCACGTCCCTGCCCACGTAGCCCACCTCGGTGAATTTCGAGGCCTCGATCTTCAAGAATGGAGAGTTGGCCAGTCGTGCGAGGCGCCTCGCGATTTCGGTTTTGCCCACGCCAGTAGGGCCTATCATGATGATATTTTTCGGGGCTATTTCATCCCGAAGCTCTTGCGGAACCTGTTGCCTTCGCCACCTATTTCGAAGGGCTACCGAAACCGAACGTTTCGCCTTGTCCTGGCCCACTATGTATTTATCCAGCTCCGAGACGATTTCCCTCGGAGTCAATACCTTCAGTTCTGTCTCTGGATTCCCGTTATATTCCATATAGTCTCCGCTCTTTTACGGTTGAAGCAAAGCCTCCTTACAACAAGCGCTATCCTTACGCGTGAGGCAGGGATTTCAGCTCAAACTCCTCATTGGTGTAAAGGCATATAGATGCCGCGATCTTCATGGATTCCAAAGCGATGGATTTGGCATCGAGATTGGAATGGGCCATAAGGGCCTTCGCGGCAGCCAAGGCATAGGGGCCACCTGAGCCAATGGCGGCAACATCTTCATCGGGTTCTATGACATCTCCATTTCCCGATAGTATAAGGGTATGCTCCCGATCCATCGCGAGAAGCAATGCCTCAAGCCTGCGAAGTATCCTGTCCGTTCTCCAATCCTTTGCCAGTTCAACTGCGGCCCTTGGAAGGTTCCCGTTGTATTTTTCAAGCTTTCCCTCTAGCTTCTCGAACAGCGAGAAGGCATCTGCCGTGGCTCCGGCAAAGCCTACCAGCACCTTGTCGTTGTACATGAACCTCAGCTTCTTGGCCCGCTTTTTCATAATGGTATTTTCCAGGGTTACCTGCCCGTCGGCGGCCATTACGGATTCGCCATCCTTTCTGATCGATAAGATGGTGGTGGCCCTGATCCTTTGACGCGGCCTATTGCTTGCCCTTTGTTCTCTCATCAATTGACATGCTCCTTTTCCCCTGTGAAAACGGTTAGCTTCTCGGATGGGACTTATCGTACACCTCCATGAGCTTATCGATGCTCACATGGGTATATTTTTGAGTTGTCGAGAGGCTTACATGACCCAGCAGTTCCTGAATCGACCTTAAATCCGCGCCGCCATCGAGGAGATGCGTGGCGAATGTATGTCGAATGGAGTGGGGGCTGATCTCCGTGGTGATGCCGCACTCTCGTGAGTAGCGCTTCACCAATCTGTGTACGCTTCGAGCCGAAAGCCTGCCGCCCCTGTAATTGAGGAACAGGGGTACTTGATCCTTGCAGCAGCCGGCCTTTTCCCTTTGCTGAGCTGTCTGCTCGAGGTACTCGCTGAGTGCTGCGATTGCCTTTCTGCCAACGGGCAAAACCCTTTCCTTCCCTCCCTTACCCGAGACCCTCACGAGACGAGCCTTGAGGTCCAGGTGCTCCAGGTTCAGGTTGACAAGCTCGCTCACCCTGAGGCCGGATGAGTAAAGCAACTCCAGTATGGACACATCCCTCAGCCCTGATGGCTTTTCCCTGTCGGGTTTCTCGAGCAGTGCGAACATTTCATCGATAGGGAGATACGTGGGTATATGCTTCTCCTGTTTTGGAGTGGCTATCTCGGATGCGGGATTGATGAGGCAAAATCCCCTCAACTCAAGGAATCTGAAAAAGGACTTGAGCGCGGAAAGCTTCCGGGCAATTGTGGTTCGCCGGCTTGTATCGAAACGTTCCCCCAAATATGACCTGATGAGTTTATAATCAACAAGAGTGATATCCGATAGATTCCCTCGTGAGCCTTTTTTGGTTGCCACAAACCGGATGAATTGCCGGAGATCGCTGTCATAGTTCCTCACCGTGTGATTTGAGTACCCCTTTTCCGTCTGGAGATACCTGAGAAAGGAAGTTACTAGTTCGTTCATGCTATCTAATGTCTCGCAGTGAGTGAAGTGAATAGATTAATAAAATCTTTAAATTATTTATTTTACTTGCACTTCCATCTATTGGCAAATAAAAAAATGAACCGTCGGTAGGTGCTCTTGTGCTTCCTGGGGATCTAAGGAGGCTCTGTGGATAATAGTATGAAGGCCTGAGGTTCTTATGGGTAATGGGATAGTACAGCGCTGCCTCTTCGCGCAATAGGAAAGGGAATTTGGAAGAAGGGTAGCCGGCAAAGAAAATGGTTTTATAATTTCTTCAGGGCCTCTTGAAAAAGTGCATTAAGCGAGAGAGCGGTAGTCGCTGCCTCGTTAAGTATTTCGGCCACATCTTTTATCTCCCATGTGGTTGCCTTTTTCGACCACTCGAGATACGTGGCGGCATGCTCCTCGTTGTGTTTTATCCAGTACTCCAGAAGCCTCCCCAGTTTCTCCCTCTCAGATAATGTACCCTTGAGTTCGGCGCTGTTATCCTCATGGTGATGATGGTGATTCATGCTATGACCTCTCCACGGGTTTAGGCGATACTTATTGTTCCTCGAGCAGAATCCTGTGGTCCACGAGGTTCATCTCCTTGATTCTTGCCTTCACGGTTCGTTGCCCGCCGAAGATATCTTGAAGGTAGATACCGTCTTTGTCCGGGCGCACGATATCCACGCTTTCCATAATGAGTTGTTCTTCCCCGTTTTGAAGCAGATATGCATTTGCCTCGCACATGGCCAGCCTCCTTTCGATCGTCAAGATAACCAATAACAAACCCAGAGTTTGAAGAAAAGAAGAACCAGAAAGGGGTTACCATTATTCCTTTAGCCCTTCTGGCTCTTTCACATGGTCCTGTTCTATAGCTTCTTGCTACAGTTTACTTTTATTATTTAGCTCAGTAACGTCATAATTGTCAATAAAATTCAAGCCATCCGGTAAGGGCGGCCCTTGATGCCTATCTGTTCGCCTTTCTCCTCATGATCTTCACCTTGATACCCATCACGCAGCCCAGAAGGGCTCTCTTGAGACATGAGGCGAAATTTCCTGGCTTAGCCGGATTGCGAGGCTGTTGAGTAGCCCAGTTCCTTCAGGCCTTGGCAGAACATTCCATCCCGAATAATTGGATTCACAAACGATGCCTAGTTGTGATCCGCGGTGGCGCGTGGTATTCATTCAAGCCATCTGATCTTGCTTCTCACATCCACTTTTGGAGGGCTCTCAGGTATGAAAGACGGAACTCCTACGGGAACAATAGCAACGATTGCTTGGTCTCTCGGTATTCCAAGAAACTCTCTAATTTCCGCTTCCTTCTTCTTGAGGGCGCCCCTCATCCAGCAAGTGCCAAGACCCTCATCGCACGCGGCTAACAGTAGATTCTCGATTGCAGCAGCCGCATCGCAGATATTGTTTTCCCATTGCCAGGGGTCCTCCTCTTTCTTCACGTAGACAACTATTGCCCAGGGTGCTTCCCCCAGGCTCTTATGAAACTTGTGAAGGCCCTCTACTTTGTCGTTCGACTCACTGGGCGGGATTGGCAGATCTTTGATCTTTTCTTCCCACTCTGACCTGCTTATCTCATCTAATCTCTCTGTAAACGACCGATCAAGGATGTCCTTCATCCTATCCAGGTATGACCGATTGACAACCACGAAATTCCAGGCCTGTCTATTGGTTGCCGTGGGCGCCAGATTGGCGGCATCGAGGATTTTCAAGATCGTTTCTTTTGAAATAACGTCGTTTCGGAAGCTTCTGATGCTCCTTCTCGTTCTTATAACCTCGTACAACTCCATAAATAACCTCCTTTGCTCCCTTGCTCCCTTAACCTGGGCAAAAATAAAATGCGCAGCGATAATGATTGAGCTTGTTTTTTGTCGGCTGAAATATAGGTGATTTAGCCTTTTGCGTCAATGACCAATATGGCACATGAGGTTGTGTTGCTCGCTTGCAGCCAGTATGGGTGACTGACAATAAAATCAATAAGTATGAGCAAAGGATGCAGGGGTAATGGCTTTGCAGGGTACAAGGTGCAAAAGGTGGGGGAATGAAAGTATATCCCTCCGCTGAACTTACCTTCTCTCCGAAGCGCCTGCCCAAGGCTTCGCTTCAGGAGAGGCGGGTAAACCTATGGTGGGGACCCGCAGGGGGGCTTGTCTCGCCATAGTATCATGGCAAAGGCGGATGGTGTAGGAAGGAAGCCAGAGGCTTCCCTTTATCTTCTGTAGCCGCGTTGTGATGCAGCTGGCATCGCGTCAGTTTAGATCTTCGCGTGTGACGCCCTCACACTCCAGAACAAAATCAGCCCCATACGCGAGCGCCGGCGTTTGAAAGCCAGGTGAAACATTGCCGGCCAAGACTTTCTGCACCGCCGCCAGCGCTGCCCGCGCTGTCCAGACTACCCCTGCCTCCGGACCGTGCAGCCGTGACGCTACTTTTCGTCCCTGGTCGTCTTCTACTTCACCCCACACGTGGGTAGAGGTCTTGGCGCGCTGCTCGACCGTTGGACCTGGCTTCACTCTGCGCTTCAGGAGGTTGCGCACCACAGCCAGCTTGAATAAAGGGCGCAGATAGTCAAGCATGACCATCTTTCGGCGCATTGCTTCTGGAAGGGCCACATAGTCTTCAATATTGGGGATGCCAGTGCTGTAGTAGGCCGTGAAGACATCTCCCCAGGTTAATCGCGTCGCATGGACGGGACCCTGGCCGAAGTCAATCAGGCGTGTTTTCATGCCTCGCTCGGGTATCACCAACCGCCCCTGCTTGCGCACGCGGTTGCCAAAGGGAAACAATTCGATCATTGTGCGCTGGGTGCCTGGGGGAAGGCCCGCAGGACCTTTGATCTGAAAGGCGAGCGTCAAGCGAGTGGCGGACGGCAAGCGCTGCTTGAGATGCACTGCGAGACAATCTGTGGGCACAACATCAAAGCCAACACTTGGCAAAAGCATGACTCCTTGTGCCTTAGCTTGTGCATCCAGGGCAGCTATTGCCTCATAGACTGGTATCTCGCCAGAGAT
Source organism: uncultured Desulfobacteraceae bacterium (assembly GCA_964549945.1). GTDB lineage: Bacteria > Desulfobacterota > DSM-4660 > Desulfatiglandales > B25-G16 > B25-G16. The sequence goes on along the minus strand of CAZJXD010000002.1, from coordinate 51,216 downwards.
ATCAAGGTAGTGTCTGCTCACGCGAAGACAGCCATCCACCATCGGCTTGAAGGTGTGAAAATATGGGCCAGCACAGTGAAGTACTACGGGTACATCCTCTAATGCCGAATCAATTGCCCTGGAATCCTCCAGTTTGAAGACGCGGTACTCCAAACCTAATTCATTCGCTTGCGTTTTTACCTTGTCGGCGTTTCGGCCTGCGAGAATGGGGCGGGTTCCCTTCTGTACTGCAAGACGTGCGATAGCATCACCTACAAACCCTGTAGAACCATACAAGAGGAATTCTGATGGCATACGATCATCTCTTTCGCATTCTAGGACAGGCCAAGATACCCGGTCAGCACGCTCAATCTCGTCTACCGAGGGTAGATCACCAAATCTTAATCAGCCTCGCGGCTACTCGACCTTCGGACCAAGCGCCAAGAACACACAACAGACCACAAGCACCACGGCGAACGGTGCACGCCCGAAACGCTCCCACGGGCTTGAGGTAACGAAGTTCGCAAGCGTACTCAGACTGAACATTGCCGCGAATCCCCAGATAGACCAGGGAGCAATCCCTTTCACGCGTCCGCCGGTCGGGATTATCTTTGAGAAAGTGGTTTAGTGAACACTGCGATCTGGCCCCCATAATTATTAGGGAAAACTTGGATAATTGTGTCAACATAGTCAACAATGTTATATATAAAGAAGAATCAGTGAATGACAGGAGACTCTTGTAAACTTTGAGCTCTCTTGTGCCGAAAAAGTAAAGCACAAAAAAGGCCATGAGCGATATTCTCACGGCCGATTTGTTGGGGAAAATGAGAGTCTATTCTTCCGGCGGCACGATGCTAATCTCGTCCCTGCCCTCAATGGCCTGACCATCAAGCGTCTGTCCGGTCAGGATTGCGTAACCATCTTGGAAGCTGCCAGGATCGAGATTCTGAGTTGCTACGTGAACCACAAGGTCAACCAGGCCATCTCCGTTCACATCCTCTTCGTGGGCCATGTACTTATTACTCTTTCCTCTCAGTTCTACGCCCGCTCCGGCAAGCTCGACCGTATCCGGGTCCACGGTAGTTGCATCAAACTGCTCATCAGACAAAATTGCGACAGGAATCAGACCACGCGAACCTAAGTTGATTGCGTTTGGATAGCTGCCTGGCTTGATGTCAATGTATACGTCTATGGCAATAATCCGACAATAAGTAAAATCATCTATAAGTGTGTAATAAGCCATACTTACAATCCTTAAGCGGGTGATCACATTTTGCCCCACATTCAACTCCAATGGATCCCATTTTGAAAAATAATTATTTACTTGAAAGTTGCTTAATCCAGATGCTGTACCGATCAAAGTATCGGAGTCATCATAAGCTTCTAAAGTAACGTCAGAATAAGCAGCATAATAAAAGCTGATTCCGCTTACGGGTTCATCAAAGGTAACATTTGCACTGGCCGGCCCTGTCCAAAATGCAACGGTGTATCCCGATGGATTGTTGGTGTAACCTATCGCAGGCTGATTAAAGGTTTTCCATTGTGGAAAATGCATCACTGTTCCCGGTATTAGATAATTATTTCCGGGTGGGATTTCTGCGTTTTGGCCGCCGCCCTCGAATGTGGTCATCACACACTCAGTTCCGTCCTCTTGGGTGACAATTGACTGAATCGCCGCTTCCACCTGGGCAGTAAACAAGCTCAGACTCATTATGAATCCCAAAATTACCGCCACATCACCTTTTTCAATTATCTTCATACCTTTCACCTCCCACTCTGATTTTGACAGGCTCATTGAAGGATAGAAATTTTCATATTAGCCCTATCCTGCCAACAAAAAGCCTGCGTATGTTATTGAAATAAGAACTCCTTTTTCAAGGATCATATATGTTGTTCGAAGTGTCAATATCTTTTTGAAAATCATGTTGAGTGAGTCAAGTAGACTGGTTTCTTCCAATGCTCCAGGCTGAGGTTTATTTTCTCAGTTTTCCGCTTGGTTTCCCGGCGGTGCCACGATATTTCAACCATACATCAGTTGACTCCGGCCCTTCACAGAACCGTGCGTGAGGTTTTCCCGCATACGGCACTTCAAACAAGCTCACAGATTTGTTGAGTAGATCCAACAATAGATCCTCAGTATGCGGGGTTTGGGTAAGGAATGGTATTTTAGCATTTCCTGGAATTCTTTCCAGTTAAAACTCTTCCGCTGAGTACGGCGGTTGAGCCACTTGAACCACATCCCTATCCCTTGCTTGGGCAAATTTGTTCAAGGTCGCGTAGTTTCCCATTGCGTAATTGGGGTTCCCTATGAGAAAGTAATTCAAGAAAAAACAATTCTCCATTTACAAGAAAATCACTTTTTTCTTGCATACGGTCTCCGCTCGATGGCATTGGCAACACTGTTCTTGTAGCCCTATTTTATCTAACTTAACGGGTCTTTCTTTATCTGAGGGCCATAAAAAGGTTTTAGCAGTATTCCCCAAGGGTCAACATAAAGCCACTTACCGGTATATTACCTGTTTCACGTAGGTGCGAAAGAAACCATATCCAGCTCACGGTCAGCGATATAGAGCCGAAGTCCTCCTCCACTCGCCCCTCCAAAATATACGGCCGGGATCCTCTCAACCTATGGCAGAACCGGCGGTATACTTTTGGGAAGAGCACGGCCTCTCAAGCACCCTTTAGCAATCTTTTTATCCCCTCTTTTCGATCACTAAGAAAAGGCGAAAAGCCATGTAGCGATTCAAGGGTTGTAATAGCCTTTCCAGATACTCAAGGCAGTCCCATAGGAATAGAGGGCACAAGCTGGGAGCGTGAAAGCCTCCGCTCAAAGGATAGATGAGAAAGTCCATTCTCTCTTCTCTGATGATTTTCAGTTGAGGAAAACTCGCAATAAACTGGTGCCTGTATTTTTCGAACATAAGGGTGGGTATGGCTTGATTACCCGAAAATGGATTTTTAGCTCTCTGAGAAGTAGACATTTTGAATGGATCCACCCGCCAGGCCATGCCTTCATCATGAAGGAACTGGTATACAAAGAAGGAGGACCAGGACACATAGGGCTCCATCAAAATGACTCTACCATTCGGCTTAAGCGACCTTTCTGCTTCGGTAAAAAGCGCAGAGGGATCACCTAAGTGGTGAAGGACATCAAAGAGCACTATAGTGTCCAGGCTCTTATCTTTGAATGGAAGATGTTGGGCGTCCAGAACGGCATCAAGCCAGCGCACAAAAAGGATGTCTGAACTGATCGCGTTTGGGAAAAACTCCTTTAAGTTTCCACTTCCGCCCCCTATTTCGAGGACATTCCCGGGCCTCAGGGCATCCGCGATCAGACCATACCACCTGGAATAGAGCCTTTTTAAGATCCTCTTTGAATCCCATATCCTGCGCCGTTCTCTTAGAATATCAATGTATATTTGACCGTCAGAATCCATCCCGCTGGTCTAGTCAGGGTCTTCTTCAATCTTACTTTGCCTCTGAGGCTTTGAGGGCTCTATGAGAGAATTGTTAGAACGATCGATACTCATATTGCCTTGATCTTTCTATAGGCAAAAAGGGTCATTCTCAACAAAAGCCAACCATGCCTGAAACGGCTAATATTTGACCGGCCATAGGTTCTTTCCCGGTAGCGTATGGGGATTTCAACCACCTTGAGATTCTGCTTGACCGCCCCGAATATGAGATCGAAGTCACCAAAGGGGTCAAACTCTCCAAAGTAGCCCCTATTGGCCTGGATCTTTTCATAATCCTTCCGAAACAGGCCCTTTGTACCGCAGAGGGTATCTTTGATTCTCTGGTTGAGAATCCAGGTGAACATGATGGAAAAGAATTTGTTTCCCAACAGATTGAGAGATCGCATGGCCTCTCTTTCCATGGGGTAAATGAGACGGCATCCGTTTACAAATTCCCCTAAATCATCTGCGAGCGCCCTGTAAAACTTAGGAAGGTCTTCAGGGGGGACGGTCAGATCAGCATCCAATATCATCAATATCTCCCCTTTTGCCGCTCCAAATCCTTTTCTTACAGCATCACCTTTGCCATGACGCTCCTGTACCATCAGTTTGATATCTTTATCTGTATAGGCCTTAATAACCCTCTCTATCTCCTCTTGTGTTCCATCCGTGGAATGCCCATCCACAAATAGGATCTCCTGATGTTTGCCGAACTCGGGTATCCTTTTTACCGCGGATTCGATATTGCCCTTTTCATTTCTGCAGGGTATCAGGATAGTTGTTGAAAACTTCTTCAGCCTTTTCATGCCTAAAGGTCTGGCAACAATATATCTACAGAGAGAGAGCTTTCTGATACCGGGCAATGAGGCAACATACCTGTTTATGAGGTTGCTAAACCAGGGGATCCGCTTTGGTATTAATAAACGAGACTCTGTTTTTACGACCTGATATCCCGCAAGAGAGAGCAAATTTGAGATGTCCTCTGAAGAGAGCCAATTCTGATATTGTTGGGGCATCTTTAATCGAAAGATTTCTCCCAACTTAAGGATCGGCTCCCAGAGGAAGTTGTAATAGGAGATGGTAATTCTCGTGTCGTAACGACAAAAATCTCTCAATCCCCTGAAAGTCTCTTCGATGTCCTGGAGATGCCCGACCACATCGGCCAGGATTAATACATCGAAGCGCTCTCCCCATGTCTCCATTTCCTCAATATCAGCTTGGCGGAATTCCAATTCGGGGTATTTCTCCCTCGCTATTTTCAGCATCTCCCCACTGAAATCGATACCAACGCCACGCTTGGGTTTGCACGCGTTCAAAAGCTCTCCTGTCCCGCATCCCAGCTCAAGAATCGAAAGCCCTTCAGGTATGAGAAATCGAAAGTATCTCTGCTGGTCTTCATAATAATATCTATTGCGTTCCCTCCAGGCTTGCCGTTTTGGGGCGAGGGCATTGAAACGCCGTAAAATGTCATCTTTTTTGTTTGCGTTGATACCGGTTATCACGGCTTTCCTTTCTTCTGCTGATCCCCAATGCCAACGGGGACAGGAGGCAGATCACCGCGGAGATCATTCAATTTGCTTGAAATGAGTCTCAGATTGTGTTGTGCGCCCTTGTAGTCCGGCCTTATCCGTATGGCCTCTGAGAAGTGGAACATCGCTTCCCTAATCTTTCCTTGAAGAGAGAGCGCCACACCCAGGTCATTATGAACACTGGCGTAATCTGGCTTGATTCTAAGGGCCTGCTGATAATGCGAGATGGCTTCATCGAGTTTCCTCGTTTCTGCCAGAGCCAGGCCCAGGTTGTAATGGGCCTCGGCCAGGGGTTTGATCTCAAGGGCCCTACGATAGCAAGAGATGGCTTGTTCAGGCTTCCCCGCCTTAGCGAGTGCTGTTCCCAGGTTTACGTAAGCCTCGGCATAATTCGGCACTAGACGTAATGCCTCTGAAAGATGTTTGATCGCTCCGTCAATGTCTCCAAGCTCAAGCAAGGCAACACCAAGACTATTGTGAAACGTCTCGTTGTCCGGCTTTATCCGTATGGCCTTGGAATAATGGGTAACTGCGTCCTGAAGATTCCCCTGTTCATATAGGGCGGTGGCTACATTAAATTCAGCCAAGTGATTGTTGGCCGTGACATCAACGGCATGTCTAAATAGTGTCATGCTGTTTTTCCAGTGTCGCGCCTGTGTCCACGTGCCTATTCCAAACGCTAAAAGCACGATTCCTACCAATAAGGGAAATATGATTTCTCCGAGTTTCCATTTCGCCCCGATAGAAGCTAGACCCCAACTGATAATAATAAAGAGACCGATCAGGGGTATATATGTGAAGCGATCAGCACTGGCGGGCCACAAACCGTGTTGGAACAATCCGATGACAGGCACAAGGGTCCCCAAATACCATAGCCACCCCGTAGCTAGATATGGGACCCGCCTTGCGACCCAAATCACCAATACCGACATGGCGGCGATCAAGGTGCTGGCACCAGCGTAATGCCAGAAGGGGATTCGCTCTGGAAATGGATAGAACACGGCCAGATTACTGGGCCAGACCATTTTGAAGATATACGTGACATACGAGATAAGCGCATTTTGGATCCTTAGTCCCATAGGCAAGGTCTCGGTGGATATTACAAGTCCTCGAGCATAGGATGACAAAAACGACAGATATGTCAGCGTCCCTACAAGAACAAAGAGTGGGATTTTTTCGAGGACCAAACGAGAAGCGGCTGCTTGACGAAATCTGAGGTTGGCAGGTTGTTCATTCGACCGACTCAGTTGGAGCCGGGCCAGCGGCCAATAATCCAGCAGAAGAAGCACAAAAGGTAGAGTTGCGAGTATAGGCTTGGCCATGAGGCCCAGGCCGAGGCAAAGAAAAACCAGGAGAAATCTCATCGGCCCTGGCTTCTCGGAATAACGGGCATAAGTCCAGATGGTTAAGATCCAGAAAAAGGTGCTCAGAAGATTCTTACGTTCAGCTATCCAAGCAACGGACTCCACATTGAGAGGATGTAAGGCGAACATGGCAGCTACAGCGGCGCTCCGCCAGAGGGCCCCTGTCATGCGGATAAGGACTAAAAACAGCAAGACGCTGTTCACCGCGTGTAGCAGCAGACTGTTGAAGTGGTGTCCTTGGGGATTCAAACCGTAAAGCTGGCAATCAACCATGTGGGACAGCCACGTCAGGGGATGCCAATAGTCGACGTCATTAAAAGAGAAAGCCCATATAAATCCCGCCTTAGTGATCCCGTCTCGAACCGTAGGGTTTTCGGTGATGTAAAGGTTATCATCTAAGTTGATAAAATCGTGATGCTGAACTGGCCAATAAACCGAAAGAACGGCTATCATCAATGCAAGGCAGATAACAAGCTCAGCATATTGATACCGTAAATTAGTCTTTTTCAACTTACTCCCTTCACTCGTTACTCGTCCTCACATTTTCCAGATACCACTTATAGGTCTGCCGTATTCCTTGTCTAAGGGAAATGTTGGCTCGCCATCCAAGGGACTCCAGCCTACGCACATCCAAAAGCTTGCGAGGTGTCCCGTCCGGTTTGGAAGTGTCGAAACGAATCTTCCCCTCAAAACCCACAATCTCCCTGATCAACTCGGCTAGCTCTTCAATACTTATATCCTTACCCACACCAATATTAATGATCTCGTCCTGATTATAATTATTCATGATAAAAAGACAGGCATCAGCCAGATCATCAATGTGGAGAAACTCTCGCCGTGGTGATCCCGTTCCCCACACGGTCACCACACCTTTTCTTTCGTCACTCCTTACGCGCGAGGCTTCCCTCATCTTCGCCTCAGAAAACTTCCTTATCAAGGCAGGTAAAACATGGCTGGTTTCCAGATTAAAATTATCACCTGGTCCATACAGGTTGGTCGGCATCACTGATATAAAATGGGTGCCATACTGACGATTGTATGACTGACACATCTTAATGCCCGCAATCTTGGCTATTGCATATGGCTCATTGGTTGGTTCAAGTTTTCCTGAAAGCAGATATTCCTCTTTCATGGGCTGAGGGCAGTCACGGGGGTAGATACAGGAGCTTCCAAGAAAAAGCAATTTTTTGACCGTTGAGCGGTAGGCGGCATCAATAACATTTGCCTGAATCATGATGTTTTCATAGATAAAGTCTGCTGGAAAGGTATTGTTCGCTAATATGCCTCCTGTTTTGGCCGCAGCCAGGAAGACATATTCAGGTCTTTGCGATTCAAAGAAGGCCTCCACATCATCCTGTCTCATGAGATCGAGTTCCTGATGTGACCGAGTAATCAGATTAGTGTAGCCCTCGGCATCGAGCTTTCGGTAAATAGCTGAACCGACGAGCCCCCTGTGTCCAGCGATGTAAATACGGGAATCTTTATTCATCATTTCCTTTTAGTGACGAGTATAAAAAAGTTCATTGTAACCATCTTCCCTCCCTCGTAGCTCTTATCTCATAACTTGTCACTCGTAATTCGTCACCCTTCAACTATCACTCATCCATAAAGCTGAGAACCCGAAACCCACTTTCCTTGCACAACTGATCTCTGGAGGCCTCCTCTAAATCCTCCCTGACCATTTGTGTCACCATTTCATGGAATGACATCCTGGGTTCCCATCCAAGCGCTTCCTTCGCCTTGGAGGCATCTCCTAAAAGAGAATCAACTTCCGTGGGCCTGAAATATCGGGGATCAACCTCCACTACCACATCCCCCTCTTTTATTTCCTGACCGCTGCCCGAACCTCCTAACCCGTCACTCGTATCTCGAAATTCATAACTTCTGACGATGCCCACTTCGTCAACTCCATTCCCCTTCCATTCTATTTCAAGCCCGATCTCCCTGAAGGCCAATTCCACAAGCTCCCTCACCGAGTGAGATTCACCTGTAGCAATCACATAATCATCCGGCCTATCCTGTTGGAGTATAAGCCACATGGCCCTGACAAAATCCCCTGCGTACCCCCAATCTCTTTTTGCATCAAGATTTCCTAGGTAGAGTTTTCTCTGAAGGGCCAGTTTTATGCGGGCCACCGCCCTCGTGATCTTTCGAGTGACAAAGGTCTCCCCACGGATGGGCGATTCATGATTGAAAAGGATCCCGTTACAAGCAAATATGTTATAGGCCTCCCTGTAATTCACACAGATCCAGTAGGCATATAACTTAGCGGCAGCGTAAGGGCTCCGAGGATAAAAGGGCGTCTTTTCATTCTGTGGGAATTCCTGAGCCATGCCATAGAGTTCGCTGCTAGAGGCCTGATAAAAACGCACACGATCAGTCATGTTCAGAATCCGAATAGCTTCAAGCAGCCTTAAAGTCCCAAGGGCATCTGCATTGGCTGTATATTCTGCTGTTTCAAAAGAAACTTTCACATGGCTTTGGGCTGCCAGGTTATAAATCTCCACCGGTTGGACCTCCTGGACAATTCTTATCAAATTGGTGGAATCCGTGAGATCCCCATAGTGCATGAAAAATCTAATATCTTCCTCATGGGGATCTTTATAGAGATGATCGACCCTGGCAGTGTTAAATGAGGAGGAGCGGCGCTTGATTCCGTGGACCTGATATCCCTTTCCCAATAGATATTCTGCCAGGTAGGCGCCATCCTGTCCGGTTATGCCTGTGATCAATGCTTTTTTCATGACAGTCTCCATTATGATTAGAAGTCCGTATGGCTATTCGTATGCTTTGATAGAGTATTATGCTTACTTACCTGATAAAACTCCGATAACTTGAGACACTGCTACCTCAATACGAATCATAGTACATGACAAGACATTGAATTTGTGTGTAAGAGTATACCATTCACTAGGAGAAAAGATGGTTGCCTTTAAATCCATAACTTCACGAGATTCAGAGGCTCCCGCATGAGGCAATTGGCTTCTTCTTGATAAGAACTTCCTTTTTGTGAATCAAAGTATAGGAAGTTTTGCCTTGTGCGTCAATGGGAAAGGCGGCCCATGATATGGTGGCCCTCCGTTTTAGGACGAGATTATATCGATGGTGGTAAGGCATTGATAGGTGGAAAAGGTAGCGGCGGGATCATTCACTCGTAATAAAAGCCATTTATCTGACCCTCCAGACAGCCAGTGGGCAGGCATGGGAAGCTGGGAGGTGGAATAGTCGATGCGGTATTCTGGGGTCTTTTGTGGCCCGGTCGCTTTGGGTGGAGGTCGGGGATTAACCTCCCATAATCCCAGATGCTTGAGTATCTTCTCTATGACCTCTTCATTTTCAATGAAACTGATAATCCTCATTTTTCCTTGTCACTTCGGACAAGTAAGTGGGTCTACCTCATAGATCTTCTGAATCAACCTTGCCCAGTTTTTCCTGTAATCTTTGGATGATTCTACCGGCTCCAGGATGCAAGGTATCCATTCATCCTGATCTTGTTTTCTCCTTTTACCTCGGGATACATTGCTGTAATATCCATAGTAACGGACCATCTGTTCGCCCTTGTTTGGGACATGAGAGCACATGGCTGCCAACCACTCCAGGGCATCAAACATATTCTCCTTTTTTCCGTCTTTCGACCGGTAAAGTACCTTGGATTCCTCCTTGACATAGGTCATTCTCTCTTTGGAAAAGGAGGTGCGGATGATGTACCGGGCCAGGTTCTCCATGGCTCCCTCCCCACCCAGTTGAATTTTTGGCACACAATACACATTGAACCCGTAATGCCGCCAGCCCATCATCATATCGACCAGATCTTCCGAGATTTTTTTCTGGACAGGAGCATTTTGAAGACTTTGTAGTGGAACAGTTGTTCCAGATCTTTTGGGATAAACCAGGACGCCGCCCTGAAAATGCCTTTTCCATAGAAACCTCCGTCCGTGAATAATACAGTCCTTACAAGTTTTGACAAAATGTAGATCGTATGCTATTATATTATGGTTTCAAACTGAGCGCCTAGCCTTTTCAATAAAAGAGATAGAGAAACAAAAACACAAATTCTGAAAAGATAAAAATGTCAAAATAGATTTAATGCAGGAATAAGGGAGATTCTTATGGTTAGCATGTATGCTTTACTATCTGAAAATCTAGAGATCTCAAGATGAAGTGTATAATACCGCCTGAGGGTACCCCCGATAGCATAGCCAAGGAATGTATATACGTTTTCGATTAGAAGATTATGAGCCAGAAAAAATAACATGAGGAGCAAGAAGTGTCAGGTTTTAATGAAGGATTAAGAGATAATATTAAGGAAATTTCTCAAGCATCTATTGTAGTTAAAGACTTAGATTTAGCAATGATGGATTATTGGGACATACTTGGTATAGGTAAGTGGACTACTTTCTTGTTTGGATCTCCTCTGGTAAGCGAGTATTCATATCACGGTGAACCAACATGGGCTAGAACAAAAGTAGCCATTACTCAATTGGGATCACTTGAACTTGAATTGATTCAGCCATTGGAGGGGAAATCAATCTATCAGGAGTGGATAGATTCACACGGAGAAGGACTCCATCACCTGAAATTTTTTGTTAATGATGTCTCAAAATTCGAGCAAGCAATGGCGAATAAAGGCTTTTACAGTATACAAAGGGGATATTTTGGACCTAACAATGAGTATAGCTTCAGTTTTTATGATATCAAACAGCTAAAAACAATTTGGGAAGTCACTGATTGGCGTGGAGGTGCCCCGGTAGGTACTGCTCAAAAGACAATCATTGAGAAAGGGATTTCGCCTGCGAAAATACAGGTACAGAAGATTCAACAAGTCGCTCTTGCTGTGAGCGATATTCAGAAAACTGTGGAAAACTACTGGAATATACTCGGCCTTGGTCCTTGGGAAATTCGCGCTTTGGAGTATCCCATGGTCAAGTCGAGGACGTACAATGGAAAACCGTCCTGGTCACGAGAGAAAACAGCTCATCTTTTTTTGGACAAGATGGACCTAGAGCTCGTTCAAACGGTAGATGGTAGTTCATGCTACCAGGACTGGATAGATTCACACGGAGAAGGACTCCATCATTTTAAGTTTCAGGTGAATCAGGATGTTGATGACATTGCATCGATTCTGAAAAACCAAGGTTTCCCGAGTCTACAGAGCGGAAGGACTACTGAGTCTAAATCAGAAGGGGGGTGTTATCATTATATCTATATAGAACCTACTCATGCCATCTGGGAACCTGTTTTTCCATACAAAGGAGGAAGACGTGACAGACCGGTATTCTATCCACCGGAATTAGCCTATGACGTTGAGTTAACCAAGTTCAAATAATTTAGATATATAGACAAGAAGTCCTTTTTTAGGGTTAAAGTATAGGCGATTTCGCCTTATGTGCCAAGGGTAAAGTTGACGCATTATGTGGTAGCCTTTCATTTAATCCCGAAATTGGATTGATGAGGGGAGGGCATTCAGAGGCGAGGAAGGTGGATCTGGGGCAATATCTTCGTGAAAAGGATGCAGTTGCATGAAAAAAGATTATACATCTTCCCTGCATTCGCCTCCCAATTAAAAAATCAGGCGGGGTGGCCCTCCGGGTAAACCTCTGGATACTCGTGGTCGATATAAAGCCACTAGTTCGACCTGGAGGCCTTTCGGCCCCTAGCTCAAGGCCGAGGGGCTCTCGACAGGTTATCAGACACAGAAAGCTGGGATTCGGCCTCCTGCCCAGAGAGGGGCCTACACCCCGGTGGGAATAATCGATAGAGAGTTCGTATTTTGGCAGTGCATTGGCCCTGGGCGGAGGTTTGGCCTTTACGTCCCACAATCCAAGATGCCTGAGGATCTTTTTGACCGGCCCGCCATCGAGAGTTCGGGTGAGGGTGTAAAAGCCCTCCTTTATATCTATCCAGAAAGCCTATCCAGGTTACCGTGAGGGTTATGGAGCCGAAGTCCTCCTCAATCCGCCCCTCCAGAATATACGGCCTTGAGCTGCTCAACATATGACAGAACTGGTGATACACCGTGGGAAAGAGCACGGCCTCGTAGAGCCCGGTGGTATCCTCAAAGGAGATGAACTTCATGGGGTTTCCGTCCCTGGTGAGGATGGTCTTTCCGGTCACCGGCCACCCTATGACCCTCACCCTTTCTCCCACATGGGCATGGAGATCACAGGCTCTCACATAGTCCACGTTCTTCAAGATGCTCTTGTATCGCTCGAGCGGGTGGCAGGAGAGGGAGAAGCCCAGGGTATCCACCTCGTGCCGCAGCATGAGGCTTTTCGGGTACGGGGGGTGTTTTGCAGTGAGTATGGCGGGAGGTGCCGAGAAGAGGGTAGGGGGGATCTTATCCTGGTGCTCCCCGCCGAAGAACCGGAGGGCTCGCCACATCAGGGAGGGCCTCGTGAGGCCACCGGCGATGCCGTCAAAGCAGCCCGCCTTGATCAGGACCCTCACGTCCTGGAGATGAACGTGATGACCGACCCTGTGCAGGAATTCATCGAAGTCGGTGAATAAACCACCTTTAGAGCGCTCGTGCACGATGAACTCCCGCCCCTCCCGGGACAGGGCCTTGAGCTGCATGAGGCCGACCCGGATTTCCCTATGTTTGCCGATATACTTGATCTCGCTCTCGTTGATGTCAGGCCCCAGGATTGTGAGCCCCATCCGCCGTGCCTCTGACAGATACCCAAATGTGGAGTAGTAGCCCCCGCCGTTTGAGATGACCGATGCCATGAACTCGGCCGGATAGTGGGCCCTGAGAGAGGCGGACTTGTAGGCCACCAGGGTGTAGCTGGCCGAGTGAGGCTTGCAGAAGCTGTACCCGTCAAAGCCCATGATCATGCCCCAGACCTCTTCTGTCACCTCTGGGCTCACGCCCCGCTCGCGGGCCCCCCTGACGAATCGGGCGTGGAAGTCGCGGAGCCTCTTCTCCCTGTCCTTTTTGCTCACCACCTTTCTCAGGGTATCCGCCTCCGCGGGATTGAACCCGGCAAGGTGCATGGCCGCCTGGCTCAACTGCTCCTGAAAGACCATGACCCCCAGGGTCTCCTCCAAGACCGGATTCAAGAGGGGATGGGGGCTTTCCCAGGGCTCGCCGTGGAGCCGGGATACCCATGTTCGGATGCTCTGGTTTGAGGCAGGCCTTATGATGGAGGTGACCACCACATTGAGGTGGAAGTGATCCAGGTGGAGGTAGTCATCAAGGGTAAGGCCGGCGCTCACCTTCTTGAGCACCTGCCTGGTGGCGGGGCTCTCGAAGTAGAAGACGCCGAAGGTGTCTCCCCGGTAGAAGATCTCCACCGTCCTAGGGTCGTCGATGGGGTTCCAGCTCGCGTAATCGATGCATCGGCCGTAGTTTCTCTTAACCAGCTTAAGGGTATCCCTGATCACGGCAAGGCTCCGGTTGCCCAGGATGTCTATCTTCACAAGCCGTGCCTCTTCCACGGAGTCTTTTTCCCACTGGAGCACCTGAACCCCGCTCGCGGAGATCTCCACCGGGCAGTAGCGGCGAATCTCGTCGGGCACGACCACCAGGCCACCGCAGTGGACCGAGAGGTGATTGAGGTGATCCTCGAGCTGGACCGCGGCACGCAGGATCTCATCCCAGGGTTTCCTGAACTCGATTCCCCTCATCTTGGGGTGGACCGCCAGCTCCTTCCATACCTTTTTCAGGCGCCACCCGTAGCCGATCTTGCCGGTGACCCGGCTGATCTCCGCCTCGCTCAGGCCGAAGGTCTTTGCCACCTCCCTGATGGCGGACCTGGCCCCGTAGGTGTTATGATTGGCGACCATCGCGGCCCTTCGGTTCCCGTACTTGGCAAAGGCGTAGTCGATGACCCCATCCCGCTCATCCCACGCGAAGTCCACATCGATGTCAGGGGGATCCATCCGGCCCGGGTTGAGAAACCGCTCGAAGAACAGGCGGTGTTTTATGGGATCTACGTGGGTGATCCCCAGGGCATAGGAGACGATGGAGGCAGCGGCGCTCCCCCGCCCGCACGATCGTGAGGCCCTTCTGGTCATATCGGCCACCACCAGAAAATAGTGGGCAAAGTTCTTCTCCTTGATAATCCTCATCTCGTAGGCTATTCGCTCTCTGACGGCCCGGGTAAGTTCCCCATACCGCCGCCTGCAACCCTCTATGGTAGCCCGGTAGAGGGTCTCATAGGCCTCGGTGTCGGTCATCTGCTCGAAGCGGGGGAAGATGACGCGCGTGAGGTCCCAATCGGTGAGACACCTTTCACTTACCTCGAGGGTGTTATGGATCGCCAGAGGGGCGTGGGGGAACTGGTCGATCATGGATCGGGGGGAATTCAAGAAGTTGTGCTCCCTACAGGTATCCTCGGATCTCAAGCGGGAGAGCTTGCTGTTCAGGGCAACGGCCCGAAGAACCCTGTGAAGGGGAAACTGTTCCGCCTTAATGAGATAGACCCGGTTGGTGGCCAGGGGGGGAATGCCGCTTGAGCGGGAGAAGGCGTAGCATCCCGCCATGTTGTAGCCCGGGGATAGCTCCACGAAGAGATCCTCTTTTGAGTCCCGCTTGAGGGCCTTGAGCAGGGGGAGGTCGTCGGAGAGGACGGTGAGCCCTTCGCGTCTCTCCCTCAGGGCCTTGATGGGGTCGAAGTCCTGATGGCAGTGGCGGTCCGAGATGATCCGGCAGAGATTGGCATACCCCTCGCGATCCCTGACGAGCAGCACGGCCCGGTGGGTATCGGTGACGAGCTCGCTTCCCACGATGGGCCGGATACCCACCCCCCTGGCTGCCTGGAGGAAAAAGATCAGTCCATACAATCCGTTGGTATCGGTGAGGGCGAGCCTGTCCATGCCCTGCTCCCTAGCGGATCGGCAGAGCTCCTCAATGGTTCCCATACCCCATCCTTTGGAGTAGTGGGAGTGGACGTTGAGATGGACAAAGGAGTTCATAGCTTATAGCTCATAGCTCATAGGCCGATGGCATAAGGCGCAGGGCGCAAGGCTTAAGGCAAACTTGGCACCAATTGCCTTTTACCATGAGCCGTGCTCCTTTCAACCTAAGCCTTATTTCCTGTGCCTTACGCCTTGATCATAGGCCTTGTGCCGTGAGCCTTGGGCCTTGTGCCACCCGGCTTGAGCCTTCGAGCCCCTGATCTTGCAAGCAAGATTGAGCTGTTCTGCCATATCGGATTGCTACCTCTCCATACCGCTCCCTGATGCGGTGCAGGGCTTGGGACGCTAGGACCTTCTTCTCGGGGAACTCCATGGGAAAAAGGGAGAGCTGTGAGGCAGGGGCTGAGAAATCCCGAAACCATACCTTCAAGAACCTGATCCTGACCCGGCGCTGGTAGGCCTTCAGGAAAACCCTCTCCAGAGGCCTATAGAGGTCGAAATCCCAGAAACTCACACCGGAGAGATCGATTCGCCGCGTGACCTCCTCCTGATCCGTATACCTGAAGGCCAGCCCTGCCTTGCGGGGGCACAGGGCCCTGCGCAGAAGCCGGTGGGAACACCTCTCCACCAGCCCGTAGAGGGTTCCCAGCAGTTTCCCGTCATCGTTCTCATCTTTGGGAAGGGTAACCTCGTCGGCTACTGTGGGCTCCCTGCGAGGGGGATATACCGGGGTGGGGTCTATGCCGAGGGCCCGTTGATGGATTACACAGGCCTGCCTGCCGAAGACCAGCCCCAGGGTGCCCATATCCAGGGCGGCTACCTCCCGGACCAGGGTGATACCCAGTTCCTCGAGGAGGATCGTTCTGCGGATATGGCCTACCCCGGGCAGGACACTTGCCTTGAGGGGAGCTATAAAGGAGGACTCCCGGCCGTGATCCACGTCCAGCACCCCCTCGGATGATCCAATCCTTGAGGCGATACTAGAGACCATCTTGTTTCCCGCTACGCCCGCCGTTCCCGGGAGGCATAGGTGTTTCTCGATCTCCCGCCTGAGCCGGCTTGCCACCTCCTTTGCCCGCCCCCAGAGACGATCCGTGCCCGTCACATCGAGATAGATGTGCCCTGGCCGGGAGGGCTCCCAGAGAGGTGTATACTGAGCCACCATCCTGACCAGGACCTCGCAGGCCTTTCCCGTGAGCTCACGGTCGGGGGGCAAAACGGCTAGATGGGGGCAGAATTTCACTGCCTTGCCAAGGGGCATGCCCTTGAAGATGCCCTCCCTGCGGGCCTCATGTGACACGGAGAGGATAAGTGCCCGCTCTGAATGGAGCGGAGCCACGGCCACGGGGCGCTCCCTGAGCTCTGGCCGGGACACACGTGCCACCGCAATGGGAAAGGCAGGGATGTGAAGGTGGATAATATTGCGGTACAAGGTTAAGCTCTCCCGATATCAGATAACTCAATTGTCTCCTCAGATGTAGGGTTCGCGGCACAAGGCACAGGGCGTAAGGCATAGAGAAAAGCCTTAGGGCGAAGGGCATGAGGCACAAGGCAAATAGACTTGGCGTCCTATGTCTTATTTCCTTTTCGCCCTAAGCCGTGCGCCTTATGCCTTTCTCTTATGTCTGCTGATCTAGCCTGGATGAGCCTTGTGAGCATGCCGGAAATAGCCTGGCATTCCTTGTTGACGTGATCGAATTGCTCTTTTGTAAGGTAACCGATCTCATGTGCTATAATAACCTGGGTAAGCACTTCTGCAGAAGAACCTTTCGCTGTGTAAAAAAATTTGATCGCCTGCCGATCTGTACCCAGTTCATCACCCTCTGCAATGTTGCTTGGAATGGAAACAACTGCTCGGCGAATTTGATCTCTTAGGCTCCAGTCCCTGTCAAACGCCCCTTGCTCAGTGATTTTATAGAGAGATACAGCAAGGTCTTTCGATCGCTGCTAAACCTTGAGTTCCTGAAAATTTCCCATTACCTTACTTCCTTTGGCCTTTAGCCTTGCGCCTTACGCCTTATTTATAGTGCCTCATCACTCCCACGACGCGCCCCTCGATCCGGAGGTCTCCCTCGCTGATGATAAGGGGTTCCATGTCCGTATGGGCGGGGCGGAGTTCCACGTGGCCTTCCCGCTGATAGTACTTCTTCACGGTCGCCTCGTTGTTGATCAGGGCCACCACGGTTTGGCCATTCTCTGCCGTGGGCTGCTTCCTGACCACGATGAAATCCCCTTCCAGTATTCCATCCTCTTTCATGGAGTCCCCTTTCACCTGGAGGACGAAGTGGTCCCCTTTTCCGAGCATGGAGGGGGGGATTTCAATCGCATCAACCTCTTCCACCGCCTCGATAGGCCTTCCTGCTGCCACCCTTCCCAGGAGGGGAAACTCGAGCCTCCTGGTCTCCACGGGGCTGATCACCTCAATGGCCCGCTTCTGGTTCTTTTTGCGGGGAAGGCGGATATAGCCTTTCCGCTCCAAGGTCTTGAGATAGGTGGTGACCGTGTTGTAAGAGGTGAAGCCGAAATGGGAGCATATCTCCTCAAAACTGGGGGATCGGCCCCAGTCCTCCACATAGTGGGAGATATAGCTCAGAAACGCCTTCTGCTTTTCCGTCAACTTCATGGCCTCCTCCTTTTACAGTAAAACTTACAGTCATATATCCATGGATACTGTAAGATTTACTGAAAGTCAAGCAAAAAAATGATAAGATTTTTAAAAATATAAACGCTTATTCACTTTTCCCATGTGTCTTTTTAAAGAGGCATTTCCAAAGAGGAGACTTTAGATTTGCACCTCACCTCGGAGACACGGAGGACACTGAGAATATTATTTTTCTGCCGTGAGATATCGGCAAAGAAAAAGCTTCAGCCCCTGGGGGCATTGCTTTATCGAAAACGAAATGAGGAGAATCGCACTCCGAATCATTTGTTGAGGTTGGTATTTGTCTGCCCGAAGGGCTTGGCCTCTTATTTCTTTTCGCCGTCTCAGCGAAAAGAAATAAGACGAAATAACCCTCTGTGAACTCTGTGTCTCTAGCGAAGCGGGTGGTGATGGTTGACTATTCGAAATATCCGGCTATCGTTGCATTGCAAAAAGCGCACTCGTTTCCCTTTAGGTTATAGCGAAGTATTTGATAATTTCGTCTTTCGATGAGCAATTTTCCGCACTGTGGACAGTGGGTGTTCTCTGCCGGATGGCCCGGGACATTTCCGAGGTATACGTATCTCAATCCCTCATCGATTCCGATCTGCCTTGCTTGTTCCAATTTCGGTATCGGTGTATAATCGAGATGAGATAATTTAAGGTGGGGCACGAACCGTGTCACATGCCATGGTGTGTCAGGCCCCATTTCTGCTGCGATCCAATGGGCCATTTCATGCAGTTCGTCTTCGTTATCATTATAGCCGGGTGTAAGGTTGGTGACGAGCTCAACGTGCATACCCCATTTGTATTTGGCCTGTTTCACGATATCTAAGATTCCCCTATAATCGGAGGTGTTCGCGATTTTCTTGTAGGTTTCAGGCGTGAATCCCTTTAGATCCATCCTGTAGGCATCTAGATAAGGCCCAAGGAGATCCATGGCCTCTTCAGTGATATAGCCATTGGTGACGTAGTTTGTGAGAAGGCCTCGCTCCTTTGCTATTGTTGCGGTATCCAGGGTATATTCAAGCCACAGGGCAGGCTCATTGTATGTCCATGAAATGCCCTTGCAGTTTTCCGCTATGGCAAGCTGAACGAGCTTTTCAGGAGGCATATATTCGGTGAAGGGAATCTGTTTTTCAATGTCCGCGTGGGAGATTTCCCAGTTCTGACATCCGGGACACAGGAAGTTGCATCCCAGGGAACCAAGGGAAAGCCAGCTGCTCCCGGGGTAGTAGTGGAACAGCGGCTTGATCTCAATGGGAGAGACCCGAATCGATGATACCCTTCCGTAGATCAGGGAATAGAGCTCGCCATGAATATTTTTTCGAGTTTGGCAGTAGCCCGTATTCCCAGGGCCTACTGTGCAGTGCCTCTGACAGACTCGGCACTGAACGTGGTTGTTTTTTAATTGATCAAAAAGTATTGATTTATGCATAGATAAAATGAATTAATAATAAAATACTTTAAGTTTTGTTATTCATCATGATCACATTATTTTCTGAATATGGTTAGTCTATGGATGATGAACAGTTTCGTCAACTGCTCAATCATTTCGGATACTCCTGGAAAGGCTACATGAGGGTTCGAAGGGGGGTTAAGAGGCGCATTAGTCGGCACATGCAGCAGTTGGGGTGTAGAACCCTGGAAGAGTACCTGAAGTCCTTAGATAGCGATTGGGGATTGCGGAGGCAGTTTGATAACGTGATAAGCGTCTCGGTGAGCCGGTTCTTCAGAGACCGAGCGCTCTGGAAGATAATGGAAGAATGCATTGTGGTAGAAATCGCAAAGAAGAACAAGGAAAAGGTGAGATTCTTGTCCATAGGCTGCGCCTGTGGTGAGGAGGTGTACAGTTTCAGGATAGTGTGGGATATTGTGCAGGCTCGCCTCGGATGCATGCCAGAGCTTGAAGTTTTAGCAACGGACATTAACCCGGACTACCTCGGCAGGGCTCAGAAGGGGGTATATTCCAAGGGTAGCCTCAAGGAGGTGCCGAGGGAGTTGAGGGATACATACTTTACCTACCTCAGAAAAAATGGAGTTTACAGAGTAACTCCATCGATAAAAAAGGGAATTTCCTGGAAGGTTCATGATCTGTTGACGGAGCCTTTTGAGGGGGATTTTCAGATAATCCTTTTACGAAACGGTATCCTCACTTACTACAGTGAGGATCTCAAGGAGTCCGCCTTTCGAGGAGTTGCGGGTAGCCTTGCCGGGAGTGGTTATTTGATTATAGGCTCCCATGAAAAGCTGCCCGGGAAATATAATTCTCTTTTGCCCTTTGAAGGCACAACCTATATTTTCAAAAAGATAAGAGGATAGGCGCTGATGAATAAAGGCAACATCCTTATTACCGGCCCACCCAGGTGTGGGAAATCGACGGTGATAGAGAAGATAGTAGAGAGAATAGATTTCCCGGCAACCGGCTTTTCTACACGAGAGATAAGGGAAAAAGACAGAAGGGTGGGATTTTCCATAACTACGCTGGATGGAAGGGAAGGTATTCTTGCCCACCAAAACTTGAGGAGCAAATTCCGCGTTGGTAAATATGGAGTGCATATCAAGGACATAGAGGCGATTGCAGTTCCCTCAATAATCCCTTCAACAGAAGGAGAGGTTGTGGTGATTGATGAGATAGGGAAGATGGAGTGCTTCTCTTTGAAGTTCAGGGAATCCCTTGCTGAGGTATTGGATTCGCCGAATTTGGTGATAGGGTCAATAGCCCAGAAGGGAGGTGCATTCATTCAAGGTATCAAGAAGCGTGAGGATGTCGTAGTTATTACCGTAACACCACAGAACCGCGATATCCTCGTTGGAAAGCTGCTGGAGGTAATTAAATCGAGGTAAAAGCCGCTATCCGTGGAATGGGATCTCCCTGATATATGGCCAGGGAGCATCCATAGGCTCCAATAACTCTTTGCATGATGTTGTTATTCCCAACTGGGGGGTTTATAAACCGTCATAGCAGGCAAGGGTATCCTTACCCTGATTGCCCCAGGCACAGGACACTCGTATACGCAGGAATTAAAATGGACACATTCTCTTGGATAGGTGACAACGGGGATCTCCCCCGGCTTTGATCCATAGAATACGTCCTCAGCACAAACCTCAACGCACTTACCGCATGCGATACATCTCGTTTGATCGATAATAGGCGGCATCGTTCTTCCTCCTTAGAAGGGTTTCCACTGGATAACCGGCGTACCATCAATGCTCTGGATGATATGTGCCTGATTGAGTGTCGGGTTGGTAAAGGGATAATCGGGGCGTACGTGCAAGCCCCTTGTCTCCTTCCTATCCAACGCAGTGATGAATACAAGCTCCCCTAGCTCGTACATATTGCGTACCTCGAGGCAGCGCATCAGCTCATGGGGATTTCTGGCGATCATTGTGGTATCGATCTTTTTCTTTAACCTGCGCAAATGAAATAGGCCCTGCTTCAGCAACGCCTCGTTTCGAACGGAGCCTGCATAGTCATACATTACTTGCTGGAGGGCGATATTGGCCTCCTCCCAATCAGGCCCTTGTTCCCGGCCGCGGAGCTCGTGAAACAAGGCTTTAGTTTCCTCGATTTTTGATTGAGCTCCCACTCCTTCAAGGCCTTCAATTTGTTGTGCGTGATTAGCGGCGTTCTCCCCGCTGATCCAACCGAATGTTGCCGCGGCAGAAATATCGCCAAAGGCCTCGTCGCCAGCAGCATATAACCCCTTGAGACTGGTTTCCGCCTTCGCATTAGCGACGATCATGCCCCCAAATCGAAATGGATAGGTGGTGAACTCTATTGGATGCTTTCTGATATCAATTCCCTCCTCCTTCATATGATCTATAAGGGATAGATTTCCCTCGTGCACCATCCAGTACATCATGTACTCGTAATCCTCCTCTGTCATATCGGTACAATCCATGTAAACCGGGCCTTTGCCGGATTGGGTATATTGCTCTGCCACGAGTTTATTGACCTCCATGATCATATCCCCATACTTCCTGTCGGGTTTTGGGGCGAAGGTCCCCACGGGTTTACCCTGAGAATCCTTGAGCACGCCTACCCATGTTGCCTGTCCGAACTTAGGGAAATACTTGGGGCCAATATGGCGCTGAGGCAACTCCACGTTGTGGAGCTGAGCACCTGCCCGATAGGCCATGGCTCGGCCATCACCTGTTTGTCCACCTCCGTGAGGGTCGTTGAACATCCAGCCCGGAGTGATGCCTGGGTAGAGCCTGGAACACTTTCCAGTTGCCAATATGACTGCCTTGGCCTTAAAGACTATCATCTTATCCTCTCTCGCGTGAATCGCGATCGCACCAATCGCTCCGTCACCGTCATGAAGGAGTTCAAATCCCATAACCCTGTTCATTATCTGCGCGCCCCTATCCAGGGCCTGCTTGACCAGGACTTTCTTCTGCATTTGCCCGCTATACCTTATGTGGGTCATGGCGCGGCCAGGGAATGAGTGGCCGGAGAACTCCCATTTCCCCTTGTATTTCATGGGAATACCCCAGCTATCCCATAGCTTCACGATATCGAATGCCTTTTCGAACTGGGCACGGAAGATATCATGGCTCAGAGAAACCTCGCCCTTTGCCGTGCGCAAAAGCTCCTCGATAAAGGCATCCCTATCAGGACCATGGACCTCTGGCAGGTAGGTCTCGAAATGGTCGTTGCCAGCACGCCCACGTCCGCTATGGAGTGCATTTCCCTTTTCAACTACGAGGGCCTTTGCCCCGCATTCGCTCGCTCGAATAGCGGCCATCAGGCCGGCTATTCCTCCCCCTATGCACAGCACATCGGTCTCAACTATTTCTTCTTCCATGGTAATTTCCTCCTCAAATGGCGATATTTCCTGCCCTACACCAGTCGGCTTAAAAATTCCTCTGAAGATGCCGGACAATTTACCCTGACATAGTTATTAGACAGATTCTCGAAATCGGTTCCCGATACCGTCTTTATGCCTTTTCTTAGCAATGCTTCTCCTAAATCCACGTCCTCACGTTTATGGCCGGCAAGAAAGATAGGGCAATATTCATATGTATTTCCTATAAGATAGCCCCTTTCCCTCAACCCTTTTATTAGCTTTTCCTTCTCAACCTTTACCCGTTGTCGGCATTGATCAATGAAGCCCCGGTCTGAGAGGGCTATCGCTGCCAGATATGAGCTGATTGAGGTAGACCGGAAGGGATGCGCGACCTTATGAAAGTAGTCTCCCAGTTCTTCTGAAAAGATTCCATAGCCTATTCTCAAACTACAGAGGCCTAAGCCCTTCCCAAAGGTACGGGTCACTATGAGATTATGGTACTTGTTGATCAGATTGATTGCAGAATCCTTTTGTTCGAAATAATCTCCATACGCTTCGTCCACTATCACGGCCACATCCCTGTGTCCGGCCTCTTGAGCCACCGCTTCCAAATCGTCCAATCCAATCACCTGCCCGGTGGGATTATTGGGATTATCGATATATATAAGGGCATATTCCGGATTTAGCTTTTCTAACAGCCTTTCCGCATAGAATGTAAAACTCTCCTCAGGGCACAGGATAACGGGATCGTAGTAAGCACCGCTGGCGCCGATATCAGCTACATACCCCGTGAATTGAGGTGAAAGGCCCAGCACCTTGGAGCCGTTCTCCAGGAATATCCTGTTGGCTCGCTCCAGAACCTCCATTGATCCGTACCCGATCTGGACTTGGTTCATCTGTATATCCGCATACTCTGACCAGAACTCCACGATTTTTTCTTTTAAGGCCTTATAGCTGGGGTCAGGGCAAAGCCAGATCTTCGACCAGTCAAATTCCTTCACCGCCTCAGACACCTTTTCAGAGACTCCAAGGCTATTAACCCCCAAGGAACAGTCAAGCGATACAGGATGCTCAAGCTTATGCCCTACGTAAGTTTTTCTTGAAAAAGATTCAAGATAGGTTTTTATTTTCATATGACGTCCTTCTCGATTGTTATGCGAGAAAAAATGCGATTAAAACATAAGCCTGACTAAATAGGTAGCCTGAAGAGGTCCCTGGCATTATCCTCGAATATCATCCTCTTTTCCGAATCCGGTATATCCATTTCCTCTATAGAGCGAATCGTCTCGCGGACCAGCCTGTAGCCAGCTTGACTGTCAAAAGGCATATCGGTAGCAAAGAGCATGTGGTCAGGACCACAGAAAGCATAGGCACACATCAGGGCAGCAGTGCCTCCATAAACGGCGGTATCATTGTAGAACATGCGGAGGTAGTCAGGTATCTTTTTAGTGAGGTGATGCTCATGTTTGTAACCCTGACGCATTTGGTGAAGGTCTTCCTCTAAACTGATCCTGCTGATAAGATAGGGGATTGTTCCACCAGCATGATGGGTTACAAATTTAAGACTGGGGTATTTCTCAAGCACGCCACTATTCACCAGGCGTATCATGGCCATTGATGTCGCGTGAGGCCAACCAAGCCCGGTCCATATGTAATACTTCGATTCCTTCTCACCTTCGTAGTCTGGTATTGTCTTATCTCTCTGGGGGTGAATCAAAATTGGCAGGTTGTAGTTAGCCATTTTTTCATAGATGGGCATAAATTCCGGGGAGTCTACTGGCTTGCCGTTTATGTCAGTAGGTATTTCTACTCCCCTAAACCCCAGGTCATTTACTGCTCTGTCGATCTCAATTAAAGTGGCATCAATATCATTCAGCGGCAAACAGGCTATTGCTGCCACAAATCTTTCTGGATACTTCATCACCATTTCAGCCATCTCGTCGTTAGCTATCTTTGCCAGCTCAACCGTGTCCTCAGGCTTACAAATGGTTTCCACAGACGGGGCAGCGATAGTGAGTACTTGCAGGAGTTCTGGGTACCTGTCCAGAATTCTGAATCTAGAATCCAGATCAGCTAGGGCGGGCACTGTTCGTGTATACATTAAACCCTGTGATGAAGCCCAACTGGTTAGTGCCTTCTTATTCCGGCCCTCAAGATACTTGGGGGTTAAGATATGGCAAAAGACATCGATCATCATGGTATCCCTCCTTTACGTCCTATCGCGTAATGTCACAGTGTGGCAATCAGGTGAGCGTTTATGTATTCCCAATCCACTTCCATGCCGAGCCCCGGCCCCTCCGGTACATGGACATAGCCTTCTCTGTCTACCGAAAGGCTCTCCTTCACGCCGAAATCCCATATGAGCCTTTCAGGCACCCACCACTCATAGAACTCACAGTTCTTTATCGCGCATGTGACATGGAGGTTGGCCGCATTCATAAGCGGATTAAAACTGGTGTGAATCTCACACCTCATCCCAAAGGCCTCGGCAAGGGAGGCAACTTTCTTGAGCTGTGTGATGCCACCGTTAAACTGTGCATCGCTGCGGATGATATCAACAGCTCCCCTCACCAGATATTCTTTTGCCGCGTAGAGGTTGCCGGGCCTGACCTCCAAGCCGGCGATCGGTATGTCAAGGGCCTGGGAGAGATTGGAGAGCCCGTCGATATCGTAGTCGGAGATTGGTTCCTCGTACCAGTAGAAGTTGAGCTTCTCCAACTCCCTGCCGACCATAAGGGCTTGCTCACGATCATAGCGGGCTACGGGATCAAGCATGAGCAACATATCATCGCCAACGGCCTCTCTCACCGCACGGCAAATCTCCAAATCCCTGGTTGGTAAACCTGGTATGTGGAGCTTATAGGCGGTAAAGCCCCTCTCTTTCAGCTCAAGTGCTTCCTGCACATATGACTCCGGAGTGGGCTGCTGCGTAGAAGAAGCGTAGGCCTTCACCTTGTCGCGGTATGCGCCCAAGAGCTTATAGATTGGCAGATTTGCTGCCTTCCCACCAATATCCCAGAGGGCCACATCTAGGACCCCTAGTGCAGTCTGCGGCAAGAAGAGTATCCTGCCTTGCTCCCATATCTTCTGCCAGATATTCTCTCGACACAGCGGGTCTTCACCTATGAGAAAGGGTTTTAGTTTCGTAAGATAGTGGGCCAGCGCGAGGCCATTGCTCCCAAAGGAGGTGCCCTCGATACCATCATCGGTCACGATAGTCACTACGGGTACTTCATAGAGCTCGTTTAGGAACGATATGCCGCCATATCTGGGTCCGATATCCTGAGACGGCGGGGCATCCCGTCTGATCACCCGAATCTTAACATCCGTGATTTTCATCCTAGGCCTCTCCAGAAGATCCATTTTCAGCGTTTTCCAATCTGAGATTTTGTCCTTCCCTTCTCATTACACTTATCTGCCTCGAAGTGAAGATGGCCAGAATTACCAGACCAAGAAGAAACCACACAAAATGGGTGGTATACATGAATACCATTAACGCCGCGGGTGACAGCGCTAGAAAGATCCTCTCCGCCGTTTTGAGCCTTTTTATAAAGAAACCCACGATGGCCGGTTGAAGGCCTATAAAGACCAGTGGGCACGCAATAAGTGACGTTATGGTAAAAAATGGTTCAGAAAAGCTAAAGGTAAGACTCGGAACAAAGATGATCATGAAAGGCAGGAGAAACCCTGCTACGCCGGCAAATGCCGCGTGAAAGGCCGTTTTCATATAATTCGCGCCGGCTATTTGTGAAGCGAATATGGCAGGTATCGCTATCGGCGGGGTTATATTGGCGAACACGGCTGCGTAAAGCACGAAAAAATGCGCTTGAAGCAGAGGTATCCCCTGTTTCAATAGCATGGGAGCACAGGTAATCGCTACGAGAAGATAGGCAGCCGATGTCGGAATTCCACAGCCCAGTATTATGCAGATAGCCCCGGTTAATATAAGAAGGAGCAATAAATTGTCGCCAACAAGGGCTGCCGAAGCAGAGGGCAACTTCACCCCTAAACCCGTCATAGTGATGGTGATTATTACAAGCCCGAGGACCGCACACATCGAAGCGACCTTGCATCCGATTTCAGCTCCGCGGCATAGGCCGTCAACAAGGGTAGAAAGAGAAGGCCTCGTACTCGGCCTGATCAGGCTGATTGCGACCAATATTATGGTACCCCAGAACGCGGCCAACATTGGGGAGTATTCCAGGAGAAGCAAAACAGTGAGAGCGATGAGAGGCCCAAAGAATATCGGCAATCGGAAGAGTAGCTCCCTCTTGTCTATCCTAGTTGCCTTTGCACGCTGGATGCCCAGTTTTCCCGCTTGGAATGATACGAACAGGGCAGCGGAAAAGACGTACAGGAGTGCAGGCAAAAAGGCTATGGCGACTATATCTTTATACGGTATGCCGGTAAAACCAACCATGACGAAGGCCACGATACCCATTACCGGTGGTACTATCGGTCCACAGGTCGAGGCTGCTGTTTCGATGCCCCCGGCAACCTCCGGCTTGTACCCCGCCTTTTTCATTGCAGGTATGGTAAAGGAGCCGGTGATCATGACATTTGGGCCGGGAAGTCCGCTCACCGAACCTACGAGCGCACTGGTGAACACTGCTGCCATAGCCGGTCCTGCCCTGAATCGTTGCGATACCCAATCCCCTATCATCGTGAAGAATTCAACGGCTCCGGTGGCGCTCACGAGCATGGCAAAAACCATAAACATGAATATAAGGGTGGCCGATATAGTTAACAGATAGCCATATATACCCGATATACCAAAGGAAAGGGCCAGACGTGAGACGATAAGTTTCCAGTTCATTTGCATGGCCTGAAGCGGCCCCGGCATCAAGTAACCGAAAAAGGCATAGAGAATAAATATACCGGCTATTATTGGCAGAACAAGGCCAGCAGACTCTATACAGGCTATAAGGCACAAGATAATCAATATAATACCGATAATGAGATCGGGATTGGTATTGAATGAAATACGGTAAGCGAGCTCAAGGTAGAAAATCTGAACATAAAGAAAACACACTATAGAGAGGAGCGCGAGAATCAGCTTTAACCACCAAAACCTGTGATTGTTGCGAATCATGATCAGGAAGGTAATGACGAGACCAAAGGCGAGGTGAGTGTTGGCGTGGAGGACGGATGTCTGAATGAGAACACGAACATAAATAAAGTGGTACAAGACCATTGCAATGGAAAGCACCACTATTGTCACATTAAGGGCCTTTTCCCAGGATAACGCTTCCTTCATCTCACCTGCCTTCCCGGTTCATTCGCTGAAAGAGGAATTCGTATATTATTGTCGATCAGCAAGGGGAGCCCATCTCGCGTACCTAGGCATAACCGCTCATATCAATCTCGTAGCCTCGATTAGCTTATCGCGAAAGCTGTGAGCAATGGCTACCTCCAAATGCGCAGCCATTGGGGGTAGCCACTATAGTCAATGCATTTCGCTTGTTACCGACCGACTTTATGGCCCCTGGACTCGAGGAATTTTATGGCAGCTGAGTGATAGCTTTCCCGCGGCACCGAGAGCTGTCCAAGGGTCTGTTTCGTAATGCCTCGGCCCACTGCATGATATTTCACGAACTGGTCGGAATAGGTATATATAATGCGCATAATCTCGGTTACTATCTCAGGATCCATATCCTCGTGGACTAACCAACCTATTTGGTTTAGCAGTCCCTTCCAATCCGGGGCATCGGTCTTGCCGACTTTCTTTGCCTTACCTCCGATGAGGCCCATTGCCTCGAGGCCGGTCTTTTCTCTCACGATCCTCACATTCTCCTCTTCAAGCTCCATAAAGTAGACCTTTCTCGCGGACAGAAGTCTCTCAAAGGCTGGCATGGGCTTCCACTCTTTATACTCCTCAGGGCCAAGGCATATAGCGCCTTGCCAGGTAATATCAATAGTACCGTCCAGAAGCCGATCAACGGCGAGGTTGGTGGTGCACCCATATTCGATCCTCACTTTGTCCTTGTTTTTCCATGCATAGTCCATGAGCCATTCTTGCATAAACTGATTTGTGGACCCCATCACGTCCAAGCCATAGGTCTTTCCTTCGAGATCGCGCCACGTCTTAATGTCAGGGTTCAGGGTTACCTGGGGGGAGCCTATGTTGACCATCAGCGCCAGCCATTTCGTCCCCCTCCACGGTCCAACGCCCTTGTAAGGTTTCATGCCCAATGCGAGCTGATCGACTCCGATGGTAACCGCTTCCCCAAACCAGACATTCTTCTTCTCCGGGTGCCCTACTATATTCCTTAGGTTCTCAACGGTACTGGCCGTTTCTATCGCGTTACACCGCAGCCACTCTGAATTCTTATTGATGAGCTCGCTCAAGGCAAACCCCAGGGTATACATGATGCCTCCCGAGGGGTTTGTATAGAGCTCAAGGGTAACCTTTTCATGCTGAGCATAGGCGGATGACAGAGGCAAAACTACCACTAAACAGAGCATCACGGCTAGCATTGTCTTTTTCATAACCTTTCCCTCCTTTTAAAGGTTCCTGGATTTACTACAATTCCACCGTTTGCCTGGAATTGTCTTAGCCACCACCTCCTCTCTTTTGATTTCGAATTCACTATAAAGAGATATTCAATTGTTTGTCAACATCAATCGAGGAGCTAAAAGATCAGCGGATGTCGAGTCATTTGCGTACTGCCACAGAGCCAGATCTCTTAGTCCACGGGGGCTCTGCCCTCCATACGGCAGGATCGATAACATCAGCGTATCCCCTTATTAGAGAAGGTGTGCGTGCGGGAATAATTCGCATTGCATAGAAAAGGCTTGAGATGGTATAGATCATTTCAATGGAGGGATCAGTTTGAGAAAAAGGATCGTTGCGGCAATCTTCTTCGCCTTGCTTTTTGGCGTGGGCATCCTGGTGTACCTTGGGCAGCGAAGCGTTAAGCTCGAGGAGCTCTACTATTCCGGCACTATTGAGGCAAGATCTGCCGAGCTCTCCTTTCAGGTGAGCGGCAGGGTGGCTGACCTGCCCGTGGATGAGGGCCAGTTCGTTAAGGAGAATCAGGTACTGGCAGTACTTGACCAATCTGAATACCAGGCCATGCATGAGCAGGCAAAGGCCAATCTAGAGAGCGCGGTGAAGAATTTGCAAAGGGCAGAGACGGTCTTGGCGCTCTATGAAGAGACGCTCCCCCATGAGGTTGCCCGTGCGGAGGCGGGCGTTGAGGTCCTCCTCTCCCAGTTAAGGGAGCTTGAGGCAGGTTCTCGACAGCAGGAGGTTGAGCGCGCTCGATTGGCATATTTAACAGCGAAGGACATTATGGAAGAGGCCGGGAAGGACAAGCGCAGGTTTGAGAAGCTTTTTCAAAAGAACCTTGTCTCGGAGAAACAGTGGGATGAGGTGAGGCTCAAATATGAGACCGCAATGAAGGAGCTTGAGGGGGCTGAGGAAACCCTGAAGCTCTTGGAAGAGGGAGTCAGAAAGGAGACCATAGACACGGCCAAAGCGAGAGTTGCAGAGGGAAGGGTGGCCCTGGATCAGGCAAAGGCCAACATGAAGAAGATAGAGGAGGCGGGAAAAGAAGTCGAAACAGCTTCAGCGGGTGTGAAGGCGGCGCAATCGGCGCTTACACTTGTGGAAATTCAACTGCGCCACACCCAATTGAGGGCGCCCTTTGGGGGGGTGATCACGAGTCGAAACGTGGAGCTCGGTGAAGTAGTATCCCCTGGACGGGAGGTCTTCTCGCTCTCAGATCTCTCAAGGGTGGAGCTCAAGATATTCGTTGATGAGACAGAGATGGGGAAGGTGAAGCCGGGCCAGAAGGCTGAAGTGAGGACCGATACCTTTCCCGATAAGGTCTATATCGGCAAGGTTTCATTTATCTCGCCTGAAGGGGAATTTACCCCCAAGATGATCCAGACCCACAAAGAGCGAGTCAAGCTCGTGTACCTGGTTAAGGTTGCCATTCCCAATCCAAACCTTGAATTAAAATCAGGAATGCCCGCCGATGCCTGGCTACGCTGATAATCCGCCCGGGAATTCGAATATCCCGCCAGCAGGAGCCCCCGTCGTTCAACTAGAGGATGTCTCAAAACACTTCGGCTCAATCGAGGCGGTCAATCACGTGAGCTTTCAGGTGGCAGGGGGGAGCATTTTAGGCCTCGTGGGCTCTGACGGTGCAGGGAAGTCCACATTGCTCCGCATGATCGCAACGATGGTCAAACCCTCTTCTGGAAGAATCCAGATACACGGATTGGATGTGGCATCTCAAAAGACCGAAGTTAAGCCCCTTATCGGATATATGCCCCAGCGTTTCGGACTTTATCTCGATCTCACCGTGAGGGAGAACCTCGATTTCTTCATGGATGTCTTCGGTGTCTTTGGCTCGGAGAGAGGGAGAAGGAGAGAGCGGTATCTCGGGTTTTCAAACCTTCTTCCCTTCATCGACAGGCTGGCGGGGGCCCTTTCCGGCGGCATGAAACAGAAGCTGGGCCTCGCGTGTGTGTTGGCCCATGAGCCAAAAGTCCTCATTCTGGATGAGCCTACCAATGGAGTGGATCCCATATCCAGACAGGAGTTTTGGGACATTCTCGGCCAGATGAGGCAGGAGGGCATGACCATCCTGATTTCAACCGCCTATCTGGATGAGGGGGAGAAATGCGATCGCCTTGTCCTTATGCACAATTCCCGCGTTCTCGAGATAGCAACTCCTAAAGCGGTCCAATCCCACTACCCCAGCCTGGAGGAGGCCATGATTCATCGTATTCAAGAAGTGGACGAGGGGCTTGCCCATGAGCAATTCGGGCTCTGATGCCGTATATGTGAAGGACCTTGAAAAGAGGTTCGGCCGATTTGTCGCTGTTGACAAGATCTCGTTCTCCGTAAAGAAGGGCGAGGTCTTTGGTTTCTTGGGCCCAAACGGCGCAGGAAAATCGACTACTATTCGCATGCTCTGCGGCATTATCACGCCCACCTCAGGGTATGGCCGTGTTGCGGGTTATGATATCTTCTCCGAGGCGGAGGCGATTAAGCACTCCATAGGGTATATGTCGCAGAAGTTTTCCCTCTACGAGGATATGACCCCCTTTGAGAACATCAGATTTTATCTCGGGGTGTATGAAGTACCGCAAGAGGCCTGGAAGGAGAGGATCGAATGGGTGCTTGATATGGCCCGCTTGCAGGATGTCCGACATCGTCTCACCAGGGAATTGCCGCCCGGGTGGCGGCAGCGATTAGCGCTGGGCTGTGCGCTGCTTCACCGACCTGAAATCCTTTTTCTGGATGAGCCAACCTCAGGGGTAGACCCCATCACCCGAAGAAACTTCTGGGAATTCATCGATAAACTGGCCCTGGGAGGGGTAACGGTGTTCGTGACCACCCATTATATGGATGAGGCCCGAAACTGCCAACGGCTTGTCATGATCGATGAGGGGAAGATCGCAGCAATGGGGAGCCCCTCTGAGATTGCAAGCGAGGTATTTCCCGGCAGGCCTGAGGCCGACCTCAGCGATGTCTTCATACGTTTGATGGCTCGGAGGCAGGGTTGAATCGGGTAACTATCAAGGCCATTGCCCGTAAGGAATTCTACCACCTGATGAGGGATTTCAGGAGCCTATATCTGGCATTTGTGATCCCTCTGCTCCTGATCCTTATGTTCGGGTATGCCCTGAGCCTGGACGTGGATAGCGTGAGGACCGTGGTCGTGGATCATGATAAAACAGAGGTAAGCCGCGACTTTATTCGGAAACTTGATGCCTCTTCTTATTTCGAGATCAGTCATCACCTCAATGATTCCCTCTCCGCGGTACGGTACCTCGATAAGGGCCTCACCACAATGGCCATCGTGATCCCCCCTGGGTGGACTGAGGATCTCAAGGCAGACCGCGAGGCATCGCTCCAGGTGCTGCTTGATGGGAGCGACCCCAATTTTGCCGGTATATCGAGGGGCTACATCATCGCCTTTGTAGAGGCCTACAATCGTGATTGCCTCCTCGATTTTCTCAATCGCAAGGGGATGGAGAAGATAAAGGCCCCGGTGGATGGACGGATACGGGTATGGTTTAACGAGGATCTGGACAGCCGGAATTTTATCGTGCCGGGCATCATTGCAATCATTATCATGATCGTAGGGGCAATGCTGACCTCTCTGGTGATCGCCCGTGAGTATGAAAACGGCACCATGGAAACGATACGCTCGCTGCCCGTGGGCGGAGGCGAACTGCTTTTGGGCAAGGCCATTCCCTACTTTCTGATTGCGCTCACTGACGTATTGGTGGCGGTTTTTATGGGGCAGGTGCTCTTCGGCGTGGTGATGAAGTCGAGCTTCTCGTTATTGGTGCTTGCCTCCACAATCTACATATCGGTTGCCTTGAGCCTCGGGCTTATCATCTCCATTGCCACGAAATCCCAGCTTGTCGCGAACCAGATGGCCATACTGATCACCTTTCTGCCCTCCTTATTGCTCTCCAATTTCGTCTTTCCCGTGGGAAATATGCCGAGGATATTCCAACTGCTCACCTATATCATCCCCGCTACCTATTTTATAGATATCCTCAACGGGATCTATCTCCGTGGCCTTGGTCTCGCACACCTGTGGCCGAGCTACCTCATACTCGTTGGCATGTTGATAGTCCTGTCAAATATCGGTTTTGCCCTGTTACGGAAAGAGGGAATGTGAGATGAGCTGGCTCAGGATACGGGAATTGGTTCGAAAGGAGTTCATCCAGCTCTTTAGAGACAAAAAGAATAGGAAACTGTTGATTATCGCCCCCTTTGTGCAGCTGCTCGTGTTCGGCTACGTGCTCAGCACTGAGGTGAGGGATGTGAGGGTCGGTGTTTTTGACCAGGCTCGTACCCGAGAGAGTCGAATGTTGATGGATGCCTTGAATGCGAATAGGACATTTCGTATAACCCATTACACGGACCACCCGAAGGAGTTAGAGGAACTACTGCTCAGGAGAAAGTTGGACATGGCACTTAAGATTGGGCCTGAGTTCACCGAGCGCATAAGGAAAGGGGATTCGGCCCCTGTCCAGATCCTCGCCGATGGGAGCATGAGCAATATGGCATCGTTGAGGATCGCGTATACCTCCCTTGTCCTTGAGGGGTTCAATCAGCATATTATCGAGGAGCGTTACAAGCAACGATTAGATTACGGCAAGATAGATGCTCGAATACGGACATGGTATAACCCGAACCTGGAGAGCAAAAACTTCTTTGTGCCGGGCATCGTGGCCGTTTTGATCATGATCCTCTCCCTGCTCCTTACCTCCATGGCGATCATCCGGGAAAAGGAGGCGGGCACCATTGAGCAGCTTATCGTAACGCCGCTGAGACCTATTGAACTTATCTTGGGAAAGATTCTGCCCTATATCATCATTACCCTGACGCTCATGATTATCGTGATCACCTTTGCCATCGTCTGGTTCTCCCTCCCCCTTAAGGGCAACTTCCTGCTTCTTGTGGGTGCGGCATGCCTCTTTCTTTTATCTACGTTAGGCATAGGGCTATTCATATCCACCATCTCGGCGACGCAACAGCAGGCCATGATGACCACCTTTTTCTTCATTCTGCCCTTCTTCATGTTCAGCGGCTTCGTGTTTCCCATAGCCAGCATGCCCACGGCCATTCAGTGGCTTACCTATCTGAATCCATTGCGGTATTTCCTGGTGATAATACGAGGTGTTTTCTTAAAGGGGGTGGGCTTTGCGATTCTATGGCCCCAATTCCTCGCAATGATGGTGCTGGGGTTGATTGTCTTTATAAGCGCGGTCAAGCGGTTCAGGAAGAGGCTCGATTAAGGCCTTTATCTGAGAAGGGAAGGGTAATGTAATGCCTTGTGTCCTCGGGATTGATATCGGTTCCGCCTTCTCCAAGGGGCTGGTCATGCGTGATGGAGAGGTCATGGGATCTCTCGTGGTTCCATCGCGAGGAGATTATCGAAAGACCGCTAATACGATCAAGGAAGATCTCCTCTCCATGACAGGGCTGAAACCAGAGGATATTGCGTACGCTATTGCCACTGGATACGGCGCAAAGAGTGTGGGCTTTGCAAGGGAGGAGGTGACGGATATTACCTGCCACAGCAAGGGGATCTTTCACCTGCGCCCCACGGTCAGGACGGCGGTTGATGTGGGTGATCTCTTCAGCAAGGCCTTTCGCATCGACGAGAGGGGGAATCTCCTCAACTTCTTGTTGAGCGGCAAGTGTGCCGGGGGATCCGCGCGCATCCTTCAGATTATCGCCAAGGTACTCCAGGTAAGGATTGAGGAGATAGGAGGGCTATCCTTACGATCGAACAACAAGGTGGATTTTCACACTGGTTGCGCCGTGTTTTCGGAGACCGAGGCGATATCAAGGATAGCAGAGGGCGCGACAAAAGAGGATCTCTTGGCAGGCATTCACAGGGCCCTGGCATCTCAAATTCAGGGGCTCGCGGAGAGGGTAGGCCTTGAAAGGGACTACGCCCTCGTGGGCGGTGGAGCTAAGGACGAAGGCCTGGTTAAAGCGGTTGAGGAGATAGCGGGTTTCGATATCATAGTGCCGGAGCAACCGGATATGACAGCCGCCCTGGGGGCGGCGATTATAGCCAAGGAAAAGATTTGAATTAACCGCAGACCCACGCAGACTTTTTGTTCGGCCAACCAGGCCGAACAAAAGGTTCAATGCCTTTTCACAAAACTATATGAACAAGAAAGTCCGCGTGGGTCTGTGGTTTAAGATGTTTTTACTTAGCCTACCTTGAAGACCATCGCGGCAGCCGTATCGCCGGCGGCACAGCCTGCCCAGAGGCAGTATCCGCCGCCGAGCAAAACTACCTCCTCTAAAAGTTCGATGATGTTCCTTCCGGCAGTGGGTCCTTGGGGGTGGCCGTAGATCAGGGAATTTCCGTAGTTGTTCATCCAGTTCACATCCATCCCCATCTTGGCGGCCATATTGATGTCATTCACGGCGAAGGGCTGGTGGGTCTTGACTGCCTTGAGATCCTTCACGGTGATTCCCGCATCCTTAAGCGCCATCTCCGCCGCCGGTACAGGGGCCAGAGCCATATAGCCTTTTTTAGCCCTTGCGAAGCCGTAGGAGACTATCTGGATCTCGATCTTGGGATCAGCGCTCAACTCCCTGGCCTTATCCCGGGTGGTCACGATAAGGCCGCAATTTCCATCGGCGGGAAACGTCTGGGCACCAAAGGTGTGCACGCCTCCCGGCTCAACGGGTTGGAGCCTGGCCAGGCCTTCGGCAGAGGTCGGCGTCACACCCTCGTCTTCCTCCACCAAAACGGTCTTCTTCCTGGAGACCCTCACCTCTGGGGGAAACATGTATCTCTTCTGAAAGGCCCTGTCGTTTGCCAGGGCTTCCTGGTATTGTTCGTATCTCCGTAAGGTGACCGCATCGCACTTCTCTCTCGTGGTGCCCAGTTCCTTGGCCACGTTTTCCGCGGTCTGGATCATCTTCTGCCCTGCCCAGGGATCCCGGTTGAAGTTATCCATCATCCAGTTTTCCGACTCCACCTCACCACCGGGGCCTAAGGGGTTTGGCCATATAGTGTGAGGACCGTTGGAGCACCGATCGGCCATCAGGGCAAAGGCCGTCTCATAGGTTCCCACCTCTATGTTGACGGCACCGAGATGGATACAGGTTGTTGAGGTCGTGCATGCCTGATTGATCATAAGTGCCGGCAGGTCCTTTTGGCCATCGACTAACATGGCGGAGGCCCAGGTGTGGCTGTAGAAGAGGTGGTGTTGCGCGATGGTGATTCCAAAGTACATGTAATCAAAGACCATGGGATCGAAGTTGTTCTTCTTGAGCCATCGTTGAGCAGTGGTCGCTCCCAGTTTGATGGCATTCTCATTCGCCATAATGCCCTGCCATCGGCAAAATGGGGTTGAGTAGTACCCTCTGTACGGAATATAGGCTTTTGTTAGCATGTCGCTTTTCCTCCCAATAGCTTGGTTTTGACTCTATGCGCCATTATTACGCATCGCTCCACTTTCCATATTTCTCTCGCAAGATCCTGTGTAAGATCTTTCCGGTACCCGTGCGCGGCATCTCATCTTCCTTGATGAAATCTACCGATTTCGGTCTCTTGAAGCCCGCGATTTTTCCCCTGGTGAAATCCATGATCTCCTTTGCAAGCTCATCGCTCGCCGTATAATTATCATGTAAGATGACAATCGCCTTCACCGCCTCGCCCCACTTGTCATCGGGAACGCCGATGACCGCCACATCCTTTACCGCGGGATGGACCCCGACCACACCTTCTACCTCAGATGGATACACATTTTCCCCGCCGGTGATGATCATGTTTGCCTTTCTGTCCACCAAGATATAGAAGCCATCTTCATCCCTTCTGGCCATGTCTCCCGCAGAAGACCATTCCCCTTCAAAGGCTTCCTTGGTCTTGTCCGGCTCCTTCCAATACTCCTTGAAAATCATGGGTGTCCTGTAGAAGACTTCTCCTACCTCCCCCTCAGGTACGGGATTCCTGTTCTCATCAAGGAGCTTGATCCTGTCCGTACCGAAGATCTCCTTGCCGATTGAGCCGAGTTTTTCAAACTGATATTCCGGCCGCAACAGGGTGACCAGGCCGCCCTCGGTGGTTCCGTAAGCCTCCCAGAGCTCTGCGTTTTTGAAGTAGTCCATGATCGCGAGCTTGAGGTCCTTTCTGGCAGGCGCCGAGGAGATGAGGAGCTGCCGGATGGAGGATACATCGATGGTATTTTTCACCTCGTCGGGCAGCGCGAGCATCATGATATAGTGGGTGGGGACCAGTGAGGTGAAGGTGATCTTATATCTCTCTATGGTCCTGAGCAGGTCTTCAGGGTCAAAGCTTACCATGTTGTACACGAACACCGGGGCGCTCAACAGGGTATAGGGAAAGGAGTAGAATATGGAGTTCACGTGACACATGGGCATCACCAGCATCACCTTATCGCTGGGACTCACGCCCTGGTTGATGTTGTTGATCACGTACTGCGCGTGGTAGCTCTCGTGGGTTCTCACCACACCCTTGGGTCTTCCAGTCGTTCCCGAGGTATACATGAAGGTCCATGTGTCATCTCCGTCTACCATGATATCCGGCTCTTGCGGGGATGATTTGGAGAGCCATTCCTCATAACCGATATACCCCTCTGGAACGGGGTCCTCACCCAGGTAGACGTATGCATCCTCTGGAACGGAAAGCTTGTCCCTCATGCCGTCTATCATTTCCAAGAAGGGCTGCTCCACGATAAAGGCCTTACACTCCGAGTGGTTGACGATATATTCGATGTCCGGTAGTGCGAGCCTGAACATGACAGGAACGATAATCTGTCCTCCCTTGGCGCACCCTGCATAGATGTCCATCCATTCGCCGCGGTTATAAGCCAGGACGGAGAACCTCTCTTGATGGCCAACACCTAACTCTGAGAGCCCATGCGCGAGCCTGCAGGCCCTCTCGTTCCACTCCTTAAAGGTGTACTCTTTGAATTTGTCCTGCCATCCTAGTTTGTCGGGATAATTGATGGCATTCATCATGACAACAGTTCCTGCGTGCATCCATTTGCTTGTTGTCATGTTCCCCTCCTTTTTAATAGTTTCTTGAGTTCGTTGAGTTAATTGGGCTTCTTGGGTGAAACTCGCCGATCATAGATCAACGGGATCTGTGCAGAGGACATAGCATCCTGATCCAGTTCGTGAAAAAACCCTATAAGCTCAATAAAAACTAAAAGTGCCTACTCACGTAGTCAGCCTGAAGTTGTTTAGACTGAAGGCTTAAGGTAGGCAAAAGAGCACTATAATCGCACTTTGTTGAAGAAGCAGAAGCTTCTCTCACCAAACATGGTTTCAAAATGCTCTCTCCCCGTTATTTCCGAACAGTCTTCAGCCTACAACTTATCTACCTGAGCAGTTACAACTAAACAATAGAATCGGCCACTATTTCGGTGATATCCATGACCTTGATTTTCGGTCGCTCCTCCTTGGGGATGGACCTTATTCCCTTTCTGAGGTTATCCTTGCAGGCCGAGCATCCGGAGACTATGATCTCAGCACCTACCTGCATAGCATCTCTCGCTCGCACCGCCGCCATATCCGATGCGAGCTCCGGATCCAAAGCGATCACGCTCCCTCCGCCTCCACAGCACCTCGCCATCATGCGGTTTCTGGCCATCTCAACGAATTCTATATTGGGAATGGCCTCCAGTATCTCACGGGGCTCCTCGAAGATCTTGAAGGTCCTGCCAAGGTCGCAGGGATCATGGTAGGTAACCTTTTTATGAAGATCGCCACCCAGGTTGAGCTTCTTATCCTCTATCAATTTCTGCATGTAGTGAACGGAATGGCATACCTTTACTCCCAGATCACCTGCTTCGGGGTAATATTTGGTGAAGGTCTTAAAGCAGCCGGCACAGGGCGTTACCAGCTCCTCTGCCCCGGTGGCCTTGATACGGTCAATGAGGCTTCTGGCTGTTTCCTCGAATTTTTCCTGATCGCCCATGAGGTGCAGCGGAAATCCGCAGCAGATCTCCTCTTCTCCTAGGAGTGTGTAATCCACCCCGGCAGCATCCATGACCTTGAAGAAGCTCGGCACGATCTTCATATCGAGGTAACTCGATACACAGCCCATAAAGAGGAGTGTTGGGGCCTCTTTTTTGAGTTCACCTGCTTCCAGCCTTTTCTTGATGGAAGGCGGAAAGATGGCGATTCTGTCCTCCTTTTTCGCGGCGTAGACGTTGTCTGAGGTGAGTATGCTTTGCCTTAACGCCATGATTGGCGCAGGGGCCCCTGCCGAGGCAAAGATCTTCTCTCGGCCCTTCTGGATAATCTCATCCACTCTTATTTGGGCGGGGCAAAACTGGGTGCATGCGTTGCAAGTGGTACAGGTATAAAATGATTCCGCCAGCTCCTTGGAAGGATCAATTTGCCCGGTCATCAGGTTGAAGGCCAGGATGGTCCTTCCCCTGGCATTCCTCGACTCCAGCTGTGTTACCTCATAGGTGGGGCATCCCAGCCGACAGAATGCACAGTTGATGCACGCGAGTATCTCGTTATCCGCATCGTAACCGAAGGAGTCGAGTCCTTCAGGATGCTCGAGAAGGGGCTTGAAGGCGAAATAGTCATAGATATCATGTTGCTTCTCGTCTAATCCCATCTTACCCGGGTTGAGTATGTTGTTGGGATCGAGTGCCTTCTTGATAGCCTTCATCACACTCAAGGCCGGGCCCAGCTGTTTTTCCATGTATGGTGCTCTCGCAAGGCCGGTCCCGTGCTCAGCGGTAATAGTTCCCCCCATCTCGAGGGCAATTTCAGCAAGTTCATCAGCGGCCGGTTTGAGCCTGTCCCATTGATCCTGGCTTCGCATATCGGTTACAAAGGTAGTGTGCACATTACCATCTCCAATATGACCAAAGGTGGTAAGCAGCAGGTTGTATTTTTCTGCTACTGCCTGTGCTTTCTTAATAGTCTCAGGGATCTTTGATGGGGGTACGCCAATATCTTCTGATACTGGAACAAGCCGGTAGCCAGGTTTTATTCTTGAGAGCGTTGGCACCAGTTTTCCCCGTGCTTCCATTATCTCCGCGGCCTTGGTCGGGTCATCGCTCCAGGTAAAATCCTCTACATCGTATTTCTTGCATATCTTGCCAATCCTTTCCATATCCCTGGTTACTATCTCCTTTGCACCGTCTAATTCGATAATAAGCATGGCCTCTATCTTGCGTACATCCCTGTCGATATATTTTTCCACGATCTTGAGGCTGTATTTATCCATGATCTCGCATGCGGTGAGCTGTATGCCGGAGGCGATGATATCGCTCACTGCCTTGCCCCCGGCATCCAGATCTTTGAAGATCGCGAGTGCCAAGGCGGTATATTCCGGGAGTGGCTGGATCTTCACCGTAATCTCAGTAATGACGCCCAGGGTTCCCTCAGAGCTGGCGAAGACGTGGTTGAGATCATATCCCATGGATGATTTGGGCGTTTTGGAGCCGGTCTCGATGATAGTGCCGTCAGCCAGGACCACTTTCAGTGCCTTTATATAGTCCCTTGCCGTGCCGTATTTCACCGCACGATGACCACTTGAGTTAGTGGACATCATGCCGCCAATCGTTGCGATAAGCTCGCTGCCTGGATTGGGGGGAAACATGAGGTCTTTTGTGGCGAGCTTTTTGTTAAGATCCATGCAAATAACTCCTGGCTCCACCACCGCATAGAAATTTTCTTTATTGATTTCGATGATCCTATTCATTCTGTGGACATCCAGGAGTATACCCCCTTCAGTCGGCAGGGATGCGCCAGTCTGACTCGTTCCCGAACCCTGGATTGTCACGGGGACCTTCTCATGGTTGGCCAGTCGCATAATACTGGATATCTGCTCTGTGGTCTGCGCATACACCACCGCATCGGGAATCCCCACGTGTACCGACCCGTCACGCGAATTACAGATGCATTCCACGCGGTCAGAGAATGTGTTCTCATCTCCTACGATATTCTTTATTTCCTCTATTATATCCATCCCTGTACCTATTTTGGGTAATAGATAGCTATGTTTTAGCTATAAAGTAACTATAACAAGACAGCATGTCAAGAAAAATGAATTGACTCTATTTTCTACAAAACGGTGTACTTAGGGCCTCCTCCGCCCTCTGGCGGAACCCATGTGATGTTCTCAAAGGGATCCTTGATATCGCATGTCTTGCAATGAACGCAGTTGGAGAAATTCAATTTCAACCCTGGGTTGCCAGTTTCCTCGTCAATTTCCATTTCATACACATTGGCAGGGCAGAACCTGGTGCAGGGGTTCTGGTATTCCTCCCTGCAAACGGTATAGCAGAGGTTAAGATCGGGTATCTTGAGGTGTGGTGGCTGTTGTTCCTCGTGAATGGTGCCGGAGTAGTACACATCGGATTCCTTATCGAATGTTATCTTGCCATCGAATTTGATTATCCCTTTTTGCTCGTCGGTAGGTGAATCAGTGCCATAGTATTCAATGACTTTCTTGCAGTGTACGAAATCGGGCTTCGTGGAGAGCCTTCCTTTCAAGATCCTTCCCCCCAGGATATACTGGAAGCCAGCCTTTATGAGGCCTACCCAGAGGCCTTTCTGGAATGCCTGATGGAAATTCCGTACCTTGTAGAGCTCCTTGCCGATGTAGCTGTTTAAGAGCGCGTTTTGGTAGCTCTCAAGCTGCGCTGCCGAGAAATCATCCCTTAGGAGGGCGTCAAGGATCGTTTCAGCCGCGAGCATACCGGATTTCATGGCAATGTGGATGCCCTTGATCTTTTGGCTGATGAACAGGCTCGCTGAATCACCCACGATAAGCCCGCCGTCAAAGGTGAGTTTTGGAACGGAAAAGTATCCTCCAACTGGCGCTGTTTTCGCGCCATACTGAACGAGTGTCCCGTCCTTTACTATCTCAGATACGTGGGGGTGAAGTTTGAATCTTTGCAACAGGAGATGGGGATCGATATAGGGATCATCAGCGTCGAGTCCGGTGAGCAGGCCAAGGGAGACCATGTTGTTCTTCATCCCGTAGATGAACCCTCCACCATAGGTATTGCGTTTAAGGGGGTAGCCCATGCTATGGAAGACCCGTCCGGGCTCGAATCTCCCTTCTGGAACCTCCCAAACCTCTTTTACCCCGCATACATAAGTTTGTGGGTTTTTCCCCTCATCTAGCCCCAGTTTTCTTATGAGATCTTTCGTTAAGCTGCCCCTCGAACCCTCGCCGAATACCGTGACCTTTGCATGCAGATCGATGCCAGGCTCGAAATTCGATTTCCTTTCGCCATCAGGGCCTATTCCCTTGTCGCCGGTCCTTACTCCAATAACCCTGGTGTCATTGTAAAGTGTCTCTGTAGCTGCAAAGCCCGGAAATATATCAACCCCGTTCTCCTCAACCAGGGTGCCAAGCCAGTGGGCGAGCTTTGAAAGGGAGACTATATAACTGCCATGATTGTTCAGAGGGGGCGGGGTCAGGGGAGACCTAATCCGTCCGTTTTTGGTTAAGAGACACACTTCCTCTTTCTTGACCTCACATTCTATGGGCGCACCGTTCTCAAAAAAGCCAGGAACAAGCTCCTTGAGCGCGATGGGGTCCATGATCGCGCCGGAGATGCTATGCGCACCTATATCAGTACCCTTTTCAAGCAGCGCAATCGTGATCTCGTCGAGCTTTCTGCCTTGCCCCTCTTGCTCAACCTTTTTATTATGTTTCCGAATCAGATTTGACAGATGAAGGGCACCGCTGAGACAGGCGATACCTCCGCCAACAAAGAGCACGTCAACCTCCATCACTTCTCGTTCTTCTTCCATCGTTCAATCCTCCTGTGACCTGCCTGAAAACCGCGGGATTGTTGCTCCTCCAAGCGCAGGAATGTTTTATAGCATAGCACCCAAAATCGCTGCAAGACAATCTTAGA
Source organism: uncultured Desulfobacteraceae bacterium (assembly GCA_964549945.1). Lineage (GTDB taxonomy): Bacteria > Desulfobacterota > DSM-4660 > Desulfatiglandales > B25-G16 > B25-G16. The sequence goes on along the minus strand of CAZJXD010000002.1, from coordinate 8,223 downwards.
GGGCTAAGCAGAGATCCTCTTTTTTATTCAGCCTTCGCCGGAATACCCGGCAGCTTGCTGCGGGAAGCTTTCGATACCGTTGCTTGAGTCCACGGCATCGGAATCCGCACCTATGCAGAGTCATGGCCATTGCTAAGAATAGGATTTCGTGCCATCAAATCCTATGGGTATGGTAAAAGGAAAGGTCCAGAACAAGCCCATGAATTGTAATGGGGGGGCTAGATGGCTATTAGAACGGCAGCACCATTGCTTCGCAAGCCTCATGGTGAGCCATGCACAAAGGCTCAGAGAATGGAATTCTCGGCGATGTATGCGCACCCCTGGACGGTGAGATGATGAGCATGAGGGCTTCTTGGGGACTACCAACCTTGAGTGGGGCGATGAAAAGCCCTTTGAGACATGATTTTTACGCTGGTCAGATAGCCCCCAGAGTGCCCCATTTGAGGAA
>CAZJXD010000002.1:0-7675 GCA_964549945.1 uncultured Desulfobacteraceae bacterium | reverse complement strand
TGAGACATGATTTTTACGCTGGTCAGATAGCCCCCAGAGTGCCCCATTTGAGGAAGCAGATCTTTTTTGTGAAATGGGAGTCTTTTCAGGAGAGGTTTTCTAGGGAGCTATGTTCTATTCTTCTTTCTTGAGATCCTCTACCTCTTTTTTGAGGTTCGCCACCTCTTCTTTTAATTCGCTCGTCTCGGGTTTTTCCTCAAACTTCTCCGCGCTCCTCTTATCCTTCAGTTCCTCGATGCCCAGATAGGTAGCTAAGGCACCCCCTAAAATAAGCAGTGCAGGTATCCCAGCTGCCAGGGCCTTTATAAAATATCCCCACCAGATAACGATGCCAATAATGCCCAAGATCAAAGCCGCTAAACCACCAAACAGTGCTGCCATATCTCTACCTCCTTACATTATTCTCTTGTTGTTTTGGCTAAAAATTTCGATTCTTTTACCACAAGAAAAATTATCATTCAAGAACTTAATTGTACAAGAACGCAATTGTGCCAAAAATCCCTCGCCATGGTCCCTAGAGCATAGGTTTGAGCAATCTTGGCCGAACAAGGGAATTGCCCATATTTTCTTTGACAAATGATGCTATATTAGATATGAAAAGTAACCTCTTGAGGAAGGTACTGCCATTCGCGTGGAGATGTACAGGAGCTGAGCGCATAAGGCGGTGTTAGCCACCTCGTTCATTTCATGGCACAGGGGAACGTTTTGTACGGAAGACACCCCTTCTGGAGGTTCTAATGGATGATATCAAGGATTATCTGTTATGTGATAACTGCAAGAATAAGAACTTTCTTCGGATCTACAACTTCGCGGTGCAGTTCAAGAAGGTAAATTTCTCAGATGACGTGATATATGATGAGGTTTCAGAAGAACTCTATCAGTGCACCCACTGCCAGAAGACCTTCACAAAACGCCAAATAGGCGCACGCTTAAAGGAGATGGAGGCTGAGAGATTGAGGTCTTTCTCAGAACGTGAACGATGAGCACACCATTTAACGGCAAAGAGGTCTATTTTTCTTCTTCGCTCTCCTGGGAATAAAACTGAAACTTGTAGGACCCTATCTCGATCGTATCGAAATCATTTAAAAAACGGCTATCTGCGATTGTCTCATTATTTACTTTGACCTTTGTTCTTCCGCCCGTTGCGGTGATGGCATACCCGTTTGGCCTGCGGCTTATAGTTGCCGCTGTAGGGGGCATAAACATACCGCCGAGTCGTACCTCTGAGGTATCAGCCTTGCCAATCTTGGTGAGCTTTTTCGTCAGTTTTATTTCGCCTTGGCCCGATCCGTCGATGAAACTGATAATACCTATCTTCTCCTTTTGATCCGATACTTCCATTCCCTTTTCCTTGGCCTGCTTCTCCAGAAGTTCCTTATGCTGTGCGGTGTCAAGGATCATAGTCCTATCTAGCTCTGCCTCTTTGGCTTTGGCCTGTTCCTCTTGGGACATTGCAAAGAAGAGAAGGTGTTTGCCTACGGTAACCTTGTCCTTATGCTGCAATTTATGAGAGGTAATGCTTTTATCGTTGACAAATGTCCCGTTCGTGCTCTGTAAATCAGTAAGGATATAGGTATCCCCACTTTTATCTATTCTGGCATGGAGACCTGATACCGCAAGGTTATCGATCACAATATCATTGTTGTCATTACGCCCGATGGTGAGGCTGTCCTTGGTGAAAGGATATTCTTTAATCACCTTCTTGTTGAAGACTAATATAACCCTTGCCATAACATAATCCCCTGTTTGAAATTACCATAAAAAAAGGATGTTCTCATCATTTTTTTCTCATTTTTTTCTCATAAAGAGATGTGAAAATTTCCTTGCTATCCCCGGTCTTTCGTCCTCCAGTTTCTCGATAAGCACTAAGGAGACAGTGGTATTGTCGTGGCCGCCCCTCTCATTCGCTTCATCTATTAGTTGTTGGCAGATATGTTCAAGGTCATCTCCTTGATTGACCATTTCCAGTATCTCCTCATCTGACACAAGGTCGGTCAGGCCATCGGTGCAGAGCAAAAATCTATCCTTGGCCCTGGGCTCGATCTCAAAGACATCCGCATTGACTGTCTCAAGGGAGCCGAGGTTTCTCGTAAGTACGTGCCTTAAGGGAGAGTTCTTCGCCTCTTCTTTAGAGATTAATCCCATCTCCAACTGTTCTGCAACCATATTATGTTCCTTGGAAAGAGGCTCCATGGCTTTGCCCCTGAAAAGATAAATCCTGCTGTCGCCCACATTAGCGGAGATCACGGCAGAGGGCATAATTGCGAGAACTCCGATAGTCGTGCCCATCCCCTTGTATTCATCATATTCCCTGGACATCTCATAGATCACCCTATTCGCCAATTTGATGCTGCTTAATATATAGTTCCCCATTCGGCCCAGGGTATCATCCGGGAAATCGAAAAGCTCATCTTCCCTGACCTCTTTATTTATCCAATTTGTTATGTTTCTTTGGATAATCTGCACGGCCACTTTGCTCGCAACCTCGCCTGCCGAATGACCTCCCATGCCGTCGGCCACTATGTACAAGCCGAGAGCGTTATCCATGGCAAAATAGTCCTCATTGCTATCTCTTTGACGGCCTGTATCGGAAATACCAGAAGCACGCAATTTCACCATTTTCCCCTATCTTTGAGAACTGATCCTATGCTCCTTGTGCTTTTTGTGCCCTCAGGGTATCTATTTTATGAGCGAGAATCCTTATATATTTGGCCAAGTCATTGGCCGTTTGGAATCTATGATCAGGATTCTTGGCCAACACCTTATCGACTATTTGCTCACAGGGCTTAATAACCCTTGGATTTATAGTGCGTGGTGATGGATGTCTGGCCTGAGTAATCTGGTAAAAGAGGCTGTTGAGGTTTTCCCCCTTAAAGGGCAGTTCCCCGGTGAGAAGCTGAAAGAAGACCACGCCAAGGGAGAAGATATCCGATCGCGCATCTATCATGCGCGCCATAATTTGCTCAGGCGACATATAGTTCGGGGTACCGAGTATTATTCCGCTCCTCGTCTTTGATGAAGACATCGATTTTGCTATACCGAAATCAGTAACCTTTATTCTGCCATTTCTCAAAAGCATTATATTGGCGGGTTTTATGTCCCTGTGAATTACCCCATTTTTATGTGCATATTCTAAGGCATCGGCCGTTTCGGCGATAATATCCAAGATCTTTCGAATTGGAAGCAGGTTGCCCTTTTTGCAATACTTATCTAGATCCTCTCCGTCTAGGAATTCCATGGCCATATAGGTGAGATCGTAATCCTCGCCCACATCGTATATGGCAACGACACCTGGATGGGAGAGCTTTCCCGCTAACTCGGCTTCCCTGAAGAAGCGCTCCTTTATCTCCTGTAGCTGATTTTCCTCGAATTCGTCTGAGAAACGAATTGTCTTGATGGCCAAGAGCCGGTTTATCTTCGGGTCTCTGCCCTTATAGACCGTGCCCATTGCCCCCTTACCGAGTTCCATGAGTATTTCGTATCTTCCAACGGTGGGCTTCACCTCAAGGTCATCCGATACGACTATCTTCTCCTCCTTTCTTCCTTGGTAGGCACCCAACGGCAGAGAACTGATTACCTTTTTTAACTTCGGTATTCGCTCATTGAGATCCTTAAATCCCTCATCTCCCTTGTCGATATATTCGTAGACGGAAATAGCCTTGTTGATCATTCGCTTGCGCTCGTAGTCGAGACCCAAGTTGTAGATTATATCCCTCATTTCATCATCGAGTGGACATTTTCTGAATTTTTCAAAGGCGAGGTCAAGCAGGCCTTGGCCTTGAAGGCTTATGCCGAGCATCCTATTGGTTTCGATGGCATCCTTGGAGATAACCTCCTTGCCGATAAAAAGCAGGTCTTTTCCCATTACCGCGCCGTATGTCACGGCCAGCGTGAGAATAATATAGATGGTCTTGAACCATATATCAAAGACAATGAAGAAGATGACGGCGGTTAGAAAGACGAGAAAGATCAATCCGGCGGTTATGCCGGTTCGGTTCAAATAGCCTAATTGTGAATGGAGAAATGTGGAGGCCATCCCCAGTAATATCAAGATAAAGGCCTCTAGGTATACCATGAAAGCAGGTCGTGTAAGGAAACGGCTGTGCAGGAAATCCTCGATCACGTTGGCCATAAACTCTACCCTCGGCATGTGGGGGTCTACCGGGGTATCAACGGAAACCCCGCCCTCTGCGGTATAGCCGATGAGGACAATCTTGCCCTCAAAGACCGCGGGGACTTTTTTGACGTTAAGGAGGTCTACGAATGAATAGTAGGGGAACGATCGCCTGCCTCCCCTGAATTTAATCAGCATTTCCCCATTGCTGGTAGGTATGGGCTTCTCATTTAACTTGAGCCCCTGGCCCTTTTCTATTGCCCCTCCAGGCCGCTTATCGAGATAGTTCAGGGCAAGCGAGAGGGGCAGGGAAGACATGATATGACCTCTGAAGTTGATAAAGGGGATATGGGCCTTGCCTGCCATTAATTCATTGGGGGAGAGATTTATGTGCCCTAGAGCACGGCTGCTCTTCGAGAGCTCTGGAAACGGTGCGGTTATTTCGCGAACGGGTATGCTCTCTATATTTGCTATTTCGTCCTTTTTTATTGTCTTGCCGTTGAGAAACGACTCAGGTGGAAGCACTAAGTCGGTATCATAGTTGCCGAACGTTCCGAGTACTGGCAGAATGACATTTCCGGATTTCTTCACCGTTTCGGAGAGCGCCCTGTCGTTATCCAGGCGGTTTTCGATTTCCTTCAACCTGGCGAGTATCCATTCGTTCGTTTTCCCCGCAGCGTATCCCTGATCTCTCTTCGCAATCTCATCGTAGAGATCCTTCACTTCATTAATGGCCTGATTTTGTTCTTTCTCGCTGAACACAATATCGATGCCGATCAGCTTGGCTCCATTGTTTTTCAGGATCGTGATCATCTCGGCTATGATATTTCTGGGCCAGGGCCATTGACCAATCTTGCGTATGCTCTTATCATCGATATTGACAATGGAAACCCTGCTTTCCTCGGGGTTGGGGGGTGTGTCGAGCCTCATCTCAATCTCGTAGATCACCTTTTCGAGCGATTCAATAAAGGAGAAGGGGAAGAAGGAGAAATAGAGAAAGATTGAGGCAATAAGCGCGCCAATGTATATCTCAGTCTTTTTGTTGCCTATCTTCATTTATTTGGGATATGATAATTTTATGCGTACAAATTGATATAGGTTCAAATTTTTGCTAACATGCTGAAAAGATATAAAATTTCGTGTATAAGGGGCGAAAAATGTTTCGGGAACTTATATCAAATTAATGCCTTTATGTCAAAGAAAACAAATGGGCTTTGATGGCCCATTGGAGATATACCGCGGTCGGCGATGATCACATCCGGCAAAAACGCCTTTGGCGTATCCCATATTACTGTAAAACAAGGCTCTCTCAGGGGCAATCGTTTTTACTAGCTAAGGATAATATGGCCGTGATGTCAAGGATTAAGTGGTGAGCGTTTATTAAGTTGAAATACTATTTAAATGGTGATATAAAAAAAGTTAAGATCGATTTAGTATTTACAAGTTGGATAGGGTTTTTGCGAATGGCTGATACGAATGTGGAACAAATCAAGGGTCAATCCGAGAAGGATAACTTCGTCTCCCGGCGTAAGCTTGGGGAATTATTGATAGAATCAGGGCTGCTCACCACTGATAAACTAAAGGAGGCCTTGGGGACCCAGAAGAGCACGGGGAAAAGGCTGGGAGAGGTGCTCATTGATATGAAGATCATCTCTGAAGAGGAAATGGCCTTTGCCCTGGCCATGCAGCTCAAGATTCCCTTTATCGATCTGTCCGAGGAGCAGGCCTTAAAGGATGAGATCCTCGATACGATCCCCGAGGAAGTGTGCATGAAATTCATGTGTATTCCAGTGGGAATCAAGAACAACATCCTCGATGTCGCGATGGCTGACCCTCTTAACCTGAATATCATGAAGGATCTCCAATTTATCACCGGTTACAACATCCAGCCGGCTATTTCTACCAGAAGCCAGATACTTGATAAGCTTCAGAAACATTTCCACCCCGAGAGGACTATCACTCAGGTTGCCGACGAGTTTGTGGAAGACGTGGGAATGGAATTCATGTCAGAGGAAAGCGAAGAACAGAGGATCGAGGAGGAGGAGGAAGGAAGCATCGAGGCCTTAAAGGACTCGCCCTTCATTAAAATGGTGGACCTCATCATCAGGAATGCAATCAAGCAAGGTGCGAGCGATATTCATATTGAGGCCCAGGAAAATCAGGTAAGGGTGAGAAATCGCATCGACGGCGTTCTCCAGGATTCGATCAAGCTTCCGAAGTGGACGCAACCTATTATTATCTCGCGTATAAAGGTGTTGTCAGGCCTCAACATTGCAGAGAGGAGGCTTCCCCAGGATGGGAGGATCAAGGTAAAGGCGAAAAACATGTCCGTAGATCTCAGGGTATCCACGCTTCCAACCTATTACGGAGAGAAGGCGGTTATCCGTATCTTGAACAAGGAAGTAGCCTCCCTCTCATTGGAGCAGCTCGGATTCAGCCAGAAAAATATGAAAATGCTGTTGAACTTTGTCCACCGCCCTCAGGGCATGGTTTTGATTACAGGCCCCACGGGCAGCGGTAAGACCTCAACCCTTTACGCATGCTTGCAGGAGGTAAAATCCGATGAGGTCAATATCATCACCGTTGAGGATCCGGTAGAATTTGAGTTGGCCGGCATCAATCAAGTACAGATAAACGAGAAGGTCGGGCTCACCTTTCCCTTTGTGCTTCGCTCAATCCTCAGGCAGGACCCCAATGTGATTATGTTAGGGGAGATCAGGGATGAGGAGACGGCCGAGATCGCTGTCCAGTCCTCCATGACTGGGCACTTGGTTCTTTCTACCCTTCACACGAATGATGCCGCCTCTGCCGTGAACCGTCTCGTTGATATAGGGATTCCCCCGTATATGATCGCGAACTCCGTGATTGGAGTGGTAGCCCAGAGGTTGGTCCGAACGATATGTCTTGACTGCAAGGAGGAGTACGTGCCCTCTCGGGATTCTCTGGCAAGGCTCAATCTGGATAAGGATGAACTCCCCTTTAAGTTCTATAGGGGGGCAGGGTGCTCAACGTGCAATAATACCGGGTTCAAGGGGAGAACGATCATTGATGAGATCATGGTGATGGGCCCGAAGTTAAGGGAGCTGATTCAAGCCTCTGCTACGATCGATGCCTTGAGGGAGGCGGCAATGGCAATGGGCATGACCACACTGGGGGTCAGTGGCATTAAAAAGATAGAGATGGGAGTCACTACCATAGAGGAGGTCTTGAAGGCGGTCCACGAGAAGGAGGAATTGACCACCATTTGCCCTCACTGCGGAAAGAATGTAAGCCTTGATTTCAGAGACTGCCCTTACTGTAATAAGCCCATGGTTCCTACCTGTAGCTCATGTAACAAGATAGTGCAGCCCGATTGGGTTGTGTGTCCATATTGCAGAAACAATCTCCAGCCCGAGAAATCATAGCCTCGCCCACGATCCTGTCTGTATTTATTGTTTGACTATTGTTAAAGTTTCTTCTATATTTTTATGATTATTTGGCGTATAGATATAATATTTCCCAAGGATACCGCCCATGAACTGCAAGTACCACCCCGATAGGACGGCAGAGCTCTTCTGTACG
>CAZJXD010000001.1:47529-173657 GCA_964549945.1 uncultured Desulfobacteraceae bacterium | reverse complement strand
GATCAACGTGAGCCTCGAGTTGTTTCCCGGGGGCAAGGTATGCGATGGCCAGGAACCCGATCTCTTTCAACACCCTGCGATCCAGTATCATCTGCGCGATCCCGCCTCCATGGGCGCGATAGGTAGTCTTTAGCACCTCCTTATCCCTTAGGTTTCGAACGATCATACCTCCTCCTCAACGCATCACAATGATATAAATGGATTTTGAATGAGAATGCCCTCTATATATTGACCATGACCGAAATATCATTAATTCTTTCTCAATACTTAACGTAATATTCTGTTTCATCGTGCCTTCCCAAACAGTATTACATGTAATTAACGTGTAACATCCGATTTATAACTTGTAAAATAATAAGATTGCCTAATGATTGAATTTATGGATGAATAAGGTGCTATTGGTTCTTCTGATAAGTCTAAAAAACTCCAGGGTGTGGCATGAGAAGAATCACATGGAAGGGATTATGCTTCAAGCTTTCAAAGGTTTCTACCAAAACGGAAAGCTGGAATTGGAAGGAGAGGGCAACATCAAGAAGAGTGTTCCCATACTGGTCACACCCTTAAAAAAGATAGGGGGAATCATCTGTCTGCCTTTCTTCAAGACAGCAGTTCTAAAAATTTCTTACGTACGTAAGGATGGAGCTGTTTGGCGAAATCAGCTGCTAAATGATGCTGTTGAATCAGCCGTTGCACATCAGCTAAATCTTGTAACCGCGCCTTTGCAGTCATACCCGAGGCCAGCTTAAGTTCAATTAATGATTTAAGATCAATAACCTTGATCTCTTCGCGGATTTCCACTCCTGCCCCCGGGTCAGGAAATGCGACTGGCTTTGGCTTCCCATCACCAGGGAACTCCCCGGTTATCACAAATTCAATCTGAACTCCGGTCTCAACATCCCGAAGATTTCGACTTCCCGGAGCAGTCAGAACATAACCTCGGCCAGTAAGCTCTCTATGGAGCTTAGCCAATCCCTCCCTAGAGACGAGAAGGTCAATATCCTCGGTAAAGCGCCGTACCCCATGTAAAATAAGGGCATAACCGCCAACCAGACTGTAGGAAACACCCAGCTCGTCCAGACGCTTTGCAAGGCGTTCGTATGTTTTTCTAAGTCGTCCCTGCCCCTGATACAACTGGCTTGCCTCACTCAGTACAAAATCAAAGGAGTTTTCGAGCTCGCTTTCATATCTAAGTACTTCGTCCTCATGTCTTAGGTTTTTCTTCATTTTGTATCAAATCCCATTAGCCTGCAATCGGCCTCCTCACATTCTTTCCCTCACCTGTTCAGTTCAAAATGTCAACATGAAAGATTTGAGCCCTCGCCAGCCCTTACCGTTCCCTGAGAGTACGTAATTTGTATAATTCACGCGTAGCACACAAATAGCGAATTGTAAAGCAACAAGAGCGACCTAATAACCAATACTACTCCTCATTAACAATATCTGTCGGGTCATGGGACAAAAGCAGGTGGGGATCTCTTGCCACCCGTCTTCTACTCATCCAGTAGCTTTGCGTTAACTAAACCTGGTGTCTGAACTGCATCCTCCTCAGGACAAACCTGGTACCGGCATATGTCAGACAAATCAGGAGAACCACAACCGCCATAGTCACCCACGGGCCAGAATTCAAGGCCATCCAGCTCGCTCCCAAAAGAGGCAGCAGGCTCCATCGCACCATCAAGCGAACGGTGTCATGTCTGGCGATGAAGTCTGCGACAGGTGTTGAATATTTATCATAGAGGTCTACGAAAGCTGTACCCACAGGGTTGGTAAGCAAGAAGCGGTCGCAGAACTCACGAAGCACTTTAACGTGTGGCTCCATCGATGAGCCATAGGCTGCCGTGGCGATGAAGCAGCCATCGCCATCTCCGCCACCTGAGGTAGGCGCTGGGCTTGGAGTGGGAGTAGGAGTAGGAGTAGGAGCAGGCTCCGTGACTGTGATCGTGGCTGTAGTAGTGTCAGTTGCGCCGTCATCATCAGTTACCGTGAGGGTCACCGTGTAGGTGCCTTCCAAGGTGTACTCATGGCTGGTGAGCTCAGCTGATCCGCTGCTGTTATCCCCGAAGTCCCAATCATATGATTCAATCGTTCCGTCGGGGTCATTTGAACCTGAAGCATCAAAGATAACCCTTAACGGGGCTTCTCCTGAGGTTGTATCTGCCGTGAAGCTCGCTGTCGGTGCCTGGTTTCCCGCTCCACACCCGGAGGGATCAACGACAAACCCATTTTCAGCCCCATCGGCATCACCGTGGCCTCCGTCTTTGAGCTCGAGGGTTACTGATTTTCTATCTGTACTGAAGGTGGCATGATCAGAGTAGTCCTGCCAGCTGTTCACTGAGTCGTACTTGTACCATCTCGCGTCACTGGGTGCAGGCTCAGAGAGATATATGACTACCACAGCGGTATCTCCTGGGGTATCGACCTTCACCTTGAAGCTGATGAGCCCTAAGGGTAACTTCTCCGGCCTGTTGGTAGTCTCTGTGATGGTATCCGGATCGATTGACCTCAGGCACTCGATGGATTCCACATTGGTACCCTCCTGAACGCCGATATGCCCTTCACCCACCACGGTGTTCACGCACATGATGTCATCCTGGTCAACATCGGGAGTGCCGTTCTCATCCAGATCCACCATCTCATCCACCTCTTGCTCATCGGGGATGCCGTTGAAGTCGGTATCATTTGACGTGGTGATGGTGGTGAATGAGTAGGCATCCGACCACTCTGAGACCGCATCGTGATTGTCGTAGAACCGCACACGCCAATAGTAGGTGGTGCTCTCCTCGAGCACGGAGTCTGGCACGGTGAGTGAGGTGAGGTGGGTATCGCTCGTGATATCGAGGATACGGGTGGAGAAGTTGCTTTCGGTGCTAATCTGCCATTCAGTCTCGCCATGGATATCGCCATCAGGGTCAGAAAAATCGCCTGTTTGAAGTTCCGGAGTCAGTGAAACGTTATTTTGCACGCTCGATGGTGAAATGAGAACGGGTTGATCTGGAGGGCGGCTTTCCGGGAAATCCGCCTGATCGGTAGGATTCGTACCGGCAAGATACTCATCTAGATTATTATAACCATCTTCATCGAAGTCTCCTGATGCATCATCAGCCAAGGGATTCAGACCATATGATACCTCCCACCCATCAGGCAAATTGTCATTATCTGTATCGGGATCATCAGGGGCTGTAGCATTGTCAAACTCCTCCACATCGGTCAACCCATCGTTGTCAGAGTCTTCAATTGAATTGTCCAGATTGTAGTGGCTCTCCCAGTCATCTGCCATATTGTCTCTGTCATTATCATTAATTTTAATCGAAGAGGGGATCACCGAATTACCTGCTGCATCAATAATATTGCTTACCGTTAATGTAAGAATTGTATGTACTGGAACGGAAGACATGGCTAAGCGATAAGTACCACCGCTTGGATTAGTGATATCATCAGACCCACCAAGGGTGGTAAAGTTCAGGGAGGGGCTGAAACTATAATTAGCTTCTTGTGTGGCGTTCTGCATATTGCTTTCACTATACGTGACCTCAATTGTATTACTAGTGTAGTCAATATTTGGGTAGCTCTGAATAGTTGGCGCCGTATTGTCCACTGTGAAGGTATTACCCGTGTGTGTCCCCACTGTATTTCCCGCTGCATCAAAGCCTGTTATAGTGATGGTGGCCGTGCCATCATTTCCAGAGGGGACATCCATCAAATAGGTCCAAACCTTGTTGTCTCCTGTGGCCGTCATGTCTGTTGCTGATAGGTCATCGCCCTCACCGGCGTAGTCAATAGCGATCTGGGGATTAGCTGCTATCTCATTTCCCTCGATAAAGGTAGCCTTTACCGAGATGGCATCGGCATCCCTGTATGGGTCAGGCTCGCTGTAGGAGATTGCGACAGCGGGTTCTCGGTTATCCACCCGAAAGCTCTCTGAGGTAACTGGCAACAGACTATCGTAGCTGCCATCGTTGACAGTGAAGCGGACCTGAACATCACTCTGGTCTTCCCCATCAAGCCCGGCGAGGTCCTGGTGTTTGGTGTTGATGGTAAAGGAGTGCTCTTGGGCATTCTCAAAGTCTTGTGCTGAGCTATAGCGATCACTGTTGTTATTTTGCCAGCCACTGCTTAAAGATTCGGAATCGTCGCCGGGGGCATTCCACGTGTCTCCACCATCAACGCTGTATTGAAAGCTATGGAGGGTGCAATTAGCCCCACTTGCGTGTCTAATCTTAAAACGGACGTTGATAGTCCCCATCCCATCGTTGGATTGATTTACTTTTACAGATGGAATCACATTGTCTTCCGTGTAGCCGCCTATTGGCGCCACATAAGGCGAATTCACCTTAAAATCATCTATGTATATCTTAGCCGCTTCCCCAGATAGGCCTTCCTTCCACGGCCTCCCGGTAACCCAGAACAGTTCCGTCATCTGGGATGCATAGGTGCTATCAGCCCCTATGAGTTCATCATCAAAGAAGAACTCGATTACGCTATTGCTTCTTACCACCTTCACGGGATACCATGCACCCGGTGACCAGTTCGGTGGATCGTATTTATCATGCAGACCTGCTGCATTGCTGTCGTACACCGCGCTAATCGCGATCCCCTGTGTCTTTCCATGGAACAGCAGGTAATAGCCCCTATGGGTGCCGTCACCGATATCCCCCTCAGCTAGGTTCCCTAGCCAGAACCCTACGTTCTTATCTCCAGACACCCATTCCGGTTTGATCTTGAAGGTAATGGTGAACTCATCGTATTGGCCTATGTTGATCGCGGTTCTCAGCTGCTGATCGCTTGATGAGCCCGTCTCAAAGTAGAGCGTTCCATTCGACTCAGAAAGGGTTCCACCACTCCAGCCATTGTGGACCCATTTGCTGGGATCAATCACCCCATCTTCAAAATCATCATATAGAATAACCCCGGATTGTGTCACCATGAATCCCTGTTCTGCTATGGTCAGAGTACTACCGCGAGGACTTTGGGTATCATTAACGGCCACCGAGAAGTTCAGCGTGCCTTCTCCGCTGCCCGAGCTGCCTGAGGTGATGGTGATCCAGGGCTCATTGCTCGTTGCGGTCCAGTCGCACCCGCTCTGGGCAGTCACACTCACACTGCCCGTGCCACCCAGTTCTGAGAATGACTGACTTCTAGGTGATATAGAATAGGTGCACAAAGGATTCACTGTTAAATATATACTCCTAGTCGTATCTCCATTGCCATTGGTGATGTTGGTAAAAACAACCGTATCGCTGTAATTGCCTTCACTAAGGCTATCTGCACTATTATTAATAGACACTGTGACGATATCTGTTTCTCCAGGTGCCAACATTCCATTTACTTTTGATAGATCTACCCAGCCTTGAGTTTTAGAGGCAGTCCAGTCAATGGAGCTCCCCCCTTTATTTTCAAGGGTATACGTCTTGCTGGATGGGCTAAAAGGTCCTCCCTCTCTACCCAAAGAACTAAACCCATCTTGGGGGGCTATTGATAGAGCCCCAGGGATAGGTGAGACACTAGTCTGCTGAACTTCATTGTCGTTGTCGGAATCTGGATCATCCGCCTCTGTACTTACTTTGGCGGTATTGCTTATATCATTAGTTGTCGAGGGTGATACGATTCCTCTAATGAGCACCTGATGAGAATCCCCCTCGGATATGGTGCCAAGGCTAACTGACCCCGTCCAACTGCTCCACGTGACTCCTTCGTCTGTTGAATACTCTGGGCCCTGAATCTCGGGGGGCATCGTATCTGTTAGGGTAACGTTCCTTGCATCTGATGGCCCGGCGTTGCTAATAGTGATCGTGTAGGTAAGCTCGGTGCCAGCTACGACAGGATCGGGGTAGTCGGTCTTGGTGACTGAGAGATCAGCGATATTGATCTCGTCAATCAGCTCCATTTGTACGGGCGTTATCAATTCGTTACCACGGTTATCCAGCGCTCTTACCTTGTACTCAAGAGTCTTGCCTGCATTTAAGCCCCATCCCAGATCAGGGATCTCGAATTTCCAAAGATCCCCACCGGCTAATGTCATTTCTTCCCAGCCATCGAATGAGCCGTGGGATAGCCTGTAGTCAATCTGTGGATTGCCAGCGAGACCGCTCCCCCCTGCATCGACCACCTTCACCGAGACAAGCACCGTGCCGGTGGTGAGCTCCGTGATATCAGAGGGTGATCGAGACCAATTCCATGCCACTGGAAGGCTACCGTCCGTTACAGTATATTGGTAAGCAGTGCTTTCACTTGTATGCCCCAGTACATCCGTCGCTTCGATTTTATATTTGACAATCCCTTCTTCGAGCATTGGAATGGTGCTAGTATAACTCGGCCCAACTCCACTCATATCCCGGGGAACCCAGTTAGTGGCATCTGAGGGCTGATACCACAGGGTTTTCGAGCTGATCCCGGAAGAATCAGTTATGTCAATGGTTACAGTGACCTCATCCGTGTCCGTAGGCGAAGCCGGAGTCACTTCAGGCGTTCCAAAGGCAGGAAAATCATACGTAGATAAGGTACACGCATTTTCTACTTGCGCTGAGTTCGCGGCGCTGTCTGAAGCCGTGATATCTACTAAATAATTGTCCTCAGTGGCACTGCTGCTGGTCCATTCAGCCGTATAAATAGAATCATTGGAAGACTCGTCGCCATGCGTTCCGTCATCGTACATCGTAAGTACATCAACATCCGTCTCATCCGGTAGTTGTATGTGGCACGTCACCGAGCTTGCCTCAATAGCGGAATGAGCATCCGCCACCTGAGCAGAAATGGTGAACACGCTCCCAATTGTTGCTTCACTTGGCGTTGCTATCACATTCGAAATCAGAGGGCCATCCGTGTCCTGGTTTCTTGTGATCATAATGGCAACATATGCGCTCTTTCCTCCCCCTTCTGTTGCGTCTATGCGGATCGTATTCACTCCTGGACTCAACGACACCTGATGGCTAAACTCATCCTGAGCGTCGAGTGTCAAGCCCTCAGCAGCTCCTCCGTTTACGGATATCATTGCTGACTTAATGCCAAGTGAATCCGAGATCATACCGGTTACAGTCACTGTTGTGTTAAAGGTTTCATAACCGTCATAGGGAGAGCTGATCATTATCGTCGGTGGGCTCTGATCGAAAGGTGCATAGAGATTGCCGGAGTTATCCACCAGATAGGTGCTCGCCGTATCCCATGCCACGCACGTGGCGCTCGGCCCCGAATACGTCTCTGTCCAAGAGCTCGTGCTCCAGATCTTTATCCCTCCTCCACCACAGCTTGCGAGCCATTGCCCATCAGGGGAAAATTCCAGGCATGTTACGGGACCGGTACCGTGGCTGAGGTTAGTCCGAGCGCTGCCCGATGCACTATATCGCCAGATCATGCCATTCTTTCCACCCACAAGCACTTCGTCGCCTCGCCATGCAGCACTATGTACCGTCTCTTCGTTGAGTGACCTGCTCCACAACTGGCTGCCGCCTGTGGTATAGGCCTTGACGTTGCCCTGATCATCACCGAATGCAAATCTGCTGGAGTTCGTCTTGTCGAATGCCACACCTGTCACATCATCTGGCATATCAATGGACCGTGCCGTATTCAGGCTCGTATAATAGAGCTCACATTCAGGATCATTGGTTCGTCCAGTGAGAATTCGAGATCCCTCCCAATCGCAGGCGCGGTATTCAATCTTTCCATGATCATTATTACTGTAGTCGACACTTGGGGTGCCAGATGGGTAGTTTAGGGTAAGGACGGCCATTTCCTCGGGGTTGCCCTCGCCGGCAATGAATATCTTTTTCGAGTCCGGCGAAAACACCACACCTCGACTGCCGCCTGAGTTATTCAATGAAATGGTTCTCCATACATTATGCGACCCGAGGGCATCCTGAATTAAAGCGGTATTCCAGCTCGTAATTGCAATAAGGTCCCCGTTTCCACTCCAATCGACATCTGATCCGGTTTGGCCGAGGTTCTTAAACGCTGCAAACTCCGTCCCACCCCCTTCCTGTATGCTTACTGTGATACTGCTTGTTGTTCCAGTCGAATCGTGGGTAGCGGTAATAGTAAGCGTACCATACT
The DNA here is from genome assembly GCA_964549945.1 of uncultured Desulfobacteraceae bacterium. Classification (GTDB taxonomy): domain Bacteria; phylum Desulfobacterota; class DSM-4660; order Desulfatiglandales; family B25-G16; genus B25-G16. The sequence goes on along the minus strand of CAZJXD010000001.1, from coordinate 165,614 downwards.
GTTTCACGTCCACATCGGTAAATACATTACCCGCCGAGTTGGTGCGAGTATGGAGTGTCGCGGTGCTCGTTTCCATGAAATTAGCCATGCTACTCGGTGAAAGAGTGAATGTAACGTCCTCATAGTCCCATGGAATATCGTTGTTTAAGAGCTTAGCAAGAAGTTCCCATATGTTCCCTGATGATGTCTTCCGGAGCTGTAGTTGAAAGCGCACCGATCCGGGGACAACTGTTAAATATGCGCTTCCGCTTGGACCATCGTCCACCTGTGCTGTGATCAATGCAGTACCGGAGGCACTTGGGGTGAACGTCGATGTAGCCTTGCCATTGCTATCTGTGACGTCGGATGTGGGGCTTATTAGTCCTGGGAAAAGGTTCTGGCTGAAGTTTACCGTTACACCCTGCAGCGGAGTTCCATCGGAATCCTTGACCGTTGCCGTGATAGCCGTCGAATCAAAGACCTCAATCTCACTGGGAGAAAGCTGAACTGTAACCTGACCCGCGGAGGGTTCAGAGACAGTTAGGCAGAGTGTGGAAGTAGGCGATCCCTGTGTGGGTTCCCCTCCCTGTGCAGCCTCAAAATAATACTCATGGATACCTTGCATTAGCTTAATACCACCGGAGGCAGGATAAACAAATACCGATCCATCCGCATAATTCGTATCGGAAGTAGACATTTCATATTCTTGTTCATCAAGAATTAGCTTAACACTTCCATCATCGGGTGGATTGTTTTCTGGATCAGTATACGTGACTCTGAGCTGAAAGAGAGTATTGATATCACCCGAAGAAGGCTGCACGCCCGGTGAAGACAGAGCACTAGCCACCTCGATTGTTTCCTCTATTAAACTTCTTACTTTATCTTTTAATGGTTGGTTGTCCGCAGAGCCGTTAGCCTGTAAAGAATCATAATAATGCCATACATATCCTGTACTCCCGGCATTTCTATATTCGTGGCCATCTTGACTCGAAAATGGGTCTATCTTTATGTTCTCAGCAAGTGGCATAAAATCGCCCAAGGGGCCTGAGATTAAATCACCCCACGCCCAGTAATTAACGCATCTCTCAGCACGAGGATAACAATTTGTACAGCTTGAAAAGTTCAGCGAGTCTAGCCAGGTGTTAACGTAGCCATTGATTAATATTTCTTCGACGTATAAGCCATCATGAGCATAATAGGTGCCCAAGGGAGATCCAAGGGTAATGTACAAATCACAGTATATAGGTATTTCAACAGTTGACTCATATGATAAAGCCAAATAGGTCAGAAAGGTGCCCCAACTATGAGAAATGACGATAAATTTCTTGCCTTCGTCTTTAGCAGTTGTAAAATGTTGTCTTAAGAAAAGTCTTAGATCTTCGATAGCTTGATCTGAGTCGCCGGCATCACGAGACCAAGAGAATGGGATAATATGGTTATCATCTACAGAAAGATCCATGGATTCTAATGCATTTTCAAGATAGTTTTCACATTCCTCTTCGATAGAAGGAATGTTCAAATCGCCCAGATAGGTGTTTATGAACGAGAGTCCATCCACTGTCACAATAATTGCGCGGGACTCAGCATACAAAACGGTGGGAAGACCAAGGTAGATCACAAGAAAGAAGGAAAGAACTAGACGCTTTATCGATTTGATCGCCTTTTTTAAGTTTTTCTTCCTTTCATTGCTCGGTGTATTTCTCATAACATGCATAACCCCCTAATATGCTTTTTTACTTCAGGCATTTTTCCAGGCAAAACCCCTCTGATAATGAGACAAAGGGTCACGTCCATACTCTGCCCCCGTGAAATATGCTATCTATTTCACCCCAGCACGATAATTCATGCCTGCCAAGAGGAGTAGGCTTCGCCCCAGTCGAATGGCTTACAGATTCAACGGGATGAACATTTCGCAGGGCTTACGATCTTATTGACTGCAGAGTCTCCCGGCCGCAAAGTCTTAACCTTTTTTACCCAATCGGCCTCAGGCCAAAAATAAAAAAGCCTTCGATCAGAGACGAACTTTTAGCTCTGATGAAGGCTATAAATGAATCCTCTGGAAATTCTCTCGCATGATTAATCTCCAGAAGGTTGGTGAAAAGTAGTTCAAAAAATTATTTTCTTCATATAAAAAATCTAAAAGTCAAGCTTTATTTTTTATATATATTACGTAATCTATATATGAAAATAATTGGTATAAAGATATTTCAATTAGGCTGGATATGGATTAGAAGAGATTTATTATATCCGTATTAAAAAGTTCCTTTATTTTCATTTTTGATGAAAATAAAGTATTAGAGGAGCTATGTAATAGGGTGGGCGAATCTATTTATGTGAGGTTGGGTAAATTTCCGTTGGCCAACAGGGTCTTTATTTGCTCTTCGATGCCCATCTCTCTTGCCCATTTCTCAATATATTTCACATCAAGCCGCGAGCCCTGGACAGCAATAATACCTTGAGCATCACGGATCTGCCGCTCTGTGGGCATGAGATGGCTCCAGTAAACCTTGTGTAACAGCACATCTTCCGGGCTTGCCATAACAGCCCAAAATCCTTCGGTTAGCTCTGCTCTTCGAGCTCTTTGAAAACAAGACCTTGTGAATGAATCGCCCCTGTCAACCCAAAAATCGATTTTGAGGCCGGTATTGGAATGGATGAAATTGAACATTCCAGAGCCAGAGAGCGCCTCCAAGATCCCTTCTCTGCTAATATAGCCATCATGCTTAAATAGCTCGATAATCTGATCTACATCCTTTGTTCCTACTTTCAAAACTACGTCAATATCATGGGTAAATCGAGGAATTCCGTAATAAGAGCTCGCTATGGAACCCGTTATGAAGTAATGGATGCTCGCTTTTTCAAGTTTGCTTACCAGCAGCTTGATAACCTCTAATTGCTCCATCCGTCATCCTCTGGCGAGCCCGTCTTTCTATCTCTTTTTCGTCAAGATTAGGATTTATGGACTTCTCGGATGCTTTTACCTGGGCAAGGGCGATCTCCCAGATTTCAAAGGCAATCTTGAGGCGCTCCATCCCTGACATGCCCTTATAGATTTCAATCTGTTTTCTTGCACCTTCCTCAGGCTTCATGAGAATGAACCCCCTCAAGAATCCCTTGCGGGCAACTATCCATTTCCTAGAAAGAAAGGTTTCGAGTTCAAGGTTCGATGTTCAAAGGTTAAAGTTGAGATATATCCTTGCCTTTATTGATGCTGCCCAAGGTGCAACTCATAGGAGCCTCTTAACCCATCGGGTGAACCATAACACGTGTACCTAAACCGTATCTTCTACTTGTCAACAGCCAATTAGGTCGCTTCAACTAGGAACCGTGAACGGTGAACCGTTCAAACCAGGTATTTGTAAATATAGCACATACATCACCATAGTGCCATCCCTTCATATCCGAGATGATGAGAGGGCCGGCAATTATGATTGGTTGAAAAATGCTGACTTAAATAACATGAGGGTAGATTGGGTTGGGGGAATAGCGGCAGCTATGCTCACTGAATATTTAATTATATTGACAATCGTTCATTAATTTTATATGTTCACTAATAATGAACATTATTGAATATTGAACAATTAAATGATTAAAGGACATAATGAAGACTAATCAGACAGAGATAGATCTCCTGCAAAACGCCCTTAAGGCATTTACCACTATAACGGGGATAACGGCTGAGATCCAAGAAAAAGAACCACATACCGATCAGGGACCGGATGCTTTTCTACGAATCGGTTTCCAGGGCATGGAGTTCCATTTTGCTGTTGAAATTATACGCATACTCACACGCGCCACCGTGGGTGGAGCTATACAGCAGCTGCAGAAATTCCCCCAGAGAGGGATAATTGTTACTCAGTACATTACACCTCAGATTGCGGAACTATTAAGGGAAATGGATGTCTTTTTTGTCGATATAGCGGGAAATGCCTACATTAATGAACCCTCTCTTTTCATTTTTAGCAAAGGCAATAAGCTGCCCGACATGTATCACAAAGCGCCCCTGACGCGAGCATTTCAACCGGCAGGACTAAAGGCTGTGTTTGCCCTTTTATGCAATCCAGGTCTTGAAAACCAGCCATTTCGCGAAATCATGAAAGCAGCCAATGTTGCATTAGGCACTGTTGAGGGGATAATGCGGGGCTTAAAACAGATGGGCTTTCTCATTGATAAGGGCAAACATGGCCGCATCTTAACGCAAAAGCAGGATTTAATAACACGGTGGGCGACCATCTATCCTGAGCAATTGAGACCAAAACAACTTATTGGCCGTTACAAGGCCAATAATTACGACTGGTGGGAAAAAACCACGCTACATCAATTCGAGGCATACTGGGGTGGGGAAGTTGCGGCAGCCAAGCTGACAAGGTATCTCAAACCTCAGATTATCACAATTTATACTGGCCAGCCGCTTGGCAAATTGCTGCTGAAGAACAAGATCAAAAAAGAACCCAATGGAGATATTGAGATTCTCAAAGCATTTTGGGGATTCAAACACAACTGGCAACATCCTGACTTAGTGCACCCCTTGTTGATTTATGCAGACTTGCTCGTTACCGGTGATAGGAGAAATATTGAAACGGCAAAGATCATCTATGAGCAAGAACTTACTCGATTTATCCGGCAAGATTGATGACCTTACAGGAAGCCTCTTTGTGGCTATTGCCAGTGTTGCCACATCTCTGGGGATACCCTTCTTTGTCGTTGGTGCAACAGCGCGCGATATGATTCTTTCTTATGGCTATAGAATTCAGACTATCAGAGCAACCTATGATATCGACTTTGGTGTACATGTGCCGGATTGGGAGCATTATGAAATGCTTAAACAAGGTCTAATTGCGACGGAAAGGTTTAGCCCGGCCAACGAAACACAAAGGCTTCTCTATAAAGATAGGCTAACCATAGATATAATCCCATTCGGCCCCATTGCAAACTCTGAGAACTTATTGAGATGGCCACCGGATCATGAAACCAAGATGAATATCATCGGATTCGAGGAATCATACCATCACTCCCTTACAGTTAGAGTGAGTTCCACCCCCATTCTTGATGTTCAATTTGCAAGCTTAGCTGGGTTAGCTGTTATGAAGATAATCGCGTGGAACGATAAATATCCAGAGCGTGATGGGGATGCAAAGGATCTGGCATTACTTATGCAAGCCTACCTCGATGCCGGAAACGATGAGCGTTTATTCAATGAAGAATTGGACCTAATAGAAAATGAGGACTTTGATTACGTCCGTGCCGGCGCAAGATTGCTGGGCCGAGATATGGCAGCTATGTTAAAGCCAACTACCAAAAAAGTTGTTATCGAGATATTGGATCGCGAAACGGGCAAGCAAGATCGTTATAGGCTTATTGAGGATATGATGAGGGGTAGTACGGGATTAACTGAGGGTTTTGAAGAACTTCTCCAACTCTTGGAGGAGCTGAAGCAAGGAATCCTGGAAAGGATTTAAGGGCTTCTCATAGGCTTTTTATTCTACTTCAGTATCTCACCTGTTTCCTTGTACCACAGCAGCAAATCGAGATGGCCCATGGGTATTTGAACTGAGCCTGAAAACCCCCTCATCCTCCTCTCGATATCAAAGTACCGTCTCTTCGAGAGCGTTTCCGGGATCTCCCCTATTACCCCGAGGGAGTGAAGGTTTCTTAAGATGTGCCTGTCGAGGATGGCGAGCTCCTGGGTGAATCCGATGTTCCGCAGGAAATGGCCCGCCTCCTTATATCCTATGCCCTTTACGTTATTCACAAGCCACTCCCTGGCCTTCCGATCGTCATCGATGGCGCTGAGTATAGACCTTAAAGGCAACGAGTTATCACGCAGGAACTTCTCCCTTGCCTCCACAATATAGGCTGATTTCTTGTGGATAAACCGAGCCCCTATCAACCTTGTTTTAATCTGATCCCTGGTCCCGGTGAACAACACCCCGGTCCTCACCATGGTATCCACGGCAGCGCAACACATATCCCCACGTGCCATAGGTGTGATGATACAGTAGATGAGCTCAGTGAAGATCTCCTCCTTTGTGCCACTGCCCCAGATACCCTTAAACTCCTCCAATCGCAGGCAAATCTCTCTCCTCTTTTCTTGATAGAGGGCCTTGATTTCCTCGATATGTCGGTACCTACCGGTTGAAAAAGCGCTCATAGTGCGTGATTCTAGTTTTTAGTATTGAGTAACCCGTCTTTGTTGGTCTATAACCTAGAAAAAAGGAAATCCATTTTGCCAGGCTTCAAGTATAAACACAAAAGAAATCTTCGCATCCACACAAGGATACAACCCAGAAGTAATGAAGGCCCGCACATCACGCCGAGCATCGATCCCCGGCTGAAAAGCATCCTCTCGATGATTGGGGTGCCTGAGAGTAGGGAATTCACGCCAGACCCATTTCAGGTGAAGGCCCTCTCCGCGATTACGAAGAGTGATTGCCTGGTATCAGCGCCAACAGGCAGCGGCAAAACCTGGATTGCCGTGGAGGCGATCGAGAGGATCCACAAGGGAGGCGGAAGATCATGGTACGCCTCCCCCCTCAAGGCACTCAGCAATTCAAAATACGTGGAGTTTGGTGAGCGCTTCGGGAAAGAAAACGTGGGCATAGTCACCGGTGACAGGGTTGAGAATCCCGATGCCCCCATCACCGTGGGCACTACCGAGATCCTCAGGAACCAGCTTTACGATGCCATGTACAGGGGTGAAAATCTGGCTTCAGAGCTGGTGATCCTGGATGAGGCCCATTTTCTCGGGGACGAGGAGAGGGGCGTGGTATGGGAGGAGATCATCATCTACCTTCCCGTCAGGATTCCCCTTCTTTTGCTCTCCGCAACCATAGGGAACTCACGCCAGATTGCAGGGTGGATCCAACACGTGAGGGGCAAAAAATGCACCGTGATCGAGGAAAGCGGGAGACCGGTGCCCCTGTTCCCGCTCTTCTTTCATCCCACGGGAAGGCTCATTCCCCTGCTCGGCAGGAGAGGTCCTGATAAGAAGGTGCTGGACTACCTTCACAACCCGAAAAGCCCTTCGATTGCGAGAGGCAGGAGGCTCCCCCCATTTGGTGAGATAATCGGGGTTTTAAGGAGATATAATCTCATTCCAGCCATATTCTTCCTGAAATCGAGGTCTGATTGCGACAACGCCCTTGATCTATGCACGAATGATGCAGGGCACAAGAGAAACCCGAGGCTCAACAGCAGGATAGATGAGCTCGTAAAGCAATACCCCCGCCTTGAACGGCATGCCCAACTATGGCATCTGAGGAACAGCGCGGTTGCCTCGCATCACAGCGGCCAGCTCCCGCTATGGAAGCTGGCGGTTGAGGATTTGATGACTCGGGGCTTGCTCGATGCGGTGTTCGCCACCTCAACCGTTGCCGCGGGAGTCAACGTTCCCGCGAGGAGCATCGTGTTCCTCAACTCTGATCGATACAACGGTTACAAATTCGTTCCCCTGAGCGCCACCGAGCTTCACCAGATGACGGGAAGAGCCGGCAGAAGAGGGATGGACAATATCGGCTTTGCCGTGGCTATTCCCGGGCCCTATATGGATGCCCATCTCATTGCCTCACTGCTGAGATCCCAGCCAGAGGATGTGGTAAGCCAGATAAAGGTCGATTTTTCAATGACCTTAAACCTCCTCTTGTCCCACAATCCCGATCAAATAAGAGAGCTCCTCTTTCGATCCTTTGCGAGCTATCAGGATCAAGAACACATGGACAGGAATCTCGAGAACAAGCTCGTGAAGGCCGGCAAGGCCTTAATGGAGCAGCTTCCTCACACGCTTTGCGGCTCCCCAGAATCCGTTCTCGCGCTCTCGCGAAAGATGGCCGCTCTAAGAAAGGAGATACGGACCCTGGCCGAGGAGACCGAAAGGGTGGAGATCAATCAGGCAAAACTATCCAACCTCGTCCCCGGGAGGCTCTTTCTGGATACCAGGTCTCGCCCCTACTGTGTGATAATGAGCCACACGAGGAGGGATAAAACCGGCATCCTCGCGTGCCGGCTAAAATCAAGGCTTAAACGGAAGAAACCGCCGAAGATGAGATTCTTCGTTCCTGAAAAGGTCTTCGCCGTACTGGATAAAATAGTGGCCATCCCCTCAGGAGAAGACCACAGGGACTTACAGGCCAGCATTGCCCAGGCGCTATCGGATGAAATGCCCCCACCCTTAGAAGCCTTATCCCTCGGAGAAGGGGATGTGGATAAAATCAAGCCGCTGAAGGATCGAATCGTATTTCTCGAAGGGGAGCGAGATCAGATGATATGCAATAGGTGCAACCACTTCAATCTCTGCCATGGGAGGGGCAACAGGCCTTTTAGGTCGTCCTTGCGGGATTTCAGCTATCTTTGGGATGCTGCCAATGCGGTGAGAGAAAATATCTGGGCCGATTTCACGCGGCATCTGAGCTTCTTAAAGCTCGAGGGTTACGTGAATGCCGATAACACCCTCACCGATGATGGAATATGGGCATCTCAGCTCAGGCTCGATCAACCCCTCTTGATTGCCGAGGGCTTGAGATCAGGCCTCTTCCCGGACTCGGATCCCGCATTATTGGCAGCCCTTGTGGCCACTTTTGTGTATGATAAGGATATCGAGGTTGAATTCGACCACACAAAGACACCCAAGGAACTGATTGCCGTATTCAATAGGATGAGACATGGCCTTTTTCCCCTTATGGAGAGAAAAACGGTCAATGGATTTCCCGTGAAATCGATTCCTCTGTGGGTAGCGGCCACTCTCTATGCCTGGGCAAAAGGGCTCGCGTGGGAGAGGGTATTACAGATAGCCGGGATGAACGAGGGCGATCTGGCCATGCTCATCTCCAGAACCGCCGATAACTTGCGGCAGATCGCATCGCTCACAAGGGTGTATCCGGCCATTGCGAGAACAGCAAACGATGCCATCACACGCATCATGAGAGAACCTGTTTTCTTTGACTAACAAATGCGGATTAGGGAGCTTAGAAATGGTGAATTGTGTGGTACATATCAATGACTCCATAGCAAAAATACTCCGTTGCGTGTTCCGTGTTCCGTGTTATATTCACCTTTAATTTAGATCATTTTAGCTCAATTTAGGCACTTGAATGATACCCCTCAGGGATACGATACGCTCGAAGAGTTACCCCGTGGTCAATACCACGATTATTATCATCAATATCGCGGTGTTTATCCTAGAGCTCTCCAAGGGAGGCCAGCTGAATCGGTTTATCTTTACCTATGGCCTTGTACCGGCACGCTATACCGTCCCCTCAATTGCAGCCTACTTTACCTCAGGCCAACAAGCCTTCAGCTTTCTCTCCTTCATGTTTATCCATGGCGGGTTCTTGCACCTCCTCGGCAATATGTGGTCGCTCTACATATTCGGTGATAATGTGGAGGATAGGCTGGGCTCTTTCAGGTATCTTCTCTTTTACCTGCTGTGCGGGTTTGCCTCAGGTATCGCTCACCTTGTGGTCAACTGGCACTCTCAGGTGCCGACCATCGGCGCGAGCGGGGCCATCGCCGGGGTAATGGGTGCCTACATGATATCGTATCCCAGGTCAAGGATACTCACCCTCATACCGATGTTCATCTTCTTTCCGCTGGTAGAAGTGCCCGCGGTCTTCTTTCTCGGGATCTGGTTCCTATTTCAATTCCTGAATGCGGCATCCACCGCGGGCCAGGGCGGCATCGCCTGGTGGGCCCATATCGGCGGGTTTATCTTTGGGATTATCTTCCTCCGATTATTCCTGTCATTGGGGGAACCCTCCGTGAGCAGAAAGGTCAGGCGCATCACAAAAAAAAACACCACTGATAAAATCCAGGTTGTGCGGCCAATCAGCCCTGACCGGGATCTAAACAGGTACGGGACCATCACCATCACCAGAAGGGAATCCACACTCGGTGCGAGAAAGCTCGTCAACATCCCCGAGGGCTTCAAGAGACGTTTATTCGTAGTAATCATTCCTCCGGGTACCTCTGATGGAAGTAAATTGAGGCTCTCCGGAATGGGCAGGAAATCGGATGATGGGAGGGTAGGGGACCTCTACCTCAAGGTAGATGTCGAGGATTAGAGTAGCCTTTATTTAAAATTTCCGTTCGCCTCAATGAATAAATGATCTAATAATGCTAACATCTGGCCCTCATTGACGTAATCAGGGTAAAAATTGTAATTCGCACCATTCAATCCATCAGCGCCACTGGAGGCCTTCATGACTGATAAACTCTATCGGCTGGGATGCGACATTGGCGGCACCTTTACGGACTTTGTCCTGGTCAACGACAAGACAGGGGAAATACACATCAACAAGTGTCTCACTACTCCCGTAGACCCCTCCGATGCCGTAGAGCAAGGGATAAGGGAAATGGAGGGAGACATTCCCGGCTTCGTGGGCAAGCTCGATGAGGTGATACACGGCACCACCCTGGTCATCAACTCAATTATAGAGAGAAAGGGAGCTTCAACCGGTCTCATTACCACCAAGGGCTTCAGGGATGTCCTGGAACTCGGCAGGGAGATCCGATACGCTCCCTATGACATCTTTGCCGAATTTCCCCGGCCACTGGTACCAAGGAGGTTTCGCTTAGAGGTTAACGAGAGGATACGAAGCGATGGAACAATTCTGACGCCCTTAGATCCCGGAGAGGCAAAGGAGGTGGTGGCGAAATTAGTGGAGATGGGCGTTGAGTCCATCGCCGTGTGTCTTATCAACTCCTTTGAGAACCCTGCTCATGAATTGATGATCAAAGACATCATACGCGATCAGGCCCCGGAGGTGTCCATTTCAATCTCCTATGAGGTCCTTCCCCAGATACGAGAATACGAGAGAACCAGCACCACGGTGACAAACGCATACGTCAAGCCCCTTACAGGCCGGTACCTCACCAAACTCTCCAAAAGGCTGGAAAGCATCGGTTCCAAGGGCAAGCTTTTCATCATGCTCTCAAGCGGAGGTATCACCTCGGTTGAAACGGCAGCGGAGTTTCCTGTCAGAATTATAGAATCGGGACCAACGGCGGCTGTTATTTCCGGTCAATACTATGGAAGGCTCTTCGGCATCCCGGAGATGTTCTGTTTCGATATGGGAGGGACCACCGCCAAGTCATGCTTGATCCAGAGGGGGGTTGCCGGTGTGGTTCCCACCTTTGAGGTCGGTCGTGTCCAGCGGTTCATGAAGGGGAGCGGCCTTTCCATTCAGGTACCCGTCGTTGATCTGATGGAGATTGGCGCCGGCGGCGGCAGCATAGCCAAGATCAGCAGGACGGGGACATTGCAGGTTGGACCGGAGAGCTCCGGAGCCGATCCCGGCCCCATCTGTTACGGCAGAGGGGGAGATGAACCAGGGGTGACCGATGCCGACCTGTTGTTGGGTTATCTCGATGAGAACTACTTCTTGGGCGGAGAGATGAAGCTCGACCGAGAAGCCGCTCTGCGAGGCATTGAGGAGAATATTGCCAAGCCTCTCGGTGTACCGTTCATACAGGCGATTTGGGGTATCCATGATCTCATCAACGAAACCATGGCAGCCGCGGCGAAGACCCATATTGCGGAAAAAGGGGGGAATCCCAAGGTGGTAACCGTGGCCGCCTTTGGCGGGGCCGGGCCGGTACATGCCTATGGTTTGGCCAAGAAACTAGGGGCGCTAAGGATAATGGTGCCGCCGAATGCCGGCGTGGGGTCTGCTTTGGGCTTTTTCACGGCCCCCAGGGCATTTAACCTCGTCAGAAGCCATAAGGTTGCCCTTGATGTTGCTGATTTCAATGAAATGGAAGAGATCTTCAGGGAGATGGAGTCCGAGGGGACCAAGACACTCCTGAAATCCGGCACAGAGGAGAAGATCACCTTTGATCGGTCGGTTGACGTCCGCTTCATTGGGCAAGGCTCTGAAACCAATATCCCCATTCCGGAGGGCAATTTTGCCGACGTAACAAGAGGAGCGGTGCGAAGCCGCTTTGATGAGATATATAAAAAACTTTACGGCAGAACCTATCCGGATTCCCCGGTAGAGTTTATTAACTTCAAGGTGAGGGCCAGCCTGCCTGAACGGCTGCTGCGGCTGCCCAGGATAGAGAAAGCGGTGGATTCCATCGAAGATTCGGTAAAGGGGCATCGCCAGGCATACTCCGGGATTGCCGGTGATTACATCCTTTACACGGTGTACGACCGGTATAAGCTATATCCCGGTGCAGAATTTCAAGGCCCTGCTATCATCGAGGAAAGGGAATCCACGGTCATTGTGGGTGAAGATGCGTCCGTTTCGGTGGACGAATATGGGTTTCTGTGGATAGAATTGTGAGGGACGAAAGGCGCAGGGCGCAAGGCACACGCCATCGATAAGGGCCAATAAGGTTTTTCCCTGCGCCATATGCCTTGTGCCTTACACCTAGCCCTGAAGAAAGAGATTATCTCGTAAACAGACATTTTCTCAAACTCGAGGAGTCAAACACATGGAACAAACATTTGATCCGATCACCCTGGAGATACTCTGGCGCAGATTGATCTCCATTGTGGATGAGGCCGACGGTGCCGTTGCCCGAACGGCATTTTCCAGCCTGCTGCGGGATGCTCACGACTATACGTGCATGTTTACCGACCGGAGAGGCAGGGAACTGGCCCAGGGAACCTTCGCCACTCCTGGACAGTCCGGGGCCATGGCCCTTGGAATAAAGAACCTGGTAAACAAGCTGCCATCGAATAGTTTTAGGCCCGGCGATGTGTTTATCACCAACGACCCGTGGGCCCTGGCCGGACACCTCAATGATGTGTGCGTCATGAGCCCCATTTTCTATAAAGACAGGCTCACTTCCTTTACCGCCTGTGTATTCCACCACTCCGACATCGGTGGCCGCGTATCATCCGACAACCACGATGTGTATGAGGATGGCCTGTTCATACCGCTGGTGAAGCTCTACGACAGCGGCACCCTGAATGAGGCCGTTCTTGAGATGATCCGCTGGAATGTTCGGACCCCTGATGAGGTCATCGGTGACATCCGCTCCCAGATCGCGGCAAACCACGTGTGTGCGGAAAAGATATGCCAGATGCTCGACGAGCGTCATCTGGACGGCCTGGATGACCTTGCAGATGAGATCCTCAGCCGCACGGAGAAGAGCATGAGGGCGGCTATTGAGAAGATTCCCGATGGCGTGTATCGAGCACAGGGAATTATAGAGCAGATCGAAGGCAGGGAGGATGTGGTAATAAAGGCCGCTGTGGAGGTAAAGGGAAGCGACATCATGGTGGACCTCGATGGCTCTTCCGGCCATGTGGACTGGGGCGGGAACGTAGTCTACAACTTCACTTATGCCTATGTGTTCATGGCCCTCAAAAGCATCTTTGATCCGGATATACCCAACAATGACGGCTGCGCGGCTCCTATCTCCATGAAGGCACCGGAGGGCAGTGTGGTAAACTGTGCTTTTCCGGTAGCTGTTGCCGCACGGATGCAGATCGGGCATTTTCTCACCGAGATAGTTTACCGGGCCCTGGCTGAGGCCGTGCCTGAAAGGGTGATTGCAGGAAGCGGCGGCACGCCTGCCACCATGAATGTCTTCTACGGAAGGAGGAACAACGGGAGGCCGTGGCATTCGGTGATCATCAGGGGCGGTGGCATGGGCGCCAGCGCCACCAATGACGGTTACTATGACTATATCTTTCCTGCCAACGGGGCGAATACGCCGGTTGAGATATTTGAAAGCGACACTCCGCTTATCGTGGAGAGAAGAGAGTTGCTCCCTGATTCAGGCGGTCCGGGCAAAATGAAGGGGGGTCTGGGCAGAAGGGTAGCCTTCAGGGTGCCGGATGATGAGCATGCCCCCCTGCCGCCGGTGAACCTCGGAATCCAGTCGGGCAGGTTTCGTTATCCTCCGGAGGGTCTCTTTAACGGCAAGGATGGAGCAAAGGCACAGTTCCTGGTCAATGGAGAAAAGGGCAACCCCTATGGCCTCACCCAATTAAGGCCCGGTGATGTGGTTACCATGGATGCCGCAGGTGGGGGCGGATATGGAGACCCCCTTCAACGAGAATTAGAGTTAGTGAAACGCGATGTGCTCGATGGGTACGTGAGTTTAGGGGGCGCCCGGGATCATTACGGCGTTGTGATCGATCCAGACACCATGGAGATCGATATGGACGCAACCAGAAGCCTGAGGGATTCTCTCAAAATGGAATAGAGGAAGATGAAGCTCCTTTCAGCAAGATGCTGGTATCAATTCAAGAAAATGTCACTGCGAGGAGGCCTTCGGCTTTGCTCAGGACGACGTGGCAGTCTTGTAAAAAGAGCTCGCTTCTCTTTGCTCGCAATGACAGAAGCCGAACTTTCGGACGCCTCACTGGCAAGATTGACGCTATGCTCGAAGCGCTCAACACTAAAGCCTCGTTCCTTGGCCGCTTTACAAATGGCCTCGATATTTTCAATCGTAGCTACGATATCGAGATCAAGACTCACCACCGGCTCAACGTATGCGTTCACGGCGAGACCGCCAATCAGGCAATACCTCGAACCCGTCTCAGCGAGAATATCCAGAAGCATATGTATGATATCCAGTCTCCCGCTTGCCACGACATTAATGAATTCATTGCCTAACACAGCTTTTCACCCTCTAAGCGAACGAGCTGGGTAAAAGGCTGGCTTTTGAGCGGCCAACGAAAAGGCCAGCCCTCTTTCACCCGGAGGCTGGGGGCTTCTTTAGTTACTGAATAAGTCAGAATGACTCCCTGTGCGCTCAAAAATGATACGATCATCTTCGATTTTATAGATCAAAAGCCAATCAGACTCGATGTGGCACTCACGGCGCCCGAGCCAATTGCCAATCAATTTATGGTCCCGATGGATAGGGTCTAAATCCTCCTCCTCTGTTAACGAGCGTAAAATTATCTTGAGTTTTTCTATATTCTTACGTCTTTTTTTCATTCGTTTTAAATCTCGCTCAAATTGGCGAGTGTAAACAGGAGTAAGCATTAGATCCCAAGTTTTTTAAACATATCATTAGTGTCTTCACAAACTACCAAATTCTTTCCAGCATCTGTCTCGTCGAATGTTCGAAGTGTGGTCTTGTTGGGAATGACGACATCAAAAGGCAGGCCGTTTCTCAGTTCGACTTGCTTATAAAAAAGCGTGATTGCCTGTGTTGAAGTTAATCCGAGTTTGTGAAAAACCTGCTCCGCTTTGTCTTTCAAATCGGGCTGTATACGGGCTCTTATAGTAGATGTTTTATTCATGAATCACCTCCATTTATACTTTCCTGATAAATATAGCACAAATGGGGAACAAAATCAAATTTTATATTATACCTTCCGCGCCCCAACATATATTATATGAAAGCCATAATATTCAATATACAAGCCTTTCCTATCTCACAATATCATTACCATAAATTTATCGATTTGCCTTAAAGTTTCTTCCACCATGGTTTCATGCCATAGGTAACGATCGGAGAAAGTTCGTGAATGATCAAGATCTCATCCCGCGGTAATAAGTTTTTCGGCCTCTAGATTTTCCTCAATCATAGCAGCATGTTGAAATCATGGATTTCCCCCATCCATATTAATAGAAAATGTTCAGCGGCTATAAATTCTATCCAAATGTAAGCTTTACTAGTGAGGAAGGGTCTGCTATAGGATGCCGCATGAAGTTTCTCGATAAAATCTTAGATAAGCGGGAGCCTATTCCCAAGCTCGGTAGAAATGACATTTGCTGGTGCGGAAGTGGAAAGAAATACAAGCATTGTCATCTTGAGACCGATGAGAAAAAGCGTTCCAAACTCATAGCCGCAGCATGTGCCACATCCACTTGACGAAAGTAACGGGGTGAGTTCCATCCCTGAACGTTCCTGATCCAATGCGAAGGATGATGGCGAGCAGATCGGCATCAGTCAGCCGTTCCGGGCCTTCGGCAAGAAGTCGTTCGCGCAGGCGCTCCTTTGTTGGCCAGCTCTTGATTCGTTCAGCACTCATACTGCATGCCCTATCATTAATTTGATTTGAATGCGGCCTGCGTTCATGGATCGATGGCACCCTTTATGTTCTTAGTTATCCATAGTTCCAAATGTCATGGACATCTGCAAGGGGGATCACCTGAATCTTTTCGGTGAGACGATAGGCTGCTTTCCCAGGATACACGACCCACAGCCGCTCTAATGTAAGGTCTTCAACTGCCGTCTTCATGGATCGGGTCAACCGGGGGGCGTCTTCATACTTGAATTCCACCCCCCAGTTTTGTCCGCGCGCCTGCCAAAAAAGATCGAGTTCCGCGCCGGCATGGGTGTGCCAAAAATAGAACTCCTCATCTTCCCTTCCCAAGGTTCGGCAGACGCAATCCAGTGCAAATCCTTCCCAGGAGGCTCCAAGCCGGGGCGAAGCGTGCAGTTGCTCCGTGGTTTCAATGGACAGCAAGGCATGGTACAGCCCGGAGTCGCGCAGGTACAATTTCGGTCGCTTCACCAGACGTTTCCCGATGTTGACATACCAGGGCTGGAGGATTCGGATCATGAACGTGCCTTCCAAAATATCGCAGTATTTTCGGACGGTCATATCGGAGATGCCGAAGGAACGGCCCAGCTCCGCATAGTTCAGGATATGACCGTGGTAATGGCTCAACATGGTCCAGAAGCGGCGAAGGGTCCGGGCGGGGATTGTGATCCCTAACTGGGGGATGTCCCGTTCCAAAAAGGTCGTCACGTATTGATTCCTCCAGAGCAGGCTCTCATTGTCCGAGGCCGCCAGGAAGGATGGGGGCAATCCCCCGCGCCACCACAGGGTCTTAATGGCCCCGGGATCGATATCACTGAGGCGGAACCCGCCTAATTGAAGATAGGCGATCCTCCCGGCCAGGGATTCCGAACTCTGGCGAATCAAATCCCGCGAGGCGCTCCCTAGGATCACGAACTTGCGGCTTTTTCCTTGATCCACCAGATAGCGCAGGAGCGGAAAAAGATCGGGCAACCGCTGGATCTCGTCGATGACGATGAGCCCTGTCAGGTCTTCCAGTGCGAGCTGAGGCTGTTCCAGCCGGGCACAATCCCGAGGATTTTCCAGATCGAAATAGGAATCAGCGGCAAGCGTTCGGGCCAGCGTCGTTTTTCCGCACTGCCGGGGGCCAAGAATCGCCGTAACGGGAAATAGGGACATGAGCTTGGACAATGTGGCTCGATCCGTTTTTCTGTCGATAAGGTTCATGGTCGCAGCCTAAACGATTTATCTTGAAAAATCAAGCTCTATATTTGATATTTCAATAAATTAGGGGGATCTTTTGAACGACTTAGAGGTGAGCCACTTCTAAGCCGTTCAGATTTAAAATTCGAAGTGGTTATTACATGGAATTGAGCATCATCTTTAACGGACACAACATCTTGCATGCAACTGGATTCGCACTATTCAATTGATCTCGAGCCACTCTTAAATCTCAATAAAGTACAGATTAGATTTGCTATCCGATGCTGTATCTGGCTTCCGATCCGTCTGCTCATAGCGATAATGTTTTTTGAAACCATTTCTTAATCACCTTATATGCACTTTTAAGTAAAAATCGTATAAGATTTGGGCAAGAAGGGCCGCACCGGGGTTATGTCGGGCGGAATAAAAGGCTTGTTGAGAAAGGCGATCTTTGGCAGCCCTCGGGTATCAGGTTATTGCTTCTTTTCCCTCAACGCAGCGAGGATCTTCTCCGGGGTGATGGGAAGGCTCGTGATCCTCACCCCAATCGCATCGTAGATGGCGTTCGCGATGGCAGGAGCGGTGGGCACATCGCCCGGTTCGCCAACCCCCTTCGCCCCAAAGGGACCGGCCTTGTCATTCGTCTCAATGCATTCCACGTGAATGGGGAAGTCAATATCAGGAGCCGAAAGAATCTTATAGTCCAGGAAGTTGGGGTTTAGATTCCTGCCTCTCTCGGTCTTGTACTCCTCGCAAAGTGCATATCCCATGCCCGTTGCAATCCCCCCGTAGATCTGTCCCTTGATCGTCTGCCTGTTTATCACCTTGCCCACGTCATGGGCCGCCACAAACTTCAGGATTTTCACCTTCCCGGTCTCTCGATCTACCTCTACCTCTGCCCCCTGGGTTCCGAAGATGTAGGTGGTTGAGATATTTCCCCTGCTGGTTTTCGGATCGACCATTTCATTGGCGGGATCGTAGAATGCCTCAGCGACAATCATGGTGCCGTGCTCCTTGTAGTGGGCGGCCCTCAGGATCTCCTCGAGGCTGACGCGAAGGAATGGGTTGTCCGGGTCTTCCTTAAGGAAAATGTGGTTCTCCCTCATGTCGAACTCAGAGGAAAGGAACTTCCTCTCGAAATCGAGATCGGGCATCTCAAAGCTAGTGTCCTTTTTCACCTGTTTTTTGAGGCTTGAGAGTACTCGAGGCATGAAATGTTCCGAGGCAAGCTGAAAGATCTTCTCCCTTGCCTTGCCCGCGGCCATGATCGCGGCATTGCCTGCGGTGAATGCCCCACGACTCGCATGTGTGCCCACATCCCACGGGCAGATCGCCGTATCCCCTGATATGATCGTGACCTTGTCCGGTGTCACCCCGAGCGCCTCAGCAGAGGCCAAGGTCAGTGCGGAGTCAAATCCCTGCCCCATCTCCACCCCGCCGGTGATGACCGAGACATTGCCAAAATCATCCAGCTTCATGATGATGCCGGTGCCATCCGAGCGGTAAACCCTGGCGGCACCGCCCACGTGAAACAGGCTGGCCATTCCCACACCCCGGGCCTTACTTCTTTCCTTCCCCCGTTTCTCCTTCCATTTGAGCTTTTCTGCCACCGCTTCCATGCAATCCTTCAGGCCGCATGTGGTGATCTTCAGCCCCATCGGGGAGGTTTCGTTGGGTACGTTGCCGTTTATCATCCTGAACTCGAAAGGATCGATACCAGCCGCCTCGGCGAGCTGATCCACGTTGCTCTCCAAGGCCCAGGTGGCCTGGGGATTTCCGTATCCCCTCATGGCCTGACAGTAGGTGTTGTTTGTATAGACGATCTTGGTCTCGTAAAGGACATTGGGAACCCTGTAGAGGGTGGAGATGGGCAGCATCATCACGCTCGGTGTGGTCGCGCCCCACGATGTATAGGCGCCGTTATCGAGGATCATCCTGACCTCCCGAAAGGTGAGCATGCCTCTTCTATCGCAGCCCTGGATGATGTGGGCCTTTGAAGGCTGTCTGGGTGAGAGGGCCGTGAACTCCTCTTCCCGCGTAAAGACTATTTTGACCGGTCTCCCCGTCTTGTACGCCAATAGTATAGCAATGTATTCATAGCTGTGGGTGTCAAGCCCCGTCCCGAATGAACCGCCCAGGGTTGGAACGATGACCCTTGTATTCTTCCCCTTTAGTCCCATGGCAGCGAGGGCACGGTTGAAATCGTTCTGCGCCAGGAAGGGGATCTGGGTCTTGGTATGGATGAGCAGATTGTTCTGGAGATCGAATTCCGCAATACAGCCAGCCGTTCCCAGGCAGGACTGCTGTATCAAGGGAGTCTGGAACTCATCCTCGGCAATGTATGCCGCCCCCTGTTTTGCCTTTTCAACGTCGCCCGCTACGAATTTCCAGGGCACGGGGACCAGGTTATCCGACTTGGGCCGGCCCTTTACATCCGCTTCATGAACGAGTGGGGCACCCTCCTTGAGGGCATCCTCAGGGGAGAATACGGCGGGAAGTTCCTCGTATTCGACCTCGATCAGCCCTATTGCCTCTTCGGCAATATCAGGATCGATTGCCGCTACTGCGGCCACCTCATCTCGAAACTGCCTGACCTTATCCCTTTTCAAGACGAAGTTGTCCCTTATAAACCCAATCCTGATCTCGGGCGTGTTGTACCCGGTGATCACCGCGTGAACCCCTGGCACCCTCTCCGCCTTGGAGGTATCGATGTGTTTTATCCTGGCGTGGGCATAATCGCTGAACTTAATCTTCCCGTAGAGCATCCTCGGCCTTGCGAGATCGTGAATGTAAAGGGCCTTGCCTGCTGCCTTATCGGGCGCATCCGGCCTGGGAGCCTCGGGACCAATGAAACTGTATTCGGTCATGTTATCTCCTTAGAGTTTTTTGGCGGCCTCTGCGATGGAGTCGATGATCTGCACGTACCCCGTACAACGGCATAGATTGCCGGCTATCCCTCGCTTGATCTCCTCCTCGGTGGGGTCGGGATTCTCATCCAAAAGCGCCTTTGCAGACATGATCATCCCCGGCGTGCAAAACCCGCACTGAATTCCTCCACGTTCCACAAAGGCCTTCTGAATAGGGTGGAGCTCGTTTCCCTCCCCTACCAATCCCTCGATGGTGGTGACCGACTTCCCCTCAACCTCAAAGGCCGGATAGAGGCATGAAGGTACGCTCAGGCCATCCACCAGTACCGTGCATGCACCGCATTCGCCCAGACCGCAGCCATCCTTGGCCCCAGTAAGCTGGAAATTATCCCTCAACACCTCCAGCAGCATCTTATGCGCCTCAACCTCCGTTGAAACCTCGCGACCGTTAAGGAAAAAGCGTATGGCCTTTTTCATTCCCTTTCCTCCACTGCTTTCATGGCCTCCTCTATTGCCCTTTTAACCAGCACCCCTGATGTTATCCTCCGGTACTCGGCGGTCGAGCGAACATCTGTAATTGGCGTAACCTCATCCTCTGCCATCCTCGCCGCCCTATCCAGGAGCTCAGGGGATATCGCCTCCCCCTCAATCATCCGCTCCACTGAGATAAGCCTCAATGGTACCGGAGCTACCGCACCCACGGCAATACGACATCTCGAACAGATCTTTCCCTCCATTGTGATGAAGGCAGCAGCATTTGCCACGGCGATATCCGTGGAAACCCTGCCCAGCTTTAAAAAAGAGGTTCCATTGCGTTCCTGTGCAGACGGGATCCTGATCCGGGTTAGGATCTCGGTGGTATCCATGCATGTATGGCCTGGGGCCTTGAAGAAATCCTCAATCGATACCTCCCTCCGGCCTCCAGGACCTTCGAGTGTGAGGCTTGCCTCCATCACCAAGAGAGGGGGAGCGCAGTCAGCAGACGGCGCTGCATTGCAGAGATTACCCCCCACAGTAGCCACGTTCCTGATCTGGGGGGTGGCGAGTACCATGGCCGCCCGAGCAAGTGCCGGGTATTCCCTGCCAATGCGGGGATCTCTCTCCAGGTCTCTTAGAAGAGTCATGCTTCCGAACACCAATTCCCTGTTGCGGTGGATACCGGCCAACTCCTTGATTCTCTTTAGTGAGATCAGTGCATCGGGCTGAATCTTCTTATCTTTTATATTGACGATGATATCGGTGCCCCCTGCAACGTATCTGGCCTCCCCCTTGATCTTCTCCATCAGGGACCAGGCCTCTTTAAGGGTCTCAGGCTGATAATAATCAAATTTCCTCATAAATACCCCTCATCCGTCACTGCGTGGAATTTCTAAACCCTAATCATTCCCCCGGTTATCGAACACCCTCTTGCTCTTCCTCTCAGACCTGGGCAGCTCCCCGTACTCAACGATGCTCACTGCACCGCTCACCAGGACCTGCTTTTTTATCTCATCCTCTACCTTCCTCTTCAACTCCTCATCCCTCAATGGGTCTTGCCCCTGACCCCGCTCGATCTTCAAGCTCATGTAATCCTTGCCATCCTCTTTTCTATCCAGAAGGATCTGATACTCGCTTCCCGCCCCAGGGATATTTGACAGAATAGTGTCCACCTGGCTGGGATAGATATTCACTCCCCTAATGATGAACATATCGTCGGATCGGCCCAAGAGGGCATCGTGCATGGGAAGGACAGATCCACAGGAACACCGCTTCGGGATGATCCTGGTGAGGTCCCTCGTTCTATACCTGATCAGCGGCGAGCCCTCCTTCCTGAGGGTGGTTACCACCATCTCCCCAACCTCTCCATCCTCGACCTCTTCAAGGGTGTCGGGGTCCAGTATCTCGAGGATGTAGTAGTCCGCCCAGTAATGGATGCCCTCATGATACACACAATCAAGGCCGGTGCCGGGGCCATAGAGCTCCGTCATGCCGGGGATATCGAAGATATGTTCGACACCGAGAAGCTCCTTGATCCTCTTTCGCATCGCCTCGCTGGAGCGTTCCGATCCAAAGATAACCTTTTTTAGAGTTATCCGGTCCTTTATGTTCCGCTTCTCCACCTCCTCTGCCATGAGCAGCCCCATTGAGGCAGTACAGCAGAGCACGGTGGTTTGAAAATCAACGAGGAACATGCACTGCATATCGATATTGCCGGGGCCTGCGGGAATGGCCATGGCACCGAACTTCTCGCAGCCCAGCTGAAAGCCGACGCCGGCCGTCCACACCCCGTAGCCCACGGCTATCTGGACCCTATCCTCCTCGTTTAATCCCGCCATCTCGTAGCACCTGGCAAAGAAATCTCCCCAGTCCTCGATATCCTTCCGTGTATAGCAAAGCACCTTTCTCTTGCCCGTGGTGCCGGATGAGGCGTGAATCCTCACAATATCCTTAAAGGGCACCGATCGTAAGGGGAAGGGATAGCCTTCCTGCAAGTCCTTGGCAGTGGTAAAGGGCAGCCGTTTTATATCGTTCAAGGAGCTAATATCATCCGGTTTTACCCTGGCTTCATCGAATCGCCTTCTATAGAAATCCGATCCTGTATAGGCATGGGTAACCGTCCATTTGAGACCCCTCAACTGGAGGTCTTTCAACTCTTCTTCGGTATGGACTTCCGGCATAAAGCTTTTCGTCATAGTACCTTTCACTCCTTTTTTATTTGACTGGTTTGCGAAGGCAGTCGTTGAAAGAAACTCGAATCTGAAAAAAGCACCTTTGGGTTCCCCCTCTCTCAAGTTTCCAGTTTCGAATTTCAAATATCTTTGCCTAGTGAAGCATATCCGGTATAAATAAAACGATTTGAGGGAAAATTATTAAAATAATTATAGATATAATGCACGCCAGCAAAAAAAGGCTCACGCTCTTGAAAATAGTACCAATGCTTATTTCCGGAGCCAACGCCTTCACCACATATATATTGACGCCTACAGGGGGTGTAATTGCCCCCAATGTCGTCACCATCGTCAAGATTATGGAGTACCATACTGGATCGAAACCAAGGGCCATTCCCAGGGGAAAGAAGATAGGGACGGTGAGCACCAGAAATCCCAGGGCATCCATGACACAGCCCCCTATCAAATAGATCAGCAACACGAATGCGAGAATAACGAAGGGCGATACCGGAAGCGAAGCGGCAAAATCCGCCACGATAAAGGGGATTCTCGTTACCGCCAGAAAGCGACCAAAAATTATTGCTCCCGTTACAAGGACAAATACCATGCACGATATCTTCAGCGTCTCCACAATTGAGCTGATAAGGCCATCCCATGTGAGCCTACGAGTTGCAACGGCCACAATAAACGTGCACAACACACCGACCGCCCCCGCTTCGGTAGGGGTAAATAACCCAACAAACAAACCTCCGATTACCAGGACAAATATGGCTATCGCTTCAATAACCCCTGGCAGGGACTTGATCTTCTCTCCGAAACTCGTCTTCGGCCCAGGCGGACCGAAGCTCGGATAGAGCTTGCAAAGAGTGAGGATGGTAAGAACGAACAAAATTCCCAAAAGGATTGCAGGTAAAATGCCGCCGAGGAAGAGCTTGGCTATCGATTGTTCCGTTTGCAAACCGATGACAATGATGACCACGCTGGGAGGCATTACCGTACCCAAGGTGCCGCCGGTAACAACAGTGCCGCTGCTTAGCCTCGTGTCATAATGATACCTTTTCATCTGTGGCAAGGCTACTGTGCCCATCGTGGCCGCGGTAGCCGTATTGGAACCGCAGATCGCAGCAAAAAGCTCGTCGGCCCCTATTGTGGCTATTGCCAAACCCCCGGGCCAATGACCTAGCCACTTGTACGCGGCGTCATATAATCTTTCAGCTATCCCCGCTTTGAATGCCACATAACCCATTAAGACGAAAAGGGGTATTACCGTTAAACCGTATTTAGAGAATGTAACCCAAATGTCAGCGCCTATCATGTTGAGGGCTGCCTTGAAGGAAACTACGTAGCAAAACCCGCAGAAACCCACTACTGCCATTGCAAAGCCAACTGGCATCCCCAGAAAGAATAGAACAAGGAGCAGTACGAGGATTCCAAGCACTCCAACAGCCACCAAGTTCATCTATGAGGCTCCTTCGCCTTCAATGAGCACTCTTAAAAGGTCAACTAACAATACGAGGGCAAGAACGAAACAACCCAGGGCAACGCCATAGGTGAAAGGGTAGAAAATAATCCTCAGCGTTTCGGTGACTTCTCCTGTTTTCCAGAGGGTTGTGGCCCACTTAGCTATCTGCCAGCCCGCAATAGAAAAGAATACCGTGCAGATGAGGTAATTGATGCCGCTGAGGATTCTCTGGGCTGTTGCCGAGAATTGAGTCACCACTATATCTATTCCTATATGGCCCCTCTTGATCTGTGTGTAGCCAAGGGCAAAGGCGGTGACAATTGCGCCGAAAAACCCCATAAGCTCAAAGGTGCCCTTTACCGGGAGCCACACAATCCTCAAAAAGATATTCGAGCAGGCGAGCAGGATCATTCCCACCAAAAATACACCGGCTATCCAGACAAACACCTGATTTAGTATTCTGCTCGCTTTATCCAGGAACTCCATATTCGCCGTCAAACCTCCTTGGCTTTAAGGGAATAAACGGACTTTGGGATACCACCCAAAATCCGTTATTCCCTCGCCCTCTTAGAATCGGGAATGATAGTCCCTCGCTATCCTGATGTCTTTTATTATGGTCCTGGCCGGTAATCCCTTGGCCTCGGCATCGGTAATCCATTTATCGATCAGGGGCTTCATCAACCTATTCCACCTTATCATCTCCCTCGTGGTCAGGTCGGTGATCTCGATGTTATAGTTCTTCTTCGACCACTCGACGGACTCATCCACATGCTTGTCCATGTAGTTACCAGTCCACCAGGCCTGCTCCGTCCCCAACCCATCCATCACATCTTGCACATCCTTTGGCAATGAGTTCCACTTGTCCATATTCATGACCACGGCAAAGGGATACACCGGACCGTTAAAGATCGTCACATACCTGCACATCTCCGCGTACTTGAAATCCATAAGGGTTTCAAGCGACGACACCGCTCCCTTGACCACCCCTTTTTGTAGGGCCTCGGGACATTCCGACTGGGGCATTCCCACAGGAGCGGCTCCCAATGCCTCCAATACCTGAGCAACTCCTCCGGAAGCCCTGAGCTCCAGTCCCTTGAGGTCTTCAAGGTTCTTTACCGGTTTCTTTGCATAGATATTTGCGGGCGCACAGGTGAACATGGTGAGGACCTTTACCTTTGCGAATTCATCGGGATTGTGTTTCCGGTAGATATCCCAGAGGGTGAGGCTGGCTACCGTGGCGTTGGGGAAGCCAAGGGGTAAGGCAGTAGCGTTTGTCACGATAAACCTGCCTGGTTGATAGGCCATGCACAGGCACCCGATATCAGCCGTTCCTGCAATTACGCCATCCATCATGTTCTTCGCGTCGAGAAGGGTGCTGCCGGGATAGGTGTTTATCGCGACCTTGCCGCCGGTCCTCTTCACTACCTCCTCTTTCCACCGCTCCATTTGCACACAGGGAAAAGTAGGTGCAGGGGGAAAGTTCGCGTAGCTAAGCGTTATGGGCGCCGCGGCAGATGGAACGGGAAAAAGGCTCAAAATGAACAATGTCATTACAAGCCCTATTACTTTTGAAATGCCTTGCTTTTTCATCTCTCTACCTCCTCGTCTTTGGTTAGGGGTAAATGAATGCTGAGCCTTTGGCTATTAGGCTTTCACCTCCTTTCTCTTCAGTATAACTGGGGATGCGTGTCTTGTCGGTGTGTGTGCATGGCGGGCATGCTGTGCTCGTTCGGACCTATGTGTTTTCGAAGGTAACGGCACTACCGTCATCTGAGGATTTTATGAGGTGTTAGTGTAAACTCACTGGACATTATATGTCAACATAACAATAACAAATTTTCATTTATGAATTAAACTACGCTTAATAGATCTTAATTTTTTGAATCAATTTTTTATTGACAACAATAAATGAGTACGGTATACAGTATACAGATTATCTCCATTCTAAACTTCAACTATTAACAAATTCTCATTTCGTACCATTTTTAACCCAATTTTTAATTTCCCATTATTTGATAGTCTTTACTAATAAAAATTATTGGAGGGCATTATGAAGAATTGTATTGTAATTGTTATTTCTTTGATTTCTCTGTTGCTTATCTCAATTCTTGCGATAGTGGGGTGCGCAGTGCAACCAGAAAAATCAACAGTATCCCCAATATTGACACTTTCCCCAGCGGAAGTGATAGCAGGAAGAGAAGCAAAGACCATCATAACATGCTCTGGTCTATCTATAGGCAAAGAAATAAAGATAATGGTTGTTACACAAAACGGATTGGCTATTGATGAGACACTTTCTTGCAACCCAATTCCAGAGGTCAGTGACCATGGAGAATTCTCAACCTCGCTGATCCTTATGAAATTCAGCCCTGGGATGTACTCTATTAGTGTTGCCGATAACGATTATAACATCCTCTCTAGCGCTACCTTACGTATTAAATAGTAGTAAAAATAAATGCTGGCCTTTAAATTTGAAGGTCAATTATAAATCTTTAATCTAAGGAGGTTATTATGAGTAAATTATTGAAGCTAATTGCAGCACTACTTGCCGTGTTGGTACTAGCAGTCGGCGTAATGCCCGTAGCTGGTGCACCGGCAAAAAAAGAAAAGGTGATCTTTTTTGGTGTCGAAACGATGGGCGGTCCTTTGTATGCAACTGCAGCCGGACTTACAGTTGTTATCGATAGGCACTTAGATAACAAGGCAATTTTAAGAGCCATGCCCGGGGCTTTACCAATTCTCGACGGTGTAGCCGAAGGAAAGTTAGATTTAGCCCTAGACAATCTATACTGGATTTATAGTTGTACTCATGGGGTTGAGAAGCTTAAAGAGAAGGGACCGAGACCGCTGCGTGTACTAGGCGCAGGCAATAGCGGGTATGCCTGCTTTTTTACTACTCCAGAGACTGGCATAAAGACGATAAAGGACTTAGTGGGAAAGAAAGTAGCTTATATTTCCGGGGTATCACAAAGCTCTACTTTGAAAAACAGACTTATGTTGGACTATTACGGCATAACAGACAAGGTGGTGGCTTTTGAGCGGGGAGGCCTCTCGGCAACAGCTGACCGTATGATAGAAGGTAAGATAGATGCCTACGGTGGATCGATTGGAGGTCATTGCGAGAAACTGAAGGCGGCTAAGGGCATTGTTGTTATCCCAGTTCCGCCAGAAGTTGTAGACTATATGAATGAGCGAGAGCCACTTATCAATCTTGTTTCAGACATAGCACCGAAGGGTCTATATGGCATACCCGAAGATGTCCCCGTTGCTGCCACAACCGTTTATCTATTTACCAATCCTTATACTAGCGAAGACTTAGCCTATGCCATAACTAAAGCAGTATATGACCACGCACAAGAACTTGCTGAAATTCACCGCACATGTGGTGAGTTCAATCTGAAGAGAGCACTTAAATTCCCCTCGGTGGTCGCATACCATGCTGGGGCTATCAAATATTACAAGGAAAAGGGTATTTGGACGAAAGAATTGGATGATCTTCAACGGACACTCTTGGCTAAGGAGAAGCGATAAAGTTTAGTCAAACATATGATGCTAAAGAGTTATGAAAGACACTGATATAAGTTCGATAAAGACTGAGGACGAAAGCCAGCTGAGGGAATTTAAGGGGACATTTGGTAAAGTAGTTAGAATAGGGGCCATTTTATTTTGCTTATACAATCTATTGTATCTTCTTGGATTTCTAGAGACTAAATGGATATTTATAAATGAGGAGGAGCATCTGCCAATTGTTCTGGGCATGATGCTCATTTTCTCTTTCTTATTTTTCCCGGCAAGAAAAAAGTGGACAAAGGACAATAGGTTACAGTGGCACGATTTCATATTTATCGGGGTAAGCCTGGTAGGTACTATCTATATTTCGATAAATGCGACGGAGATAATTCTCACCAGCTTCGGTCCTACATTGCTTGAGTTAGTATTGGGAACAATGACAATAATTGCCGTCTTGGAGGCGACACGGCGTACAATGGGCTGGCCTGTTATTATTATAGTATTGATAGCCATATTTTATTGCCTATACACTGATTTATTTCCGGGAATCTTCTGGGGGCCTCGTAGCAGCTGGTCAGAGATAGTCGCCCATTCTTGGTTATTCCCCACGGGCATGTTTAGCCTAATCATGAAAGTAATAGCAACATATGCGTTTATTTTTCTTACGTTTGGCATGTTTATCAGTGTCTTAGGAGCAGGCACATTCTTTCTGGACTCATCGCTCGCCTTAGCTGGCCGCTTCGCAGGGGGACCGGCCAAGGTAGCAGTAATCGGTAGCGGCCTTTTTGGGATGATTTCAGGCTCTCCCACGTCAAACATAGTCACCACAGGTGTAATTACTATTCCATTGATGAAGAGAATAGGTTACGAACCTGTATATGCTGGTGCTATTGAGACTGCGGCTTCCACCGGTGGCATGCTAATGCCACCTATTATGGGGACAACCGCTTTCATTATGGCTGACTTTATGCAAGTTCCTTATATTGATATAGCCATAGCTGCATTTTTGCCTGGAATGCTATATTATATCGCTTTATTCGTGCAGGCACATTTGCAGGCGAAAAAAAGAGGAATGATAGGTCTATCCCGCGAAGAACTACCATCTATGGTAAAAGTATTGAAGTCGGGCTGGCATTTCCTGGTGCCGATGGCAGTATTAATATATTTTCTAGCAGTACTGAGGTACTCGCCGATAACTTGTTGTCTATACGCAATAGGGGCTTTGTTATTAGTCGCCATCTTTAGGAAAGAAAGCCGATGGAATCTGAAGACTATAGGGGAGGTTTTTTACCAGACAATAAGGCTGCTAACTAGGATTTTCCCTATTGCCGCTGCTATCGGTATTCTAATTGGATGCGTAGAGGTTACGGGCCTGCCACTGACTCTTAGCAGCATGCTTCTTAAGTTGAGCCATGGCAACATTTTCTTTCTACTCGTATTAACAGGGGCAGCTTGTTACATATTCGGAATGGGATTACCCAGTATGGTCGCCTACCTAATGATGGCTATTCTTGTAGCTCCCGCTTTGACAAAGGCCGGAATCCCTATGATGGCTGCTCACTTGTTCATCTTCTACTTTGCAATAACACACGTTATTACTCCACCGGTTTGTGAAGGAGCCTGGATGGCGGCTATAATTGCTGGTGGTCCCATGATGGGAACTGGATTTCAGGCCATGCGCCTGGGTATCTTGGTTTTCATTGTACCTTTCGCCTTTGTATATAATCCTGCTTTACTTCTTAAGGGGTCGCTATTAGAGATATTACTGGCAGTAGCATTTTCAATTATAGGTGCGATAAGCATAGGCATTGGTTTAGAAGGCTACTTAATAAAAAGGGTAAATTGGCTGGGGAGACTTTTGTTTCTTGTTGGCGGGTTTGCGGTTTTTTTCCCTATCGGTATGATGAAGATTGCAGGGGGTATGGCGATTGTGATGGCAGTAGTCCTCGAAGGGCTAAGCTTTCAGTCCAATCGTTATGTTGTAAGGCAATCAAGCAATTAGTGGATTTATGATGAGGCTGCTTTTATTACTTGAAAGTCGAGAGAGTTAAGGAGGGAATCTAGAACTTGGACAAGAACGGGGCGGTTAGAGGCGATTGATTTATTCGTTATCAATCGGTGGAGGGAGAGATTATGAGCAAGAAGTGTGAATTCTGCAAGCGAGCATTTGGGGGCGGAGAGGTCAAAAAGGTGGTGCGGGGAAAGCCCCATATCTTCTGTAGCGAGAGCTGCTTCATCCTGTGGCGTTACCGACGACCTGTGCCCGACTGGGAGAAGTTTTACGCCAAGTACGCCATCTCTGTGGCCACCAACATCACAGAGCTCATAGATAAGCAGCCCGAGGGAGGTCATCATGAAGCTGAATGACATAGCCGATGAAGTTATCAGTAAGGATGTGCTTATCATCGGTGGTGGACTATCCGGCTGCATGGCTGCCATCAAAGCCCGGGAATACGGCGTAGAGGTGGCTATCATGGAAAAAGCAGCCATTCGCCGCAGCGGCGACGCTGGTACTGGCATGGACCACTTCCCGAATATTGCTCATCCAAAGCTGAATGGTATAACACCGGAAGAGCTGGCTATACGACGGGGCGTCGGCACCGAAGGGCTAGTGGATCCTAAGCTGAACCTGGTAGTCACCCGAAACGCATTGAAGGTGGTAGCCGAGATCGAGAAGATTGGGGTCAAGGTCAAGGAGGAAGATGGTGCCTACAAAATGCAATCGGGCCGGCTACATGGCGTGCATGATTTCATCTTCTACCGGGGGGCCGATTTAAAGATTAAGCTTGCAGCCGAAGTTCGCCGGCGGGGAGTGCAAACCATCCAACGCACTATGTTGACTAACCTATTGATCCAGGATGGTGCCGTAGTGGGTGCCATGGGGCTTAACACCCGCACCGGTAAGTTCGTGGTGGTTAAAGCCAAGGCCACCATTCTGGCTAGCGGCGGCGCCCATCGCTTGTACTGGCACCCCTATGGCTCCTTCCCCAGCAATTTGTTCATCCTCTATCAGGACCCACAGAACTGTGGAGACGGTACAGCAGCAGCCTACCGGGCTGGTGCAAAACTGGCCAACATGGAATTTGTCTATATCCATCCCGCCACAAAAGGCTTGCCAAGGGGCCTGCCTATGTTCGTCATGCCTTGGTATGAACTCAGAAACCAGAAAGGTGAGAGAGTCCTGGACAAGTTGGGAGATCTCGCTGAGGAAAACCCCACCGATCCTGTCCTCACGCTTGCAGCTATATTATTTCAAGCTAGAGAGAGGTTGGGCCTTGACATGGCTACCTTTGCCGATGAGGAAGCCCACGCATGTTGGAGTTTCGTGGGAGCTAATGAGCTCCCCTACGGGCTACATCTGGCCAACAAAATCGGCAGTTTGCAAAATGTCCCTACCGAACCTCGTAATTGGATGGACGGCATCGTTCGCAGTATGGGCGGAGTGGTAATAAATGAGACGGGTGAGACTTCACTCCCTGGCCTGTACGCAGCTGGTGATGTCATTGGCGGCTCCATGATGTCTGGAGCTACAGGTGCTCTGGTATGGGGCTATGTGGAGGGACCGAATGCAGCCAAGGAGGCACAGGAAAGACCTGAGCCGGTAGTAGACTGTGAACAGGTGCTCCAAGAGAAGGAGCGGGTATTGGCCCCACTCAACCGCGTCAAGGGTCTCAAGCCACTGCATCTGGAGGATACAGTCCGCCGACTGGTGACTGAGTATGTGGGCTTCGAGAAGCATGACTCTAAGCTTACTTATGCTTTACAGCAATTGGCTAATGTACAAGATAAATACGTTCCCCGGCTTCAGGTAGATAACCCTCATGAACTAATGCGAGCTGTGGAGGTGCAAAATATTATCACCGTGGGAGAGATTCATGCTCGGGCTGCTCTCATCCGTACTGAAAGTCGCCTAGTGCCCTGGCATTATAGGGTGGATTATCCTAATCGAGACGATGAGCACTGGCGAAAGGCAGTGCTGGTCTGGCAAGAGAACGGCCAGTTCAACTCCAATGTAGGAGCACCATGGAACTGAAAGGAGGATAACAGACATGGACTATGGACCTCAAATAGATTATGAATACTGCAATAGCTGCAAAGCTTGTTATGACAATTGTCCCTCAGATGTCTTCGGCTGGGATGAAGAGAATGTAAAGCCTCAAGGAAAATAGTGCAGATCAAAGACATGAAGCTCTATGCATTTTAGGAATAACGTCTGCTCCAGGAAGAAATAAAGCATCGTCTGAAGAAGGGGAAAGATCAATTTGGATCTATGCAATATGCCCTCGGATATGAGACAGGCTATTGAGCCCCTTGTGCAATACTAAAAGTGCTAACATTAATAATAAGCCCTATGTAATTCAAGACTCCATATTTTAGTATATCAAGAATAGGGTCATAATTGGGGAGAAAAATAGTAGCGAATCCAAACGATAATAACATCAAAATGACTATAATTCGTGAAATTATAGTACCAGCTCGAGAATATCTGAGTTTAATTATAAAGAATAGGCAGATTTTTCGACTAATTGACATCGAAGGCCAGCAAGTCATAGATGTAATCTTTTTTAACCTTAACGACTTAGGGGAGCGGTCATCTTGTGTCATAACGTGTTTGTTTAATAAGACTTTGCACATTACGAAGGGGCACAGTGTATATTCACAAAAAGGTAATAATATGTTGACCATAATCGAAGATAAAGTTGGTGCGCGGGGTTCTACTGGTGGCTGGACTGGAGGTTACTGTAGTGAAGATATAAATTATGCTAGGTTTGGTATTAAAGGAATGCGCAATTGTCAAGATAACTTTGCAATGGCCTTAGCACCATATGGCCTTACGAAAAAAGACTTCAATGAAGATTGTTGTGCTTCGATATTCATGAACCTGACCGAGAACTCTAATGGTGTTTGGGCAATTCGCGAACCATTTAGTGAAGCTGGTGATTACATTGATTTTCAGGCAAACATGGACTGCCTAGTTGCTATTTCTAATTGTCCACAAGACCGCAGTCCTTGCAATGCTTATAATCCAACACCAATAAAGGCTGTTGTTTTTAAAAATCCACATCAATAGAAAACATTCAGAACAATAAATTCATAGGTGGATTTTTTCGATAAAATGCAATAACACTTGGCAGGTACAGGAAATTATTTTGATCAGTATCAATTCTTAAGAGCAAGAGAGCACGAGCAAGAAGTGTGAATTCTGCAAGCGAGCATTTGGGGGCGGAGAGGTCAAAAAGGTGGTGCGGGGAAAGCCCCATATCTTCTGTAGCGAGAGCTGCTTCATCCTGTGGCGTTACCGACGACCTGTGCCCGACTGGGAGAAGTTTTACGCCAAGTACGCCATCTCTGTGGCCACCAACATCACAGAGCTCATAGATAAGCAGCCCGAGGGAGGTCATCATGAAGCTGAATGACATAGCCGATGAAGTTATCAGTAAGGATGTGCTTATCATCGGTGGTGGACTATCCGGCTGCATGGCTGCCATCAAAGCCCGGGAATACGGCGTAGAGGTGGCTATCATGGAAAAAGCAGCCATTCGCCGCAGCGGCGACGCTGGTACTGGCATGGACCACTTCCCGAATATTGCTCATCCAAAGCTGAATGGTATAACACCGGAAGAGCTGGCTATACGACGGGGCGTCGGCACCGAAGGGCTAGTGGATCCTAAGCTGAACCTGGTAGTCACCCGAAACGCATTGAAGGTGGTAGCCGAGATCGAGAAGATTGGGGTCAAGGTCAAGGAGGAAGATGGTGCCTACAAAATGCAATCGGGCCGGCTACATGGCGTGCATGATTTCATCTTCTACCGGGGGGCCGATTTAAAGATTAAGCTTGCAGCCGAAGTTCGCCGGCGGGGAGTGCAAACCATCCAACGCACTATGTTGACTAACCTATTGATCCAGGATGGTGCCGTAGTGGGTGCCATGGGGCTTAACACCCGCACCGGTAAGTTCGTGGTGGTTAAAGCCAAGGCCACCATTCTGGCTAGCGGCGGCGCCCATCGCTTGTACTGGCACCCCTATGGCTCCTTCCCCAGCAATTTGTTCATCCTCTATCAGGACCCACAGAACTGTGGAGACGGTACAGCAGCAGCCTACCGGGCTGGTGCAAAACTGGCCAACATGGAATTTGTCTATATCCATCCCGCCACAAAAGGCTTGCCAAGGGGCCTGCCTATGTTCGTCATGCCTTGGTATGAACTCAGAAACCAGAAAGGTGAGAGAGTCCTGGACAAGTTGGGAGATCTCGCTGAGGAAAACCCCACCGATCCTGTCCTCACGCTTGCAGCTATATTATTTCAAGCTAGAGAGAGGTTGGGCCTTGACATGGCTACCTTTGCCGATGAGGAAGCCCACGCATGTTGGAGTTTCGTGGGAGCTAATGAGCTCCCCTACGGGCTACATCTGGCCAACAAAATCGGCAGTTTGCAAAATGTCCCTACCGAACCTCGTAATTGGATGGACGGCATCGTTCGCAGTATGGGCGGAGTGGTAATAAATGAGACGGGTGAGACTTCACTCCCTGGCCTGTACGCAGCTGGTGATGTCATTGGCGGCTCCATGATGTCTGGAGCTACAGGTGCTCTGGTATGGGGCTATGTGGAGGGACCGAATGCAGCCAAGGAGGCACAGGAAAGACCTGAGCCGGTAGTAGACTGTGAACAGGTGCTCCAAGAGAAGGAGCGGGTATTGGCCCCACTCAACCGCGTCAAGGGTCTCAAGCCACTGCATCTGGAGGATACAGTCCGCCGACTGGTGACTGAGTATGTGGGCTTCGAGAAGCATGACTCTAAGCTTACTTATGCTTTACAGCAATTGGCTAATGTACAAGATAAATACGTTCCCCGGCTTCAGGTAGATAACCCTCATGAACTAATGCGAGCTGTGGAGGTGCAAAATATTATCACCGTGGGAGAGATTCATGCTCGGGCTGCTCTCATCCGTACTGAAAGTCGCCTAGTGCCCTGGCATTATAGGGTGGATTATCCTAATCGAGACGATGAGCACTGGCGAAAGGCAGTGCTGGTCTGGCAAGAGAACGGCCAGTTCAACTCCAATGTAGGAGCACCATGGAACTGAAAGGAGGATAACAGACATGGACTATGGACCTCAAATAGATTATGAATACTGCAATAGCTGCAAAGCTTGTTATGACAATTGTCCCTCAGATGTCTTCGGCTGGGATGAAGAGAAGAATCTGCCTATAGTGAATTACCCTGGGGAATGCCACTATTGTGGTGCCTGCGAGGTAGACTGCTTACAATTGGCCATTGAGGTCATCCCCCCTTTAGAGATTCGATTAGAATTCGGCATCACATGAGGAAAGCGGTAACGTAGGCCAGCAATGTTCTTGCGCTTTGCGATGTGAGAGCAGTGATCCCCTGCGGGATCTACATTCGCGCCTGGTTTATTAAAGAATGGATTTTTGTATTTAACCTATGGTGGTTTTTTTATTGAATCTCAGCTCATATCTTAGAGATCTGCTATCCAACGCGGTTATAGATTACATGGCCTGGATCGGACTCAAATGAGGCAGCACTCTACTAGCTGCTTTGCTCAAAGAGTATTTCATGGCATAAAAAGAGCAGGAGAGCCTTTAAGTCGCTCTTCCTTTTATCTTTTCTGCATCCTAAACTCAAAAATGCATTTCGGAAACCCCATTGCTAAGCATTCGACCTCTCTATTTTCTGTAATTGGTCCAATCATCTGTGATAGGGCTCCATTAAAGATTCCCCTTATCAGATGACAGACAGGAGTCGAGCTTTGCGAATAAGCCGACGCAAAGGCAGAATTGAATGCCTCCAACACTATCAGACTAGGGAAAGCCTTATTGTCTTTCAGGCACATCTTAGCCCATCCCAATTCATTAGCAGCATCGAGCATTGAGATAATCATATCCCTTTGTGAACCCGCCGGACCCTCTATGAACTTTCTGCCTATTAATGATCCAATATTGCAAGCTGCTTTGAACATCAGATCTGAGGCTATCGGACCAAGTGCTTCTTCGACAAGCTTTTGAAACCCGATCAATGTATCCGGTCTTATCAAGATATAACGTATGTCATTATAAAGTAATTCTGCCTTTTCTGGTAAGAATAATAAATCAGCAACAATCTTATTAGCCGAACGTTCCATTTTTCTAGTCTCTTCTTAAATGAGTGAAAATATTTTACGTCTCGTAAAAGCTTCCATATATATTTCAATTCTCACTATTTTCCTCTATTCACGCCAAGCGTATTTCCTTCTTAGATCTTTGGGTCAACAGGTATTTCTTGATCTTTCCTGTTGCCGTTCTTGGCAGATCATCAACAAATTCAACATACTTCGGGATCTTGAACTTGCCGATCTTGCCACATAAAAACTCCACAACCTCCGAGGTACTCATTACTTTTTCTTTTAAGATTATTGATGCCTTGCCAACCTCGCCCCACTTTTCATCAGGAACTCCATAAACAGCCACTTCCAGTATCTTGGGGTGTGTGAGGAGGAGCTTCTCGATCTCGGCCGGATAGACATTTTCTCCTCCGCTGATAAACATATCCTTTTCACGATCAATAATATAGATAAAGCCTTCATCGTCAATTGTGGCGAGGTCTCCCGTGTGAAACCAGCCATTTTTTACCACCTCTCTCGTAACCTCTGGCTTATTCCAATAACCCAACATTAAGATGGGACCTCTCACTACAACTTCTCCGGTCTCCCCAGGGCTCACTGGCTGCATCTCACGATTCACGATCCTTACCTCACCATGGAGCACAGGCTTGCCCACAGAGCCACGTTTCCTCACAGCATCATCGATTGAGAGCCACGTCACTATCGATGTTTCCGTCATTCCGAATATCTGGCTTAGGGGAATGCCTCGCTCGTGGTATTCTTTGAGTAACGCTGTAGAAACCCTTTCACCGCCGGTATAATATGACTTTAATGAATTTAGGTTGTATGCGCTTAAATCACATTCCTTGAGCACGAAGTTTAAGAAAGTAGCTGATGTTTCCATAATGGTGACCTGGTATTTTTCAATGGTCTCCAGGTACTCATGGGGGCTAAAACGCCTTTTGTAGATTACCATAGCACCCCTATAAAGGGCAGGAGTCGAATCAACCAAAAGGCCACCTGAGTGGAACAAAGGCCGAGAAACCAAAAATATATCTTCAGGGGTGAGCCGATAGAATATGTTGGCATTGAGGGCGTTAAAAAATGTCTTTCTATTGGTAAGGACGGCACCCTTCGGAAAACCTGTGGTGCCTGAGGTATATAAGATGAGATGGGGATCCTCTAGATCGGGTTCAATAAAGCCGATAGGCTCATTTGAAGAGCATTCCTTTGCCTTGCTATAATTCTCTGCCCATGGAATTTCCTCCTGGGCTAGGGAAATATAACGTATAACTGTTTCAACGCTATCCCTGATGTAAAGTACGGTATCGAGGAACTCCTCGCCAAAGAATAGATAGGTAGCCCCGCAATCCTGTAAGATGTATGCTATTTCAAGGGGAGCCATTCTCCAGTTTAGAGGGACCAATACAGCTCCTATCTTTGCCAAGGCAAAATAGATCTCTAGATACTCGTGGCGGTTATATAGAAGGACTCCTACCCTCTCTCCCTTGCTTATGCCTCTTTGGAGGAGGAAATTTGCCAATTTGTTGCACCTTCGATTAAGCTCCCTATAGGTGAACTCATGACCATTATCGATGACTGCCACCTTCAAAGGTGAGAGATCATTCCATTTCCTTATCCAATCGCCAATATTCATTTTTTTGGTTAATATTGAGTAGTTTCTTTCCCTACAAGATGCTTGGCTCCACGAATTCCCCAAATATGCCCCTGAATACCCCCGTCATCTCCCCAACAGTGGCATATGCCTTGCAGCATTCCACCAGGTGGGGCATGACGTTTTTCTCCTCTTTTGCTGCCTTCTCCAATGCCTTAAGTGTTCGAGTAACCTCCCTGTTGTCTCGGGTCCTCCTTAACTCCTTGAGGGCCTTTATCTGCTCCTTTGCTGACTCATCGCTATATTCATGGAGCTCCACCTCTCCCTGCTCGCCTCCTCTGTATTTGTTAACCCCCACCTTTATGAGCTCCCCGCTCTGGACGCCCTTCTCAAATTCATAGGCCTGTCTCGCCACCTCCTTCTGGATATAGCCTGATGAGATCGCCTTCACCATTCCCCCCAATCTATCGATCTTCGCCATCTCCTCGACGATCTTTTGCTCCATCTGTTTGGTAAGGGTCTCTATGAAATAAGAACCTGCCAGGGGATCGACGGTGTCCCTGAGGCCTACTTCATCCATCAAGATCTGCAATGTCCTCAAAGAGATAAGGGCAGAGTGAGGCGTGGGAATGGTATAGGCCTCATCGTAGGAGCATAAGGCGGTCGTCTGAGCGCCGCTTAAGGCAGCGGCCAGGGCATAGTAGGCACTCCTCGCGATGTTATTCTCCGGTTGTTCCTTGGTGAGCCCTCCTCCTCCCCCACCGAAGATGCCCCTTAAATACATCGATCTGTCGTTGGCTGCCCCGTATTTCTCCTTGATATTCTCCGCCCATAGCTTTCTCGCTGCCCTGAACTTTGCAACCTGTTCCCATAGGTTTCCGAACACATCGAGGTTGAAGGAAAACCTGCCAACAAAGTCATCGATGTGAAGCCCCCGCTTCAAGACCTCATCTATATAAGCGTTCGCAATCCCTATGGCGCAGGCGATCTCCTGTACCGGCGTTGCCCCCGCTTCCCTAATGTGGTACCCGCACACACTGACTGGATTGTTCTTGGGCATCTCCTTAATGGAGTACTCGATCACATCACCGATCAGGCGCACGGCCGGTTCTACGGGAAATATCCACGCACCTCGACCTACAATCTCCTTCAGGATGTCGTTCTGCGGGGTGGCGCTTATGCCCTGCTTGGAGAACCCATACTTCTCCGCGGTGGCCTGATACATCGCGAGCATGACGGAGGCCACGGCATTGATCGTTAACCCGGTGCCGATCCTATCGAGCGCGATGTCCTTGAAGGCGATCTCGAAGTCCTTCAGGGAATCCACTGCCATGCCTACACGGCCTACCTCTCCTTCCGCAATGGGATCATCCGAGTCGTAGCCCATCTGGGTGGGGAGGTCGAACGCCACATTCAGCCCAGTTTGACCCTGACCGATCATCAGCTTGAAGCGTTTATTGGTCTCCCCTGGTGTGCCGAAGCCCGTGTACTGCCTCGTAGTCCATTCGCGACTCCTGTATCCCAACCTATGGATCCCCCTCGTAAAGGGGTATTCTCCCGGATTCCCGAGATCTTTGCTGTAGTCAAACCCCGCTTCTTTGAGGTCATCCTCCGCGTAAAGGGGCTTGACGTGAATACCAGACTGAAGGATCACGTCTTCTATCCTGTCTTTCTCATCCCTTATATATCTTGCTACTCCCATCCCTGGTTACTCCTGTTTCTAGTGTTTGTTGAGTTCCTTGAGTTTTTGTAAATACTCAGGTTCAAAGTTCCGAGGTTCACAGTTCAAGCCTGCCCTGGTGCGAGCTAACGTGCGCTTTAAACGGTTCTTCTGAACGCTACGTCCAAGGATTCTACGAAAAGGACTGCTAAACCAGGTCTGGGCCAGGGGTTAGAAGACGATGAACATAGACCAGTATGAAGATGAGGCAACCAATTATGAACCCTGAACAGTGAACCGCTCAACCCAGGTACCACTAATTGCGAACATTTTCTTTAATAAATGTAATGGATTCCTCGAACGGGGTGCCGCCGGGGAACACACCTTTCACGCCGATCTTCTTTAATGTGGGGATATCCTTGGTGGGGATTACCCCTCCCACGACAACCATTACGTTATCCAGGCCCTCTTTCCCGATCAATTCCATCAACTTTCTCGCGATTGGAATATGGGCCCCGGACATGATAGAGAGGCCTATCACATCGACATCCTCCTCGATAGCCATCTTCACTATAGAGGGAACGGTTTGATGCAGTCCGGTGTATATCACCTCCATCCCAGCATCCCTCAGGGCATGGGCCATCACTTTTGCACCCCTGTCATGACCGTCAAGACCTGGCTTCGCAATCATGATTCTGATCTTTTTCTCAGGCATGTCTTCTCCACATCTATCCTTGTTAGTCGCGGGTTAGCTAATGCTCACATTTCCCTTCTTGATTTCATTGAGGACAAAGTCCTTACCCCTTAAGATATGCTCTTTGAGCTGCCTCTCTACCTTTTCCGCCTCTCTTTTCTTTATGGCATCTACTATCTCTCTATGATCCTTATTGGACAATCGAGCCATCTCCTCCGATTTGAGTATGATCTTTCTTAAAAAGTAGATCTCATCCCTGAGACCATGAATCATCTTTGTTAACCGAGGGCTCTTGCTCATTGCGTAAAGGGCTTCATGGAACTCGGTATTTACCACGGCGAGTCTTTTTAGATTACCTCCGTCCAGATATCGCTGAAACTCATCTATCTTCACCTCCAGAGCGATAAGCTCATCCTCAACATGCCTCTTGGCGGTGAGATACCCGGCAAAGCTCTCCAGAATACTCCGGATGTCGAAGGTGTCCTCGATATCGGAGATGGTGAGCCCTCTCACCACATACCCTCCCTTGGGAAGGGGCGTGAGGAAGCCTTCTGCCTCAAGCTTATGTACTGCCTCTCTGACTGGGGTTCTGCTAATGCCCATTGAGAGGGCAATCTCGCTTTCTATCATGCGTCTTTCGGGAGGGATCTCCCCCCTCAGGATCATCCCCTTTATCTGCTCAAAGACCTGGCTCCCGAGGTTCTCCTTTTTAATGGGCTTTATCAGGGTAGAATTCCCTTTGTTCGTATGTAGTGGTCCTTTTTCCATGTGATCAATCGTCTTTTTACACCGCTACCGCAGGTACTGCCTCGCAATCGTGGTCTGAAGCACCTCGTGCGTCCCCCCGCCGTAGAGCAAGAAACGGTTGTCCCTGTAATACCTCTGCACGTTGTATTCCATTGAATAGGCGTAGGCGCCGAAGATCCTCATGGCCTCATCCGCCGCGGAGCATGCGGCCTCGGTTGCAAAATACTTGGCCATGGACGCCTCATTTAAACAGGCAATGCCTTTGTCAACGAGATGGGTCACCTTATAGCACATGAGGTTGCTCGCCTCTAGATTGACGGCCATATTCGCGATCTTTGCCTGGATGAGCTGATACGTGCCGATCGGCCTGCCAAACTGTACCCTCTCCTTACAATACCTTATGGAATCATCCATTGCCGCGCGAAGCAATCCAATGGCCAGACACCCGGTCATCACCCTGATCTCCGCCAAGATGGTCAACAAGACATCAAGGCCCCTGCCCAGCTCCCCCAGCATGTATTCGTCAGGAACATGACAATTATTGAAGTAGATCTCTGAGAGGGCCGATGTTCTCGTGCCCAGCGTGTCGAACTTCTTGCTGTGAGAGAACCCGGGGGTATCGCTGGGGATGAAGACGAACATGAGCCCCTTTAATCCCCTGTCCAGATCGGTCTGGCACAGCACCGTGTGGAAGTCTCCATAGGGGCCGCTCGTTGACCAGGTCTTCATTCCGTTGATGACCCACCCATCCTTGACCTTGGTGGCCCTGGTACGAACATTGCCGAGATCCGATCCCGCCTCGGGCTCGGTGAGCTGAAATGCGCCGATCTTCTCACCCCTCAAGGCAGGCCGTAAGTACTCCTCATGCATCTGCTTGGTACCATAGAGATAGAGGCCGTTGGTGGCCATAAGGCACTGCATGGCGGTGATCGCGGCCAGGCTCATGAGCCCCCGTGCCAACTCCTCAACCGAGATACAGTAAAGGGTAGTATTTCCCCCTGAACCTCCCGCTTTCTTGGGATACCTGATTCCAAGGATGCCCATATCGGCGAGCCTTTTGAATAGGTCAAAGGGGAACTCACCCCTATCATCGATCTCCCTGGCAACGGGGATAACCTCTTCATCCACAAACCGTGCCATGACCCTACGC
Organism: uncultured Desulfobacteraceae bacterium; assembly: GCA_964549945.1. GTDB lineage: Bacteria > Desulfobacterota > DSM-4660 > Desulfatiglandales > B25-G16 > B25-G16. The sequence goes on along the minus strand of CAZJXD010000001.1, from coordinate 124,051 downwards.
AGAAGTTCCTCCATATCCGAACGTACCATCATCTCCCTATCCCGCCTTTCTCTCTCTCAGTGCGCCGGCCAATGTGGGGACAATCTCGTGAAGGTTTCCAACGATACCCCAGTCGGCCACCTCGAAGATGGGGGCCCTCTCATCGGTGTTAATGGCAACCACATAGCGCGATCCGAGCATTCCGGCCCTGTGCTGGATCGCGCCGGATATACCACATGCAATGTAGAGCTCGGGCCTCACCGTCTGACCTGTCTGCCCTACCTGCCTCTCTGCCGGAAGCCATCCCTCCTCGATGACCATCCTCGTGCCAGCGACCTCGCCATCCAGAGCCTCGGCAAGCGAGAATATACACTCCAAACCCTCCTTCGATCCTACACCCCTTCCGCCTGCCACAATCACCGTGGCATCGCAGAGATCGACGCCACTTTTCCTCTCCCGCACCGCCTCCAAGACCTCGGTGAGCCTGTCTTTGTCCAGCAATTTCACCTTCTTCTCAATTACCCTGCACTGTTTCGAACCATCACTCCGTTTCGCCTCCATCACGCCCGGCCTCACCGTTGTCATCTGAGGCCTGCTGTAGGGAGTCTTTATCGTTGCCATCACGTTTCCACCAAAGGCCGGTCTGGTCTGAAGCAGGGAGCCATCGTTTGGATCAACGGCGAGCCCCGTGCAGTCGGCGGTGAGCCCGAGATTGAGACTCATGGAAACCCTGGGCGCGAGATCACGTCCGATGCTGCTCGCGCCGATCAGAAGGATGCAGGGCTTAAGCTCCGATACGATCCCAGAGAGAACCTTCGCATACGGATTTGTCTGGTAATGGGCGAGAAGTTTGTGCTGGGCAAGGTAGATATTCTGGGCCCCGAACTCCTGGAGCTCCTCGACCAGATGCGCTACCTCATGCCCCAGAAGCACCGCCGAGAGCTCCTGATTGAGCTCTTCGGCGAGCCTCTGCCCGAGGCCTAAGAGCTCAAAGGTTACCCTGCTGAGAGCCCCATCCCTCTGCTCCGCGAATACCCATACACCTTGATAATCGCTAAAATCCGGTATCTCTCTCTCTTTGATATCAGAGCGGATGGCCTCGACCTTACATACCTCTATGCATGCGCCACAGGCCGTGCATCTTTCGGTGAGTACCGCCCCTCCCTCTCGCAGCTCTACCCCGGCGTATGGACAGACCTTTATACATCTCCCGCAACCGTTGCAGAGATCCCCATCGATCGCTATAGCCATAGGTAATCCCCTTAAGATTTATGGAATAATGGAGAATTGGAGTGCTGGAGTAATGGTGATCAGAGGATTTTTTTACATTTCTCTACGATAGAGTTACGTTCAGACATTAATCCATTGCTCCACTTCTCCAATGCTCCAATACTCCAGCCAAAACGCTACGTTCTCCTTACACAAGATGTTTGCTGTGCATCCTATCTAACAGTTGACTCACTACTTCATCCTTACTGCCCTTTAACATCTCCCCCTCCCTCTTGGACTTGGGGGGAAACGTCTTGATCACCCGTGTGAGAGAGCCTCTTAAACCGACCTCCTGCACAGTGAGACCTAAGTCCGCCACATCCCAGATCTTGATATTCGCCACATCCTTGCAGGCGTCGATGAGGAGATCCACCCTTGGAGACCTCGGCCTGTTTATCTCGCCTATGACGGTAATCAAGGCGGGAAGCGGGGAAGCCATCCTCTCGTAGCCGTCCTCCAGGCTTCTCTGGACCACGATGCGTTTCTCGTCGATCTCCTCGATCCCCCTCACATAGGTAAGCTGGGGCAGGCCCAAGAACTCCGCGACCTGGGGGCCTATCTGGGCCGTGTCGCCGTCGATCGCCTGCCTTCCGCAGATGATCAGATCGTATCTCCTTAGCCTCTTTATGGCCATTCCAAGCGTGAATGCGGTGGCCCAGGTATCCGCACCTGCAAAATTCCTGTCGGTAAGCAGTATTCCCTCATCGATGCCCATCCCCATTGCCTCGGAGATAGCATCGATCGCCTGGGGAGGGCCCATTGAGAGCACCGTGGCCTTTCCCCCATGATCCCCTTTTAATGTCACGGCGAGCTCAATGGCATGCCTGTCATCAGGATTGATAATGCTCTCTACACCCTCCCTGATGAGTGTGCCGGTCTTCTGATCGATCTTGATCTCCGTGGTGTCGGGCACCTGCTTGATAAGGACGATGATTCGCATGGCTATATTACCCCTTCTTCCTTGAACCTGGTTACCTCGTCCTCGGAATAGCCGAGGATGTGGCAATATATCTCCCTGTTGTGCTCTCCGAATCTGGGGGGGAAGGAAAGCGTGTTGTTAGACTCATCGAGAAATGGTGTCACAAACGGTGCTGGTGCAAGTGTGAGTTCAAGCCCCGATTTTGAATCCCTGGATTTAAGAAGCCTCCTTTTCATGAGGGGATCATCCAATACCTCGGGGATGGTGTTGATCTTGCTTATGGGGAGCCCTATCTTGTTGAACTTTTCAATGAGCTCTTCCGAGGTAAGCGTTTCTAAGACCTCGCTGATCGATTTGTTCAGGTTCACTACGTCATGTATTCTGCCCTCGTTTTTCTCGTATTCCGGTTTATCGAGGAGCTGAAACCGGGGCAGCGACGCAAAAGCCTTCCATTGTCGATCATTACCAACGGCCATGTATACATAGCCGTTCTTTGTCTTAAAAACGGATACAGGTGCAAAGTATTGATGGGTATTTCCGGATCTTGTCACTTTTTCGCCAAAGGTTGCCGTTAACGTCGTTGCCACGGTGAGCCAGGAGGTTGCCGACTCAAGCATAGATATATCGATCCTTGATCCCTCGCCTGTCCTCTCCCGCTTCAATAGGGCCTTCATCAGCAGCCCGTAGGCGTGTTCGCTTGTGCCCATATCGGCCAAGGGTATACCAAGCGATTGGGGTTCACCGTCAGGCTCTCCGGTTACCTCCATTAATCCGGATCTCGCCTCGAGGATCGGCTCATAAGCCGCCTCATTAATCTCGGGCCCAAAGCCTGTAATGCCCAGCCAGATAATATCCGATTTAATCTCTCTTAACGTCTCGTAATCCACTCCCAACTTTCCATAGTTTCTCGGCAGTTGATTGGTGGCAAAGATATCAACCTTGAGTTTCACGATAAGCTCTCGTAAGATTTGCTTGCCCTTTTCCTCTGCCAGGTTAAGGGTAATCGCCTTTTTCCCTGCATTAATACAGAGGTAATAGCAATGCATCCGCTCTTCTTTGAGGTAGTTCTCCCCGATCATCCGGTTTGGGTCACCATAGACCGGATGTTCGACTCTAACTACATTCATCCCGTCCTGGACGAGCCTGTAGGTGAGGTAGGGCAGGGTTGTTGCCTGCTCCAGGGATAGTATTGTCATATCCCTAAATAGCTCCATAGTGCTTCTCCTCTTGCAGCAGCCCGAACACAAATCACGGGTCTATATGGATTCCCCATCCCTCAGGATAACGTCAAAGCCACCTACCTCTTGAACTCCGGCCTTCTCTTCTCGAGGAAGGCCGAGATCCCTTCCTTTGCCGCCTCTGTGCAGGCAATCTCAGCGGATCCTCGATACCCTATCTCAAGGGCCTCGGCAAAGGAACCGGCAGCCGCTCCTGTCTTGATGGTCTTTGCGATAATCGAGATGGCCTCCTTGCTTAAGGGCAGCTTTCCCGCCATGGGCTTCTCAGGGATGGTTATCTCCGGGATATCAACAGGTCCATCGGGGATCCTTCTGATCTTCCCCTGCAAGCCGTGGACCGCTTTTACCGCCTCCCTGATCATCTCAGAGTAGTCATCTGCGATCCTATCCACCATACCGATATCGGAAGCCTCATTGGCGGTAATGCGCCTGGCAAAGCAGATCATCTCATGAAAGAGCTTCGCTCCCTGAGGCCACTTCCGATAGGGGACGATGCACCCGCCGATGCCTGGCAGGATCCCGAGGGTGATCTCAGGGAACTGGAAGATCGCGTTTTTGGTGGCCACCATTCCATGACATCGAAGCGCCACCTCCAGACCCCCACCCAGGGCCATGCCGTTTATCGCCGCGACTATCGGTTTCTCCATCCGGTCCATGAAGAGCTGTACCTGTGCGCAGTCCTTTGCGTAGTGAAGCGCCGCATCCTTGTTTCCGAGGGTCTGCGGGAACTTACCGATATCCGCACCCGCCGAGAAGGCGCTGTTCCCGTATCCGGTGATCACAAATCCCCTCACCTCCGGGTTATCGATGTGTTCCCTCAACACCGAGAGGATCTCATCATTTATCTCGTCGCTGATGGCATTCATCGCCTGCGGTCTCCTGAGGGTGATAATCACAACCCCGTCCATCTCATCAACGATGAGGTGGCGCGGGAACTCCTGGTATGCGGAGAGGGGTTGCCTCGGCCCCGGAAATCCGGGCCTTTCCTTCTGGAATTCGGCCATGATCCGCTCGACCTCTCCCTCACCGAGTTCCCTGATGATATCAAATGGCCCTTTCCTAAATCCCAGGGCGATCTGGCAACCGAAATTGAGGTCTTCCCTGGTGCCGATCCCCCTATCGATGATATCAAAGGACTGCGACAAGAGAATGCCCAGCAATCTGTCTCTGATTAGATTACCTAACTCCCCTGGAACGTCCACCTTTGAACCTGGTCTATGCGTTTGCCACGTGTCAACAGATTCCAGGATCCTAGCCGGTTTATAGTGGGGCCCCTCTTCCATCTGGAGGGTGTTGGTTTCAACGATAATGGGGTTACCCCGTGCCATATTGAGGACATAGAAAGGGCCCGCAAACACGAACTCCTCCGCGGCCTTGTCTATCTGGCTCGCGGATGCATGCTCCAGCAGATAGGCGGCCTCATTGCACCAGTTATCGAAGACCCGGTCCAACATGAAGCAAATGGCGTTGTCGGTTATAAGGGGGGCCTTGCCCGTGTGGGCGAAAAACCAGAACAGGTAATCAACGACCTCCTGGCTGGCTCCCTCCCACCGAATTACCTCCACCGGCAGGCTTCGCCACGCCGGCGCAAAGAAGTGGGTTATAGTGGACCTCTCTGGCTTTTTCATGTTCGCGAAGATCCTGTCAGCAGGTATGGAGCTGGTATTCGAGGTGAGGATGGCCTTCTCGCTGACAAGGGCTTCAACGTCCTCGAATACCTTCTTCTTTAAGGCTACGTTCTCCGTGGCGGCCTCAATCACCAGATCGCATCCACTGATCTTCTCGTAGTCCATGGTGTAGGTGATATTGCTGAGGATTGCGTTGGCCTGATCTTCTGTCATCTTCCTTCTGTCCGCTGCCTTCTGAACGTATCCGGAGATCCTCTTCTCGGCGTTCTTCAAGGGCTCCTCAACCACATCCACGAGAAAGAGTTTTATTCCCGGAAGGGCTGATTTCAGGTAATACCCAATATCGGGCCCGATCGTTCCTGCCCCGATTACCGCTATCTCCTCTGGAAGGGGACGATCGAGCTTCAGGCATAATGGATTACGAAACGAGGGGTACAGCTTCCTTTCTTGGGCCATGGCGTTTCTCCTTTTTTCTATGGTAAACCGTTTCAGTGCGAGTTTCGCCCAGATCGCTTGGATTGGTTATTCCGCCGTTACCGGATTCAAGAGGCTCTGTCTGAGGGGAAAATGCGCCAGGTACAGCACTATTTATTTTCTTGACTAGAATATGTATACTGTATACAAAATCTTTGTCAAGAAAAAATGGCATCACGTGGGAAGGGAAAAGAGGGAATACTTCGTTTATCTGATAAAAGTCGAAAGCGCGAGATGTAATGGCTGCGGTGAGTGCGCTGAGTTGTGTCCGGTGGATGTCTTTGAGATGAGGGCAGGAAGGTCCTTTCCGGCTCGTAGCCAGAACTGCTTGGGCTGCGGCACCTGCGAGGCCGTGTGTAAAGCCGAAGCGATCATAGTAACGGAGATATAATCGCAAGCTCGCTTCGCTATGCAATTCGGGAACCGGGAACCATGAACGGTAAACCGATCAACCTGACTTAAATATAGAAAAAGAACCCAAGAAACACAACAAACTCCATAAACTCCATAAACAAAAACTATGTCCGAGGCGATCTTGATAATAGGCGGCGGCATTGCCGGCATCAATGCGGCCCTGAACGCAGCCGACTATGGCTGCAAGGTGTACCTCGTCGATGATACGGCCAGCATAGGCGGGATGATGGCGAGGCTGGATAAGACCTTTCCCACTAACGACTGCTCCATATGCATAGAATCTCCCCTGATGTATGAGGTGGATAATCATCCCAACATAGAAATACTCACCAACACAGAGGTGAGAAGGGTCAACGAACACAATGGCACCTTCACCGCGAGGTTGATCAAAAAGGGCAGATATATCGATGAGCAGAAGTGTACCGGCTGCGGAAAATGCGTTGAGGCCTGCCCGGTGATTGTTCCCGATGAACTGGATGGAAAGATTGGCGGCATGAGGAAGCTGATATACATGCCCTTTCCGCAGGCCGTGCCAAATGTATCGGTCATCGATCCCCGGTGCCGCTATGGAAAGATGCGCGAGCAGGGGGCCTGCGTTGGGGGATGCGTGGTGGACTGTAGCCAGTGCAGGGAGTGCCCCATTGCGCTGTGCGTGAAGGCATGCAAAGAGGAGGGAAAGGATGCGGTGGTCCTCTGGCAGGCTGACAGGCCTATGGACATCGAGGTTGATGGGATTATCGTGGCCACGGGCATACGATCTGCGGAGCCGGACACAGGGCTCTACGGCTACAATATCTATGACAACGTGATCACGAACACCCAGTTTGAGAGGTTGATGAATGCCGGAGGCCCAACAGCGGGCGAGATTATCAGGCCCTCCGATGGGAAACACGCGAAAAAGATCGCCTGGATTCAATGCGCAGGTAGGGGTTTGACCAAGGGCTTGCCGTACTGCTCGAAGGTATGCTGTATGGTGGCCACAAAGCAGACCATTATCAACAAGGAGCACGATGCAACCGCTGAGACCACGGTATTCTATAACGACCTCAAGGCATATGGGAAGGGTTTTTGGGGATTTTATCAGAAGGCCAGGGAAAGCGGCGTCAGGTATGTAAAGGCCAGGCCCTACGATGTGTTCGAGGATCCTGAGACCAGGAATTTGACCGTGAGGTACGAGAACCTGGATACGGGTGAAATCGAGCAGCAGCAGGTGGAACTCCTGGTCCTTTCCACCGGGCTTATCCCGAGCGAGCGAAACAAGAGATTGGCAAAGGTACTGAAAATAGAGCTTGATGATCTGGGGTTCTTCAAGGAGCGGGAACCGGTGATGGCACCGCTTGAAACCAACGTGGAGGGAATATACGTGTGCGGTGGTGCCACCGGTCCAATCGATATCTCCGAATCGGTCGTCCAGGCGGGCGCGGCTGCCATGAAAGCGGTATCGAGAAACACAAAAGGTTAGTCGGATGAGCGAGGAAATCAGGATAGGCGCCTTTATCTGTGATTGTGGTTCGAACATCGCGGGTATCGTGAATGTGCCCGAGGTCGTCGAGTATGCCAGGGGACTAAAACACGTGGTCCTTGCCGATGAGGGAAAATGGTCGTGCTCGGTGGACTATCTCGCCACGATGAAGGAGCTTATCAAAGAGCATAGCCTCAACAGGGTCGTCATCGCATCGTGTACGCCAAGGACCCATGAGCCGCTTTTCAGGAGGACAGTCAAGGAGGCGGGGTTGAATCCCTACTTGCTTGAGTTCGTGAGCATCAGGGAACAGTCTTCCTGGGTTCACCGAGACGACCCCAAAAAGGCAACGGATAAGGCCAAGGATCTCGTAAAGATGGGCGTTGCCAAGGCCGCGCTTCTCGAGGAGGGTCAGGAGATACGGCTCCCCGTGAAAACGGACTGCCTGATATTAGGGGGTGGCATAGCCGGGATGAACGCCGCACTACACATAGCTGATCAGGGGTTTCACGCAATACTCGTGGAGAGGGAATCCAAGCTGGGCGGCCTTCTCAACCGTATTGCAGCCATCTCTCACGATCATGGAACAGTAGTGGCCGATGAGATCGTGAACTCCACGGTTGCCCTTGTTGAGTCTCACCCAAACATCAAGGTATATACAAACGGCGTGATAGAGGCCGTCGAGGGATACATTGGCAACTATAAGGTCACAGTAAGGGCAAATGGGTCAAGGGAGGAGCTCGATGTCTCAACCATCATTGTGGCCACCGGGATGAAGGAGATCGAACCAGCTGGACAATTCGAATACGGCCACGATCCTCGGGTGATTACCCAGCTTGAATTTGAGGGGATGCTGAAACGAGATGAGGTCGGTGATATAGGAGACGTGGTGATCATCAACTGTGTCAACTCGAAAAACGAATCCCGCGGTTGTTGTGCAATAGGATGCCACATATCTGTCAAAAACGCGCTGACCCTTAAGGCTCGCAACGATGCTCTCCGCGTGCATATCCTTTACAGGGATCTCAGCATGGTGAGGGAGGAGGGGTCGGATCTAGAGGCGGCGAAAAAGGCGGGAGCCCGATTCATACGTTTCCCCGATGACCGGTACCCCGAGGTGAGAGTGGAGGACGGCAATCTCTCGGTGCACGTGCACGATCTGCTGCTCGGCAAGGAACTCGGCATTCCTGCCGACCTGATCGTGCTCACCACAGGCTTCAAGGGCAATGATACCGTTGATGAGATCAAGGGCCTTCTCAAGGTCTCTACAAATCCCGATGGGTTCTTCCAGGAGGCCCACATAAAACTCGGCCCTTTGGATTTTCCCTCCGACGGCATCTCCCTGTGTGGATGCGCGCGATCTCCAAAGAGCCTGAAGGAGTCTATGGAAGAGGGTGCGGGAGCAGCCATGAGGGCCTCGATTCCCATGAAAAGGGGGTTCCTTGAGGCTGAGGGAATCGTGGCGGATATCGATCTGGATCTCTGTAGTGGCTGCGGGTTGTGCGAAAAAAATTGCCCCTATGGTGCAATCCAGTGGGTGGATGAGAAACCACAGGTAATCAAGGCCCTGTGCAAGGGCTGCGGTCTCTGCGCAGCGGATTGTCCCAAGAACGCCGTCACCATTATCCATTATTCAGACGAGCAGATCCTCGCCCAGGTGGAGGCTGCCCTGGAGGAGAGGGCTGAGGAGAAAATCATCGGGTTTGTGTGTCACTGGTGTGCCCTGGGAGGAGTGGACATGGCAGGCGTGAGCAGGCTTCAGTACCCTTCCAACGCGCGGCTCATACGGGTGATGTGCTCGGCAAGGGTGTCCGTTGACTTTATAGAGAGGGCCTTTGAGCTGGGTGCGGCGGGCGTGCTTGTGGCGGGCTGTGAGTTTCCCACATGCCACTATATCAAGGGCAACTACGCGGCCGAGCAGAGGATCAAGAAGGCGAAGAAGAGATTGGCGAGAAAGGGGTATGATCCCGATAAGCTCTGGAATATCTGGTGTTCGGCCGCAGATGGCCCGAAGTTCGCGAATACCATGAGGGAAATGGTGAAACACCTGGGACTTGAAAAATTTTAGATTTGCGATTGTGAGAGATGATCAGCAAAAAGCAAGTTCACCAATCGAAAATCGCAAATCAAAAATCAAAAATAAGGATTTATGGGTACTAGAACAGGATTGGCCGAGAAGTTCGTCGATGAAGTGAGCATGTTTCGTGCCTGCGAGCAATGCGGGCTCTGTAGCTCCGCGTGCCCCCTCACCGGAGTGAATGGCTTTAATATCAGAAGAGTGCTGAGGCATGTGGAGCTCGACCTGAGCCACGAGATCGCCGCCTCCCCCTATCCGTGGTCCTGCACCACCTGTGGCAGGTGTGAGGAGGTATGCCCAAACGGCATCGCCATCCTCGATATCATGCGGCCTTTACGTGCCCTCGCCCCGAAGGAGTTCATTCCCTCTGCTCCCCCCTGTATTGAGGCCTGCCCCGCGGGAATCGATATACCGGGATACCTGAGGCTCATCGCAGAGGGGAAGATCGATGAGGCGCACGCCTTGATTCGAGAAAAGGTGCCCTTTCCGGGTATCCTGGGTCGTGTCTGCACCCATCCCTGTGAGGATGCATGCAGGCGAGGGGAGGTCAATGAGCCCATTGCCATATGCGCGCTTAAGCGCTACGCAGCTGATAACGCGACGGAGATGGCAGAGGGCGCCACAAGGCTTGCCCCCGATACCGGCCACAAGGTCGCGATTATCGGTGCCGGTCCTGCGGGCCTGACCGCTGCCTTCTACTTGCGGAAGAAGGGGCATCGCATCACCGTGTTCGAGGAGATGCCCGAGCCAGGGGGGATGATGCGATTCGGTATCCCCGATTTTCGCCTGCCCAAGAACGTGGTGGAGGAGGAGATAAAGGGAATCCTCGAGCTCGGCATCGAGCTCAAGGCGAATCAAAAACTGGGAAGGGATTTCGACCTGGATAGCCTCAGGGCTGATGGCTACGAAGCGGTGTTCATCGCAGTTGGCGCAAACCTCAGCAAGAGGATAGATCTCGCTGGGGGAAATCACCATGACGTGCTGTGGGGCCTTGACTTCCTGCGCGAGGTGAACGAGGGAAAGGGTGTTGCCCTCAAGGATCACGTGCTCGTGGTCGGGGGAGGCAATGTGGCTATCGATGTGGCGCTCACCGCCTTACGGCTCGGTGCCAAGGAGGTAACAATGGCCTGCCTGGAATGCAGGGAGGAGATGCCGGCTAACCAGTGGGAAATCGAGCAGGCCATAGAGGAGGGCGTTGTGATCATGCCCTCATGGGGGCCGAGCAGGATACTGGAGGAGAGCGGAACTATCACCGGCGTAGAGCTCGTGCGGTGCACCTCGGTGTTCGATGAGGAGGGTAAGTTCTGCCCAGATTTTGCGAACATACGGGAAACGGTGAGAACCGAGCAGGTGATCCTCGCAATAGGTCAAGCCCCCGATCTCTCATGTATCGGCGCCAATGGGGAGGTAATGGTTGAGAATGAGTGTATCATATTTGATGACGAAACCCTCGAAACGGGGATGCCCGGTGTGTTTGTGGGCGGTGATGTGGCCAAGGCCCCCGGCACCATTATCGATGCTATCGCCGCAGGAAGGAGGGCCGCGTGTTCCATTGATATCTTCTTGGGCGGGGATGGCGATATCTCTGAATCGGGGATGGGCAATGGGCAATTGGCAATAGATAGAATCTCCCCCCAGCCGTACACGGGGAGGAGGGAGGAAGGATTTGCGGATCTCAAGAGGGAGAACATGCCCACCATGCCCCTTGAGGAGAGACATGAGGGGCTTGGGGAGGTTGAGCTCGGTTTCGATGAAGAGCGGGCAAAGCGAGAGGCAAAGCGGTGCCTTCAGTGTGATTTAGAGATACGCTTGGCGCAGGAGGGGCTAGAAAAAAAGATGATGAAAATCTATGAAATAAATGGGGCCAATTGATCTTTTCATTTAAAACCGGTTCAGACGAGTAAGGTTGAATGAGTAACACGCAACCTACTTCTTCAATTCATCCCACTTATAATCGATTAACTCCAGCAACACGCCGTTTACGGCCTTTGGGTGAATGAAGGCAAATTCACAATCCCTGAAAGGCCTGGCGCCCCCAATAAAGGAATAGCCTTTTGCCTTCAGCTCCTCCATGGCCTCCCTTGTGTTATCCACATTGAAACTCATAAGCATGATGCCCTCGCCATGCCGCTCGATAAACTTGGCGACCTCACCGTCCGGGGAGGTGGACTCCATTAACTCAAAGCCTACATCCCCCAGCCAGTATCGAGCGACCCTGATCTTCTCCGGCTCGTCCACGTAGGGATCATCTGGTTCCGGCTTGCCGAGAATGGGCTCCCAGATCTTTCGAGCCTCATCCAGATCCTTTACGGCAATACAGATGTGATCGATCTTGTTTACCTTCATCTCCTTCTCCTTTTTGTAATAAACCGCAGACCCACGCAGACTTTTAGCCGAGCGACATGCTCGGCTAAAAGATATAATCGATTCTCTATATTAGAAAAGGTGAATGCCAAGTAGTTGATTGCGAGTAACCAAGGCCTGAAATAAAACATTTCGGTTTGAAGAAAAAAAGCCGACAACTTTTTCTCTGCCAATGTCGGCAGAGAAAAAGGTCCGCGTAGGTCTGCGGTTAAGGTTAATTTATTTTCCTTATTAAAAGGTTACCAGCTCAAGGGGAAGGGAAATAGCGTGATCCGGGCATCTGAAGCCGCACTCGTTGCAGTCTTCGCACAGGAACTCCGTGACCACGATTCTATCGTCTTGCACCCTGATAGCCTGGTCTGGACACATCTCAACACAGATAGGTTCTTTTGTCCCCCCGCACATGGTGCATTTGTTCATGTCGACTTGTGCTGCCATGTTTCATCCTCCTGTCATTTACTTACTTGAATAGTCTCCGGAGACACAGGCCATCGCCGCTTGGGATGGCCTTCTGCGTCTCTATCTTAAAGTCGGTACCCAGGAGGGCGTTTGCCTCGGCAACAATTGTCTGAAGAAATCTGTCGCAGCCCAAGAGATCCTCCTTCATAGAGACACCGTAGCGTCTGGCAAAGGTTGGCCAGGGACATCTGTGCCATCTGATGAGAGCTTCAAAGGGAGCCTCGCCTTTTTCAACAGTAACCACGGCCCCATTAGCAATTCCCGTGCCGGCCAAGGCCCTACCCAGATCAAGAATGACGCCCTCCTCACCCTTGCGCAGGTCCAGCATGGGAAAGAAACCCTTGGCAACGTCTATACCGGCTGTTTCCCAAAACTTGAGGACGACGTTCAGTGGGTCAGAACCGGGCCCGAGTAAATCAAGGGCCGTTTGGCGCCACTCGAAAAAGGTACTTTTAATGACAGCTTGTGAAATACCTAAGGCATCATGCAATCTTGTCAATTCTCTTTGTGGATCAACTGGCATCGCTCACCTCCTTCTTAGATTCGGAGACCTATCCGGTAGCCATCATGAACAGCACTCGAGAGATTCCGGGGTACCAGTGCATCTCCAATGACAAAAAGCTCAATACCGTTTTCCTGGACTACATCCTTCAGCCCGGGATTCGCCTCCCTCTCGGAGGTTATTACGGTGTCGGCCTCGATCGGGATCCGATAGCCGTCATAGGTTTTCACGATAACACCGTCATTGGTGATTTCTTCGATATCGCAGTCATTGTAAATCTTGACCCTGTTATCTATTAGGTATCTCGCGTACCGCCACTTAAAGGAAGGATTGATATCCTTGCCGAGCTTGCGATCTTTGCCCACGATGGTCACCTTCTTGCCCTGTTTGGCCAGGTAGAGGGCTACCCCGATCCCAGGCTTGAGATTTCCCCAAACGACAGCCTTTTCTCCTACCTCAGCCTTCCCGTTGAGCACATCCAAAACAGAGACGACGTTTTCCCGGTCAAAACCCGGGGCTGTTCCCTTGACGTACCTCGGCCCTGTGGCCAGAACTACCGAGTCTGGCATCTCCTCCTCGATCACCTCGGGGGTCACCTCGGTGCCCAAGTGGAACTCTACCCCGTTCTTCTCACACATGGCCTTGGTGAATCGTATCTGCCCGTACAGTTCGTCGTCACCATAGGGGGCCTTGGAGGCATCGATAATGGAGCCGCCCAGCTCCTCCCTCTTGTCATACACATGCACCTCGTGGCCTCTCTCAGCGGCTACCCAGGCGCACTCCAGGCCCGCAGGACCAGCGCCGACAATCATGATGTTCTTCGTCATCTCCGCTGGTTTGATCTCGTATTTCGGATCCCACTCATGGGCACAGATGGGATTGATGTAGCAGGTCATGGGCGCATCCCTGAACAGCCTTGCGAGGCAGAGATTGCAGGCAACACAGGGCCTTATTTCCTCCTCATTTCCTTCCAAGACCTTCTTCGGCATCAGTGGATCGGCGATCATGGGACGGCACATCTCCCATATATCCAGCTTTCCCTGCTCAATGGCCTTATGAGGAATCGCCGGGTCAAAGAGTCGATACGCCATTGCGACGGGTATCGTGAGGTGCTGTTTGGCGCGTTTAGCGAGATGGAGCCAGGTCCCCTGGGGAATATCCCTGCTGATCACCGGATAGATCGACTCCTGCCAGCCTGCGGTCACGCTCATATAATCCGCTCCCGCCTCCTCTGCCATCTCATAGGTGATCATGGATTCCTCAGGCGTGTTTCCGCCCACATCATCTAAGAGCTCCTCGGCACAGAGCCTGATGCCCACGGGCACATCGCCGCATACCTTTTTCACCTCCCGGATGCATTCCACGACGAACCTCATCCTTCCACGTATATCCCCCCCGTACTCATCGGTCCGCCTATTGGTATAGCTGGATACGAAATTGGAGAGCAAGTAGCCCACGATACCCGAAATCTCAACGATGTCAAAACCCGCCTTTAACAGGCGTTCCGTTGCCTCCACGTGCTCCTTAAGGCACTGCTTTATATCCTCCTTGCTCATTTCCTTTACCGGCCGGAAGATCCTCAATCGCTGGGGAACTGGTGATGGGCCCTGACAGTATTCCGTCTCAACGGCTCCAACGCGGCCGCAGTGCATTAGCTGGCAGCCCGCCACCGCTCTGGCCTCATGGATGACATCTGCGAGCCGCTTCAAACCAGGGATGAATTTATCATCCCAGGCAGCGGCTTGACCGACATACCCCTGGCCTTGCCTGCCCTTATCCATATAGACACCTTGCATGGTGCATATCCCGCCCACCACACCTTTGGCCCTCTCCCTGAGGTAGGCAACGCCCGCGTCGGTTACGAAACCGTCTCTCCCGTTCAGGTTCTCCTCGGTAGCAGCGTACTTTATCCGGTTTGGGATAGTGAGATTGCCTAGCTGGATCGGCTTGAAAAGATGAGGGTATTTCCCTGCCCCAGGATACGATGAATAATCCCATTCAAACAGTAGTGTACCCATCTCTCTGGCCTCCTTTTGTAAGTCGATATTATGTATACAGTATACAAATTACTCGGAACTATATTGGGCCCCTGTTTTTATGTCAAGGTATAAAATAGCTTTACGATTAGTGACTACTCAGGTAGTCAGGCTGAAGCTGTTTAGTTGGTTTTATTGGTTTTAATTGTTTAGCTTGTTTTACTAGTTAAACCAGTTGAGCGAGTCAAACAAGTCAAACTAATCTGTTACAAAATATGCTGTATCCCTATTGTTTTCTAACAGTCTTTAGCCTATGGTTCGACAAGCTCACCATCCTGAGCATGGTCGAAGGACAACCTACCTACCTGAGTAATTACCACGATTATATATGGCCGAGGCGTGCAAGCCCGCCCTAGGCTTAAGAACTAATAGAGCGGTTATTTCTTGATGATCTTCCCCATCTTGACGCCGAGCCAGTCCTTGATCCGATCGAACAGAGATGGCCCCTTTACCTCCAACGTGCACTCTGCTGTTATATCCGCGAGCATGCTCTTCGCCCGTGCCGTGTAGACACCCGGGGGCATAGGCGGCCTGGTTATCACTGGAGCGTTTTCGCCTTTCTCATTGGTGCCAAGCGAGGCCCTCAGGAAATCGGAAATCTTCGTGAGTTTCTCCACTGGGGCATGAAAGATCCCGTCCTTCCCTACATTGCCATCTGCAATGGCGAGATTGAGCTTTTCACCATTCATGGGCACCTCAAGCAGTTCAATGAACACGCTATCGCCCGGCTCAAAACCTGCCCCACTGAAGACCAAGTTCGTGTCGATAATCCTCGCAATGCCCACACGAACCGTCTGGGGATTCACGATCATCTGGGGTCCTTTTACGCTCATGTCCAGGGTTTTCGCTGATCCCGAGCATCCTGAGATCAGAAAGACACCCGAGAGAGCGAGTAGTGCGACAACTGTGAAGATCATTTTGAAATCCCTTCTCATCGGTAACCCTCCTTTTGTGATTGATGTTTTTTAACCGTTCTCCCCTCGCATGGGATGTCGCCTTCTCTTCTGGTACTTGTACACGGCCCTGTTATGCTCTTTTAACGTGGAGGAGAAGTGGTGGCTTCCGTCATTTTTTGAGACGAAATAGAGGTAGTCCGTCTCCGCCGGATTGATGACGGCATTGAGCGCTTCCCTCCCGGGATTGGCGATCGGTCCAGGAGGAAGTCCACGATGAAGATAGGTATTGTAAGGGCTTGGAGCACGGAGATCCTTTCTCTTGAGGTCTCCGCTAAAATCCTCGAGGCCGTAGATTACCGTTGGATCGCTTTCCAGCCTCATCCTCTTCTTGAGCCTATTTAAAAACACCGATGCAATGACCGGCCTTTCCTCGGCTAGGCCTGTCTCCTTCTCCACAATGGAAGCCAGGGTTACGATGTCCTTCACCGGCATTGCGGGTTTTTTGTCTCCTACCAGGGAATTGAATACCTCCCAAAATCGATCAACCATAAGATCAATCAAACCCCGCGCCCCCATATCCCTGCTTATCACGTAGGTATCAGGGAAGAGGTATCCCTCAAGGCTTTTCCCATCGACATCGTAAGAGGCAACAAGGTCTTTATTGTGAACCAGATAGACGAAATCCCTCTTATTCACGAGATTTCTCATCTCCAGAAGGTCGGCAATCTGCTCGGCAGTAAGCCCTTCGGGAATAGTGAAGGAGTAAGTCTTCACCTCTCCTGAGGTAAGCATATGTAATATCTTTACCGGGGCCATTGACCGATTAAAGCTATATTCGCCCGCCTTTATATCCCGTGCGCCTCCCCTCACGTATGCCCAGAGCATGAATAGATTCTTGCCTTTGATAAGCCCCCGTTCCTCGAGCTGTGCAGCGATTGTTCTGAGGCCTCTGCCCTTTTTCACCACAAAGATCTCCTCGGTTTTTTCAATGCCGGCGGGGCTTACTAAGAAATAACCGAAGTAAAGCACGGCGAAGGTGCAGAGGATAAGCGCCAATAGCCCTGTGAGAAATATAGTGAATCTTCTCGGCATAGAGATATCCGGTAATGAGCTGCCTCTTATACCCTGCTAAAGGTATCCAGCGGGCATGGGGGGCAGAGGGGCTTTTTCTTACAGTAGAGCTTGCCCGTCTTTACGATCAAGGCATGAAATTCCTTGAATAGCTCGAGATCATGAGGCAGATTATCCATAAACAAGGACTGGAGTTCATCGTATCCCGCTTCCTCCTGAATAATTCCATGCCTCGCTAAAATCCTGTAAGTATAGGTATCAATCACGAACAGGGGCCTTCCGGCCCCATACAAGACAATGCTATCGGCTGTCTCCCTGCCTATTCCCCGGACGGACAAGAGTTCAGCTCGAAGGGCATCGGTATCAAGCGAGAGAAATGTATTGATATCTCCGTTGTGCGTGGCCTCAACGAGGCCGATGAGGTTTTTTAAGCGCCTGGCCTTTATATTGTAATACCCTGCGGGCCTGATGTATTCAGCGATCACCGAAATCGGTATATCCCTTAGCCCAGCTACGGAGAGCAGATCCCCTTTCCTCAGGTTCTCGATGGCCTTCTCCACATTGTTCCAGTTGGTGTTCTGGGTCAGAATAGCGCCAACCATCATCTCTAGTTCTGTTTCTGCCGGCCACCAGTTTTGAGCCCCAAGAGCTGCGTAGAGGAGATTGAACATCTCCGTTAAGACCTGATTGGTTCGGGAAGCCACCGCGTAATCCCCATCATCTCCGTACTCGCTTGACACTGTGTGGAAGATACCTTAGATTGATTCACCATGTCAATCCAGCAGCTCAAGAAAACGCGTAATATAGGTATCATCGCCCATATCGATGCGGGCAAGACCACCATCACCGAGAGGATACTTTACTATACCGGCAGATCTCACAAGATGGGCGAGGTTCATGATGGAGAAGCGATCATGGACTGGATGCCCGAAGAACAGGAGAGGGGTATCACCATTACCTCTGCTGCTACTACCTGCAAGTGGCTTGATCACACCATAAACATCCTGGACACCCCCGGTCATGTGGATTTTACCATTGAGGTGGAGAGGTCCTTGAGGATTTTAGATGGGGCCATAGGGGTTTTCTGTGCTGTCGGTGGCGTGGAACCGCAATCGGAAACGGTGTGGCACCAGGCTGACAGGTTTGGGATCCCCAAGATTGCCTTTGTCAATAAGCTTGACAGGCTTGGCGCAGACTTTGACCGTGCGGTGAGAATGATCAGGGAGAGACTAGGTGCTACCCCCCTAATCCTCCAATTGCCCTGGGGGCTTGAAGAGGATTTTCAGGGGGTGATCGATATAGTGAAGATGAAGGCCATTGTGTGGAATGAAAGTGATCTCGGGGCCTCTTACCAGGAGACAGCTATCCCCGACGGGTATCTGGAGACAGCGAGGAACTATCGGAACAGGATGCTCGAGCTGCTGGCTGACAGTGATGATAGCATAATGGAGAAATACCTCTCTGAACAGGAAATAGACGTTACCACCATAAAGAGGGTAATCAGGGAGGCCACCATAAAGCTCAGGCTTGTCCCTATCTATTGCGGCGCAGCACTGAGAAATAAGGGCATACAGCCCCTTCTGGACGGCATTGTCGAGTTCCTGCCCTCCCCCCTTGACGTACCCCCCGTAAAAGGCATCAATCCCAAGACAAAGGAGCTCGAATCGAGATCCGCCAGCGTAAAGGAACCGTTCTCCTCCCTGGCCTTTAAGATCGTGATGGATCAGGGAAGAAAAATGACTTATCTCAGGATCTATTCGGGAGCAATGAAGGCAGGATCCACGATCTTCAACAGCACCAAGAACATCCCCGAGAGGGCAGCCAGGATCCTGAGGATGCACGCAAACAAAAGAGAGAGGATCGATCAGGCCATCTGCGGTGACATTGTGGCAGTGATGGGGCTAAAGGAGGCCACCACCGGGGATACCCTCTGCGACGGAGCCCATCCCATACTCCTGGAGTCCATGGAGTTCGATCAGCCGGTCATATCGATGGCGGTGGAGCCGAAACAATTAAAGAACCAGGAGAGGCTCATGGACAGCCTCACAAAGGTGGCCGATGAAGACCCTACCTTTAAATTTACGGTAGATGAGGATACGGGGCAGACGATAATCTCCGGCATGGGTGAGCTTCACCTGGAAGTGCTGGTCCAAAGGCTCAAGAGGGAGTTTCATCTCGATGTGAATACTGGAAAGCCTCAGGTAGTGTACAGGGAGACGATCAGTCAAAAAGCCCTATCCGAGAAGGTCTTCGATCGTGAATGGGCAGGGGAGATCCACTATGCCGGCCTTCAGATAGAGGTCGCGCCCATGGCTCGAGGCAAGGGGAATCGGTTTGTCAATGAGTGTTCCAGCCCACTTTTGACCGAGGAGTTTCTCAACTCCATTATGCAAGGGGTCGAGGAGGCATCTGCAAGCGGGGTCATAATGGGCTATCCGGTCATTGACATAAAAACCACCCTTCATGACGTTAAGGTCAAAGAAGGGATCTCCACACCCCTTTCCTTTAAAATCGCGGCGTCAATGGCCTTTAAAGAGGCCTGCGAGAAAGCCGAGCCTTTACTCCTTGAGCCCATTATGAGGCTTGAGATCGTGGTCCCTGAGGAGTTTGTGGGCGATGTAATCAATGATCTGAACACTCGGGGTGGTAGAATTGAGCAGATTGAAACGAAGGGGACCGTGAAGATACTGGAAACTATTGTGCCCCTGTCCAGGATGTTCGGATATTCAACTGCACTCCGCTCTTCCTCCCAGGGGAGGGCTACCTTCACCATGCAATTCTCTCATTACGACAAGACCTGATGATGTTAGTTGAGCGTTATCAGTTGTCCGTTGCTATGATTTAAATTAAGCGTTGAACCCCGCAGACGAATATGAAGCATAACGAAAATAGATTGGAATCTTGATACATGCTAGGCACTTGAAGAATGAAATTAAGCACCTGCCCGAAGGGCATGACATCTCATGGCTGGCCGAGTCGGCCAGCCATGAGTCTGCGTGTGTCCGCGGCTAAATCTATCTTCAAGGTATTGACAGTCATTCGATCTTAATTGCATGGAAAGGACGATACTTCACATCGATATGGATGCCTTTTTCGCCGCCATCGAGGTGCTGGACCATCCCGAGTTAAAGGGTAAGCCCGTGATTGTTGGAGGCACCACGAACAGGGGCGTGGTCTCAACCGCAAGCTACGAGGCGAGAAGCTTCGGCGTTCATTCCGCCATGCCCATATTCAAAGCCAGGGAAAAATGCCCGGGTGGCGTCTTCCTCAAGGTAAATATGGAACGGTACAAAAAGGTGTCCGGGAACATAATGAAAATCCTAGAGGACTTTACTCCCCTCGTTGAAAAGGTCTCCATCGATGAGGCCTATCTCGACATCACGGGAACGGAGGATCTCTTGGGAACCCCAGAGCAGATTGCAAAGCAAATCAAGGGGCGCATCTATATGGAGACTCGCCTGACCTGCTCAATAGGCATCGCACCCAATAAGTTCCTGGCAAAGATTGCCTCCGACATGCATAAGCCTGATGGGTTGACAATCATCCAGGCCGATGAGGTGGATACATTCCTCTCCGAATTGTCCGTGGAAAAGATCCCCGGTGTTGGAAGGAGAACGGTGGAAGCCCTCAAGCGCTATGGGATCAAAACAGCCGGAGAGATAAAAGCATTTAGCAGGGATCAACTCGTAAAGAGGTTTGGAAAGCTCGGCCTTCGATTGCATGAGCTCTCCCATGGCCGTGATTCCTCTGCTGTCCTTCCCTCGAGAGAGATAAAATCGATCAGTTCAGAGGAAACCCTGCCATACGATACAGGCGATCTCTGCCTGCTGATGGATACTCTAAAGCAGCATGCCGAAACCGTTGCCCGGAGATTGAGGAACCATGGACTTAAAGGAAAGACTGTTACCATCAAGATCAAGTTTAACGATTTCACTGCCGCAACCAAAGCTCAGACCATCGCCGGTGCAACCGATAGCTCGAAGATGATATTATATAACGCCCTCCAGCTGCTGGCAGATCAGCCGTTAAAAAAGAAGGTTCGGCTCATCGGTGTAGAAGTCTCGAATCTGTTGAAAGATTCAGAGGATGCCCAGATGAGCCTCTTCCACCTTGGCCCCAATGAAGAACGAGAGAGAAAACTCGATAGGGCCATGGATGAGATCAGAGAGAAATTCGGCAGGAAGGTGATAAAAAGAGGAGGTGTGTGAGCACTCACCGAATATCACAGCAAGAAGATATGGAGCAACAGGTATGGCGCTCAAACGCACAGCACAGTCGATTTTGTCATGGTGTTTTACAGCCTTGATGCTCTTCCACTCCGCTCCTGCTATCGCCGGGATTATTCAAATCGAAATTCGAACCTCGGTTACGGTGACGGATGGCATACCCGAGATTGAGGTCACCGCCACAAACAAAGGTGATGAGCCCGCCTGCAATGTGCAAGTTCACCTCGTGCTTTCAGGGAAAAGCAGCAGCCACAAGGGAAAGGATCTGCTCAGAGAAGGTGAATCCGCGACGGTTTTTTTTCGGAAAATGCCTTCGCCTTCAAAGGCGGGCACCTATCCCTTGATCACGCGTATCACCTTTCAAGACATCAACCGTCACCCCTTCTCCGCTGTGTCGTGCTCATCGTTCTCCATAGGGAGTAGCGCCAACTCAGCGCTGGAGTGTCTGGGTAAAGCCTTGTCAATCTCAAGAAATGGGCTCCTTCGATTCTCGGTAAAGAACAAGGGGTCCAGATCGAGGACAACGACTGCAACCCTTGTTCTTCCCGAAGAGCTCTCCACGCCAGTGCCTCGGAGGGAGCTTGTTGTTGAGCCGGGGGCAGAGGCATTGCTCCTTTTTGAAATCTCAAATTTCTCCGCCCTCGTGGGTGCTGCATACCCTGTCTTCTGTTATCTGGAGTACGATTCAGGAAATGCACATTATACCGAGGTCGGCAATAGCGCTGTGAGAATAGTGAGTGCAGAGAATTGGTTTAGGCGCACAAGGCCTTTTTGGCTTGGCCTTGCAATTGTTACGGGGGTGATCCTTGTCTTATGCCAGTTTAAAAGAAAGGGCGCTTGATATCGCCGCCCACCTCATCGTCTTTGCTTTAATCTATGGCTTTCTCCTGAGCTACTTTCCACCTGCCTACCTCTTGCTCAAGACTATCGCCACAGGAGGGGATACCCCCTCCCACTATTCAGCTGCGGAGTATCTGATCAACACCCTTCTTCCCAGGGGCAAGCTCATGGGCTGGATGCAAGGCAACTATGCGGGTTTTCCCCTGTTCCAGTTTTACTTTCCGCTCCCCTTTCTCCTCATAGCCCTGCTTCAGCTCTTTATGCCCCTTGAGATCGCCTTCAAATTGGTAACAGTGCTCGGCACCTTCCTCCTTCCCTTGTGTACCTATGAGTGCTTAAAACTCCTGGACCAACAACCACCGGTTCGGCTCATAGGCGCTGCTTTTACACTTCCCTTTCTCTTTATGGAGTCTAATTCCATGTGGGGAGGCAACATCCCGAGCACCCTCTCCGGGGAGTTCGCCTATAGCCTTGGTTTCGCACTGCTCGTCCTCTATATAGGCTCCTTTTACCGGGGCATTCGCGAAAACAGATTCATCCTTATCAATGCCCTTATCCTGACGGGTATAGGGCTTTCTCACGGATATACCCTCATCTTTGCCGTGCTCGCTCCGAGCTTTTTTCTCTTCACCACTCAAGGCTTTTTAAAAAACCTGGGGTACTACCTGAAGGTGAACGCCCTCACCTTTTTTCTCCTTGGCTTCTGGCTCATTCAGCTCCTCTGGTTCACGCCGTACACCACTGCCTATAATTTCGTCTGGACCCTCGATGGGATCTCCCAGGTCTTCCCCGTGATACTCCTCCCCATGATCATATTCGCCCTGATAGGCACCATCCTGGTGATAGGAGCGGCGCTAAGGCGAAACAAGGCAAGGCTTAAGCAGGGAAAGGCCTTTTCATACCTGTGGTTCGCCATCCTCGTGGCGGCTGCGTTCTACTTTATCGCATATGAGATAAATCTGGTTGATATCCGCTTCTTGCCCTGTCTTCAATTCACTCTGCTCATTATGGGGGCTATTGGCATAGGAGTAATGACTCAGTGGATGAAGGCCCGTCAATTAATCCCGATCTTCTTGGTGTGCTTGGTCGTCCTGTGGGTTGATTTGCACGTAACCTACATCCCACAATGGATAAAGTGGGATTACTCGGGGTTCGAGACAAAAGGCCTCTGGCCGCAATTCCACGCTGTGAATATCTATCTCAAGGGCTCCTGTCGAGACCCCCGCGTGGCATATGAGCATGGTCTTCTTCACAGGGCCGCCGGCTCTGTGAGGGCCTTCGAGAGCCTCCCGCTCTTCTCCGGAAGATCCACCCTGGAGGGGCTCTACATCCAGTCAAGCATTACCTCGCCCTTTGTCTTCTACCTCCAGTCCGAAACCTCCCCGAGGCCCTCCTGCCCCCTTTCAAGGTATAACTACTCCAGGTTGAACTTCAAAAGGGGGCTCGAGCATTTGAAAATGTTCAATGTGAGCCACTTTATCGCCGCCACCAACACGGTAAGGAAGGCAATAGAGAACGAACCGGAGGTGATCCACGAACAGGACTTCCCTCCCTATACCGTGTATCGTCTGCGGGGAAATTCGGACAGGTATGTCTCCCTGCTCGATCATGAGCCTCCCCTTGTGATTACGAGCAACTGGCGGAGAATTGCCTTTGAGTGGTTCAGAAGGGGTGATCTCACAACCCACCTCGCCTTTAAGGAGACACTCGAACCCGATGATGCCAGGCTATTTAGCTCGATTTTTTATGAGAAGCTCCCTGAGAGCGGGATTTTAGATCTTCATAACACAAGAAACCCGATTGCCCAGAATACCGACATCAAGGAGATAGTCGGCCCGGAAGAGATCGTCATTGAAACCCCTTATATCGGTCGCCCTCATCTCGTGAGGATCTCCTATCATCCCAACTGGCATGTGGACGGAGCGGAGCGAATCTATCTGGCCTCACCCTCCTTCATGCTCATCTACCCGACACGTGAGAGGGTAAGGCTCTACTTTGGGCCTTCGCTTCCCAATTACCTCGGCTCCCTCTTAAGCATAATCGGCATATTCATTATTCTTGCGGGGATTAGGCCTTTCCGCAACACGGCTGTTATCCGTTCTTTGTTATCCGTTGTCCGTGTCCTGAGCTCACGGCTAAGCCATGCCTCGCCGATTGTGTGCTTAATGGGGTTACGGCAAAAAAGGCAATTGCTGTGGGGTATCAGCCTGGCCATTATCGGCATTCTCATATCTGCCATCCTGGTAGTACACCACCATGACCCCACCCAGATCTACAATAAAGGGATGAAGTACTTCGATAGCGGAGAGTTTGAGAAGGCACGCACTGTCTTTAAAAAGGGGATGACCTCCTTTCCCCTGTCGCCCATTGTTGACCAGACCGCGTTCCACCTCGCCATCACTTATTTCAAGGAACAAAACTGGGCAAAAGCCCTGGAATCTTTTGAAGAGATGGTTAGGGACTACCCGGAAACCAGGAAACTCCCGGAAGTGCTCTACCATACAGGGCTTTGTCATCTGAAACTAGGAAGGCGTGAAGAGGCCATTCGTGTTTTTCGCCAAGTGATTGAAGACTTTCCTGAAGATACCTGGGCCGAGCATTCAAGGGAAAGGTTAAAAGAATTAGACCTTTAAAACTCAACAAACCTAATGAACTCAACAAACCTAAAAAACATACTGCTCATTAATCCCGGCTGGGGTAGGAGAATCAGTCAGAAGGGGCGACGCTTCAACCGGGCTTGGCCCCCGCTTAGCCTTTTGATTTGCGCTTCGCTTCTCGAAAAAGAGGGCCTTCACGTACACATTGTGGACGGCAGAGTTGATCATAAATGGAGGGAAAAGGCAGTTCGATTGGCCCGAGAATCCGATTGGATCGGTCTCACATCCTCCCCTTTGGACAGATGGCAGTGCCCGAATCTGGAGGTTGGGTATTTTGTTGAACTTGCAAGATCCCTTCCATCTGAAAAGCTGCTGATCATGGGCGCCCACGGGTCCCTCTTCCCCGGGGAAATGCTCCTCCAAACCAAGGCCAGAGCAGTGATAATAGGCGAGCCGGAGGAAACACTTCTCTCCCTGGTAACCCAGAAAGATTGGAGTACCGTGCCCGGCCTGGTATTCAGAAAAGACGGCAAACCCTTTTTCACGAGCGCTCCACGCCCTGCGAACCTCAAGGATTTCCCCATTCCCTCATTTCACCTGATCGATCCCTCCAGATACTTCTATGAGCTGATGGGAAGGCCCTTTCTGCTGTTTGAGGCCTCAAGGGGATGCCCCTATGAGTGTAGCTTCTGTCTGAAGGTAATGTACCCAAAAGGAGTTCGCATGAAGCCCACCGAACATGTCATGGCGGAAATCGAGAGGGCGACTTCGATTGCCGGGCCATGTTACGGATACTTCATAGATCTGGAGTTCACCGCCAACAGGTCACATGCCATGGAGATATACGCTGGGCTTATCAACCGAAGCTTTCCCTTTTATTGGTGCTGCCAGACAAGGGCTGATGCGGTGGATCCTGAGCTTCTGGAGCATATGAAACGGGCAGGGTGCAGGCTCATCCATTTCGGGGTTGAATCCGGGTCACCAAGAGTATT
Organism: uncultured Desulfobacteraceae bacterium; assembly: GCA_964549945.1. Taxonomy (GTDB): domain Bacteria; phylum Desulfobacterota; class DSM-4660; order Desulfatiglandales; family B25-G16; genus B25-G16. The sequence goes on along the minus strand of CAZJXD010000001.1, from coordinate 98,608 downwards.
GGATGGCACAAACAAGAGGATCAATCCCGAGGAAATACGGCGGGGAATCCGCCTCACGAGGGAAGCGGGCATAGAAACCGCCTGTTTCTTCATGCTCGGTTTTCCAGGGGAGCTGCCCTCGGAAATGGAAGAAACGCTCAACTTCGCCAAGGAGCTCAATCCAACCTACGCGTCCTTTCATATGGCCACACCATACCCGGGTACCGGTATCAGTTTTAAGGTGCAGCCATCAAAGGATTGGCATAACGGCGATATGAGCTTTCCCCCTCACTGCGCGGATCACGATCCCCTTTTCCTGGATAACGTGGTTCGCAGATCCTACCTATCGTACTACATGAGGCTCCCCTATATACTATCGCGTCTCAAGCATAGAAGCCCGAGTTCCTTGATCCGCCAGATCAGGCTTTTTACTGGTTTTGTTCATTAGAATAGTACTATATTTATACGCGGCGATTTTATTGCTTGACAGGTAAATTGTTCCAATAGTATTTTTAAAAATCTATTGAAAATCCATGGCCCAGCAAGCGGGAGCTACAAATGAGAAACCTTGCCTTTATCTTCATCCTTTTTTCATTTCTTCTCCTTCCAGTTACCGCCTCAGCCCAGCAAAACGCCATGAATCACTTCGTGGACGGGGTTGAGGCCTATGAAAGCGGTTCTTATCAGGAGGCCATAAATTCCCTTAAAAAGGCCATTGAGCTTGAGCCTGGAAACCTCGAGTTTCAATACTACCTCGGCCTCACCTACAGCGCGATGGGGAAGTATGAGGAAGCACTCGAGGTGTTCGGGAAGATCGTGGAGAGAGAACCCGTTACATTTCGGAAGGCATATTTCGAGATCGCAGCCGTCTATTCAAAGCAAAAGCAGTATCAGAAGGCCATCGATACCCTCTCCCTTGTGGAAGAGATTGCCCCAAAAGACGTCCGGGTCTACCTCGAGAAGGGCTATGCCTTTCAGAAAATCAAGAAGTATGATCTCGCCATACAGAATTTCAATAAGGCAAAGGATCTGGAGCCAAAGATGCTCCAGCTCATTTACTACAACATCGGTGCGGCGTATTTTGAGGCCGAGGCCTTTGATAAGGCAGAGGAGATGTTCGCCAAGTCCATTGAGGTGAATCCCGACACCTCCGTTGCCCAGAATGCCCGGCAGGCGATCGTGAACGCGAGGGGGGCCAAGAAAGCGCGAAGGCCATGGTATCTTTCGGGCTCATTTACCTTGTCCTATGACGACAATGTACTCCAGAAGGCCCTGGAGCAGGCCGCAATTGTCTCGCCAACGGGCGAGACCCTGGATGAGGCCGATTTCTTCCAGACCCTCATCATAAGGGGCGGATACAAACTGCTCAACAGAAAGGACCTTGAATTGGGAGCGGGATATTCCCTGTACTGTACCGGGTACAGGGATCTTGTAGATAGCAATATCATCGGGCATATCCCCCACCTCTACCTCAACTATAACCGCCATCCCTTCTATTTCAGGCTCCCTTATGAATTCAGCTACTATCGTACCGGGGGAAAGGAAAACGGGCAGGATATGGGGTTTTATTTAACCTTCGGAAGCGACTCGGACAAGAAGCTCAAGATGCACGCCCTCAGCCCCACGCTCACCATCGTTGAACCGCATAACCTGAAGAGCGAAATCACCTTTGCATACCAGGACATGGATTACCTCGATCACGTCACCTCCGATGCCGATCAATTTTCTATTGGAATCGTTCAGTATTATCAATTTTCAAACAAGGAAATCTATCCAAGGGCGGGATACAAGTATGGTTCAGAGGATGCCGATCAGAGCATCTACTCGTATAAATACCATCAGCTCCTCCTGGGCATCGCATCGGCCCTTCCTTGGTGGAAAACCCGGGGTGACATCTCGCTGACCTATGAGAAAACCGCATTCCACAGCAATCCATTTTACACACTCACCGGGGAACGTGAGGATAAGAAATATATCCTCGCACTCTCTATTGCCAAGCCGCTCTCTGATATTTTTCAACTCGCATTTTCTTACAGCTATACCCACAGCGACTCCAATGTGTCGAGCAACGGCATAGACCCCTATAAATTCAAAAAGAACGTATACGGCCTTATGATCATGGCTCTGTTCTAGAAAAGATAAAAGGTGTTTAAAGTCTTAATACTATAATACGAGGAAAATCATACTATATGCGTATTGTCTTTTTCTTGTAACCTACATTATTATTTCAACTTATGGCAAAGAGAAGCCAGGCTAGTTTTTTGGTGAGCTCAAATGCCCAAAGCGAGAAAAGGGATTGTTCCATGAAAAGAGCAATATATTTCATAATCGGGATTCTCTTTTTGGCAATAGTACTGCCCCTTTCCGCCCAGGCCGCTCAGCTGGTCGGAAATATCTCCAAGCTCAAGGGCGAAGCCCAGATATTCCGGGAGGAAGTTCCCAGCCCCATTACCGCGTATGTGGGCATTCCTTTGAACCTGCACGACAGGGTGAGGACTGGCGATAATTCAGCCGTGAGGATCGAGCTCCTAGACGGCAGTATCCTGAGCATGGGGAAAAATGCGGATCTCTCCCTGGATGACTTCTCATTTCTCCCCAAGGAGAAAAAGAGGAGCGCATTTTTCAGAGTGGCCATGGGAAAGCTTCGGGTCTTCGCTAAGAAACTAATCGGATTCAGGGAAAGGGGCTTCAAGGTGGGAACACCAACGGCAGTTGTGGGCGTCCGGGGCACCCTGTTCCTGGTGTGGGTCCAGTCGGATACCATCACCAAGGTAGTCTGTTTTGAAGACGTTATTGAGGTGGCCAATGCTTTGAGACCCGAGGAATATATCGTGCTCACCAAGGATCTTGTGACTGATATTATAGGAGGGGAGGCGCCCTCGAAGCCCATCCTCATGACCGAGGATCAACTCAAAGAGCTCCAGGAAGGGCTCGAGGAGGTGCCAACTGCCCCTGTAACAACCGAACTTGGGACCACAGAGGAGACCACGACTGAAGAAACTCCGACCTCTGAAGCAACCACCACAACCTCTACCACGACGACCACGACGACGACCACAACGACCACTACTACCACGACCAGCACAACGACCACGACGACCACGACCAGCACAACGCCCGAAGCAACAACAACGACAACGACCACACTGCCGGGTCCGCCAGAACCGCCGTCAGGGTAAGCAATAAGTATGCAAATACGCCTTTTTTTCGCTTAGGGTAAGGGGATTAGGATGAAAGCACAAATACGCCATATTAAATTTCTTATCTTTATAGCCTTCCTGTTCACTCTCATTTCATCACCTATTTGCCAGGCAGTGGTCATCACTCCGATATATGTAGATAAGAACGCCACTGGTGCAAATAATGGTCTCTCGTGGAGTGATGCCTACACAACAATCGCAGCTGCACTCAGTGCTGCCACAACCGGCAAGCAAATCTGGGTCAAAGCAGGCACCTATACTGAGAGCATCACCTTGAAATCTTGGGTGGACCTCTATGGTGGGTTTGCCGGGACCGAGACGGATCTGAATCAGCGGGACTGGGCTAACAATGTCACCACCATTGACGGTCAAAACAGCGTCTTGCATGTGGTTACGGGCGCTGACGATGCCACCATTGACGGCTTTACCATCACCGGCGGAAATGCAAATGGAACTTCGGCTCCAGATGACAAAGGTGGCGGCATGTTAAACGATGGCGTCTCCCCCACGGTGGCAAACTGCATCTTCACCGGAAACTCATCTAATTGTTGCGGTGCTGGAATGTGCAACTACGGCTCCATGTACCCCGCCTCGCCGACGGTGACTAATTGCATGTTCAAAAATAATACCGCGAGCGGAAGCGGCGGTGGGATGTGCAACTACGTTAACGCCTCGCCGACGGTGACTAATTGCACATTTAAAGATAATTCTGCACTAAGCGGTGGCGGGATGTATAATCTTTCTTCGTCCCCGACAATAACTAACTGTATCTTCAGCGGGAACTCGGGAGACAGCGGAGGTGGCGGTGGGATGTATAACGAGGAATCACTCTCCCCTTCCCTGATGAACTGCACCTTCACCGAAAATTCAACGCTATACGGTTATGGCGGGGGGATGTACAATTCTTATTGCGCCACGACAGTAACCAACTCCATCTTCTGGGGAGACACTGCATTAAGCTATCCAGAGATATATAACTACGGCACCTCGCCACCGACCTTCAGCTATAGCGACATCGAGGGTTGTGGCAGCAGTGGTACGGGGTGGGTTACTACGTTCGGTACCGATGGTGGCGGCAATATCGACGCCGACCCTCTTTTTGCCCTGGGTGACAACTATCACCATCTCCAGGCGGGTTCTGCTTGCATCGATGCAGGTACAAGTAGCAGTGCCCCTGCTGATGACTTTGAAGGGGACGAAAGATACGACGATCCCGATACCACTAATACCGGTGCAGGCACATATAAATATTACGACATCGGGGCTGATGAGTATATAGGCGCATTCTGGACCCAGGTAAACGAGGGCGACTTCGATGCAAATAGTAAGTCCGCCTACCGGATGGCCGTGTATAACGACAAGCTTTATGTGGGAATATTCGAGGGCGCTGAGGTATGGGAATACGGGTCGGCCTGGACTAAGGTAACGCCCAGTTGGGACGCAAATAATGCCGGCGTCAACAGCATGGCCGTGTATAACGACAAGCTTTATGTGGGAACATACTCAAGCACAGGCACTGAGGTATGGGAATACGGGTCAAGCTGGAACCAGGTAAACTCCGAAGGATTTGGGAGTTCATCTAACTACGCTGCCGATTCTATGGCCGTGTATAACGACAAGCTTTATGCCGGAGTAGGCAACGCTTCCGGGGTTGGGGTCTGGAGATATGATGGTGGGACAACCTGGACTCAAGTGAACACCGTTGGCTTCGGGGATGGATACAATTATCGCGCCTATTGCATGGCCGTGTATAACGGCAAGCTTTATGTGGGAATATATAACTCTTCCACAGGCGCTCAAGTATGGGAATATGACGGGTCCACCTGGACCAATATAACGACAACACCCCCTTGGGGCTCGGCTAACTATGCTGCCAGGAGCATGGCCGTGTATAACGGCAAGCTTTATGTGGGAACCGAAAACTCCAGTGGGGCGGCTGAGGTATGGGAATATGATGGATCGACCTGGACCAATATCACAGCAACACCCCCTTGGGGCTCGGCTACCACCGCTGCCGCAGGCATGGCCAATTATAACGCCAAGCTTTATATGGCTACGTATAACTCTAGCGCAGGCGCCGGGGTATGGGAATATGATGGATCGACCTGGAGCCAGGTAAACACCAGTGGTTTTGGGGATCCTGAGAATAACCAGTTCGCAAACGGCATGGCAGTATATGACAACAGGCTTTATGTGGGGACGAGGAATAACGCAGAGGGTGCTGAGATATGGAAATATGTATTGTCCGTGGTAACTCCCACACAGTATGGCCTGACAGTGACCACTGTCGGTCAAGGAACTGTGACGCTTAATCCATCCGGCAGCACGTTTGATCAAGGCACAGTGGTAACATTGACAGCGGCAGCAGATTCGGGCTGGACGTTCAGCGGGTGGAGCGGCGATCTGACAGGCTCCACCAACCCTGAAACCATCACCATGGACTCCAACAAGAGCGTTACGGCCACGTTCGTGGCTTTAGATTCTGACGGCGATGGCATGCCTGATACCTGGGAGATCACCTACTTCGGTGATCTAACCAGCCATGATGGTACTGCCGATAGTGACTCTGATGGCCTAACAGATCTTCAGGAGTACCAAAAGGGCACCGATCCCAACGACTCCGACTCAGATAACGACGGTTACTATGACGGTGAAGAGGTGGGCTTGAGTACCGATCCCAGCAATGACGCTGACTACCCTTCCTATAGTCCGGGCACTTATTATATAAATATCTTATCGGGAAATGACCTCACCGGCAATGGGACCTCCGATACTCCCTGGAAGACGCTCCATCACGCACTGTATCGAATTAACGGGGGCTCCGCCGGATCTTACAGCGTGAACCTCGCTCTCGGCACTTACAACGTGGCAAACGGCGAGGCGAACGATTCCCTCACCATCACTCAGGATAACGTGACCATTATCGGTGAGAGCGGGAGCAGCCCGGTGCTTGATGGAACGGATGCCTCAATGTGGGGATACGGTATCGGCATAGATCAGGATGCTGATAGCGTGAGGATTTACAACCTCGAGCTCGCGAATTTCCCCACAGCAGGCCTTCTCATCGAGGGAACCGGCGCATCCGTCAAAAACTGCAACGTTCACGACAACGGTACCGGCCTCTGGATTGAATCAACGGCGAGCGATGCTACTATCAAGGACAACCAAATACACGAGAACGGTACCGGTTATTACTCTATTGGAGTATGGGTAAGGGGCGCCTCAGGGGTGACGGTTGCACGGAATCAGATTTACACCCATGAATATTATGGAATCGGGGTAGAGAGTTGTAGCCCGGCCATACAAAGAAATGAGATCTACGGCAATCAGTGGTCTGGGATAGACATCTGGGCCTACACCCAAGAGGCAAGCCCTCAAATCACCAATAACATCATCTACTCCGGTGCAAGTGGCATCACCATGAGCGCCATGGATGAATTGGCAAGCCCTGGTATCTACCATAATACAATCGACGCTGGCACGGAAGACGGCATCTATTGTCACGGAGAAGGGGCGACACCTGATGTCAAATATAACACCATCACCAACTTCGAAGGTTACGGCATCAACAACACTGGCGGCAGCCCTACCATTGAATACAACGACGTGTACGGCAACACCACCGGCCAGTATGGAGGTGATACCTCAAATCAAACTGGTATCAATGGCAACATCTCCCAGGATCCCCTCTACGGGAGCTACGAGCTGCAATCTGGTTCTCCTTGCATTGACGCCATCCCTACTGATTCAACTGACCCGGTCACTGTAGACTACGCCGGCTACGCGAGGCCTAAGGGCTCAGGTTACGATATAGGGGCCTACGAGTTCATCACAGACATTGCCCACGAGTTCGCGCTCCCCGGGGGCACAGGGGAGGCGACCGACTATCAGATGTTCACCGTGCCGGTAACTCTGGCGAGCGGCTCATCGTTAAGGGAGAGCATGGAGAGCGCCCTCGGTATCTATGACAAGGGGATCTGGCGGGTGTTCGCGTGGGATCCGGACACCTCCTCCTACATCGAGATGGATGATCCCTCCTTTGCAGACCTTGAGGTATATCCGGGCAGGGGGTTCTGGGTGATCAGTACCTCTACTGATACCATCACCTTCTCCGGTCAGCCTGCACCAGACGGCGACTACACAGAGGTGCCCCTTTCACCGGGGTGGAACATGGTGGCATTGCCCTGGCCCGCCACAAGCATCGAGCTCGACAACATCGCGGTGAGCGATGGGCCTAATTCCTACTGGATCACGAGCGCCAACAACACCCTCACCCAGCAGTATGTGTGGGACTATACCGGGACCGGTGCGAACAACGGCTACGAACAGCGCGCCTCTGGTGCCACGCTTCAGCCCGGCACGGCTTACTGGATCAAAGTAGAGGCAGCTGCCGACATCGTCATGCTCGTTCCCAAGGACAACGAGGGAGGCCATTTTACGGCCACCTCGATGAGGTCTGCGAGCGAGGCCTTCACAACTCCCGAGAGCACCGAGCAGCCGCCGCCGCCTCCCGGACTGAGCGTGAGCTTCAACTCCACCTCATCCGATGGAGGAACCAGGGTGTCAGGGAGTGCGGGGTGTTTTATCGAGATCGCGAACTCCTCTAATGCAAAGCCTGGAGCGATTGCTATTATTGCGATTCTTTTAAGCATCGTAGCTGTTATCATCACTGCACTGGTAAGGGTGAAGAAGGGCTAGAAGCAATCCTTTCCACATACCAGAGCCTGAAGAGGTGATAGAAGCGGTAGAGACCCTCGTAGATGATGTTGAACCTGCTCTCCCTGTAATCCTCGCACCTCACAGGTATCTCGATAACCTTCCTTTTATTCCTGAATGCAAGGTACACTATGTTGAGCACATAAGAGGTCCCCTTGTCAATCCTGTGGCCATATTCGAGCACCAAATCCCTCTTATACGCCTTGGCGCCAATGGAGTAGTCCTCGAAGGGAAGGCCGAGTAAGACCCTGGCTGCCAGGATAAAGAGATCGCTTCCAAGCCTCCTGAAGACCGACCGTCTTTCATCTCCCACCTTCTTGGAGCCTATGACTATGTCATGATGGGCATCCAGAAATTCAAGGGCCTCACCTATAAAGCCCAGGTTGATGGAAAGATCCATGTCCAGGGACACCACCGCATCATACCGTGCCATCCGAATCCCCTGCTTAAAGGCATCTCCCACTCCCTTTTCTTTGATATGGAAGAACCTTATCCGGGTATGCTCATCGGACAGCATCTGTCCTAGATCAGGGGTGCGGTCATTTGAGCCATTGCTTCCTATAATGATCTCATAGTTAACCCCATATCGGTCAAGATGGGAGATCAACCTCTCGGTGTTCGGGATAAGAATATCTTGTTCATTATAGACAGGGATGAACACTGAAAATGGTTTCGAGATATGGGGGGTCGCGGGGTTAATCATGTCCATGGAGCTTACCGAACCTCTTCACTGCACTCGAGAGAGCGGTGCCGCACTATTCAACAACAACCATCGTCTCATGTCAATATGAACATAATCACAAGCGCATTAGAGAAAAGCTCTTTTTCTTTATAGCCAGTTGTAAAATTCTCAATATCTTAATACGTAAATTATTTAAGCGGTTACAAAATATTGTATTGATTAATGTTCCAATTTATGTAATAAAATAATGAATTTTATTCGTAATATTAGAGCAGTCCCATGGATAGAGTTGCAGTTTTACTAGGCTGTTTTTTTACATTCGATATTGCGCTTCTTTCCCAAGAGCATGCCCTCTGTCAGACATCCAACTATCTCGAGCAGGGAATTCCCCAATACATGCAGGAGAACTTCGAGGAAGCCATCGAGTTACTGAAAAGGGCGCGCGAGGAGGATCCAACATCCTCCGTAGCTGCCTTCTTTCTAGGCCTGGCCTATAAACAGGTTATAGATTACCCCGAGGCAATCGCAAATCTCAAGGATGCGATAACACTCACCCCTCGCATCAAGGATGCGGTGGTTGAACTTGCGGATATCCTGATCCAGCAGGGAAGCCTCCAAGAGGCAAAATGGTGGATAGGGCTGGCCGAGAGGCAGAAGATCAACCCCGCGAGGATAGCTTTTTTAAAAGGCTTGGCCCTCAAAAAAGAAGGAAAGAATCTGGAGGCGATTGAACATGGACCGAGAGGATGATACCTTCACAGGCTCTTCAGGGCTTATCTGGGAACAATCAAAAAATCTGTCATTTATGGCTCAGGTGAGCAGAATAAAGAGCAACTCCAATCTGCCCATCTATGAGTATAAGAGAGTTATCTATGTCCTCGATGTTGAGCTCAAATTCTAATCGGCACTCTTAGTTTTTTTATTCCTACAATACGGGTATGAGCACGAACGATTCTCCTAAAGACCGAAAGCAGTTACCTGATAGGCTAATCTATATCATTGGTCCCAGGAGCTTACAAAATGAGCTCATGGCATTTTTCTTACACCAGGAGACCGGGGCAACATGTACGGCCAGGAAAAATGCACGCCGTATTCCTCTCGGAGATAAAAGGAAAATATCCAAACCCGCCTTGATCCTCCTTGATTGTCTGGAAAAAAAACTTGAGAACTATCTATCCGAGCTTGAATCGAATGCAAAAACCATTTTAAAGGAGCACTACATTGCCTTATTCAATATAAGTCACAGACATGGAATAGAGGAAAAAACATTAAAAAAAGGCGTACGAGGATTCTTTTACGAGCATGACCCCCTTCACATTTTCCCCAAGGGCATTACTGTTATCTTTAATGGACAACTGTGGGCTTCCAGGCGAATACTGTCAAAAACCATCCTGGCCATCAAAGATAAGGATATCGTTATGAAGAAAGAAGCTCGTATACTCACACCACGGGAAACAGAGATACTGTCCATGGCAGCTGCCGGGGCTACAAACGAGCAGATTGCCGATGAGCTCTTTATCAGCGCTAACACGGTTAGGACCCATATCTATAATATCTTTAAAAAGATCAATGTGCCCAACCGCCTCCAGGCATCCTTATGGGCTGTCAAGAATTTATAGCCTCCTATAAAAGCCTCCCTGATGAAACATTACTAATACTTTTTTGGATAATTCCATTCTAAATATACGTAGGAAAATCATACTATCTACGTATTGTAAATCAGCTCGATCTCCCAATACTATTCCATCTCATGAAAGAGAGAAGAAAGCTAGAAAGATTCGATCTCCACATTCCAGCAAAAATCGAACCTCTGTTCAAGAAGCGAGAGAAAGAACTCATCCGACTCCTGACAGAAAACGTTTGTGCAGGAGGCGCATACTTCCACACCACAAAACCCCTCCCTGAGAGTACGCCGGTCAAAATAGATTTAGTTCTCCCGCTCGATAAGCTTAAGGCCCTGAAAGATGAATGGAAACATGCCCTGATTAAAGTAACCGGGAAAGTGCTGCGATCTGAACCGGAAGGAATGGCTGTCTGTTTCGATAAGGATTACCAGATTCACCCATGGAACCCGGAATAGGCGGGTAATCATCATGTCGAACTTTTCAAGAGGGGAAAGGAACAACCTTTCATTCTAAACGGACCGCAAACCATAACGAGGAGGGATCAAAATGAAGATCATGGCATCATTCATGGGTTTTTTGGTCCTGCTGATTCTCCTCCCTGCCCCGGCGCGGGCTGATCAGGTTGGGAGGATCACCTACGTTGAGGGGAAGGTTGACATCATTTCACCCGGGCAGATTACAAGACCTGCATGCCTCGGTTACGAGGTACACGTCGGCGATATTATCCACACCAAGAGCAGATCTAAGGCCGAGATTACCTTCACGGATGCCACCATCATGCAGCTCGCCCAGAAGAGCAATGTCGAGATTTCAGAATACGTGATAGGAAAAAGTAGTAGGAGAGTGATAATTCGCCTCTTCAGGGGCAAGATCCACAGCGTAGTAAGCAAGTTCCTCAGGATGTCGTCATTCTCCTCGCGAAATCGCTACGAGGTCCATACCCCAACCGCTGTTGCCGGTGTGAGGGGAACCGACTTTTTTGTCTACTATCAGGGCGGGGTAACCGGTTTGGTGTTCAAGGAAGGCCTGGGATACGGGTATAGTCAAAACAGGCCCCTCGAGATAAGGGAAATCGAGGCGGGCCAGGCAATGCGTGTGCTGAGCGCGGATCAGCCGCCCGCAATACGATCATTCAGCAATTTGGAGATCCAGAAACACCTAGGGGATACCGAGCCACTCGAGAAGCACGAGAGAAAGGCAGAGGAGAAAGATGAGCTGGCCATGATAGCTGAGGGAACTCTTCCTGAGACAGGCTCGGGTTTCCAAGGTAACCCCGCATCTGCACAAAGGCCAGAGGCCCCAGAACTGTTACAATCAGAAGGCCTGCTTTCCCTGATGGACTCGCCAGAGGTAGTGGCCAGCCTTGAGCCAGTCGCCACACACGAGGCCCCTGCCGCTGATACCGACACAGAGATCACTGACATCGCCCTTGCTCCTGACACTTCTTCGCCTAACACCACCCTTCCAGTGATTTTACAGGAACCAGGGCTGGAGTGGTTCAGTGACTTTTACGATATCCATTTTAGGGCTATCGTAGCTGAGGCCATAAGCCATCCATTAGATACAATCATCAGGGGCACAGAGTAGATGAAATTGAACCTTGTGCCTCTTTTTTAGGCATCTCTTGATCCTTCGTTTTATCTATTTCTCATATTTTGGCCGGTCATTGGCCAACCCATTCTTCCTTAATGCATAAACCTCCCGAATGGCACATAGTGTCCAAAAATAAAAGTTGGTAATTCATGAAAAATGGGATACGGTACCTAATGTTTATGAATCGCACCCCATATCCAATCAATAACAATTAAACGAATGCCGTTGGCCTCGAAGATTTCGGTTATCAGCCCTTCCTATAACGAGGTACAAACCTTACTTACTATCATTAGAAAGGTCACAGAAATTCCTTCGATAAAGAAATTATCATCGTGGATGACAGCTCCACTGACAGCGCTCCGCGAATCCTTAGTAACTGCAAGGACAAACATGGCTTCAAGATTGTGAGGCGCAATTCAAATCAGGGTAAAGGAATGGCTATCCTGGATGATTAAAAGAGGGGGAAAGATCATATGGATCGATGGAATCCTCGCCCTTTGGGTTAAGTTGAGATATCCTTTATTGATTATGGCTTTAACTCCATAACTAGATTGCCACAAGGGATATGGATGTCTTTTTTTGCAACCGAAGAGTTCCATGCTGTTGTGCCCGCGAGAGGTTCATCCTGTGGAATTTCCGCCGTGAGGCGGAACCCCCTTCGAGGGATTCCACAGGGTAAAGATAGAGGCGGGCGATCTGCTCCTCAGGGACATCCCAGTTCTCCGTATATGGATGTCTCTATAGGGGACGGACGCCCGCCTGGATCATCGGGAACAAGCAGGCTCATAGCGAATGCCTAGCTCGGTGCAAAAAAAGACATCCATATCCCTCATTATAAGGCTACCGAGTTAGATACATAATCGATTATCCTTTTTTTTAAGTAGTAATGGCCAAAACAGGGAAACAGGCTCCTGAAAAGCATAATTTTTCCGAAAGACTTGGATCCTTACCTGAGAGATATTCTCTCTTATTGGTATCCGGGATCCTTACTCTCGCATTACTCCTTAGGGCCTTTGCCCTATTTTCTCTTAAAAACAGTATCTATTTTGACTTCCTCCTATGGGATGAAAGAGTTTACCATGCATGGGCTACAAAAATAGCTGATAGAACCTATCAATCAACATCAATCTACGAATTCGCCCCTCTTCCAGCATATCTTATGGCCCTCATATATAAAATATTCTCGCCTGATATCCTCTATATCAGATTCCTGAATATCATCCTCGGAGCCTTTGCCTGTTATCTCGCATATCTTATCGGAAAGGAGATGGCCAATCGCACGACCGGCCTCTTTGCCTGCCTCATTGCCGCGCTTTATAAACCTTTCATCTTTTACAGTATCGTTCCCCTTAAGACCTCTTTGTCCGTTTTTTTATTTGCCCTGGTTATCTATCTTTTCATAGCAGTCCTCAATAAATACTCGATGATTAAATTATTTATCCTCGGTTTAGCCGCTGGTTTTATGCTCAATGTCCGGCCGAACTTTGTGGTTATCACTCCCCTCATGCTGCTCATTACTCTCTTAAGCATACCCAGAGAGAGAGATTACAAGAAGTCTTTCTTTGCAGCACTCATACTATTTATCGTTGGCCTATCCATATCCATATTCCCCTTTGCAGTCAGGAATTACAGGGTTTCCGGCAACTTCGCCCTGACTACCTCCCAAACCGGATTCAACCTCTTTATTGGGAATAACCTCCAAAACCCCGATCCATACTACCGGCCCGTTCCATTTGCCTCATCATCGCCTTTCGAGCAGGGGGTACAGTTTACGATAGAGGCAAGCAGGAGAACGCATAAAAAATTATCCCCCCAGGAGGCCTCATCTTACTGGGGCCGTGAAGTTTTTAAAATGGCCTTAGAACAACCTGCTGCATTCATTTGGAAACTAGTTCAGAAGACCTTGGTCTTTTTCAACCAGTTCGAAGCGGGAGACCATTACCATATAGGCTTTATAAGCAACTTTGTAGGCTTTTTTAAATTTCCATTCTTGAGGCTATGGTTGATTCTTCCCTTTGGCATGGCCGGAATGGCGGTAAGCTGCCTTAAATCTGAAAAATTGCTTTCCCTTTGCTCAACCTTTCTGCTTTATGCCTCGACCCTTATAATCTTCTTCACTACTACCCGATACCGGTTGCCGCTGTTGGTGATCCTAATACCCTTTGCTGTCATTGGGATCAATTACCTGGCTTTCTTTATCAAAAACAAGCAGTTCAAAAATACCGCCATCTATTCATCAATAGCCATCGCTTTCTTTATCGTGGAATTCCTTCCTGTTCGGGGCACTAATGATATGACCGCATACTACAACACCCATGCTATCATCCTTGATTCAAAAGGGCTGAAAGAAGAAGCCATAGAATATTGGGAGAAATCTTCTCGGATGAACAGGCCATTTTCCGCCTTTGCAAATCTCGCCCTGGCAGGAAAATATTTTATAAAGGGCCAAATAACCAAAACGATCTATTACCTCGATAAAATACCTGAAAATTCATTTGCCGCTGCCTCCAAATACGAGATGATAGGCGATATGCGGGTTTATCAGGGCCAAATAGACAGGGCGATAGCGGCCTACCAAAGATCCCTTGAGATCAACTCCGGCCAGAGAAGGCCTCGTTTAAAGCTTATCAGGATATACGGCAACATTGATAGGGAAAGGGCATTACTGGAGAAGGAAAAATTCAAGTATATTTCTTCATTCTACACAATTTTTTAATACAGAAGGTGATGAGAAACAAGCCTCTCAATAACGGCTTCTGCACAAACTGAAGGCTTTCCAAGAGGTAATTTCAGTTTTCTGTCCCCGCTTTTCAGCAATCCATGCTGGAGATTACCCACTTATCTAAGGCATAGAAACAGTGCCCTGGGCGATGTGTTATATTCCTGCTAACAGCGACCCTTGAGGAAGGACTTGCACAATGATTCGACATCCTATATCTATGGGCGAGCTTTCTCCCATAGATGATTAGAAAAGTACAATGAACGTAAAGGTATTCGCGACACTTTTTTTAGCGGTTTTCTCCGTTACCTTAGGAGTAGGCTTGGTGGTTCCCCTGCTGCCGGTCTACGCTCATGAAGTTGGGACAACGGGTCTTGTTATCGGATTCATCTTCGGTGCCTTCTCCCTTTCTAGAACCGTGTTTCTCCCTTACTTTGGCAGGGCCTCGGATAAAAAAGGCAGAAAGCCGTTTATCACCTTCGGGCTTCTCGCTTATTTCCTCGTCTCCCTCGCCTTTATGTTCACCACGAGGATAGGGCTCTTTATCCTTATACGCTTCTTTCAGGGGATCGCCTCGGCCATGATCTTCCCCGTAGCCCTGGCCTATGTGGGCGATATTACCCCGGAGAGAAGAGAAGGTTTCATTATGGGGCTCTTTAACGTATCCCTTTATGGAGGATTGAGCTTGGGCCCGGTCATCGGCGGCATAGTAAAGGATACCCTTGGCATTCAGATCTCGTTCCTCACCATGGGCTTGTTTAATCTCACGGGCTTTCTTCTTTGCCTCGCATTCCTCCCGCCGACAAAAGAGGAAAGCTTGCGCACACGTGCTGAAGCACCTCTTCACTATATGAGTCTCGTAAAAGATAAAATCCTGGCAGGTCTTTTCGTCTTTCGGCTGGTATATACGGCATGTATTGGGATCGTGTGGGGCTTTCTGCCACTCATTGCAGACATGGAATTCCATCTATCGGGATCGCTGATTGGGATTCTTATTATGCTTGGGGTACTTACCACAGGTTCGCTTCAAACTCCAATGGGCATTCTGGCGGATAGGCTCAGAAAGAGAATGCTTATTGCCATAGGGGGTTTCATGAGCGGCGTCGCAATATTCCTGCTTATATCGGCAAAATCCGTCAGCGGCCTCTTTTTCGCCAATATCCTGTTCGGAATAGGCGGTGGAATTGCCATGCCCTCTGTAATGGCAATGACGGTGATCTTGGGTCACCGAACCCATTCCATGGGCTCTGTCATGGGCTTTCTGACTATGGCCCATAGCCTGGGAATGTTGTTGGGCCCAATTCTCGCGGGAGCTATGATGGACATCTTTCAGCTGAGCATAAGTTTCATTATAGGGGGAGCCATAATGCTTCTCGGGGTTGTCACTACACTCGCGCTCACCAGGGATTTCCATTCCTCAGCCAAAGAGTCGCTATAGCTCAATGCCTATCTTATGATGCGATCAATTGCAATTGCTCAGGCGTTACGTACCACCTTAGTCTCCCAGAGTGAGTGGGAAGATCCTCCACGTCAATCCTACAACACCCACCCCTTTCGAACTCCACCGTCGCCTTGGAGCCATCGGTCAACAGAAATGACGCAACCTCGGCCAGGGAGGGAAGGTGTCCGGCGATCAGAACTTTCGTGTAACCCGACATCTCAGCAAGGGCTTTCACGGTCTCTTCCGGTGGGCTCATCGCCTTGACCTTTTCCGTTTCTATGATCTTTTTGGGCGAGAAGCCCACCTCCTCTGCGATAATCGCGGCCGTCTGTTTAGATCTCTTCTTGGTGCTCGCCAGTATCGCATCGAACCCCATCCCCATCTTCTTGAGGGCCCTTCCGCTTGTGTGAATCCTCTCTTCTCCTTCCGGGCTCAACCCCTCCTCAGGATCCTGCTCCTTTGGAAGCGACGGGCCATGCTGCATGAGGTATATTTCCATCCACTCACCTCCTTTCATGTCAGCACTTGCAATGATATATTTTCGCGAGAGAAATAACAACCATGGCCCATAAATTATCGTTGACTTCTCCTTCAAAACACATACAGTAAGGGCTCGACCAAGCTCTTAGTCGAATAACGCAACGCCATGCCCGCCAGACTTGAGATACGGCTGAAGCCGGATTTGATCGATGCAGAGGGGCGCACCATCGCCCGCAAGGCATCCGCCTACTTTGGGTTGACCGTGACCGATACCAGGGTGATCAGGGTGCTTGTGATTGACGCCCCCTTGACGGGAGAACAGCTGGAAAGGGTTAGAATCGATCTCTTTACCAATCCGGTTACCGAGGAATCCTCCTTCAATCCCCTGGCCGATAATTTCGATTGGATCATATGGGTGGGCCCCAGGCCTGGTGTCAGGGACCCTGCCGGCAGCACCGCGGTGGAGGCCATAGAAGACCTCTTAGGGATCGAATTCGGCCCCAATGAATCGGTCTACACATCGAAGATATACGAGATAAGGGGAGCGCTAGAAAAAACTGACGTAGAAACCATAGCCAGGGAGATACTGGCAAACGATATTATCCAGCAATGGCGGGTACGGAAAAGAGATGATTGGGACGATAAGGAGGGAATCGGCATCATCATCCCCCGGGTCATTCTCCAAAACCAACCCCAGGTACGCACATTCTCCATAGAGAGCGATGATGTGTTGCGGAGATTATCGATGGAGAGGAGCCTCGCCTTACACCCAAGCGATATCCCTGTTATACGCAAGTATTTCTTGGATGTAGATGTACGAGCAAAGAGAAGGGCGGTTAACCTCGATCTCCCCACCGATGTGGAGTTGGAGTATATATCCCAGGCGAGAAGCGATCACTGCAATCATAACACGTTCAGGGGTCTTTTCAGGTACCTCGACAGGTCTACCGGCCAGGAAGAGACCGTTGACAACCCCTTTAAGACCTGTATCGAGGAACCCACGCTCCGAATCAAGGAGAAGAAGGACTGGGTTATCTCCGTGCTCTGGGATAACGCTGGGGTAGGGCGGTTTGACGAGGATCACTACTACGTCATTACCGGAGAGACCCACAACAGCCCCTCCAACATGGAGGCCTATGGGGGTGCCATTACAGGGATAGTGGGAATCTACCGGGATCCCCTGGGCACGGGAAGGGGATCCAAGCTTATCATGGGCACCTATGGATTCTGCGTGGGACAGCGGGACTACAAAGGGGAGCTCAAACCCCACCTTCACCCCAGGCGACTCCTCGATGGGGTGATCGAAGGCGTGAGGGACGGCGGAAATAAGAGCGGCATACCCACCCCTTACGGGCAGGTGCTCTTCGATCACTCTTACATGGGTAAGTGCCTGGTATTTGTCACCGCCATGGGAATCATGCCAGCCACAATAGGCGGAGTCTCTTCTCATCTCAAGACAACACACCCGGGGGATTTGATTATCATGTGCGGGGGAAGGGTTGGAAAGGATGGCATCCATGGGGTGACCGCTGCATCCGAGACGTATAGCGAAACAACTCCTGCGGGTCACGTCCAGATAGGAGACCCCTATACGCAGAAGAAGATGCACGACTTCCTGCTCGAGGCCCGGGACGAGGAACTCATCGAGTTTATCACGGATAACGGCGGGGGAGGGCTTTCCTCATCTGTAGGCGAGTCCGCAAGGTGGTCGAACGGATGCCTTGTGGAGCTTGAAAAGGTGCCCCTCAAATACGAGGGGCTCGATCCATGGGAGATCTTGGTGAGCGAATCCCAGGAGAGGATGACCGTAGCGGTGAGGCCTGAAAAGGTTGAGAGGTTTATGGCGCTCTCAAAGAAACACGCCGTTGAGAGCACCGTTATCGGCCGGTACACCGACACAGGGTGCCTTCACCTCGCCTTTGATGGCAAGACCTGTGCCTATGTGCAGATGGATCTCCTGAAGTCGTCGTTTCCCCAATGGGAATTCGATGCTGAATGGCTCACGCCGGCCTCGAGGGGGCTCACCGAACCCGTGTGGGATGAACCCGAAGATCACGGGAACCTGCTCAAGGAGATGTTGAGGAGGCCGAATATCAGCGCCAAGAACTGGGTCCAAAGGCAGTATGATCATGAGGTACAGGGCGGCAGCATCATTAAGCCCCTGGTGGGAAAAGAACGGGATATGGTAAGCGATGCGGTGGTGGTAAGGCCGATTCTCGACTCCTCCAGGGGAATCGCCCTCACCCAGGCGATAAACCCATTCTACTCCCTCATCGATGCCTACCATATGGCCGCGGTAACCATTGATGAGGCGGTGAGAAGGCTTATCGCTGTTGGCGGCGATCCGGCTCTCATTGGAGGAGTGGACAACTTCTGCTGGCCGACTATTATCTATGATCCAATCAAAAATCCCGATGGAAAATACAAGGCCGCGCAACTGGTTCGAGCCTGTTGGGCATTACGCGACTACACCCTTGCCTTTGAGATACCACTTCTATCCGGCAAGGACAGCATGTATACCGACGGCCAGGTGAAGGGAGCTTTCGGAATGAGCCAGAAGATATCTGGCCTCCCCACGCTTCAGTTTACCGCCACAACCCTGGTGAACGACATTCGGAAATGTGTGACTATGGACCTGAAGGTATCCGGTGACCTCGTGTATCTCCTTGGGGAGACACGGGATGAACTGGGTGCAGGCGAGCTCTATCAGATGATGGGATGGGTAGGGCTCAATGTGCCAACGGTTAGCACGGAAAAGGTGATCCCCCTCTACCATGCCCTTTACCGGGCAATACAGGAGGGGCTCATCGCCTCGTGCCATGCCCTTGGGCGCGGCGGACTGGGCGTCCATCTCGCGCTCTGTGCAATGGGGGGAAACCTGGGTATGAACATCGATCTCGGATCCGTGCCGGTTCGAGGAGGGCTTTCCAACGCGAGATTGCTCTTCTCCGAGTCCGCAGGCAGGTGTATCGTGACCATTGATCCAAAGAATAAGGATGCCTTTGAGCATTTGATGGCGGGGATGAACTATGCCTGCGTGGGGAGGGTGAATGCCGATGATTCCCTTACGGTTTCAGGTATAGAAGGAAAAACCATCATCCGCGAAAAGCTGGGCGATTTAAGAAGCGCCTGGAAGGAACCCTTTGGAGATCTCATATGAAGGCGGTCAAGGCCCTTGTGCTTACCGGATATGGTCTCAACTGTGATTACGAGACCGATTTCTCCCTGAAGATAGCGGGCGCTGACTCCGAAAGGCTACACATTAATGAGGCCATCAGAGCCCCGAAGGGCGGTGCCCGTTTTCGCCTTGATGACTATCACATCCTGGTGCTTGGAGGCGGTTTCAGTTGGGCGGATGACCACGGGGCCGGCGTGATCATGGCCACGAGGCTTCGATACAATATCGGCGAGCAGATTGAGGAGTTCATCGGGAAGGGAAAGCTCGTCATTGGGATCTGCAATGGTTTTCAGGCCCTGGTAAACCTCGGGCTTCTCCCTGGGATAGACGGGGACTACCGCGCAAGGAGGGTGGCAATCACCTATAATGACTCTGGCAATTTCATCAATGCCTGGATCAAGCTCAAGGTGAAAGAGGACACGGCGTGTGTCTTTACAAGGGGCATCTCCACCCTTGAGCTCCCCGTCAGGCATGGTGAGGGGAAATTCTTCGCCGAAAAAGAGGTGATTGACGAGCTCTTCGAGAACCACCAGGTAGCCCTTCAGTATGTGGACACCCAGGGGAACCTCGCTCAGGAAAGGTGGCCCCTCAATCCAAATGGCTCCCTTTGTGATATTGCCGGGATCTGCGACTCCACAGGCAGGATATTCGGCTTGATGCCCCACCCCGAGGCCTACAATCACTACACAAACCACCCCGACTGGGTGGCGAAGAGGGAGCAACTGGCCAGGGCAGGGAAGACAATCGAGAGGGAAGAGGGAGAGGGAATCGCCATCTTCAGGAATGCCGTTCAGTATGTGAGAGAAAACCTCTAGACCTTTGAAACTCGAAACTCGATATTTATGATGATTGAATGCTAGGATCTTAAGCCCAGTTTTGAGTTTCCAGTTTTAAAGGTCCCAGTACTTCCCCTGAATCGACTTCGCCTTTTCCAGCACAGGGGCGAGTATCCGCTGATCCTCCTGGCCGGCCCAATCACGATCCCCTATGGTGGATTCTCCCCTCAACTCCTTTAACACCGCCTTCACCGAATCCCGTAAACCCTCCAGGTTATAGCCGCCCTCCAGGGTGAGCACGAGCTTCCCCTCGCAGGCCTCGCGGGCTATGTCCATGAGGATACGCGTCAGGCCCGCAAACCCATCGGGGCTCACCGACATGCCGCCGAGGGGATCGCGCATATAGATGTCAAATCCAACAGAGCCCAACACGAGATCGGGATTGAATTGCAAGGCTATGGGCTTGAGGATCTGATGGTATATAGCCACATACTCCGCATCCCCGTATCCCGTGGACAGGGGAACGTTTACCGTATATCCCTCCCCCCTTCCCCTTCCAACCTCCTGAAAGCTGCCGCTGCCGGGATAGTAAGGGTATTGATGGGTACTAAAATACAGGATGGAGGGATCATCCTCAAAGCAATGCTGGGTGCTGTTGCCATGGTGAAGATCCCAATCAGAGATCAGAATTCTCTCTAATCCCAATTGTTTCTGGGCATACCTGGCCCCTATTGCCACATTGTTAAACAGGCAAAACCCCATGCCCCTGTTCCTCTCAGCATGGTGGCCCGGGGGTCTGACCAGGGCGAAGGCATTGTCAAGCTCGCCGTTGTGTACCATCTCGATGGCATTACAAAGGCCTCCTGCGGCACGCAGGGCCGCCAGATATGATCCTGCTGAGGTCTGGGTATCCGCATCCAGGTATCCATAGGGTTTGCCCGCCGTAGCTGCGACCATATCGATATACTCCTTTGCGTGTATGGAGAGCAGCTCCTCCTCGGTAGCCTCTCTCACCGGGACCTCTGTGTAGTTATCCTTCATGTCCGGGTCTTCAAGCATCTCGTAGACGGTCTCCAGACGTTGGTGGCTCTCGGGATGAAAGGCCCCCGGTCTGTGGTCGAGGTAGCTCTCATCCCTGACGATTCCCGTCTTATTCATCCCACATCTCCTATTTAGGTGAGGGTCTTCTTGGGGTTGTAATAATACATTTTAAACGCCATGCCAAGTCATTTAAAGAGAGTGCCTATTGACCAGACGGAGGATTTCATATAAACAGAACCTTGCTGACATGTGCGCCGAGTGTACATGAGTGAGCTATAGATAAGGCAATGGAAACACGTTCCCTCCTTAAACGTCCCCATATCTGGGCATTTACCACGTATTTTGCCGAGGGCCTCCCTTACACCCTGATACGGATGGTATCATCGGTCTTCTTCCGTGACATGAGGGTGAGCCTTGAGGCAATAGGGCTTACCTCGTTATTCGGCATCCCATGGGTTATTAAATTCCTGTGGGGGCCCCCTGTTGACCAATTTGGCACTAAAAGGAAATGGATGCTTATTGTGCAATTCCTCCTGATCCTGCTCTTTCTCGCGGTTGCCTTTATGACCCCGCTTCCCTCCGGGGTGAAACTTATCGCGGTACTACTTTTTTTCGGCGCCTTCTTTTCGGCAACCCATGATATTGCCATTGACGGTTACTACATGGAGGCGCTTGATAAGGACGGCCAGGCCAAATTCGTGGGTTACCGGGTGATGGCCTACCGGCTCGCGATGATGGCTGGAACGGGCATCATTGTTACGGTTGGAACCACCGTGAGCTGGCTTGCCGCTTACTCGGCAGCCGGGCTCTTTCTCGGGCTGCTCTTTGCCTATCACCTCCTGTTTCTACCCCGCGTCGAGAAGGAAATCTTAGGTCTTGGCAATTTGTTCAAAAGGGTATTCAGGGTTAAGGTAATCGCGGGAGCCGCTGGGTTCGCTCTCGTCATATGGGGGGTGAAATCGCTCATCTGGGGTGGATTGACCGCCAGGTTATTCACGGCATTCCCCTTTCTCAAAACCATAAGCTTCGCGGGATGGGTTGCATTTGGGCTTCTTTTACTTCTAATCGGTCTGGCGCTAGGCAGGAACCGGATAAAGGGGCTGGTTTTCCGGGATAGGGAATCGTTTTACTCAAGGGCCTTTTTTGACTACATGGACAGGGAAAAGATGGGGGTTGCCATAGCCTTCATCATATTGATGAGGACCGGCGAGTCCGCGCTCTCATCGATGGTGGCCCCATTTATGGTTGACCTCGGCATCAAGGTCCACTATGGCTGGCTCTCTGGTGGGGTAGGGCTTCCCTTCTCTATCATAGGGGCTATGGCCGGGGGCTTCCTTATCTCGAAGTACTCGTTAAAGAGGACGATTTGGCCGTTTTTACTGGCCCAAAACTTCACCAATCTCATCTACATGGGCCTGGCCCTTGGACTTAGTCGATATGTTGAACTAAATACAGGCGCTGATACCGTGACCTTTATAGGCACCTTTAATCTCTTTCTGGTTGCCTGCGTGCACGCATTCGATCAGTTTGCCGGCGGTCTGGGAACGGCTGTTCTGATAACCTTTTTGATGAGAACCTGCACGGAGCGATTCAAGGCAGCCCATTTTGCGATCGGCACAGGCTTGATGAACGTGAGCGGGGTGCTGGCAGGGGTCGCGAGCGGCTTTCTCGCCCAGAGGCTCGGCTACGGGCTCTTTTTTGGACTTACCTTTCTTCTTTCCCTTCCGGGGCTGTGTCTGATTTTGTACATACCCTTTCTGGATACGGCGAGAGTGGAGCAAAAACAGGATGAGGGAACCTGATAGAATCAACGGCGAGCGGAGGTTCTGGGATAACGAAACTCCTTGTTTGATCTTACCTTGACTTTTCGACACCCTACCATCTGGTATAAAATTTGCTTAAATCAGTAAAAATCCTTTATGGGGCCATAAAACGTTTGCACGCCGTTGAGTAAGTAGAATATGCTGAGCCATGCTATATTGTGACATCTAAGTGAGGAAGCTCGAAAAAGGCTATGAAAGAAAGGCTGACTATCCTGGGTGCATTGGCTATAATGATCCTCCTTGCTCATGCACCCATCTTAAAAGCTGGCCAGCTCACGTTTGATTTTAGCGGAAAAAAGCAAGCCTCAGCCAAAAAACTCATTACTGGCAAATACGTACCGGGGGAGCTGCTCGTAAAATTCAAGAAACATACACCCCGATCAGCGATGAAGGCCTTGCACTCATCCCTGGGGGTGAAGGAAACCAGAGGAATGAAACCCTTAGGGGTGAGCCGCATTAAACTCCCTCCTGACATCTCCGTAGAGACCGCCATTAGCCATTATAAAGGAGACCCGAACGTTGTATATGCCGAGCCCAACTACATCATCAGGTTTATGACAAAAATTCCCGATGATACCGATTTCCCGAAGTTATGGGGGCTTCACAATGAGGGTCAGGAGGTGAACGGGGTAAGCGGAACATCAGGAGCGGATATCGACGCCCCGGAGGCATGGGATATCACCACCGGCTCCGAAGGTGTTGTTGTTGCGGTATTAGACAGCGGCGTTGCCAGGGAGCATCCGGAGCTGAATGCCAATATATGGGTAAATAGCTTGGAACTGAACGGGACTGAAGGGGTGGATGACGACGGCAATGGGTACGTGGATGATATCTATGGCTGGGATTTCTGGGATAATGATGGAGCCCCCGTTGACTACAACAGCCATGGAACCCATATCGCCGGAACTATTGCCGCGCTTGGAGACAATGGAGTTGGGATAACAGGCGTCAACTGGCAAGCCAAGATCATGGCCCTCAGGATTGGCGGGGTGGTGGGAACCATTGGCGAGGCAGCGGAGGCCATTATTTACGCCGTTGATAACGGAGCCCATATCATCAATGCGAGCTGGGGCGGTGCCGATTATTCACAAACCGAGTATGATGCCATAGAGTACGCCGATGAGCACGGTGTCCTTGTCGTGGCCGCAGCGGGAAATGGGGGAGAAGATGGCGAAGGCGATAATAACGATGAGACACCGGAATACCCCGCAAGTTATGACCTGCCCAATATCATCTCCGTGGCGGCGACGGATCAGGATGATGCCCTTGCGGAATTCTCTAACTATGGCGCGAATTCCGTGGACGTCGCAGCCCCGGGGGTAAACATCTACAGCACGATCCCAGAGTTTTCGTATATAACCCTGGAGCCTCCTATCTATGAGGAGGATTTTAATTCTACCACCACAGGATGGGTCTCAGGTGGGGTTCACAATGAATGGGGATTTACATCTAATGGGCTCGGAGGAACTGGCTGCCTCGAAGACAGCCCTGATGGAAAATACCTTGAAAACACCGAATCCTTTGCCGGCTATGGGACGCCTTTTGATTCAGTGAAGAATAATCGTTATACCCTTTCTTTTAAGTTAAAAGCGGATCTTCAGGATGGATATGACTTTTTGGTTCTAATGGGATCCGATGATGGCGACATATGGTTCTCCCCGGATGTGTATATCTTCAATTTAGAGAACTACAAGACCGGGAAAACAGCGGGGTTTATTGATTGTTCCTTCAACCTAACCGCACTGGCGGATGTATTACCCAGCTTTTATTTCGGCTTCGGCCTTTTTTCCGATTCTTCGATAAACGGCGATGGGGTTTACATCGATAACCTTCGGTTAACCCGGGAGCCGATCGAAATCAATGCCTATGTCTATGAGTATCTGGATGGAAGCTCCATGGCAGCACCCCACGTGTCTGGCGTCGCCGCACTGGTGAAGGCCCAGAACCCAAATTACACCCATCTCCAGATCAAGGACGCGATCCTGAACACGGTGGATAAAAAAGATTGGCTTGATGAAAAGCTTTTTACAGGGGGTAGGGTAAATGCCTATCAGGCAGTGACCTATCTCGCTCCGCCCGCAAACGTGAGAGCCTTTCCTGGAGATGGTTTAGTCCTTCTCACCTGGAATGCAAATGGTGAAAGTGCGCTCACTGGATACAAAGTCCGCTATGGTGCTACACAAACACTCGATACCGAGCTAGAGGCTTTAAGTGATACCTCTTTGCTGATCAGCGGTTTGACTAATGACACTCAGTATTACTTTTCAATACGTGCTACCGCCTATTTCCCTGAGATCGACTTATTCAAAGAAGCAGATTCCGCTATACTGACAGCCACCCCGTCAACTATTCCAGCTGCACCGAGCAGCTTGTCAACTACTACTATATCAATAAGCCAGATAGATCTTTCATGGACGGATAATTCTTACGGAGAGCAGGGCTTTAATATAGAGAGGAAAGAACCGGGCGAGGACTACTCCCAAATCGCCACCGTTGGTGAAAATGTGACCACTTACAGCGACACCGGCCTGAATGAGGCAACCATATACTACTATCGGGTACGCGCATACAACGCGGCGGGCAACTCCGATTTTTCCAATGAGGCCAGCGCTACTACGTTTAATATCACAACCGCCATAGGTGGAGACACTAGTAGCAATAGTGATGGTAGCGGGGGTAGCTGCTTCATCAGCACAGCGGGCTTCGAATAGAAACCCCTTCACTTGTGGCGATTTTGACCGGCAACCGAAATAAAGGATACAAAATAATTGATTATCGTTAAAACCTGGTCGATAATGAGTGCATGAGATCCAACGGGCAAAGGACCCGATAAAGGTGATCGGGTAGCTCTTGGCCGAGATCGAACTAGTCGTCAATAAACCCTCCAAGGATGAATAATTAATCCATAGCTGAGAGACGCATATAATGCCTGGAAAATCCGAAAAGAGGGAAATCCCAGATCCAAAAAAGCGAAGGGAGAAGATCAAGTTCATCGTCTATGGCGAGGAGATGGTTGAAAGGATTGTGAAGATGAGCGGTAATAGCGGCAGGATCTACCTCCCGCCTAATTGGGTCGGCTGCCGGGTTAAGATCATCAGGGTCGATTAAGGGCTTATTGCATAGAGATATATGGAGAGGATGGCCGACAAGTTACTGATACGAAAAATCGAGCTTGGAGACGCTGATCAAATCAGCGAGATTCAGTCAGCGATCACCGATACAGCGGCGAAAATCGACTTCAGGCGAATAATTGAACAGCAACTCCAAAGAGACGAAGACATCAGTTACGTGGCGGAGATCGATGAAAGAGTGGTAGGCTTTATAATCAGTTCTTTTGTATACGGCGGTTTTGGTCTGGAGAAGAGCGCCTGGATTACGAACTTCGGCGTCCATCCGGATTTCATGGCGAAAGGCATAGGAAAAACCCTTGCTCGTGAGCTATTCAAAGTCTATAAGGAGAAGGGCATCAGGAATATATTTTCCTCTGTCCCCTGGGACTCAGTCGATATCCTGTCTTTTTTTAAAACGCTCGGATTTGACCGCAGCAGCTTAATTAACCTCAGAAAGGATCTTTAAAGGCAAGCCCGATATCTCTCTTCCCTTTCCCCCCAAGTGTCCGGTTGAATCGTCCTTCCCGCCCAGCGAGAGGATCTTCGTGCGCTGATCAAGGGTGAAATTACTCGCCTATAAGCTCCTTCAACTTCTTATCCCAGAACTCCTTCTCCTGCTCCCTCCAGTGGGGACCGGTGAACTTCTTGTCGTAGAAGGAGGAGAGCCGGTCGTACCAATTGACCCAAGGATTCTTCTTCTTCTCTGTGGCCTCCAGCACATCGGCGACGAATAGATCGATCTTGGCGATCTCGTCCTTTGGGGCGAAGTAGGATGCGCCCCTCTCTGCCGACTCCTTCAAGGCCTCCTTGGTGAGGGCGTGGGCGGTGAGCATGAGGGCGGGGATGCCCTTGCCGGTGGCGATCTCGAGCAGCTCGAAACCCTTCACCCCCATTATATCGAGGACAGCGATATCGTAGGGCTCGGTCTCGAGCAACTGTTTTGCCTCCTCAAAGGTGGAGGCGGTGTCAATCTTGCACATATCGAGCAGCTCCACCAACAGATTCAGCACGTCCTGCTCATCGTCTACGATGAGCACCCGCTTTCCCCTAAGGATCTTCTTAGTATCCATGGCGTCGTCTCCTCATTACTGAATATCAGCAAATCCTCCCTGAGAGCACCAGGCATATATAGGCGATGCGAGCTTCTCAGGAGTTCCCTTGTGTGTCATAAAATACCCGCGATCGTTTGTTTGTCAAGCCCCTATCTTTTCTTCTTCAGCTCCGCCTCTATCATCTCCTGGAATCCATCGGGCGATCTCTCTTTCAGGTTCTTGCCATTGATGAAGCAAGCCGGTATTCCTCGTATGCCCGCCTCCCTGCCGTTTTGTATATCCCTTTTAATGAGCATCTGTATAGCAGGGGACCCCATATCCTCGTTAAGCTTGCCCATATCGAGATTGAGCCCTCGCGCGATCTCCTGAATTTTCTCATCATTCAGAACCCTATAGTTTTTAAACAGCATATCATGGAACTCCCAAAACTTTCCCTGCCTGTGTGCGGCAAGTACAGCACTTGCAGCCTTTCGCGCATATTTGTGGCTGGCGAGAGGGTAGTTCTTGACCACGAATTTAACCTCCCTTGGATACCTATCCAGCACCTGCCGGATCAGCGGCTCTAGCCGCGCACAGAATGGTCACTGGTAATCCTCAAACACGGCAATCGCCACAGGGGCATCTGCGGGACCCTTAAAGGGCAAACCCGAAAGCACGATATTGTACACCCGCTCTACCTGAATAATGCTGAGCGCCCTGCCCGCACTGCTGCCGAGAATAAGCGTACTATTTTTTGCGGAGTACGTCAGCCTATCGAAGGCCTTATTGATCTGGATTCGGTCGATGACAGTGTCATTGGGAATCGAGTATACGAGAACCTCGCCCGGTACCAGAATGAATATAAACTCTCCATCTGCGGAGGCAGCAACATCTAACGGCTTCTCCTTTACGTTTATGTGCTTTATTATCCTCAAATCCACCTCAGCACAAACGAGCTGGGTGGTAGCCAGGAAAAAAAGCACTACACAAAGAACTGCTCTTATGAATGTTGCGACCTTCTCCATATACATGCACCCCTTTCCCGGCGTTGCACCTTTTCCTATCGAAATCAATCTCGTGATTATTATTTCACACCCCTCAGCAGGTGATCAATATCACAGATAGAGAGCTCAATCCACGATTAAATGATCATTACCTCAGGCATTCAGAGAAGAGAAGTGAAAAAGAAAGGCCCTGTGCTTGCCTGCATTTGCTCCTGAGCAGGCGAAAAGAAATCGATCAGTGGATAGATACACACGGGCATGCTAAACCCGCATTTGACCCCAATCTTTAACTTTGTTACTATTCAAATCGTGAAGGGATATCCATATCCCCGGTGCAGGCTGCGGCTCAAGAGAATGCAAGTCCCATTTTTCTTCGTGAAGGATCGAGACAAGGATAGAGAAATGGCGGGGGAGCACATAGTTGTTCTCATCAGAGGCGGGGGTGAGATGGCCAGCGGTGTTGCACACCGATTAGCAAAGTGCCATTTCAAGGTGTGCATGACCGAAGTAGCTCGCCCCACGGCAGTGAGAAGGGGAGTTTCTTTTAGTGAAGCGGTTTTTGAAGGGGAAAAAACCGTAGAGGGCGTGACGGCGAAACTCATAGACTCATTCCATCAAATCCCAGAGCTCTGGAATGCCAGCATGGTGCCCATTATGGTTGACGCCGAGGCTACGGTGAAGGACTTCGTAAAACCATCCGTTTTGGTTGATGCCATATTGGCAAAGAGGAATGTGGGAACGAGGATAACCGATGCCCCACTGGTTATCGGGTTGGGACCTGGTTTTCGCGCCGGCAGGGATGTGCATCTCGTAGTTGAGACGAACCGAGGCCATAACCTGGGGAGGGTTATCCCTGAGGGAGAAGCGGAGGGAAATACCGGTGTTCCCGGCGAGATTGCCGGCTTTTCCGTTGAAAGAGTACTCAGGGCGAGCAAGGCCGGGAGGCTGAAATCCTTGAAGGGAATCGGCGACCACGTTGATGCCGGGGATATAGTAGCCCTTGTTGATGATGCCCCTATCAAGGCGCAAGTGAAGGGCGTAATCAGGGGGCTGCTGAGGGATGGCTCCGAGGTATACGAGGGAATGAAGACAGGGGATGTTGACCCGAGAGGAATCAGGGAATTCTGCTACTCCATGTCCGATAAGGTAAGGGCAATCGGGGGTGGCGTGCTGGAGGGGATATTATCCTATCTAAACATATGACCGCAGTTATTAGCGCTTCTAAGGAATAGGCAATGTCTCTGCAAACAATTTATACCCTTAAGGAGTCCCTTAACATCGGCCCTAAGGAGGTAATCAGTCTGGTGGGCGCGGGGGGCAAAACCACCCTCCTGTTTGCCCTTTCAAGGGAACTGATGAACCGCAAGGGAGTGGTTATCACCACTACCACCACAAAGATATTTCCTCCCTCCTCAATCGATGTCCCTCACGTGTTCATCTCGAGTGATAGAGGCGAGATAATCGATTTCATCCTAAAAAATGGTACCGATATCGGTCATATCAATCTGGCCTCCGGAAAATCAGAGGCTACCGGCAAGCTCTTGGGGATCGAGCCTAAGCTTATCCGCAGATTGATCGCTCTTGACCCAGTGCTTTACATCATTGTCGAGGCGGACGGTGCGGCTCACAGACCCCTTAAGGCCCCAAATCCCGCCTATGAACCGGTAATCCCTCCGAGCACCTCCTTGGTAATACCAGTGATCGGTATCGAGGCCCTGGGCCAAGCACTCACTGAGGAGCACGTGTTCAGATCCGAGATCGCAGCCCACCTGACGGGCATCTCACCGGGGGATGCCGTCTCGGCAGAAGTGATAGCGAACCTGATTGTCCACCCTTCAGGCATCATAAGGGGCAGCCCAGGTCGGGCGAGAGTGGTCCCCTTCATTAACAAAGTTGATTTACACACTGACTTATCCGGGGCGAGAGAGGTAGCCATCAAGATCCTTGAGGCGCATCACCCTCAGATCGATCGAGTTGTCCTGGGGCAGGCTCAATTGAAGCCCCCGGTGAGAGAGGTTGTTTTCAAGGAGTAGCTCATGGAAGAAATATTCCAAGAAATCACGAAGATAAGCTCTGAGGGAGACAGCGCTGCACTTGCTACCGTCGTGCAGGCGAAGGGCTCTACCCCCAGGGAAGTGGGAGCAAAAATGCTGATTAAGAGTGATGGCAACATCATTGGATCCATAGGAGGAGGAGCCCTGGAGGCAGCGATCTACCGAGAGGCGATGAGCGTTCAGAGGGAAGGCAAGGCCAAGATGCTGCATTTCGATCTGACGGGCGAGGAAGTAGAGGCGGATCAGATGCTCTGCGGCGGAGAGATGGATATCTTTATCGAACCCATACTTCCACAACTCACCCTCTACATCTTCGGCGCGGGCCACATCTCCCTTTCCATCTCCAAGATGGCCAAGATGGTTGGATTCAGGGTTGTTGTCATCGACGACAGGGATGAGTTCGCCAATTCCAAGAGATTTCCCGAGGCGGACGAGATACTCGCCGAGGATTTCTCCTCGGCACTTTCAAGGTTAAGGATCAACGACTCCTCCTACATAGCCATAGTGACAAGAGGCCACCAATTCGATGAAAAGGTGCTCGAATGGGCAATAACAACCGGGGCACGCTACATAGGCATGATCGGCAGCAAGAAGAAGAACGAGGTTATCCTCGCACATCTACAATCTAAGGGAATCTCCAAGGATGTACTCGAAGGCGTCCATTCCCCCATAGGGCTCGATATCGGTGCCGAAACACCTGAAGAGATCGCATTGAGCATCGTGGCAGAGCTCATTGCAATCAAAAGACAAGAAGGACACAAGGTCAAGACCTGGAAGGTATAGGAGCCCATGAAAAAATTCATACGGATTTTAACGATTCCGCGTATAGTAGTTATCATCACGTTATTCTTGCCCTTTCATTTGGAGGCGGAGGAGAAAGCTCTCGCCAAAGAGGGAAGGGCAATCGGCATGGCAGTGGAGTTTATGGATCACGCCGCCTGCGCCTATATAGCCCAAGAAAAAGGTTGGTTCGAGCAGGAAAAACTCCGCATATCGGCCTATCAAAGCTATATAACGGGCATGGCCCTGGCCTCTGCCCTTGCCAGAGGAGACATCCAGGTCGCTTATATCTGCCTGGTACCCGCGATAAATGCATATGCGAATGGCAAGGTGCCGATAAGGATCGTAGCAGGTACCCACAAGTACGGCTACGGGCTGTCCGTAAATCCCAAAAAGGTAAAGACCCTGAAAGACCTCGAGAAACCCGGGATTCGCATAGGGTGTGTGAGGGAAGGAGGCGCCGTTGATGTATTTTTCCACAGGGTTATTGATAGCCATGGCCTTGATGAAGCGAAGCTATCCCATAAAGTCCAACGAATGAACCCAGCAAAACAATGCTGGGCCGTGAAGACGGGAAGGCTCGATGCGGCCTTTCTCCCCGAGCAATGGGCTACCATGGCAGAGGATATGGGCTTCAGAATGCTGCTCACCAGTCAAGATGTCTGGCCCGAGATGCAGGGAAGCGTCCTGGTGGTCAAGGAAGAGCTGATTCGAGGAGATTCAGTGGTGGTCAGGGGATTGGTAAAGGTGACCCAGAGAGCAACCGATTACCTCCACCGCCATCGAGATGAGGCTGCACGCATAGTGGCCCGGCATTTGTCCATTGCGGAAGAGAACATCTTTCCCGCCAAGGCCGCCCAGATAGCCACGAGCCTTGATATCACCCCCGGGATGTTGAAGCGATCCATGGCCAGATTGGAATACACAACCTCCCTCGACCCACTGGCAATTCAGGAAATGATAGATTATATCCACCACCTTGGCTATATCAGGTATTCGTTCAAGCCGGAGGATATCCTTGATTTGAGGTTTCTCAGATAGGGATTGGGCGAGTTTATCGATGCGCTCTGATAACGGTAAGGGGAAGCGTATGGCATCCATTCCCGGAGTGCTATTGGCAGCAGGGAGCTCCGAGCGTTTTGGCTCCGAGAAGCTGCTCGCGCAGCTTCCATCTGGTGAGAGTCTCTTAGAGAGGGCGCTCAGGGTCCATCTGCTCAGCTCTATCTTCCCGCTTATACTGGTCGCTTCCCCAAGCCTCGGGAGTATCATCGGGGATGGCGCCGTATTTTCGACCTCGAAATTGAGCATCGGAAAGAGGGCCAACGGGTGGCATTCCTTCTCCAGCCAATGGGGTGGAGGACGACTTGTCATCAATGAGGACTTCCAAAAGGGGATGTCCTCCTCCATCCACAAAGGGCTCACCTGCCTCAGGGATGAAGAGAGGGGAAATGGGGTCCTGATTTCCCTTTCAGATCTACCCCTTCTCACTGCGGAGACGATCGACTTTTTCATACATAAGTATTTCGAGGAGAGAATCGGGATTCTCGTCCCCTTTTTCAACGAAACTCCCGGGCATCCGGTAATCTTTGATATGGCTCTTTTCAAAGAGGATATCGCCAGCATCGAGGGAGATGTAGGCCTGAGAGTTCTTATCAGGAATTACCCGGAAAGGGTAACAAGGGTTCCCTGGCACGATGATTCCGTTACATGGGATGTTGATACCCCTCGCGATCTGGAAAGGTTGGCAAGGCTTGGTTGAATTATTACCGCAACCAACACAGAATGACATTCGGATTAATGCATGTATATTGGTCACGAATAGAGGTCTAAGCAGGTAGTGACTACTCACGTAGTCAACCTGAAGCTGTTTAGACTGAAGGCTTAAAGTGGGCAAAAGAGCACTATAACCGCATTTTGTTGAAGAAGCAGAAGCTTCTTTCACCAAACATGGTTTCAAAATGCTCTCTCCCCATCACTTCCTAACAGTCTTCAGCCTACAACCTATCTACCGGAATAGTTACATCAGGTATTGAATTATGATCAAGCTTTCAATTGAGGAGGCCGTCGGAAAACCGCTGGCTCATGACATCACGAGGATAATCCCCGGCAAATCAAAAGGTCCCGCCTTTAAGAGGGGTCACATAGTGACGAAGGATGATCTTGCCCTGTTGAGGGATATGGGCAAGAACCACGTCTATGTTCTTGATCCCGATAAGGGCTACATCCATGAGGACGATGCGGCCGAGGTGTTGGCCAAGGCCTTTCAAGGGCAGCACTTTCACCTCGAGGGACCGAGCGAGGGCAAGTTTACCTTAAAGGCCGCGATAAAGGGGCTTATCAAGATCAACCTCGATCTGCTCACCTTTATTAATCGGTCGGGAAGCGTCATCTGCTCCACTATTCATCAGAACACGGTGTGCTTCGAGGGAACAGCGGTTGCTGCCACCAGGATAATCCCGGTTGCCGTTGAGGAATCCGAGTTCTGGCCTATCGTAGAGGAAATCAGGGACAAGGGCCCTCTCCTGAGCCTTCTCCCCTTCACAAAGGCAAACGTGGGCGTAGTGGTCACAGGGGAGGAGGTCTTCTCGGGCAGGGTGAAAGACTGCTCTCTGGAGATTCTCTCGCCTAAGGTTACCTCCCTCGGGGGAACCATCATCTCCCACCGGGTCTGCCCCGACAAGAAAGAGGCGATATCCGCGGCAATTCGCGAAATGGCCCGGCACGGCTGTGAGATTATTATCGTCACCGGCGGCCTCTCCGTTGACCCCGACGACGTGACCCTTGATGGAATTATCGATTCAGGTGCCAACTTAGTATCATACGGTTCACCGATTCTCCCGGGGTCCATGTTTGCCGTTGCCTACATGGGGGAAATAGCCATTCTCGGCGTGCCCGCGGCAGTCTTCTATTACAAGGCCACGGTGCTCGATATCTTCCTGCCCAGGGCCATGTCCGGCGATGTAATTGCACGGGAGGACATCGTGAGTCTGGGGCATGGAGGGCTATGCCTTGTGTGCAAAAAATGCAGGTACCCGATCTGTCCCTTTGGAAAGGGCGCGTAATGAGTGGGCTTCTCGATAGTTTCATAGATAAGATGAAGGTGCTCACCTCAAGGCATTCCCTTGAAGATGAAGCGGTATCCGTCATCGCGCGGCCGCTCACGCCCCAAGAGGCCATCGGTAAGCCCGTGCACCACGACTATCCCCTGCTTAAGGGAAAAGAGCGGATGATGGAGGCAGCCTTCCAAAACGCGAGAGGTCAGGCCTACTCCACTTATACGGGTAACTTCTCGGGGAGCCTCTCCGTGGTGATGAACCTCCCCATGAATTCGGACTTTCACAGAGCCCTTCTGATAGCCACGGCAAACGCGGTGTTGAGAAAGATCGGGATTATCCACAAAAGTTGTCACTGCAAGGACCATGATCCTGAAAGGTGCGCCTCCCTTCTCAAGGATGTCCTCAAGCCGTTCTCACCTCAGAGAGTGGGCATGATAGGAAATCAACCACGTATGCTTGAGGAGTTACCCCGCCACTTTGAGGTAAGGGTTTGCGATATGGATCCCGAAACCATCGGCAAGGTGAAATCAGGAATAAGGGTGGAGGATGCGGCTGCCTATAAAGAGATCACGAAGTGGGCGGATCTACTCCTTGCCACCGGCACCACGCTGGTGAACGACACCATCGACCGATTCATTGGAGGGGTACCCGTACTATTCTACGGCATAACTATTAGCGGGGCGGCAACGCTTCTGTGCCTCAACCACTTCTGTCCACTGGGAAGATGAACGCTTCTCCAAAGTGCGGGGCGAATGACAAGTAACGCGCAGATCAAAACACGACCCAAATTGCTTTATTCATCTGGCTTAGGGCATAGGGCTTAAGGCAAATTATTAGAATGTTTACTCTGTGCCTTGTGCCTATGACCTGTTCGAATATCATCCTAAATCAATAACAATAACCCTGGCCCAGACCTGGATTTAAAAAAGTGGATTTATATCTGTGAATACCGTAATCTTCACAAAGCCTGATAATGTTCCCGTGTTGTCGCGCCAGGGCAGGCTGGATATAAATGGTAAGACCTTGAGCGATCAAGACGTCTAGTAATCCTCCAATTCATAAAGGGTTTCATCCCTAGAGGGAATTCCTGATCTCCCCTTTTGCATTCTCTTCTCGGGCAATGTAAACGGATCCTCCTCCAATATGTCCCTCATTTCTTCCTCGATTTTGTCCGGATCTTCTCCGGCCTCCATCCTCTCTATTGCCTCTTTCATGCCTTTTCCAAGGGGTAGGCCCGCCATCTCGGAGAGCCTGCGCATTACGTTGGCCGCCTGCCTTGGATCATCCTCATCTATGGTATCGGCCTCCCTGGCGAGTGCACCAATCGCCTTTTCCATCTTCTCCTCATCAAAGGGCAGGGGCTCTTCGCTCTCACCCTTAGAGCCCTCCCGCAGAACCGAAAAGGTCGAGAGAAAACGCGTAAGGGTTTCCTTCCGGCACCGAGGGCAGGTGGGCTGCTTCGTGGTATTGATCGATTTCGAGTAAAAATTAAAGACAGTATTGCATCTCTCGCAGTAGAACTCATAGATAGGCATTATTTCACCCTTATCGTTTCGCGAAGGGCATAATATCAGCAGGACAATGGCATGACAACAAAAATGAACGATGCGATAAGGATCTTGCGATCAGCCACCCAATTAGTGTAATAGAAAAATACTTGCATGCTGCAGAATCCATTGAGAAAAAGAAGTGTTGTACGATACCCTAGCAAGGGATAACGCCAAATAAGGACTATCGTTATGGAAAATAGACCATTGGTTGGAGTAGTGATGGGAAGCACCTCCGACAAGGAGGTGATGGATGAATGTGTGAACGCCCTGAGGGAGTTGTTGATCCCCTTTGAGGTAACCGTATCGTCTGCTCACAGGTCCCCTGAGGCAACCAGGGATTACGCGATCAGCGCGCGGGAAAGGGGAATAGAGGTCATTATTGCAGGGGCGGGGTGGGCAGCCCACCTCGCGGGAGTGCTCGCATCCTACACCACGCTTCCGATCATCGGGGTACCCATCGATTCCTCACCCCTCAGTGGAATGGATGCGCTGCTATCAACGGTACAGATGCCTCCGGGCGTTCCTGTAGCCACCATGGCGATCGGCAGGGGCGGCGCGGTGAATGCCGCTGTATTTGCCGCCCAGATACTGTCACTCAAATACCCTGACATTGCCAAAAAGCTGGATGAGCACAGGGAAGGCCTGAAAGCAAGGGCGAAAGGGTTCGACAAGGGATGAGCGAAGTAATCGTAATTGACGAAGCCGAGTCCCCTCAAAAGGGCCTTGAGAGGGCCGTTTCGATCATAGAAAAAGGGGGCATAGTGGCATTTCCCACCGAATCCTTTTATGGTCTTGGTGTAGATGCCACCAACTCCTCCGCAATCGAGAAGCTCTTTCGGGTTAAAAAAAGGGATCCCCATCTTCCCATCCTCATATTGATTTCCTCCATCAACGAGCTCTCCAAATACGCCTCTCCTATTCCGCCGGAGGCCGAAGAGCTTGGCAGAAGATTCTGGCCCGGCGGCCTCACCATGGTATTGCAATCCTCTCAAGGCTTACCCACGGTGATCACTGGAGGCACAGGGAAGATAGGTATCAGGATATCCAGTCACCCCCTGGCCCACGCGCTCACCCTCGCGCTCAACGTACCCGTAACCGGAACAAGCGCTAATATCTCTGGACAGCCTCCTTGCACAAGGGCAGATCAGGTGGTAGAATGTCTCGGTGAGAAGGTCGATCTAATCCTCGACGGAGGAGCCACGGAAGGAACTCATCCCTCCACCCTTCTTGACGTTACCAGTGATCCTCCTCTGCTTATCAGGGAGGGCATCATCAAGGAGGAGGAGATCATAGGCAGCGGCGTTTACCGGGAGATACTCGTTTCAACTCCATAATAGGGGAATCCTTGAGGGTGAAACATATCAAAATCACCATCATTACCGGTCTTTCAGGATCGGGAAAGACTACCGCGATAAACGCCCTTGAGGATGCGGGTTTCTTCTGCATCGACAACCTGCCGGTGATCATGCTGCCGGGGTTCCTGAAGCTCAAATCCACAGCCAGTACAGAGCTGACCAGGCTCGCCCTGGTAATGGATCTGAGGGAAAGGGAGTTCCTCCAACGGTACCCTGAAATCTTTCAAGATCTCAGCAACGAGGGGTACCTCTTTGAGATTATCTTTCTCGAGGCCTCAACGGATGCGCTGCTCAGAAGGTACAGTCAAACGCGCAGAAAACATCCCCTCAGCGAGGGTAAGAGTGTTCTTGAGGGGATCGAGGCTGAACGAGAGGCCCTGAGGGAGTTGAGGGATCTGGCCGATCTGGTGATCGATACTTCGAATTACAATGTTCACCAGCTGAAGGAGATTATTCTAAACCATGCTCTCAAGGAGGTGCCGGAGAAGAGGATGAGGATATACATCCTCTCCTTTGGCTATAAGTATGGCATTCCCTATGATGCCGATATCGTGATTGATGTGAGATGCCTGCCAAATCCCTACTTTATCGAGGAATTAAAAAATCTTAACGGGACATCCCACAAGGTCAGGGAGTATTTGGACGGGTTGGAGGAAACCCATACCTTCCTCAAGAAATACCTGGAACTCCTTGCCTACCTCATCCCTCTTTATGAAAGAGAGGGCAAATCATCTTTAACCATCGCGGTAGGCTGTACGGCTGGACGGCATAGGTCGGTAAGCGTTGCAGAAACGATATTTGAGGAACTGAAGAAAGCGGAAAACGTCATGACGTTAACACACAGGGACATTGGATTGGAGAGACAGTGACAGAAGGAGGACAATACGCAAAGGTCCAACAGCTCATCAGCAAAGGTGTGAGGATTCCGAACCCCGAGACTATCGCCATAGGACAGGAGGTATCCCTTGACGGAATATCGGGTGATGGAGTGGTGATACATGCCGGGTCCAAGATATTCGGCGCAACAACGGTAATCGGAGAGGGCAGCGAGATCGGCCTTGAGGGACCGGTGACGATCCAGAACTGTCAGCTAGGGCCCAGGGTGAAGCTAAAGGGGGGCTATTTCTCAGGTTCCACCTTTCTCGAAAGGGCGAAGATGGGTTCAGGAGCTCACATTCGGTCCGGGTGTCTGCTTGAGGAAGAGTCCAATGGTGCTCATACAGTGAGCCTGAAGCAGACTATCTTGCTGCCCTTCGTCACCCTTGGAAGCCTTATAAATTTCTGCGACTGCCTCATGGCCGGGGGGACAAGCCGAAAAGATCACAGCGAGGTTGGAAGCTCATACATACATTTCAACTACACTCCGGACCAGGATAAGGCTACCCCTTCTCTCATCGGTGATGTTCCCAGAGGGGTCATGCTCAATCAAAGACCGATCTTCCTGGGGGGACAGGGTGGACTGGTTGGGCCGGTGAGAATAGGATTCGGAACTGTGATCGCCGCTGGCACTATCTACCGAAAGGATTTCCCGAAGGGCAATGGGCTCCTCTTTTCCCGGGCATCGATAAAAAAACAGCAGCCATACCACCCCCTTCTATATCCCGGCATTAATAGGATAATTAAAAATAATATCAACTATATAGCTAACATCATCGCCTTGAAGCGATGGTACCTCGATGTCCGCTCGTCCTTCTTCGGGTCCACGACATTCGAGGAGGCCCTCTATAATGGAGCCCTGGAAAAGCTGGATATGGTCATCAGCGAGAGGATCCACCGATTAGGGCAGGTTGCCGAAAAGATGCCGCAGTCTATTGAGGTCTACAATATGGTAATGCAGGACAAGGCTTCGCAGAAAAACATACATCTCAGGAGGGAGTTCTTCGAGCAATGGGCTCGGCTAGAGGGCTTTTTTTTAGGGAAATGCCCCCATGTAACGGGGAACCGGGCAAAGAGGGATGGCTTTTTAGAGCTCATTCACGGGATGATACGCGAAAGGGGTAAGGCTTACCTCAGAGTCATCAAGGGCATGGACGAGGACGATGCCGCCCTGGGCACCGAATGGCTCCAGGGATTAGTGGCCGAGATAAATAGCGAGGCAGCGGAGATTATCCCCTCCCTCACCCCCTGAGAAACTATATAGAGAAAAAAGTGTTACTTTCAATAGTTCCGTTAAAATCAGAACGAGTGGTGTCCGTGGTTGAAAAACCTCACTGGAGGCTTATTTCATACTGTTCGATATGAAAATCGCTTTTCCCCACTATTATAATACGCCTGTTGATCTTTTTCTCCAATTCCATAATGGAATACCGCTCCTCCTCCTTTAACACCTTCTCTATCTCCGGGCTTACCAGCAGATAGACCTTGCCCTCATCACCGGCCACGGATTCCCTCTCCAGATCCCTGAATATATCGTAGCAAATCGTAGTCGGCGACTTCAGTCTGCCTTTTCCCTCACAGTACGGGCAAGGCTCGGTGAGGAACAGGTTTATGTCCTCTTTTGTCCTCTTCCTCGTCATCTCGATCAACCCCAGCTCCGACATCTTCAGGACGGCCGTCTTTGCCTTATCCTTTTCCAGGGCTTCTTTGAGCGCATAAAACACCTTTTCCTTGTCCGCTTCTCTGTTCATGTCTATGAAGTCAATGACTATCAATCCCCCGATATTCCTCAACCGTATCTGGTAGGCGATCTCCTTCACGGCTTCGAGGTTTGTCTTTGCGATAGTCTCCTCTAAATTCCTTTTGCCCACGTAGCTCCCGGTATTCACGTCTATCACCGTGAGGGCCTCCGTTGACTCGATAACGATATATCCTCCTGACTTCAGCCATATCTTCTTTTCCAAGGCCCTGTTTATCTCCATCTCAATGCCATAGGCATCGAATATGGGCTCCCTGCCCTCGTAGAGCTCAACGGAGTACCTGAGGTTAGGGGCG
Organism: uncultured Desulfobacteraceae bacterium; assembly: GCA_964549945.1. Lineage (GTDB taxonomy): Bacteria > Desulfobacterota > DSM-4660 > Desulfatiglandales > B25-G16 > B25-G16. The sequence goes on along the minus strand of CAZJXD010000001.1, from coordinate 58,484 downwards.
AAGGTCTCGATGAACTCCATGACCGATTGATATTCCTCCCGTGAGTCGATCACCAACCTGTCGATTTCCTTGGTAAACAGGTCCCTCACCGCCTTGAGCGTGATCGTTAACTCCTTGTGAAGGATGCTGGGGGCGGAGCCTGTATCCCTCTTCTTCTGAATATTCGCCCATAATTTGGTCAAGAATTCCATTTCGGACTTGAACTTTTCCTTGGGGGCTCTCTCGCTCACCGTTCTCACGATAAAACCTTCCCCTGGAGGGGAGAGCTCCTGCATTATCTTCTTTAACCTCGTCCTCTCCCTCTCAGCCTCTATCCTTCGTGAAATGCCGATGTGATCGACGGTGGGCATATACACAAGGTGGCGTCCAGGAAGGGTAATGTGGCAGGTTAACCGGGCACCCTTGGTGCCCATGGGCTCCTTAGACACCTGGACCATGATATCCTGGCCCTCCTTTAAAAGGCCCTCTATGTTGATATCGGAGCCCCTCTGGAATCGCATCCGGACGGGAGCAGCGGTCTCCCTATTGTTCTCATCATCGCCTTCCTGCAACATAATCTGCTCCCACTGACGAAGGTCATTGTAGACGTCCATCACATAAAGGAAGGCCGGCTTATCAATGCCTATATCTACGAAGGCGGCCTGCATTCCGGGCAGGACCCTAATCACCTTCCCGAGATAGATGTTTCCCAAAAGCTCCTGCTCGGAACCCCTCTTGAGATGCAGTTCGACCACAGTCCCGTTCTCCACTAGCGCCACTCGGGTCTCATGTGGTCTCGCGTTTATGACCAGTTCGTTTGTCATAAATAGGCCTTAGGCAAGGATGCTTTTCGTTTTTAACACCCTTATCTCCTCCGCCTGGCTATCGGTGAGCGCGAATATCTCCTTGATAATCTCGGATGGCTTCATTTCCGGGCCAGCGTCATGTCGTACTACCATCTCGATCTCATCACTGGACAAAAGGTTCAATCCCTTCACCTGGGACCTGATATCGATTACGTGTTCCCTGCTTCCGCGCTTCCGTATCACCGGGCATTCGTGCAAATCCAAAAACCGAATAAGCTCCTCCTCTCCGAGAGATCCCCGAACTCTTACATGAAAAGTGCTCTCCTTAACCTGGGGAGGGCGCTCTTTGGTCAGCACCTCCTCAATAGCCAGGGCTCTGATACCGGGTGGGAGTTCTCTGTTGACCAGTTCGATGGCTTGAGAGATATTACCGTTATCGTATAAGGAGAGGTCCACCACCTCAGCCAGGCTCTCGACTCCCACCGGTAATGCCGTTGCAAAGGACGCCTTCGGCATTGGATGGTAGCCGTTTGAGTAGACCAGGCCTACCCCAGCCCTCCTGAATGCCCTTATAAATAACCTCACAAGCTCTAAGTGGCTTAGGAATCGTCCTCTTTCCAGTTTCGTGAAATGGATCCTAAACCTCCGTATGCGTCCCCCCATTCTCTGCCTAGGGAGAAAGGCGGTAGTACCCAAGGGGGTGCCCTTATCGAACAGCACCGGTGAAACCGACAGCCCTTTGCAGACGCCACAGTTGGAGCATTGCTCCCTGCAGTCGAGAGTTGCCTCTCCCCTCATTGCCCTCCGCCACTCGTCCAGCAAGAATTCTTTCGAGATACCAGGGCTTATATGTTCCCAGGGCAGGACCTCCTCCTCATCCCTCTGCCTGAGGAGGTAGAAATCGGGATCAAGGCGATGCCTCTCGAAGGCATTCCTCCATACATCCAGGTTGAGTTGTTCGCTCCAACTATCGAAACGTGCGCCATTTTTCCATGCCTCGATGAGTACGCCTGTCAATCTCCTATCGCCCCTCGAGAAGATGCCCTCCAGCCAACTCGCCTCCGGCTTGTTCCACTTAACCTTTACCCTTTTGCCGTGGAGTCCGTCTCTGATGAAGTTGATCCTTCGCTTGCCCTCCTCGAGCTCGAGTTGGGGCAGCCATTGAAAGGGCGTGTGGGACTTGGGGACAAAGGTGGCAACGCTCACGTTCAGCACGTTGTGCCGTCGACTTCTGGGCGCGAGCCGCGCGATCTTCTTGCTCAGCTCGACGATGGCGTCGATATCATTCTTCTGCTCCATCGGAAGGCCAACCATGAAGTACAGTTTAATGAGGTCCCAGCCCCCCTCATAGATCTCACGAGCGGTGTGCAAGATCTGCTCCTCGGTCAATCCCTTATTGATCGCATCTCTTATCCTCTGGCTCCCGGCCTCGGGCGCAATGGTAAAGCTTGTCTTCCTGACCTTCTTGATCTCTTCCATCAACAGCGAAATGTTCCCATCGGCCCTTAGAGACGAGAAGCTCACGGCAACATGATGATTCGCAACCCGTGCCATCAACTCCCTTACCAAAGGCAGCACGCAGCTATAGTCTCCCGAGCTCAAGGAGAGAAGCGACAAATCCTCGAATCCCGTCTCTTGAAGACCACTCTCCGCGATGCCCACGATCTCTTGGGGATTCCTCTCCCTCACCGGCCTGTAGATCATCCCGGCCTGACAAAATCGACACCCCCGGCTACAGCCTCTCGCAATCTCTATGGTGAACCGGTCGTGAACCGCCTCGGCAAGGGGAACTATCTGCCTTGAGGGAAAAGGGCAGGAGTTGAGATCGGGAACTACGGCCTTTTCAACCCCATTGTACCCCGGCCTCGAGGGCTCTATGCGCTCCACAATGCCTCGGGCGTTATACCGGACGGAAAAGAACGAGGGTATGTAGACCCCTCGTATCGTCGCGAGCTCCTCCAGCAATTCGAGCTTGCCCTTTCCGCCTGCCCGTTTCCACTCCCGAACAGCATTACAAATATGGACCGCTGCCTCCTCCCCATCACCTACCACTATCGCGTCAAAGAGGGCGGCCACCGGCTCGGGATTAAAGCACGCGGGCCCACCCGCGATTATCAAGGGCTCACTTAAACCCCGGTGCTCGGATAAGAATGTGATCCCCGCGAGATCGAGCATCGACAGGATATTGGTATAGCAGAGATCGTGTTGGAGGCTGAAACCTATGAGGTCAAATTCCGAGAGCGGCCTTTCCGACTCGAGTGAGGTGAGGGGCAGGGCTCTGCCTTTCAGCTCCTGCTCTAGATCAACCCATGGGGCGAAGACCCGCTCCGCCGAGAGCCAGCTCAGGGAGTTGAGGATATGATAGAGTATCTTGAGGCCCACGTGGGACATCCCGATTTCATACACATCGGGAAATGCCAACGCGATAGAGACCTCCACGTCTGCAGGGTTTTTGGCGATTGCGTGGGTCTCACCCCCTAGGTACCTGCTCGGGTGTTTTATCCTTGTAAACCACGTGTGCTGGGATATATGCATACTTCGCTGATGGGCTCCCGCCTTCCCCTTTGAACCCTATTGAGGTGCTTGCTTTACACAAGGCGGCAAAATGATGGATATGGCCGCTCCTCCGCCTTGGATATTATAGCCCGAGACCTCGCCGCCCAGATTCTCCACGATCTTTTTCACGATGGCCAGCCCTAACCCGGATCCATTCTTCTTGGCCGTGGAAAAGGGCTTAAACATATCCTCGATGACGGAGGGATCAATGCCCGGCCCCGTGTCCTCCACCTTGATCCTCACTGCCCTTTCCGATTTTTTAGAGTCACGGAAGCCTGGCTCCCACTCCGTGCTCACACGGACAGTCCCGCCATTGGGCATGGCCTCACATGCATTCATTAAAACGTTCCAGAGCACCTGTTTGAGCTGTTGTGGATCCGAGGTAATCTTCAACGGCTTTTGAAAGGTGGTTTCCACCTCGAGCTTTTGTGACAACTTCTGGCTTGTTTGAAAGAGATAGAGGGTATCCTTGATCAACGTATTGAGGTCGAATTCCTCAATCTCAGACCTCTTCGGTCGAGCGAACTGCAAAAAATCGCTCACCAGGTGGTTTAACCTGTCTACCTCCCTCAGAACGATCTCCATGAGCCTCTTATTGATGTGGGCTTGCTCCCTTGAGAGGCTATCGTTTAATACCTGAATCGAGCCGCTTATCGAGGCGAGGGGATTTCTTATCTCGTGAGCAACCCCGGCGGCTAATTCCCCGAGCATGGCCAAACCCTCCATCCTCTTCACCTCTCGCTCCATCTCCATGAGGCGAGTAGTATCCTGGAAGATAAGTATCTCCCCCTTTGTATCCCCGTTCTGCCTCTGTAGCGGGGAAACGTTTAAGAGGAGATCGAGCCGTTGGTTATCATCTCCTTTGTAGATGAGCTGGCTTACCTTGTTCGGGTTCTCCGCCCTCAGGTATGGTACAATAAAGGGAAGCACCTCGCTCACGTCCCTTAGGATAGCATCCCTTGAATTAACCCGGAATATCTCCTCAGCTCCCTTGTTAAAGGCAATGATCCTGTTGTGCTCATCCAGCGCTATGAGACCCGAGGAGATGCTCTGAATGATATTCTCCTTCAGCATCTCCAGATCGGCGAGGTCCCTCTGTCTGGCCTTGAGCTCGGCCCTGCTTCTGCGAATCTGCTCAGAGAGAAAGCTGCTCAGTATGGCTACCAGGTAAAAGGCCGCCACATTCACGAGAATCATGTAGAAGATCTCGCTCACCTGGTATTTGTAGATGTAAGGATGGGGATATCCCAGGGGATTGATCAATCTGTAGTAGCTTAAATCCAGGAACGTGCCATAGAGAATGCTGCTGAAGGAGGCTATTATCAGCCCTCCTCGACGATAGAGCAGTATCGCACCTGCGATGATGTTCAATTGGTAGAGGAATGAGAAAATGCTCTCGATTCCGCCCGTAGTATAGATGATTGCGGTAATGAAGATGGTGTCGATGAGAAGCTGAATATAGGCAAATCTGGCGAGATTTTTTATATACTTAAGGGCAACTACGTAACAAAACGTGAGGAAATAGATGAGCGCGATGAGCACGTAGTGGGCGTTGAGTATCTCGCCGAAGTAGGCCTTTGTTTCCCGCACCTGGATGATTATCGCAACGCCCAGCAGCAGGGAAACGAGCCCCACCCTTCCGAACATCAGCAGCTGAAGTCGAGATAGTGTCTCCCTCTGGGCATAGTCTCGTTCCACTTTGGCCATGGTTTCGTATATTAACCCAACGCCGAGGCCATCTGGAATATGGGAAGGTACATGGCGATAATGATCGGCCCCAGGGCGCCGGCCAGTAACATCATCATGAGTGGTTCCATCAAGGCGGTGAGCGCTGATACGCTGGCGTCAACCTCGTCGTCGTAAAAATTCGCGATCTTCTCCAGCATGGCATCGAGGGCGCCCGTTGACTCCCCCACGGAGATCATCTGCGTTACCATGCCGGGAAAGATATCTGACTCGGAGAGGGGATCGGCAATAGTCTGTCCCTCGGCGATGCTGGTCCTCGCCTCATAAATCACCTCCTCAACCACTGCATTTCCGGATGTCTTTGCCGTGATTTCCAGGGCATCGAGGATCGGAACACCGCTGCTGATCATGGTTCCGAGGGTCCGCGTAAATCTCGCCACGGCAACCTTTCGAATAAGCTCCCCGAAGATGGGCATCTTGAGCAAGATTATATCTATGGTTCTCTTTCCCGAGGTCGTTCCCCTATACCTCCTAAAGAGCCATATGAGAGCGATCAGCCCTATGATCATGAAGTGAATGTTGCCCTTGGTGAAATTACTGACGTTGATAACCAATTGGGTGAGCGCCGGGAGTCCATGCCCTAGGCTTGAGAACATCTCCTGAAACACGGGGATAACGAAAATCATAATAACGGCCATAACCAGTACGCCGATAATCAAGACAGCCACGGGATAGACCATGGCCCCCTTCACCTTTGATTTGAGCTTTTCGGCCTTTTCAATATAAGCAGCGAGGCGCTGAAGAATAGTATCGAGGATGCCGCCAACCTCACCTGCGGCAACGAGGTTGACGAATAACGTATCAAATACCTTGGGGTGCTTATTCAGGGCATCCGCCAGGGTCGAGCCACCTTCCACATCCTTGGTGACCTGTTTGAGCATGCCTTTGAAGGTCTTGTTTTCCATCTGCTCTGCCAATATGTTCAGGCCTTGTACGAGAGGGAGGCCTGCATCGATCATGGTTGAGAACTGCCTCGTAAATATCACGAGGTCCTTCTTGGTGACCTTTGGCTTTAAGAATGAGATGCTCTCGAAGATGTCCTTGGGCTTCGCTTTGAGCTTCGTAACCTCGATACTCTTTCTCTTTAGCTGGATACCTGCGATCCTTTCATCCGCAGCCTCTATCTCGCCCTTTAAAACTCGCCCCCTTTTGCTCTTGCCCACGTAGGTAAAGACTGGCATGGCTTCTCCTCCTCGTAGGTTAGGGAAATTTGATATCCTTCACTACAGTAATAGGCTAAATTATCTGCAGCGATAATGTCAAGAAATCTCTTATGTTTTTCAGATTAGTTGCTTCAATTGGGGAATTTTAGGCGAAGGATCAGCTCCTTGCGTGAGCACTTTTTTAAATACGTGCACTTGACATTTCCATTTTCGATATTATTTTTTTTTCTTGAGAATTTTTCCCAAGCAAACCATATGGTAGAAGGAGGCCGATGATGAAGATTAAACCATTGCATGATCGAGTAATCGTAAAGAGGGTTGAGGAAGAGGAGAAGACGAAAGGGGGTATTATCATCCCCGATACCGCCAAGGAAAAGCCAATAATGGGAACGGTCATCGCTGTGGGATCGGGAAAGAGCGAGGGCAAGGGCAAGGCTAAGGTGCCCTTGGACGTGAAAGAGGGTGATAAGGTGCTCTTTTCCAAGTATGCGGGAACTGAGGTTACCATAGATGGCGAGGAAAACCTCATCATGAAGGAAGAGGATATTATCGCCATCGTTAAATAGTAAATCTAACATTCGAGGAGGAGAAGATTATGGCTGCAAAGGAAATCAAATATGATATCAAGGCCAGGGAGGCGATATCGAGGGGCATTGATACCCTGGCAGAGGCGGTTAAGGTAACGCTTGGCCCTAAGGGACGAAATGTTATCCTTGAGAAATCCTGGGGATCCCCTAACATAACCAAGGATGGTGTTACCGTTGCCAAGGAGATTGAACTCGAAGATAAGTTCGAGAACATGGGCGCCCAAATGGTGAAAGAGGTCGCCTCAAAGACGTCGGACGTCGCGGGTGATGGAACGACAACCGCCACACTCCTGGCCCAGTCGATATACCACGAAGGTTCAAAGCTCGTCGCCGCAGGAGCCAATCCAATGGCCTTGAAACGCGGAATCGAGAAAGCAGTAGATGCGGTGGTAGGGGAACTCAAGAAGATGTCAAATCCCACAAAAGAGCAGCAGGAAATTTCTCAAGTTGGGACAATCTCCGCGAACAACGATCGCACTATCGGGAACATCATCGCCGAGGCAATGGCCAAGGTCGGAAAAGAGGGGGTTATTACCGTTGAGGAGGCCAAGAGCATGGAGACGACCCTAGAGATCGTCGAGGGAATGCAGTTCGACAGGGGCTACCTATCCCCCTATTTCGTTACCGATCCAGAGAAGATGGAGGCTACCTTGGAAGAGCCTTACATCCTGCTCCATGAGAAGAAGATCAGCAACATGAAGGATATGGTTCCCTTGCTCGAGCAGATCGCCAAGATGGCAAAGCCACTCCTCATTATAGCCGAAGATGTGGAGGGCGAGGCACTCGCCACGTTGGTGGTCAACAAGCTGAGAGGAACCCTTAAGGTGGCAGCTGTTAAGGCACCCGGCTTTGGGGACAGGCGTAAGGCCATGCTGGAGGATATCGCCATCCTCACCGGCGGCAAGGTAATATCAGAGGATCTGGGTTTGAAGCTTGAGAACGTGAGCGTCAATGATCTGGGCACCGCAAAGACAATCAACATAGATAAGGACAACACGACCATCGTCGATGGCGGCGGAAGCCGGAGTGATCTGGAGGGGAGAGTCAAACAGATCAGGGCCCAGATCGAGGATACCACCTCGGATTATGATAGGGAAAAGCTTCAGGAGAGGCTTGCCAAGTTGATCGGCGGTGTGGCGGTCATCAACGTGGGAGCTGCGACCGAGACGGAGATGAAGGAGAAGAAGGCACGGGTTGAGGATGCCCTCAATGCGACCAGGGCTGCCGTGGAAGAGGGCATCGTTCCCGGTGGCGGGGTTGCGCTCCTCAGATGCATCGATGCGTTGTCCAAATTGAAATTAGAGGGAGACGACCAGCTTGGCCTCAATATAGTGAAGAGGGCCCTTGAAGACCCGCTCCGGCAGATCGCCAACAATGCAGGCCTGGAGGGCTCGGTAGTTGTCGAGAAGGTCAAGGCGGAAAAGGGCGCCTTTGGGTTGAATGCCGAGACAAGTGAGTATGAGGATCTTGTCAAGGCCGGGATCATTGATCCCACCAAGGTGGTGCGGTTTGCCCTTCAGAATGCCGCATCAGTGGCCGCGCTCATGTTGACCACCGAAGCCTTAGTGGCCGAGAAGCCGAGGGAAGAACCGGCAACACCGCCCATGCCCCCCGGAGGTGGATACGGCGGAATGGGCGGCATGATGTAGGCATAATAGAAATCATTGCCATACGCTCGGGGCGACTCCCTGAAAAGGGTCGCCCTTTTTTCATCTTCAATCGGAGATGAAATGGCGTATAATACCCTCCATGAAGGTATTCTCACAGTTGCTCGACATTATCTACCCTCCACGATGTCCCCTCTGCGGCCGGTTCCTATCCCCCGGCGAAAAGCATCGCTCTCCAGGGCATATATGCGATCCCTGTGTACGGGCCCTCACGCCCATCACACATCCCCTGTGTTCCGTGTGCGGCATGCCGCTGCCCGCCTTAAGCGGTCCGGACCATCCCTGTGAAAACTGTATGAGGAGGATGCCGTGGTACGATGCCATGAGAGCCCCCTATCTATACGCGGGGCTGCTCATGAACGCGATACAGAGGTTCAAATATAGCTCCGAAACTCACCTCGCCTCCCCCCTCGGGGGCTTGTTGTCGAGGTTTGCGAGAACCTTACTGCCCCATCCGGAGGAATTCGTGACGGTGCCCGTGCCCCTCCATACGCACAGATTGAGGGAGAGGGGTTTCAACCAGGGTCTTTTGTTGGCCAGGGTCGTGGCCTCAGAACTTGGCACCCTGTTGGACTACCTGTCACTCATCAGGAAAAGGGATACTCCATCCCAAACGGGTCTTGGGAGGAAGGAGAGGAGAAGGAACGTTGCGAAAGCCTTTTCGGTGACCTCAGCGGCGATCTTCAAGGGTACAAGAGTGCTGCTGGTCGATGATGTCCTTACCACTGGGTCCACGCTCAACGAATGTGCCAAAACGCTGAAAAAATCCGGAGCGCTCGAGGTGATCTGTCTCGCGCTGGCAAGAACCATTGGCGATTGAACGGGGATACCCTGAAACGAGATAAGGCCTCGAAGACCTAGAAAAAAGTTGCAATCCACCCGATCACCTGTTACCTTGTTTTTCATCTCAATCGCGATGGCTCGTGATGTCTGAAGAAAGGGCAACACCAAAAGGGCGTACAATCGAAAACCATATCCTATCCGTGGGCGGCGGCAAGGGGGGTACCGGAAAGAGCCTCATCACCGCGAGTATCGGTATCTGCCTTGCCGATAAGGGCAACGATGTGCTTCTGGTAGACGCCGATCTGGGAACGGCCAACCTGCACACATTCTTGGGCTTAGAACCCCCGCCATTAAGCCTGTCAGATTTCGTCACCAGGAGAAAATCGGCTATGACCGGCGTCATCTCCAAAACCGGAATAAACAACCTCAAGCTCATCTCAGGCGCAAAGGATATGATCGGCATGGCGAACCTCGCCTATGGACAGAAGGTGAGGATACTGAACAACATCAAGAAACTGAACTATGAGTATATATTGATCGATCTCGGTCCTGGTACGTCTTTTAATATCCTCGATTTCTTTCTCATCTCCAATTGCGGTATCCTTATCACCTCGCCCGAGCCCACTTCCATTGAGAATACCTACCGCTTTATGAAAGGCCTCCTTTTCCGCTATCTGAGAAATGCGGTCAGTCAACAAGTGGTCAGGTCCCTTATCGACAAAGGGGTCAGGCAGAGGGAAGGACACACATTCGAGACCGTCTTCGACCTGTTAGATGTCATTGAAAAGCTGGAACCGAACCTCGGGGTTACTATCGCGAACTACCTCTCGGGCCTGGATATCAAATTGATCGTCAACCAGGTAAGGACCAACAGGGACAGGATGATCGCACAGAATCTGGCTATCGCCGCCAGGAAATACTTCGGTATCCCCATTGATTTCCTGGGAAGCGTGAGCTATGATAGCAAAATTAGGAAGGGATTACTTCAGAGGAAACCCCTTACGGCATATTATCCCTATTCCCAGGCCTTCGAGGAACTTATTGAAATTACTCAGAAAATATCCCCCCGGCATCAACTGGGGCTGGGCTTCTCAAAGGAGTACCCCAATCCTGCGATGCGGTAAGCAATGAAGCGAATCACGGAGCAAAACTATTACGAACTACTCGATATCTCTCCTCAAGCATCAACTCAGGAGGTTCGATGGGCGTATGACCAAGCCATGAGCATATACTCTGCTGACTCGATTCCCACTTACTCCCTTTTATCCCAGAAGGAGAGAGAGCTCATCCTCTCCCGACTCGTCGATGCGTATAAAACCCTTACGAATGGCCATCTCAGGGCTGAGTACAATCAGCTATTACTCGAGAGGGGGGAGATCTTCCCGGAAGATCTTGGTCTTTCCTCGTTAAGGGAATCCGATACCATCAACGGCAAACTGAGGGATGTCAAGGTCGAGAGCCTGCCCACCGAGGAGAAAACCACGGAGGGCCCGATAGCCTCTGCTGAAAACAGCTTTGATCTCCTCGACATCAACTCGACAGTATCGGGAAAGGATATTCGGGCGCTGAGGATCGCCAGAGAAATAAGCATTGAAGATATACACAGAAAGACAAACATACCGAAAAAGACATTGGAGGATATTGAGGAGGAGCGCTTTGGGGAGCTTC
>CAZJXD010000001.1:36389-47429 GCA_964549945.1 uncultured Desulfobacteraceae bacterium | reverse complement strand
AACATACCGAAAAAGACATTGGAGGATATTGAGGAGGAGCGCTTTGGGGAGCTTCCAGCCCTCGTGTATCTAAAGGGCTTTCTCAAGACCTACGCGAGAATTCTCAACGTGAACGAGGGTCATATGGTGGACGGCTATGTGAAAAGGTTTCTCGAATGGAAGGCTTCCTTTCAAAGATAAAGTCCCAACTGGATATGAAATCGTTCGTCGAGAGAGTGAAGGGGGAGGGTAAACGGGTAGTGTTTACGAACGGGTGTTTCGATATCCTTCACCAGGGCCATATCCATTACCTCTCCGAGGCAAAGGCCTTTGGAGATTGCCTGATTGTCGGCCTCAACAGCGACAGATCCGTAAGGAGCATCAAGGGGGAAGGCCGGCCCCTGCTGCCCCAGAGGGCAAGGGCGGAATTGCTTGCCGCGCTCTGTTTTGTCGATGGGGTGGTGATCTTCGACGAGGACAATCCCCTGACTATTATCGAATATCTTCAGCCGCACGTTCTCGTGAAAGGCGCGGACTGGGCCGAAAAGGACATAGTGGGGGCCGATATCGTGAAAAAGACGGGGGGTGAGGTGAAACGAATCCCTCTTGTCCCAGGGGTTTCTACAACGGAGATCATTCGCCGGATCGCGAGCCTCCATTCAGCACATACTAACTAAGAAAGACCATCCCGCTCATAAGGGGAACATATTTGATACTCGGACGCGCCCATAGCTCAGATGGATAGAGTAACGGACTACGAATCCGTAGGTCGCAGGTTCGAATCCTGCTGGGCGCACCAGTAATTTCAAGGACTTAGCCATTTCGGCTAAGTCCTCTTTTCATGTTTATCTCCAAAAAGTCTCCATTTCCTCGAAGAGAATATCAATAAGATTTTTGATTTGAGAATATTTTCTCTTCAGTGTATGTTCTTCATCGAACGAACCCCTGTGATTCGTGAGTACCGCCCTTCGATAAAACACATGCATGAGAGCACAGGGGAGAAGAGGGCGCTACGAAGGGAAAAAGGGGGGAGCGAGGGTCATCATGAGTCGTGCAATGTTTCACGTGAAACATTTTCTCAGGGGCACGTAAATCCCGTTGCAAGCATTGTGTTCTAGGCATGGGGTCGGTAATATCTATCGTGAATCAAAAAGGGGGCGTTGGCAAAACAACGACTGCCGTCAATCTATCCGCATCGATTGCTGTGGCCGAGAAACGGTGCCTTCTCTTGGACTGCGACCCCCAGGGAAATGCCACCACCTCTTTAGGGGTGGATCCCTCAGGCCTGAACCCGAGCATCTACGACTTACTCTTGGGGGAAAGGGTTGAGGGTGAGGTGATCCTCGATACGGAGGTCCCCATGCTCAAACTCATCGGGGCAAACCCCGACCTGTATGGCGCTGAGGTGGAGATGTTTTCCAAAGAGAATAGGGAATATCTTCTACATAATATTGTATCCAAACTGAGGGATCAATATGACTATATATTTATGGATTGCCCCCCTTCACTTGGGTTCCTCACGCTGAATGCCCTTACCGCGGCGGATCGTTATCTTGTTCCGCTTCAATGCGAATATCTCGCCATGGAAGGCCTCACCCAGTTACTAAACACCATCAGGTTGGTCAAGAAGGGGCTGAATCCGTCCCTGTCCATGTTCGGGGTACTGTTGACCATGTTCGATCGACGAAACAATTTATCATATCATGTTGCAGATGAAGTACGTCACCATCTCAAAGGCTCTGTGTTCCAAACGGTCATTCCGCGGAACGTATCCCTAAGCGAGGCATCAAGTTACGGGAAACCGATCATCCTTTATGACATTCGATCAAAAGGGGCCCAGAGCTATCTCGAGCTCGCAAGGGAAATAATACTACACGGAGGAAATAGAGGTGCCCAAACGTAAGTCTCTTGGAAGGGGATTATCGGCCTTATTTCCAGAAGGGGCCGTCCTGGAAGATGAGAGGGGTTTTTTATATTGTCCCATTGATGCCATCTCGCCGAATCCCAATCAACCGCGACAGAAGTTCAGCGACGATGAGCTCACCGAATTGGCGAACTCTATAAAGGAGAAAGGGATTATCCAGCCCATACTCGTTACGAGGACAAAGGATGGATTCCAGCTCATAGCAGGGGAGAGGCGCTGGAGGGCAGCCCAAAAGGCAGGGCTCGATACAATCCCCGCATGGGTAAGGGATGCATCCCCTTCCGAGGCGCTGGAATTGGCGTTAGTTGAGAATTTACAGCGCAAGGACCTCAATCCCATCGAGGAGGCATCGGCCTACCAGGAACTCATGCAACGGTTCAATCTCACCCAGGAAGCGCTCTCAACAAGGATTGGCAAGGATCGGTCCACCATTGCCAATTTCCTAAGGCTGCTGAGGCTCCCGTCAATCATTCAACAGGACCTCATAGACGACCAGTTGAGCACGGGCCATGCACGGGTTCTCGTGAGCATCGAATCTCCACTGGCACAACGCACGCTCAGGGATCTCATCATCAAGAAGGCGCTGTCCGTTCGTCAGACGGAATCACTGGCGAAGAAGCTCCACGCCCCGCCAAAGCAAAAGGAGCAGGGAGTTGAAGGTGATCAATACATAAAGTCCCTGGCCAAGGACCTTCAGCGATCCCTGGGCACCAAGGTCACTATCACGAAGAGGGATAACAAGGGGAGGATCATCATAGAGTTCTATTCCGATGAGGAACTCGGCCGTCTGATAGATCGATTATTGTGATTTCCCCTGATGTGCCATCTCCTCTCATTCCCCTTGACTAACCTCCGGATATTATCCCTATGCCTGAACATGATCAAAAGGGACATTGCCATGGAGGAAATGATCAAAAAATCCGAGTGACCCCTTATGAATAACCACCCGGGCATGCTCATGGCAGCAGCCATTGAGCCCATGGAGATGTACCTCCACATCGCGACCACGATAAGGAATATCGCTCCGGAAAACAGACACGAAATCGGAGAGATGGCCAAAAATATCCCGAGACACGTAGCGACCCCCTTCCCCCCCTTGAGACGATTGTACACCGGGAATTGGTGGCCCAATAACGCTGCCAGACCAACCAGCCCCCTCACGGCCTCATCTATTTCCGGTGATGCCCCCAAAAGGTAAGGCACGGCTAAAACAGGGATGAATCCCTTGAGGGCATCCGCCAGAAGGGTTACAATCCCCCATGTGAGGCCGACCTCTCGGGCCACGTTGGTGGCCCCAATGTTGCCGCTCCCTACCTTCGTGATATCCAGCCCCCGTACTCTTCTCCCGACTACGAGGCCAAAGGGGATCGAGGCCAACAGATACGCCCCTATCACCAGCCCTATGAAGATACCCCACATATCCATCGTTGACTTAAAACCGGAAAAATGTTTTTTTATTTAATCGCCTGGTATATAGTGATCAAACGAAAGTGTGCCTTCGGGCAACATATGATATAGATGCTTCCCCTGTGAAAATATAGCACGTTGTTGTAAGGTGAGGATATTCTAAATAGCATGCTTTGTATTCACCCGGAGCCGGATAACCGTTCGAAATCTAACAGGGTTTATCCTTTGTTGCAATCCAATTATTGAAAAAAGAGGGCTCCTTTGAGCGTATTAATGGTTATGGACGGCCAGGGCGGAGGAATAGGAAGGGCCATCATCAGGAGGTTACGGGATGCCTTTGGCGAGGATATGGAAATACTTGCCCTTGGCACCAATTCGGTGGCTACCTCTCAGATGATGAAGGCAGGCGCAAATCGAGGAGCCACCGGCGAGAATGCTATTGTGAGAACAGCCCCCGAGGCGGATATCATCCTTGGTCCACTGGGTATTATCATTGCCAATGCCATGATGGGGGAGGTGACGCCGGAGATGTCTAAGGCCATCGGATCCAGCAAGGCCCTGAAGGTGTTGATTCCGTTGACCCAAGAGCGGGTCGAGATCATGGGGCTTTCCGGCGAACCCCTTCCTCATCTTATCGATCAGGTCATCGAGTTTATAAAAGGAGGAGAGCAAGATGTGTGAGGCATCGGCGTATCTGATCCAAGACGGGAAAGAAGAACTCATTCTGGAAAACGTAGATGAGTTACGCAGGGAGGGCGATGTGATCAAGATGGTAAATCTGTTCGGAGATCAAAAGGCTATTGAGGCCCGGATAAAGATGATCTCCTTCGTGGAGAACAAGATCGTCCTTGAGAAGCCATAGCCGCTTCTCGGTCCCCGCTTCACTTAAAAATGGTTACCATTGAAGATTCTTATGAGTTAAACAGGCAGGGAGAAGACAGGTGAACCGCACAAATTGGTCATCCCTCCAAGCGTGAGGTTGTGATTAACCCTGAGAAGACCTCCTCTCCGCTCGCTACTCGCTGGGGCAGGGAGAGGTAGAAAGAGCCCTCTTCTCTCCTTCCTCGTTTGATACAGCCCTCGCCATATATCCTGCACTTGATCGAGAGCTCCCCTATGGCTATCCTTCGCTGCTCATAGGTGAGTATCCCGCTCCGCAGCAGCTTCACGATAGCCCTGATGCGGAATCGATCCATGCCGATAAAGCCACGGGACAGCTGGTCAGCGTGTCCTCCCTCCTTGACCACGAGCGCCTTGTGAATCAGGTACACGGGGTAGCGGCACGATATCCTCAGCCACAGATCGTAGTCCTCGGCTGCTGGAAGGGCCTCATCGAAAAAACCAATCTCATCGAACAGGGAACTCTTCAGCACCACGCTCGATGGGCTCACAAGGCATAGCGATAGAGATTGGGCGAATATGTCTCCCGATGGTTTTCTATGCTTTCTCCTCGGGTTGACCCTCCTCCCATCTCGTATCCATATCTCCTCGGTTTGGCAGGCAATGGTGCCCGGATTTCTCGCAAGAAATTCCATCTGAACGGATAACTTATCCTCAAGCCAGTAGTCGTCGGAATCGAGAAACGCAATCCAAGGTGCAGCAGCTCGTCGAATGCCGCTGTTCCGTGCAGCCGATACTCCCCGGTTCACCTGCTGCCTCACGTACCGGATCAATGGCATATAAGAGGTAAGTGCCTGATAGGTGTCATCACTAGAGCCATCGTCAACTACGATGACCTCGTAGTCGCGGAATGTCTGATTTAGAACGGACCGGAGCGCCCGTATGAGCTTTCGGGATCGGTTAAACGTGGGGATTATAACACTTACCGAGGCCATCGTCTAAAGCAGTTTCCATACAAGGGCAAGTAGCCCGGCGAAAAGGAGATTGCCCTCCACAATACCCTGCAGGGAAGAGCCATCTTTTATCCACCCTTTTTGATACGCCGTGAGATAGGTGACAGCGATCAGGAAACAGATGACGAGCGGGTAGCCCAGGGATGAAACAACACCAGTACCTGCCGCAATCAGCAGCAGGCCTGCAACGAATGCGTTTACCAAGAGCAAGAGCCTCAAGGCCCTTCGTTCTCCCAGCGCAATCGGGAGTGTTTCCTTGCCAACGATCAAATCTCCTTGCATGTTGAGGATATCAAACAGTCCTGCCCGCACGTAGCACATAGAGGATACAAAAAGGAAGGAGGTCAAAACCCCTGGCCATAAAGGCCTTGACCACCCAATCAAGGGAAGCAGCGAGCTTATGGTTCCCCACGCCAATGCCTCCGCCAACGTCTTTGAGCCGGGGAGGTCCTTTATCTTCGCGTATCGCCCAAGGTATCCGAATCTCAGTGGTATGATCGGTATGCTGTAGGCCAGTCCGAGTATACTTAACGCGAGAAAGAGAAAAAACTGGACTACGCCCAGCGAGAGAGAAAGGAAGAGCCCTGTACCTATCGTTGCCAGCGATGTGGTCACGAGAAAGGTCCTATGCTTGGTGTAGAAAAGGGCGATACCGGGATCGTTGTACTTGCCTGCTTCCTTATCCAGAAATCGGTTCAACACATGCATGCTGTACACATAGAGAAGGGCGAGAAAGGGATAAATAAGCTGGGCATTCCTCCTGGAAAGAACAAGGCCAGCATAGGTGAGGGAAAATGCCCCGATGGACTCCGGAATCGTAATCGTCGTGAGGAACCGAAGGGCTCTGCTCAGTAAATTCCCAAGGGAATATCGCCCCTTCTGGCCCATGGTCTTTGCTCTCTCTATAACCTTTTTTATCATCCAGTTGGGGGTTGAGGCACCAGCGGTCACACCAACTGTCTCCGCTGAGGAAAACCACGAACTCTCCAGCTCTTTCTCGGTCTCCACATGAAAAGTGGGTATACCCGTGGATTTCGATATCTCATACAACCGCCGTGTGTTGCCGCTGTTGCCGCCGCCAACCACCACCATGCTATCCACCTCTGAGGCCAACACCCTCACTTCCCTCTGCCGTTTATACGTTTCATTGCAGATCGTATCGAAGATTACCGCCTCCGGGTGATGATTCTTGATGGCATTTACTGTGGCCCGGTACGCATCGACATCCTGTGTGGTTTGGGATACTACGACCATCGGTTTACCCTCGGGCAGCCTATCCACCTCCCTCGGGGATCCTATCACCATACTTTTACCACCACTGTACCCCATCAATCCAATAACCTCGGGATGTCTGGCATCTCCAAAGATCACCGGGGTATACCCCCTGTTGTGGTATTTCTTTATAATCGCCTGCACTTTTCCAACGCGAGGACACGTGGCATCGATTATCCTGAAATTCGAGCTCCTTATCCTTTCTCTCTCTGCCGGCGTAATACCATGTGCCCTGATAATGATCCTTCCTCCCTCGTGCTCCTCGATATTCTCTATGATATCAACGCCCTTTGCTCGGAGTAAATCCAAGACCTGCTGATTATGGATCAACGGTCCATAGGTGAAAAGCTCTCCATCGCCCTTGTTGGCCTCAGAGAGGGTAATCTCCATAGCCCTTCTGACTCCCATACAAAATCCGGCTGTCTTCGCCAATCTAATCTTCACGATAAGACCTCTCCCTGTATGCACCCGAAGTAGGCACGTAAGGTGGTGAGAAGCCTCTCCCTACCGTCTATTTCCGAAATCAAGCCCTTGAGAAACCCTTGGTTCGGGAGACCCTTGGCGTAAAGGAGCAACAGGCCCCTTATGAGGTGAGTGGCCCTCTTCTCGCCGAGATACCCCATGAGAAGCTCATAATGCCTCTTAATCAATCGATACCTTTCGTCCAGGCAGGGTGTAATGAAGCCCCCCCTTTGCTCCATCTCAAGGGTTTGCCTGAATATCCATGGATTAGATAATGCCGCCCTGCCTATCATAACCCCGTCACAGTTCGTCTCGGAGCGCATCTGTAACGCCAAGGATGGCGTGCTCACGTCCCCGTTTCCGATAACGGGGATATTCACCGTTTCCTTTATCCTCCCGATCAGGGTCCAATCAGCCTTTCCGCAAAACCCCTGGCTGGCGAACCGTGGATGAACGCAGATCCCGTCCGCGCCGCTTTCCTCGATCACCCTGGCGATCTCAAGGGCATTCGCCTCCTGTGGTGACCATCCGGCCCTGATCTTCACCGTCAACGGGACAGAGATACACCGTCGCACGGCATTAAGGATCCTCGCCGCCTTCCTCGTATCGCGCATCAGGGCAGCCCCTGATCCAGTTTTCACCACCTTGTTTACCGGGCATCCCATGTTGATATCTATCACGTCAATCCCCTTCTCCGCTGCTATCCGGGCGGATGTGGCCATGGCATCCTCTTCGCTCCCGAACAACTGTGCAGCAACAGGCCTCTCATCCGGATGGGTGGTGAGGTATGAATAGGTCTTGACCTGGCCTCTTGACAACCCTATCGCGCTGATCATTTCGGTGCTTACGAGCCCTGCCCCCATCTCTTTCGCTATCAGACGGAAGGGTAGATTGGTCCTTCCTGACATGGGGGCCAGAACCAGCCAACTTCTCAACTGCAATGTCCCGATCCTCAACATATTAGTATTGTAAACGAATCCTCAGTCCATTACAATCCCATAAACATTGAGCCTTCTTGTCCTTGACTTCACTCCGGCTTTCACCTATTTGTATTGATATCGATTTTTTACACAGGAGGGGGAAATGGCCGAAGAACTGAAGAATCGGATAGGGATCGTTGAGGGCGATATCACCAAGATGGAGGTCGATGCCATCGTGAACGCCGCTAACACCAGCCTATTGGGGGGCGGGGGAGTGGACGGTGCCATACACAGAGCGGCAGGCCCCGCGCTCCTCGATGAAACGAGGAAAATAGGCGGTTGTCCCACGGGGGAAGCCCGTGTCACAAAGGGGTACCGATTACCCGCTACGTGGGTAATCCACACCGTAGGCCCGATCTGGACTGGTGGGAACAAGAATGAGGATGCCCTGCTCTCCAGCTGCTACCGGAACTCCTTAAGGGCAGCGGTTGAGATCGGCGCGGCCACGGTGGCCTTTCCTTCCATAAGCACCGGTGCCTATCGATTTCCTCTGAAAAGGGCTGTGCGCATTGCCCTGAGGGAGACAAAGTCCTTTCTTGAGGCCGATCAATCCTTACAAAAGGTGACCTTCGTCTGTTTCGGTAATGAGGTCTATAAGGCCTATCAGGAGGCACGTGATGAGCTCTTCGATTGATAAAACAGTCCAGCATCCTTTGCAAGGATAACAATGGATGATGCCCCCCCAAACCAATGTAATGACATGTCCCCATGATCACCATCCTCGTGGTTTATCACTCCCAGACGGACAGAACCAAGAAAATGGCCCAATCCGTGGCCAAGGGGGTAGACTCCATCACCAACGCGTGCGCTGTCCTCAAAGAGGCAAGAAAGACTTCTCTCGAGGATCTCCTCTCCTGCGACGGACTGGCCCTTGGTTCCCCGGAGTATTTCGGCTACATGGCGGGAGCCATCAAGGACCTCTTCGATCGGACATACGATCAAGCCAGGGGCAGAAAGGAGATTTTCAAAAAGCCATACGTTGCGTTTATCTCCGCGGGCAACGACGGGCAGGGTGCCTTGAGGAGCATTGAGAGGATCTGCATCGGATATCAGTTCAAAAAGGTCTCTGAGCCTGTAATCGCCACAGGGCAACTAGGCCCAGATATTTTCTTACGGTGCGAGCAATTGGGAAAGATCATTGCTGCTGGTTGCGAGGCGGGGATATTCTGAGGCCCAGCTCCTCAGCCGATCAATCTGTAGGGTTATAAACGGAGGTCTTTGAATATGGGTGCGAACAACTACCGTGACTACACAGAAAGGGTGAGGGCCAGCATCCATGCGTTGGGAGCGGACCTCGTCGGTGTGGCGGATACCGATCCATTGAAACAGCTTCAACTGGATCCCCCAGATCTATTGGATCCCTTCACCCGCGCGATCTCCATCGCGATAAGGCTTCCCGCTGCCGTGTTTGAGTGTATCATTGACAGGCCGACCCCTCTCTACTCCTCGATATATCAGACCGCCAACAGGATCCTCGATGAGATCTCCTTTAAGGCCGCCAATCTCCTTCAATCCGATGGCCATCGGAGCCTGCCTGTTCCCGCATCCCAGGTTCTGGATAGGGAGAACTGGTGTGGCGCCATCTCTCACAAGGCAGTGGGAAGGATGGCCGGATTAGGGTGGCAGGGCAAAAGCCTGCTTCTCGTCAATCCCCTTTATGGTCCTCGCATCAGGCTGGCCACCGTACTCACCGACGCACCGCTCACCACGGATAAGCCCATAGCGAATCGTTGTGGAGGGTGCACTTTTTGCATGGATGCCTGCCCGGCCGGGGCTATCAAGGGCGTGGGCACCGACGATCATTACGAAAGCAGGGAGGAGGCGCTCTACTTCCCGCGCTGCGTGGAAAAACTCGTGGGAGAATTCTCAGCTATGCCCTCAATAGGTGCCGCCATCTGCGGTATCTGCATTAAGGCTTGTCCATTTGGGCGTTAATCCCCTTTACTCCATATCCCAATATCCGTGAACTTGATCTCCGCAAGATTAACTTTGAAATACGATTGCCATGCCTTGAGGTTTGTATTAAAGATAACTACCCAACTATGTGGTACTGCTGGGGGTTAGAAGACCGTGAACGGAAAATACGACAATATCCTGGATTTGATCGGAAACACGCCTCTCGTCCCCATCAGGCACCTGAACGGGAACCCCGGCGTGGCAGTGTACGCCAAGCTCGAGTCCTTCAATCCCGGGGGCTCTATCAAGGATAGGGTCGCACTGTCGATGATTGAGGAGGCCGAGGGGAACGGCCAGCTAACCAGAGAAAAGGTGATTGTGGAGGCCACGAGCGGCAATACGGGTATTGGCCTGGCCCTCGTTGCCGCGATCAAGGGGTACCGGCTATTACTCACCATGTCGGACTCGGTGAGCGAGGAACGGAAAAAGATTCTCAGGGCGTTGGGAGCGGAACTCAGGTTCACCCCGTCTCGTCTTGGCACCGATGGCGCAATTGAGGACGCCTACAACCTCGTGAGGCAGGAGCCGGAAAAATACTGGCTCGCGGACCAATTCAACAACGAGAGCAACTGGAGGGCCCATTATCGCGGAACTGCCGTGGAAATCTGGGAACAGACAGGCGGAAAGGTCTCCACGGTTGTGGCTGCCATGGGCACCACGGGCACAGCAGTGGGGCTTTCGAAAAGGCTAAAGGAATACAATCCCCACATCAAGGTAGTGGGGGTTGAGCCCTATCTGGGTCACAAGATTCAGGGAATGAAGAATCTCAAGGAATCCTATCGGCCCGAGATATTCGACAAAGACCTCCTGGACAGTATCGTTCACATCCATGACGGGGTGGCCTTCCAGTTAGCCAGGAGGCTCGCCAGGGAGGAAGGCATCTTCGTTGGCATGAGTTCCGGTGCAGCTATGGCCGCCGCCCTCGATGTGGCCCGGGAGATGAAGGGGGGAGTAGTGGTGGTTATCTGTCCCGACGGCGGGGAACGATACCTGAGCACCAATCTGTTCACCGAGGGAAAAAAGACCGGCATCAGGTTCTATAACACACTCAGCAGACAAATTGATGAATTTACCCCCTTAAGGGAAAACGAGGTCACCATCTATTCCTGTGGGCCTACGGTGTCGAAATTGATCGATCTCGGGGAGTGCAGAAAGTACGTGGTAGCCGATCTTCTGAGGCGCTACCTCGAGTACAAGGGCTTTGCCG
>CAZJXD010000001.1:0-36289 GCA_964549945.1 uncultured Desulfobacteraceae bacterium | reverse complement strand
AAGTACGTGGTAGCCGATCTTCTGAGGCGCTACCTCGAGTACAAGGGCTTTGCCGTCACCCATATCATCAATATCACCGACCTGGACGATCGAACCATTCATGGAGCGGAGGCCGCGGGGCAGGATTTAAAGGCCTTCACCGACGCCTATTACCAGGAGTTCCTCGAGGATATGGATGCCCTCAATATCAAAAGGGCCACCGAGTATCCCAGGGCAAGCGACCATGTGGAAGAGATGATAGACACCGCTCAGAAACTCATCGAGCGGGGCTTCGCCTATGAACGATTGCGCTCCGTCTACTTCGACATATCCCGTTTCCAGGACTATGGCAAGCTTTCCAGGGTGAACCTGGACAAGATCAAGGTAGGGAAAACCGTGGACCTCGACCAGTACGAAAAGGACAACCCGAGGGATTTTACCCTTCTCAAGAGGTCCACGTTGCATGAACTGAAGAGAGGCCTCTTCTTCACCACCAAATGGGGGAACGTCCGACCAAGCTGGCATATAGAATGCGCCACTATAGCTATGAAATACCTCGACGAAACCCATGACATTTATACCGGAGGCGTGGATTTGATCTTTCCACATCACGAAAACGACATAGCCATATCAGAGGCCGTTACTGGAAAGCCATTGGCCAACTACTGGCTCCACAACGAGCTCGTGAGGGAGGAAAGGCCTTCGAATGCTCCAGAGGGAAAGGTCCTCACGCTCAGGGAGGTGCTCGAGAAGGGATACTCCGGAAGGGATATTAGGTACTGGCTCATCCAGATGCACTACAAAAGGCCGATCTATTTTTCATGGGCAAAGCTGGCCATGGCGAGAAATACGGTCGCCCGCATGGATAGATTTATCCATGCGCTCCGCACCTCCAAGGGGGGCTCGGCTTCAAGCGAGATCAATCAGCTCATCTACGATCTTACCCGAGGGTTTGGCGAGGCGATGGATGAGGACCTGAATATTTCCCATGCCCTGGCCGCTTTCTTTGAATTCACCCATAAAGTCAACCGCGTCATTTATTCACATGGATTAGCCCCATCCGATCGAGAGAAGATCGAAGAGACGCTCTCCGGGATCAACTCGGTTCTCATGGTGATGGACCTCTCAGAGGTGGAATCAAACCGGCAGATAGAGGAGTTGCTGAGGGAGAGAAGGGAGGCGAGAGAGATGAGGGATTGGGCAAAGGCCGACGCGATACGAGATAAGCTGAGGGAATTGGGAATCGAGGTGATCGACACACCGGATGGAACTACCTGGCGAAAGATTCGCTGAATGTCCCTGGCCTGACGTTAATTGCTCTAAGCTGGTCGTAAAATATGCAGGGTTAAATTTCTTTGGCGGAGAGAGAGGGATTCGAACCCTCGGTAGAGCTTTTGACCCTACACTCACTTAGCAGGCGAGCGCCTTCAGCCAACTCGGCCATCTCTCCGCAAATTCCGTATACTCGGGATTACTATTCGCTACAAGCCATTCGTGAAATTTAACAACGTTAAATCTCCTGGCGGAGGGAGTAGGATTCGAACCCACGGTCCCTTACGGGACAACGGTTTTCAAGACCGCCTCCTTCAACCACTCGGACATCCCTCCTCGTAGATTTTATAGCATACTGGGAAAGACCCGTCAAAAATTTTCCCGAAAACAAAATACGCTAGATAAAACGACCATCTTTTCTCTTATCGGTCCCCTAATTCCCGATAATTGGTCCCATACGATTTTTCTTGACTTCCAATAAATATTAATATTTACTAACTTTGATAAATAAAAATAATTAAAAATAATATTGATGAATGCACAACATGGAAGAACTCCTCACACTCAAAGAGCTTTCAAAGTACCTAAAAATAAGCAAACCAACCATCTATAAAATGGTAGAACAAGGCAAGATTCCCGCGCTGAAGATCGCCAATCAATGGCGCTTCAAGAAAGGGGACATAGACGGTTGGTTGGAAAAGCAGAGAAAAAATTGAGTCATGAGGTTAAACATGGATTCATCATCTCAAAAGTGGTGGCATCCCGGGGGCAAGCTCCGGGAACTCGGCCCGGAGAGCTTGACAGAAGCAGAGCTTCTCGCCATCCTGATCTCCTCCGGCATTAAGGATAAGCCCGCTGAAAAGATTGCCGATGAGATTCTATCCAAATTTGGCTCATTCAAAGGGATGGCGAACCAGCCGTATCGAAACTTCCTTACCATAAAAGGCCTTGGCCAGGTGAAAGCCATCAGGATTGCTGCTGCCCTTGAGATGGCCAGGAGGATAGCGAGGCACCTATGACCATGCCTGGCAAGCGGGAACCCCAGCTCAAACCCCTTACATGGTATAAAAAGCTCGCCACAAAAAAAGGGCGGGAAGAAGCCGGGGCATTCCTGGTGGAGGGGCAAAGGGCCATTGAACAGATCACCACCGCCCATCCCGACCAGATCCTGGAAATTATTACTACTAGGGAACTCCCTGGGAGGTATCGTAACTACTCCATACAGTCCCTCACCGAGAACCAGTTTCGATCGATCTGCACCTCGAAAACACCCCAGGGAACAATGGCCTTAGTCCGCCTCCCGGCTGACCTCTACTCGCATCGCCTGCCCGAACAAAGGGGCAACAAGGTCCTGCTTCTCGAGGATATCCAGGATCCCGGAAATGTGGGCACCCTCATCCGTACTGCTGCGGCCTTTGATTTCTCCGGGGTACTCCTCACCGAACGCTGCGCTGATCCGCTGTCCCCAAAGTGCGTGCAGTCCAGTGCTGGTAGCGCACTCTCGGTTTGGATGAGAAGGACGCCGCGATACTTGGAGCTCACAGAGGCCCTGAAAGAGGACGGATTCACCCTCGTTGCCGCAGACCTCAACGGCGTGCACGATCCGTCAGTGCTCACGCGCTGCCGCAAGTTGCTGCTTTGCCTGGGCAACGAGGCTTCCGGCATCTCAGCGCAGCTGAGGGACTTATCTCACCATCGGTTGAAGATCACCATCGCGAGGGAAAAGGCGGAATCGCTCAATGTGGCGGTATGCGGGGCAATCCTGATGTACCTGAGTTAACGGAAACCGTGAGGGGGCTCAATGCTCATGTGGGCAGATAAGACGTCTTTTCTGAACACTCTCATTACGATCAACGTTGCTGTAAAGTTGACGCGAATTTCAAATATGCTTGGCTAGTTTTAGTACACCGTTCTACTTCCCCAAAACGCTTCCCGGCCCTATCCGGCTTCCCTGGATAAACTCCCTGGCGGGTAGCCTTCTCTTTCCCGGTGATTGAAATTCCTTCACTATTACAGTCCCCCTTCCCGTCTCTATCTCGAGACCCTTCTCCGTGAAATCCCTAACTCGACCTGGGGTTGAATGTTTCCTCGAGGTATCGGCGAGCAAACACCTGAACAGCTTAAGGGGCTTTCCGTTAAAATAGGTTGAGGCCCCTGGCCACGGATCCAGACCTCTGATCAATCCATAGAGACGCTCGGCGGGCCACGACCAGTCTATCAGGCCCTTCTCCTTTGTGATCTTTGAGGTATAGGTGGCGAGGGAATCATCCTGGGCAATCGCCCCGACCGTGCCATCTGCCAACCCCTTCAGGGTCTTGATGAGTAAACCGGGTGCGAGGATCGCCAACCTGTCGTGCAGCTCACCCGCCGTCTCCCCTTCCTGGATATCTACCTTCTGCTGAAGGAGAATCGGACCGGTATCGAGACCCTCGTCCATGAACATGGTAGTGAGGCCCGTGGTCTTCTCGTTGTTGAGAATCGCCCACTGGATCGGAGCGGAACCCCTGTACTGAGGAAGGAGGGAGGCATGGATATTGATCCCTCCCCACCTGGCCGAGCTCAGGACCTTACCGGGAATAATCTGCCCGAAGGCTACCACGACGAAAAGATCGGGCCGTAACGGATCAATAGCCTCGAGAAATCTATCGTCTAGCCTTTCCGGCTGGAGAATCCCGAGATTATTCTCCCGGGCAATCACCTTGATTGGGGGAGGGGACAGTTTCTGGCCCCTCCCCTTCGGCCTGTCAGGCTGGGAAACCACGCATAGAATATCGTATTTCTCACAAATGATCGTCTCAAGGGTAGGGACAGCGAACTGTGGCGTTCCCATGAAGATTATCCTGGGTCGCGAGGGAAAAGGCTCACGAGGTGCTCTCTCATCCATTATCTATCCCTCTTCATCAGCTTCTCCATCCTCCTCTTGTAGAGGTTCCTCTTGAGGTGGCTGACATGATCAAGTATCAGGGTACCATTAAGGTGATCGATCTCGTGCTGGATGCAGATAGCGAGCAGGTTTTCCGCCTCAATATCGATGGGCCTACCATTCCTATCAAGGCCCTTTACCTTGAGGTATTTCCTTCTGGTGGTCTTGGCCAGAAAATCGGGGACGCTCAGGCACCCCTCCTCGAACTCTATTTTCTCCTCGGCCAAGACGATCGTGGGGTTAATCAAGACGTTTAGATTTCTGCCTTTCTCCCGGTAGTCCAAATCGAAGACAAAAACCTGTTTCGCTACCCCCACCTGATTTGCGGCGAGGCCGATACCCGAGGCCCTGTACATCAACTCTCCCATGTTTTCTATGAGATCCTGTATACCCTGGTCGATATGGCCTACGGGCTCAGCCTTTTTCTTCAAGATGGCATCTGGATAGGCAACTATCTCCACGTCTTGCTAGCCTCCCCGAGGTTCGATTTCGTCCCCCGTACTCTAAACACTTCCCTCTTAAAAATCAAGTTCCTATAAAGTGGCGCCCTTACCTATCCACATCCAGTACTTTGGTCTCGTTCTGCCTGCAACCCGATTCTCCTTGCCTTCGAATCCCCGTGTATCTTAATATTGCTAAGATATCGATAGAGATAACAGGCGTTTCGGCAATGAGCTCTCTGGGAACAGTGGACAACGATGGCCAAGTACTAAAACGGGGAGCCCATCAATTCGGGGTAGTGCTCTCAGAGGAACAGCTGCGCCTCTTTATCCTCTTCCTGGAGGGGTTATGGGCATGGAATAGACGAATGAATCTCACCGGCATAGCGAAAAAAAGGGATATGCTCATAAAACTCCTGCTCGACCCGCTGGTGGCCCTCTCCTATCTCCCCTCTAGCGGAACCCTTCTCGATGTGGGTTCAGGGGCCGGAATACCGGGCCTGCCGCTCAAGATAGCGAGACCGAAGTACGAGGTTCATCTGCTGGAGGCTAAGGCGAAGAAGGTGAGTTTTCTAAAGGATATGATCAGAAAGATAGGCCTCAAGGGAATTAAGGCATTCCAGGGGAGGGCGGAGAAAAGCGATGATCTGTCAGCCCTGCTCCACGGCTACGATATCGTTACGGCCCGTGCCCTGGCGCCACTTAAGAAGACAATCGGCATCTGTAGGCCCCACATCAGGCCAGGAGGCCTTTTGGTTACTTATAGGGGGTCGGGTATTCATCGCGAGATAACCAACAGTCAGGGTGTAATAGAGGATCTGGGCTTCGTGATTGAGACAGAGGCCGCATACCGCCTCCCTGAGACGCGGGGGGAGAGACATCTGCTCATCCTAAAAAGACACCTAAACCCTGAGTGAGAGCAGCTGATACTGTTATTCTGACAAAAATACAGGGCATATGTTCGCGAATCGAAGCACTAAGCTAACGGAGGATATTGGGTCATGACGGTTGTCACAAGAGAACTCGAGATAGAAACCGGGGGATTTAACGATGTTCGCGATATCACATCACTGGTAAACGGCTTTGTGAGGGATCTCCCCTTCTCCGAGGGCTCCGTTACCATATTCGTTCCCGGCTCTACCGCCGGTGTCACTACTATCGAATTCGAATCAGGCGTAATAGATGATCTGAAAAACGCCTTTGAAAGGCTCATCCCCCGAACCATAGAGTACAGGCACAACCTGCGATGGGGGGATGGGAATGGTTTCTCCCATGTACGATCGGCGATATGCAAGGCCTCGCTCACGGTGCCCTTCGCTCACAATAGGCTGCTCACCGGCACGTGGCAGCAGATTGTGCTCTTGGACTTTGATAACAGAAAAAGGCGCAGGAAATTGATAGTCCAGGGATTTGGCTGAGGAGGCCTTGTGCGCTCAGATTAGCGGGTTTTGTAGCACCCCGAGGCCGAGAGAGGTAGGATAAGTGAAACATGGAGCTGCTACTTCAGGCGGTAGGTAATCAATCCGTGGGAGGTATCGTAAGGGGAGACGCTCACCTGGACCTTATCCCCCACTATGACCTTGATCTTGTTCTTCTTCATTCTGCCGGAAAGAACGCCGGTGATCTTCACTCCTTGGTCGCACTCAACCTCCATGGTTCCTCCGCCTAACATCTTTTTAACTACACCCTCAAGGTGTATGAGATCGTCTCTACTCAATTCCTCCTCTCTTCTCCTGTATTTAATCTATATATTTTCTATATGGCATAAAATACCTTTTATGTCAATAGGTTACGCTCGAATTTTTTTAAATCGAAAAAATATAACCATAATCCCACCTGTTTGAGGGAAATCACGGGGCGAGATACGCCTCCAATGTGTTTGGATTTTGACGAATCACGATGTTTTTTGTATATATACGAATCACCGAAACCCATGGAATCAACTGTGAAAACGAAAGCCGATACCGAGCCTCCTGCACGATACGAACACGTCACCGGCGTCATATTGGCAGGCGGATTAAGCACACGATATGGCCGGAACAAGGCCTTCCTCCAGATTGGCGGCGTTCGGCTAATCGAACATATCGCTGAGGAGATGAAGAGGGTCTTCAAGCGGGTGATCCTGGTGACCAACCAAGAGAGGGACTTCGAGTATCTCAAATTGCCAATGGTAGAAGACCTCATCAAGGGTTTGGGGCCCATCGGGGGAATATACACAGGGCTGCGCAGCATCTCTGAGCAGGCGGGGTTCTTTGTGGCATGCGATATGCCGCTTTTACACAAGGGCTTAATTCGTTACATGGTCGACCTTATCGATAATCACGCAGTGGTAGTTCCCTCCGTAGGCGAATGGGTCGAGCCGCTGTATGCCTTATACACCCGATCCTGCTTAGACACTATTAAGGACCTCATTGACGAGAAGCACTACCAGGTGAGGCTCTTCTACGATCGGGTGTCGGTCAGATACGTGAGAGAAGATGAGATCAGACGATTCTGTTCCCCGGACGAGGCCTTCTTGAATATCAACACACCTGAGGAATTTGCCAGAATACAATCCCTCGTAAAGACCCAGGGCATCGGAAAACAGAGATGATCATATCCGCCAACCAGCCGTTTTTTGCACCTTTCATCGGTTTCTTCTCAAAGGCCTATCTCTCCGATACCATGGTTATCCTCGACGAGGTTCAATTCCCCCGAGGGACCACCTGGATAACGCGGAATCGCTTCAAAAATGATGGGGGAACCCTATGGATTACCATCCCCGTGTGGAGAAAGGGATTGGGCCTCCAAAAGATCAATGAGGTAAGAATATGCCTCGAGGGGAACTGGAGGAGAAAGCATATGGCCAGCCTTAAAACCTCCTATGCACATGCGCCCTATTTCAGGGATCATGTGGATTTTTTAGCGGAAACCCTCTCAGGGAAATTCGAAAGGCTCATAGACATCAACATGAGCATTATAGAATACTTACATAGACACCTCATGATTGACACACCCCTCATGATGCTCTCCGATTTAGGCATCCGGGGTAAGGGAACCGAGCTTCTGGTTGAGATATGCCGCAAGGTGGGCTCATCCGACTATCTGGCCCAGAGGAGCGCGGAGAAGTATCTCGACAAGGAATTGCTCTCCGGTGCCGGCATACGCTTACATCTCTTTGATCCCCCAACACCTGTGTATCCCCAGCTTTGGGGGAACTTTATCCGAAACCTCTCCTCTTTCGATCTGCTGTTCAACTGTGGCCCGAAAAGCAACGAGATCCTGCGCTCCCCTTGGCATCCAGGAATGTCTCCAGGACACACCAATAAGGTTTATCCATAAAATTCTGACACGCTGCCCTTTGCATAATCCCATAAGAGACTAAGATCATTTTAACTGGTTCGTTTCTGAATATATTGACGGGAGGAAGCTATTTTTAAAAAAAATGATAATTCCTAATCAAATCTCAGCAAAGTTAAGACAGCCGTTTCAGCTGTAAGATCCCCAAACCACTGGGATAATATGAAAGAATCTGATAATGATGATAATTATTAATGAAATTTGAGAAATGATAAGACAGGCGATTCCACTGCGATATCCCCAAGTCATTGGATAAGGACGCTGCATATCAAGATGGTCAGCAAGCAGAGCCTGACGATTCAAAGCGTGATATGCCATTCCCTTAAATTTCCTCGCACCATAGTATCCCAGCCCATTGAAGCAAGTAATAAAAACGGCAATTATTAAAGAGATTTCGTTAGCTGGTGTTGATAAAACTTCTTTTACACCAAAGCCAATCAAAGCAAGATAAAGGCCCAGGGCCTGTATATATCTGGTCATCACAAATCGGCTTTCCTCAGTTAGCAACTTATACTCTTCCAATATATTAACCCGAGCAGGTAAATCAGATTTAGCGATTGGCTTATCTTCCAATACCATCTTAATAGGCCTCCTATTGGTAAAATATAAAATCTTTTTTAAATCCTCATCTCTTTGAGGATGCCTTTTTTCAATTGTCTAATCCCATTATGGTATTCTGTCATATAGCCCAATAGGTTAACCCTGTGTTAGCTAATATATAAACCCATATTTGTCAAAATTCCTTTTAAAGGGATTTCAATTAAGGCAATACAGCCCCTTGCATTTGAATGGAAGCACCTTTTAGAAGAATGCAAGGCTTTTTCCTTACATATGGCTTGAATATGTAGCTGATGAAACGAAAGGAGTAATGCCAGCCTTTCAATGGGTGCATCATTGACTCATAAAAACAGGATGGTTTACGGTCACCGAGAGTTCAACATGATCCTGTTCAGCACCAGACGAATACGGCAGAATCTCTAATCTAATTTCTTGCGTGCCTATTTTTTTACGTTTATCACAAAAATAACGATTTCATCAAATCTGTTCAAATGCCACTTCCGCTCGTCGGCCTTGTTCAGCATCTCTAGGTAAAGACACCCTCAAATCGAAAATCAAGTCTTAAAGGCGATAAGCGGTTTAAATCGCTGAACCCAAATTAAAATATCAGATTATTTTGGACAGCAATGTTCCCGGATATCATATCGGATATAATTTGGTGCATTCTTGTGCTTTCTTCTGCCGAGGTAACCATATTCTCAATGAACTCAGATTGGTAAAAACATTCAAAAGCCTGGCTGGCTTTGACCAAGTATTCACCAAAATGTCTCATGCATAATTGTTGATAAAAGGATAAATCGTTTTTCAATATACATCTCGCCAGAATCTCAGCTGAATACATAGCATAATATATCCCCTCACCGCCTATTGGATCCACAAAGGAAGCAGCATCACCAATCAATGCCCAATTTTCAGAGCTAATAGGCACATCTTGAAAATCTTTAACGGAAAAAAAGGGAATATATGCTCCCTTGATAGAAATTCCCTTTATCTGTCTAGGATAATATCTCTCGATAAAATCAAGCAATTTTTTCTTGATATCACTATAACTTTTACTATTAAATCCATTGATGTTTTTCGATCCTATGCCAATAACTAACTTCTCAACTCTTGGAAATACCCATAGATACCCTTTAAGATCTGAAAAGAACTTAAATATGGCAAAATCTTTTTCCATATCTAAAAAAGATTGAATGGCAAAAAAGAAATCTTTCTTTTTTGGAGGCAATCTAAGTCTTCTCCTTGCTCCACTCATTGCCCCATCTGCACCCACCAGGATTTTAGCTCTATAATCATTGCCTTCAGCAGAAATTCGCCAATTATTCCCTTCTAAGTTAAAGTTGTGAACCTTTTCTTTTCTGAAATTAGTTCCTGATTTCATGGCTTTTTTTAAAAGTGAATAATCCAGGTCTTTCCGGCTAAACATAGTCAACGGTTTGTCAAGCTTTACAGTCACCACCCTATCCTTAGGGGAAATAAGTGCTGCCCTCCGGATCTGGTGCCGAGGACAGGGGAGCTCATCGATGATGGGGAATCTCTCGACTGTCTTATAGGTTACGCAGCCTCCACACAACTTATCATGGGGGGCCCTGAAATCGAAAACTATGGTATCCACGCCTTCCTTTCCTAAAAGGTATGAAAGATAGGACCCTCCAATACCTGCACCTACTATTGCCACATGATACATATCCTGACCGAGCTCCTCCTTCTTGGAGAGATGGTCTATTAACTCATGAAGCAGAATACATCAACCCATCTTCAGTAATAAAGAGAAATTTGACCTTTCGTTCATATATATTACAATATGACATTGATGTATTTGCCAATAGCGCCGATGAGTGTCGCGTACGGGCGCAGGACTCAGCCACAAGGGGCCTCCCATGACAGGAGGCCATCCTGACCGCGCCTTTAAGGATTTCTCGCTCGCTCGCTTTGAACGGGGTTTCCATGGGGAAAAGCAGAGGGGTCACAATTGACGGAAGGCACGGCGAGGGTGGAGGACAGATCCTCAGAACTGCCCTCACGCTCTCCGCGCTCTTGAACGTTCCCGTAAAGATCGATCACATCAGGGGCAACCGCAAGAAGCCCGGCCTGAGGCCTCAGCACCTTGTGGCGGTGAATGCACTGGCCGCTATCACCGGTGCCAGGCTTGATGGAGCCAGGGTTGACTCAACCCAACTCCTCTTTGAGCCCGAGCGGGTAAAAGCAGGAAATTACCGCTTCCACATCGGCACCGCTGGTTCCACCGGATTAGTGCTCCAGACGCTGATCCCCGTGTTGCTGTTCGGAAACACGAGCTCCCACGTTCAAATCATGGGAGGTACCCATGTGCCGTGGAGCCCCCCATTCCATTACCTCCAGTCCGTGTTCTCACCCGCCCTCAAGGCGATGGGAGGAGAGGTGCACCTGGAGATCCTCAAATGGGGCTGGTATCCCATGGGGGGCGGGGTAGTGAAGGCATCTATTTACCCCACGCGGGGTCTAAAGGCAATCCAGTACCTCCATAGGGGGGACCTCAAGGACATCCAGGTGCTTTCCGCCGCCTCCAATCTCCCGCTACACATAGCCGAGAGGCAAAGGGATCAGGCACTGAGAAGGCTCGAATACCTTGGAATTGCCCTGCATACCTCGATCGAGAATGCCCCGTCTCCAGGACAGGGAACGGCCCTCTTTCTTCCCGCTCGATTCGAGGGAATTACCGCGGGATTCACTTCACTGGGAAAGAGGGGCAAAAGGGCCGAGGCAGTAGCCGATGATGCCTGTGATGAATTGATCGAATTTCTGGACAGCGGCAGGATTCTCGATCGCCACCTCGCCGACCAGCTCGTCCTCTATATGGCCCTCGCCGAGGGATACTCCACATTTCTCACCGAGAAGGCAACCGAACATCTGCTCACGAATATCTGGGTGATCGAACAATTCCTTACGGTTGCCTTTGAGGTAGAAGAGGATGCCGGAAAAATAGGAGTACAAGGGCTAGGGTTTACCCCCATCTAGAGGGTATCAGATAAAGGGCAGTTTTTCCTTCTTTCTGTATGCCAAGGCCTGGCACGTGGCGATCAATATGTTGCCCCCTTCGGTGACCTTTATATCATAGGTTGCCGTCTTTGCTGATCGGTATATCTCCTTTGACTCAGCCCTCAACACACTGCCTTCGGAGGGAGGCCTGTGATAGGTAACCGTCATACTCAGGGCAACGGCCACCGTTCCATGGGTATTGCACGATATCTCAAAGGCCTCATCAATCAGGGAAAAGATGGCCCCTCCATGGGCCATATCGAAGATGTTTCCCATGTCATCACTGAGCGCCATCTCAACAAGCGCATATCCGGGTTCCACCTTTCGCAATGTGAGGCCGAGCTTTCTGGCGTATGTCTCCTCCTCTACCCTTTTCCTGATCGCATCTATGACCTTTGTATCCATGCTCCTCTCGATTTGGACTCACGGAACGCTCAAACTGCGGCACCCATCAGGAGCCCAAGAATCAGCCTCACGCGAACATAGCGTATATGTATTCGACGAGATTTCCCAAGTCAAGGAGAATACGAATCGGAATAAAGTGAGGTGCTTTCATACATCAACTTTGTGACCCTCGAAGAACCACCGCCTGCCTGCCCGGGAAACTGTGCGTGAGTGCACAACGTCACGGGCACCTCCTCGAATGACTGAGGGGCATATTATCCCTATCCCCCTTGAATATCTTGACGCCCACGGAATTCTGTGCTCATATAGGTCTGTTTCAAGAGCGGCGCTCCCTCACGTAAAAAGGAAGCTGCTTGATAAGGAATATAAAACATGAAAGCCCGGTGATGGAGGAGATCGGAAAAAAAGCCACCATACTCGTAGTTGATGATGAACAGGGGGTTCGCCAGTCCTTTTATATGGTATTAAAGGACGAATTCGAGGTTCTTCTTGCTGAAACAGGCAACGAGGCAACCGACATCTTCTCGAAGAACACCGTTGATGTAATCCTGCTCGATATCCTTCTGCCGGATATCAATGGCATAGAGTTGCTCGAGAGGCTCAAGGAGATGGATCCCAACACGGAAATCATCATGATAACCGCGGTCAAAGAGGTCCAAACAGCAGTAAAGGCCATCAAACAGGGTGCCTACGAGTACATCATTAAGCCGTTCAATGTGGACGAGGTAATCACGGTTATCCGCCGCGCCTTGGAGAAACACACGCTTGTCAAAGAGGTCACCTACCTCAAGGGCGAGCTTGAGAGGGTTCAGCCCTTTGAGAAGATGGTCGGAAATGACAAGAAGATGATGAAGATCTTCGATCTCATCTCGATCATCTCTCAAAGCGATGGGACGGTGCTTGTTCAGGGAGAGAGCGGAACGGGGAAGGAGCTCGTTGCCAGGGCCATTCATCGCCGCAGCCCCAGAAAGGATCACCCCTTTGTAGTTATCAGCTGTGCCGCGATACCTGCAACACTCATGGAGAGCGAGATCTTCGGCCATACAAAGGGCGCATTTACAGGTGCCGTGCATGCCGCCATGGGCAAGCTCGAGCTAGCTCATGGGGGGACTATCCTACTTGACGATATTGATTCCCTTGACATAAATATGCAGGGAAAGCTCCTGAGAGTTATCCAGGAAAAGGAATTTGAAAGGCTGGGCAGCACAAAGGTAATAAGGGTCGATGTACGATTCATCGCGGCCTCCAACCAGGATCTAGAGGAGCTCATCGCCAAGGGGGAATTTCGGGAAGACCTCTTTTATCGACTTAACGTCTTTCCAGTCATGGTGCCCCCTCTCAGAGAGAGGAAGGAAGATATCCCTTCGCTGTTGCACCATTTCCTGGAGCTTTTCTCAAAAGGGGATAACCCTCCAAAGAGGTTCTCGCCGGAAGCCGTTAAGGTATTGATGAAATACGATTGGCCCGGCAACGTGAGAGAGCTTGAAAACCTCGTACAAAGGCTGTCTACTCTATGCAAAGGACCAGTTATCCATCTCAGGGATATCCCCATGTTTACCATGACCAGAACCGAGATAAAGGATATGCCCCTTAAAGAGGCAGTCAAGACCTTCGAGAGACAATATATTGCCACCATACTCGAAAGCGTGAACAATAACAGAATCAAGGCCGCCGAGATCCTAGGTGTTCACCGCAACACCCTCTCGGCCAAACTATATGATCTAGGCATAAAGCCCTAGCGTTAGCCTCTCGCGAGTCATCATTCCCCTTAATCCATCTTGAATACCATCCATGCATTCAGCCCACCTGGAGCTTGGCACATTAATTGCTGTTTAAAATGTCCCCTAAAAAACTCGCGGGAGGCATCGCGCGGGCAATTCGGCCTCATAAAACAGGCGCGAGGCGAGGCCACCGCGATGAAGTGGGCAGCCAGAACGAACCGACAGGCCTTAACGCTGAATATCCATTCACCGGTAGGAGTCAATGGGCGATCACACAAGGGGCAGGTACGTGTTGATGAAAAAGATACTCATTGTGGATGATGAACCTGGGATAAGGGAGCTCGTGGAAATGACGCTCGGGGTCGATGATTACGAAATCCTCAAGGCCGAAAATGGAAAAATGGCGATTGAAATTGCCAAGGCGGAGAAGCCGGACCTCACCATTATGGATGTAATAATGCCCGGTGGCATTGATGGGCTACAAGCCACTCGAATACTCAAGAACGATCCGGAGACACGAATGGGCACCATCATCATATTGAGCGCGAAAGGGGAGGAATCCGAAAGGGAAGAAGGCTTTGATGCCGGTGCCGACGACTATTTCACCAAACCCTTCAGCCCCCTAGCCTTGATAAAGAAAGTGCAAGAAGTGCTCGGCTAAGCTCGTCCTCGCCTTCACGCATCACGTTATGGGGTGAATCTCATGGTATCCAACTCTCCACCCGACGGTTCTTCAAACCTTGCACAGTTAAAGAAATACGCACAGGATCTCGCCAGGCTTTACAGGTCTGAAAGGGAAAAGAAGCAACAGCTCCACGCTACCAAACAGCAACTCATCAAGTATGCCGATGAGCTAAGTCAAACCATTAAAGAACTTAAAAAAACCCATGATGAACTCCAAAGGGCATTTCTCGACACTATTCACAGGCTCGTGCTTGCAGCAGAATATAAGGATGAGGATACGGGCGACCATATCCTGCGCATGAGCCGCTACAGCGCCTTGATTGCTCAAAAACTCAACCTGCCTGACACGGACGTACAACATATCCTCTATGCCTCACCCATGCACGATGTGGGAAAGATCGGCATACCGGACAGCATCCTCCTGAAACCAGGTAAATTAACGGAGGAGGAATTCGGAACAATGAAAGCCCACACCATCATTGGGGCGAACATCCTGGCCTACTCCAAGGTAGAACTAATACAGATTGCCGAACACATCGCACTCTCCCATCATGAAAAATGGAACGGCAAGGGATACCCCCAGGGCCTTACCGGCGAGGGTATTCATATCGCGGCCAGAATCGTTGGGTTGGCCGATGTGTTCGATGCCCTCACCTCTAAACGCCCTTACAAAGACCCCTATCCTATAGAAAAGGCGCTGGATATTATCAAGAAGGAGCGCGGAAAGCACTTCGATCCGGACATCACGGATGTCTTCTTGAAACACATCGATGAGATCGTGGAGATCAAATCCGGGGTTAAATCAGCTCAAGCCCTGTAAGTGCCGGCGATATCCTCAGGCGGAGAAATAATTCGCGCGAACGCCCAAAGGATGGTACTATCCCTTAAAAGCCGCCGATCAAGAATTTCATCCTTGCGTTATACAGCCTGGCCGAAAGGGGTGCAAATGAACCTAGAATACGACAGAAGGGACTTTAATCGGTTCTCGATTGAATTTGCAATCGAGGTCTCAGGTAAAGACAGAGATGGTAGAACACATAGGGAAAGGGCCACCTTGCGGGATATCTCAGGGGAAGGGGCCAAGTTCATCACACAATACCCCGATAGATACTTTCCGGATCAGCCACTGGATCTTACCATCTACTTGCCCGGTACAAAGGAGGTAAAGGCTCAGATGAGGGGAAGGGCAAGGGTCGTACGAATAGGGGATTCAGAGAACATTCCCGAAGGCGAAGGGATCAGCATAGCTGTTAAGCTCTACACGTCCCTTCAATTTGAGAGGCTCGATGACTAGGCCTCTGGAAGTGCTGGCGAACGCGAGAACACGATGCACCGCCGTTTCATGAAACTCAACTACCGCAGCTCAATCAGCTTTACTGGCAAGACACAAATCGCCTTAGCTCTGCTAGGGCTCATGCCATTTCTGCTCGTCATCTGCCTGTTTGTCTACGGGAAACTGGATTTCTCCGATATGGTCAGTCTCTTCTCGGTGCTGGGCCTCCTATCGATCCTCATGGGCTTCGCGCTTTTGAGAAAATCAGCGGATAACCTGGCAAACCTGTGTCGGGAAACTAAAAGCATCGATTCCGGCCAAAAGGCCGAACCGATCGTGATCAGGGCTGAACAAGAGTTGAATGACATCGCAGCCAATTTTAACTCCATGTTTCAAAAGCTAAACACCGCTAACCGTGAGATCAAGGAGCAATCCGTTCAGCTCATGATCTATGCCAGGGATATCTCCGAATCGTACAAGAGGATCAAGGAAGAGGAGGAATTAAGGGGCAGGCTGAGTCGCTATGTAGGCGAGAACGTGGTGGAGATGTTGATGGATTCGAGCGGCGAGGTGTTCCTTGAGAACGAGAGGAGAGAGATAACGGTGCTGTTCGCAGACATCAGGTCATTTTCCATCCTCGCCGAGAGGATGGAGGCCGAAGAGGTGGTATCCATGTTAAACCAATTCTTCAGTGTGATGGTGGATATCATCTTTAGGAACAAGGGCATACTGGATAAATTCGTCGGGGATCAGCTCATGGCCCTCTTTGGGCTCATTCCCTCAGAACATACCAATTCATACGATGCGATTAAGGCTGCCATAGAGATGCAAGATGCCGTTGAAGTGCTCATGGGGCAAAGGGCCAAACACAATAAGGACATATTTAAGACAGGCATTGGGATCAACACCGGCAGCGCCATTGTGGGAAATGTGGGCTCTGAAAATAGAATGGACTACACCGCCATAGGCGATAGCGTGAACGTGGCCTCGCGATTGGAGCAAATTGCGCGAGGGGGCGAGATCATTATCGGAGAGGAGACGTTTCTACAATCACAAGGGCACTTCCGTACCCGAAAAAGGGGCGCGGTACTCGTGAAGAATAAGATCAATCCCGTTATCTGCTACAAGGTATTGAGGGGGGAAAACAAGAAATAAGGAGCTGCCGCCAGCGCAATCCCACGGGACGATCAGGCTCCGGCTGGGTCCTCACCGCAACCTCTCTATCGCATCCTCCACGAGGGTTTTAATCGCATCAAGCCTTTCCCGGGATCGGGCCTCAAATCTCAGTACGAGGGCGGGCTGCGTGTTTGAAGCCCTCACCAGCCCCCACCCATCATCGAAGACAATCCGCACGCCATCCACATCGATTATCGCATACTGGGCCCTGAACTCCTCCTTGAGCCGCTCCACGAGACCGAATTTCTCGGCATCTGGGCACTCGACCCTGATCTCGGGCGTGGTGTGTGAACGAGGCACATCCGCCAAGAGCTCCGCAAGCGATTTGCCCGTCTTGGATAGTATCTCCAGGAGCCTGCATGATGCATAGATGGCATCATCGTAGCCGTAATACCGATCGGCAAAGAACATATGACCGCTCATCTCCCCCGCGAGAAGGGCCTTGGCCTCCTTCATCTTGTTCTTGATCAGGGAATGCCCTGTCTTCCACATGATGGCCTTTCCCCCGTGGGCCTCGATGTCCCTATACATCCTGTCCGAGGATTTTACCTCTGAGATAACGGTCGCCCTTGGATGATCCGCTAAGACATCCCGAGCGAACAGGAGCAAGAGCATATCCCCGAACACAATGTCACCCGAACTGTCCACCGCCCCAATCCTGTCCGCATCTCCATCGATCCCGATGCCGAGCATAAGGCTATGGGTCGTTACCTCCTCGATGAGGTCCTTCATGTTATCCAGCACCGTGGGATCCGGCTCGTGGTTGGGAAAGGTGCCATCCATCTCGCAATAAAGGGCGTGAACATCGCAGCCCAGCGATTTCAGGATCCTCACCCCTACGGGCCCTCCTGTTCCATTTCCCGCGTCGAACCCCACCTTGATGCCGGGCGTTACCGTGATATCATTCACGATCCTCTCCACATATGGTTCGGCAATCTCCTCTTGTACATAGGCCCCCCTTCCCTCCAGAAATTCGGCCTCCTCGATGATCCTCCTCACCCTTTGGATCTCCTCTCCGTAGATGGTGTCGTAACCGCGACATATCTTAAAGCCGTTGTACTGAGGAGGATTATGGCTGGCCGTAATCATCAACCCTCCGTCGGCCTCCAGGTGCCGCACGCCGAAGTAGAACGTGGGAGTGGGGCAAATACCGCCATCCAGGACATCACAGCCGGTTGAAATGAGGCCCTCCGTGACCTCCTCGCTAATCATGGGCGAAGTCAACCTGCAGTCCCTTGCAACGACGATTCTCGACCTCCCCAAGCCCTTAAAATAGGTGCCGAAGCCCCTGCCCATGGTAATGAATTCATCCTCCTTGATATCCTCACCGATCACAGCCCGTATATCGTACTCCCTGTAAATCTCCGGGTTCATATCGATTCCTTACCTGATTGTTTTTAACTGTTTTGAGCTCATTCATCTGAAGCGGCAAACAGTAACTTTATCCTTCGAAAATTAGAGAATATCATTTCTGCCACGGGCTCGTAATATCTCCACAAGCCTCCTCACGTCCTGAGACCTGTCGGTCTTGCACACCAGCAGGACATCATCCTCCTCCACGATGATCAAATCCTTTACCCCGATCAGCGCCACCGGCTTCTTCGGGCTATGCACGACACAGCGAGAGGAATCGAGGTTGACCACCTCGCCCATGCAGGCGTTATCCTGGCTATCGTGGGGCCAGTATCGAGCTGCTGAGGGCCAACAGCCCACGTCGTCCCACCCGAAGTTCCCCTCGACCATGAGGATGTTGCTCGATTTCTCTATCACGCCATAATCGATCGATACTGCCTCCATCATCTCGTAGGCCTCCCCGATAACCCTTTGCTCGTCATCCGTGCCCAGGGATGAACGTATGTCCATAAGAAGCTTATGAGTACGGGGAAGGTGCTCCCCGATCTCCCTCAGGATCACAGAGGCCTTAGCGACAAAAATACCGCTATTCCAGAAAAACTCCCCCCTCTCGATGAAATCCCTGGCCCTCTTAAGATCGGGTTTCTCATGAAAGGATTTCACGGTGTATATCGCGTGTTCTTTATCGAGTACCTTGCCCGCCTCGATGTACCCATACCCGGTCTCCGGGGTCCGGGGGGATATTCCGATGGTCACGATACAATCACCCTCCAAGGCCTTGTCCACAGCTGCCATTATCACCTGGCGAAAGGCTGCGTGGTCCTCGATGTAGTGATCCGCGGGAATGACCACCATCACGGCTCTCGGATCATCCCGCTCAACATAGAGGGCGGATATCCCGATTGCGGGGGCCGTATTTCTCCCAAAAGGCTCGGCTATGATATCCTCCTGTGCAATCTCGGGGACGATCTGTCTTATGGATCCCACTTGGGATCGGGTGGTCACGATCTTTATCCTCTCGGAGGGTATGAGGGGCTTGATGAGCTCTACTGCCTTTTTCAGGAGGATCTCATCCCCCGTGATGTTCAGGAGCTGTTTGGGTCGATCCATTCTGCTCCGCGGCCAGAACCTCGTCCCGCTCCCGCCGGCCATCACCACCGCACAGGAGGACTTTGTTCGTGATCTCGCCATCTAGAGTGCCCTCATCCACTCCGGCCTAAGGCCCACCTTTCCCTCAAGGGCCATATCGATGAGATGGAGTGCCTGCTCCTTTCCCTCCGGATACCTGACCTTGACGGGGAGGTAGTTGGATGCGTGGTTTGAGAAGAAAAGCCCCTTGCTCAGGTTCGTTGAGGCTATCATCTCCCGTAACTCCTTGAGAAGCCCGGCATTATCGGGCAGCTCAAATCTCCCCGCTGCCAGATCATCAGCCAGGGGTGTGCCGGGCATGATCATCAAGGTGAGGGCGCCCACGTAGTCCGGGCCCATGGCACTCAGCAGCTCCCCGGTGGCCCTTGCGTGGACGAGCGATCGCTCCTTGCCTGCGATCCCCAAAAGCACCGTCACCGAGATCTTTATCCCCGCCCTCCTGACCTTGAGCCCCATATCGAGGTGCTTCTGGGCATTCGCCCCCTTCCTAATAGCCTCCAGCGTCTGATCATCGCCCGTCTCCACACCATAGTAGACGATTCCCAGGCCCAGATCCCTCAACTCTCGCAATTCCTCCTCGCTCTTCAGTCTTATGCCCTTGCTGTTCGCGTACACACCGACCCTCTTGACCTGTGGCAGGTGCTCTTTCACCATCTCCAGGATCCACTTCAATCGGGGATAGGGGATGATCAATGCATCGCCGTCCATGATAAAGAGCCTGTTCAGGCGCTTCATATACCGAGATGCATAGAGGATATCGCTCAGGATAATATCGTGATCCTTGATGCGAAACCTCTTCTCCTTGTAGGTGCCGCAGAAGGTGCATTTATTGTGGGAACACCCCACGGTGGCCTGAAGCAGAATGCTGTCCGCCTCGCTCGGCGGCCTGATACACATCCCCTCGTAGTGCATCCCCTTATCGTGATTCGGCAACGCCATATACCAGTTCTTCTCTTGGGTGTGTTTTCATGAAGACTCCCTATACTATTGTCATTCCATAGCGAAAATCAAGCCCAACTTTATACGAAAAGGGCACCCTCCGATTTATTGAGGATGCCCCTTCTAGGAGCCTTAGAAACATAAGGCCTTAACATTTATGTCGCATTTTTATTGTTTATTTAGGATGATATAAGACCTGGCTTAAGGCGTAAGGCATAGGGCCGTGCACCATACGCCTTGCGCCTTTACCTCATTTGATCTTCACATCGCATCTCAGGCACCTCCCACACTCGCGCTTCACGGTCTCGATATCAAGGCCTTCTTCCACCTCCCTGAAATCCCTTATCCTCTCTTTAGGCGCTATCTTTGGTGCCCTTTCCATCTCCTGCTCTATGATCTCCTCGCGAACCCTCATGGTAATAGGTATATCCTCATAATCCTCCATAAAGGGCTTCTCCCTCCTCCTCCCGGAGAGCTCCCTGTCGATCGAAAATGCCGCCCTCTTGCCCGCTGCCATTGCGTCCACTGCCGTTGCGGGCCCGGTAACCGCATCGCCGCCTGCGTAGATGCCCGGGAGGTTCGTCGCAAGCGTATGCCTGTTCACGGAAATCCAGCCACGTTGTAGCTCCAGCCCTTTCGCAAAACTGGCATCAGAGCTCTGGCCTATAGCGGCGAATATCGTATCGTACTGCTCCTCCGCCACGGCTCCTGAAACGGGAACCGGCCTCCTTCTCCCATCCTTATCGAACTCCCCCGGCTCACACCTCTGTGCGGCGAGCGTCAACCTTCCATTGGCCTTGGAGATGGACTGGGGCATCATCAAGGTCTTGAGCGTAATGCCCTCGGCAAGGGCATCCTCCACTTCCTCTCTCGCTGCGGGCATGTCCCGCTGCTCCCGCCTGTAGAGCATGGTGACAGCCGCGCCCATCCTCCTGCACGTTCTCGCCACATCCACAGCCACGTTACCGCCACCGATCACCGCGACGGCCTTCCCAACAGGCGGGGCATCGCCGAGCTCCACCTGGCGCAGGAACTCCGCTCCCCCGTAAACCCCGACCATTTCCTCTCCTGGGATCCCCATGGCCTGGCTTCTGTGCGCGCCAATCCCGATGAAGACCGCGTCGAACTCCTTGCTCAGTTCCCCCATGGAGACATCCACTCCCACCCTCACCCCGGTCCTCACCTTTACG
Organism: uncultured Desulfobacteraceae bacterium; assembly: GCA_964549945.1. Lineage (GTDB taxonomy): Bacteria > Desulfobacterota > DSM-4660 > Desulfatiglandales > B25-G16 > B25-G16. Next base: position 14,870 of record CAZJXD010000001.1, on the reverse strand, counting down.
CCGGTGTTGATAATGGAGTCGATCTCCCCATCGAGGATCTCGCGGGGAAGCCGATAGGCGGGGATCCCGTACCTGAGCATCCCGCCAAGCCTCGGCAATTCCTCGAATATAGTGGGCCTGTATCCCATGAGCCTGAGGTAATAGGCCGCAGCCAGGCCGCTGGGGCCGCCTCCCACAATGGCGATCCTCTGCTCCTTATCCCTGCCCCTCTGAAACGCTACCGGAGCGTTCCGGGTTCGAGCCATATCAGCGGCAAACCGCTTTATCTTCGGGATGTTGATGGGCTCATCGGTCTGGGCCCTCACGCACACATCCATGCAGGGATGGTGACACACCCTGCCGAGCACGCCCGGCATGGGATTGGTCTGCCGTATCAACCGAATGGCCTCCTCAAAGCGCTCCTCCGCCACAAGCGTTATATAGCCAGGCACTTCCTGACCCAGGGGGCATGCATTGATGCATTGGGTCTTCACCAGCTCAGGGCATACTCCGGCCTCACAGCGGCCCTCTAGGATATGATCCTCGTACTCCTCCCGAAAGTATCGCAGCGTCGAGAGAACCGGATTCGGTGCGGTCTGCCCCAACCCACACAGCGATGAGTCCTTCACCATCTCGGCGAGCTCCTCCAGGGTGTTGATATCCTCCAGCTCACCTCGTCCCTCGGTAATCTTGGTGAGAAACTCCAGCATCCTCTTGGTCCCTTCCCTGCACGGGGTGCATTTCCCGCAGGACTCCTCCTGGCAGAATTCCATGAAAAACCGGGCGATATCCACCATGCAGTTGTTCTCGTCCATGACTACCATTCCACCGGAGCCCATAATGGCCCCCGTTCTGGTAATGGCCTCGTAATCGGTGACGGTGTCGAGCAAATCCGCCGGGATGCATCCCCCCGATGGACCACCCAGCTGAACCGCCTTGAACCGCTTATCTCCCTGGATCCCGCCCCCGATACCGTAGACGATGTCCTTAAGAGGCATACCCATGGGCACCTCCACGAGCCCGCTGTTGTTCACCTTTCCCGAGAGCGCGAAGACCTTGGTTCCCTTGCTTCCCTCCGTGCCGATGCCGGCGTACCACGCCCCCCCATGAAGGATAATCTGTGCCACGTTTGCCAGGGTTTCCACGTTGTTCAGGATCGTCGGCCTTCCCCACAGCCCCGACTGGGCCGGAAAGGGCGGCCTGGGCCTAGGCATCCCTCGCTTGCCCTCGATCGAGGTCATCAGCGCCGTTTCCTCCCCACACACGAAGGCGCCCGCCCCCTGGTAGATATCGAGGTCAAAGCAGAAGCCGCTTCCCAGGATATCAGGGCCCAACAGCCCGTAGCTCCTGGCATGCTCGAGGGCGTTGGTAGCCCTTCGTATCGCGAGCGGATATTCCGCCCGGCAGTAGATATAGCCCTGGTGGGCATTGATGGCCCTGGCCGCGATGATCATGCCCTCTATCACGGCGTGGGGATCAGCCTCGAGCACGCTTCTGTCCATAAACGCACCGGGATCGCCCTCATCGGCGTTGCACAGCACATACTTCACATCGCCCTTGGCCTGAGCTGCAAACTCCCATTTCATCCCGGTGGGAAATCCCGCGCCCCCCCTTCCCCTCAGGCCTGAGGCCTTGATCTCACCGATCACCTCCTCGGCCGACATATCCAGCAGTGCTTTTGCAGCCCCTTGATAGGCATCCCTGGCAATGGCCTCATCGATCTTCTCGGGGTCTATAAGGGTCAGGTTCCTCAGGGTTACCAGCTTCTGATGGGAAAAATAGGGGATATCCATCATTCGAGGTATGGGCCTGCCGGTGGCAAGATCACGGTAAAAGAGCCGCTCAACCGGTTCCCCCTCCATGAGGTGTTGGCTGACGATATCGCCCGCGTCATCGGGTGCGAGGTGCACGTAGTATACCCCCTCCGGATAGATCACCACTACCGGTGCCAGGGTGGCAAAGGCATCATTTCCCGTCTCTACCAGGGTGCACCTCTTAGAAAGACCGCGCCGCTCTATCTCCGATTGAAGCGCATCCCGTACCAGCTCGCTCCTGCTCGCGTGGCAGGCGGTGCCTCCGCACATCATGAGATGCTTTTCACCATCCCGCGTGGCCGGCGTCTTTCCTAAGCGAATATCAACGATAGCCTGGCCCCTGGCTCGTATCTCGTTTAACTGGCCCCTGGTGATTGATGCCATCCCGCTCTCCCCTACTGATATCTCTCGAGTATCTTCATGATGTTTCCCTTGCTCACCTGAGCATAGGTATCGCTATCCACGACCATCGCGGGTGCCATTCCACAGGCACCCAGGCAGCGCACCGAGTCAAGGGAAAACCGTAAGTTCTCGGTGGTGCCCCCCACCTCGACCTCGAACTCGTTCCTCAAATAGTCCAGATTTGCCTTGCCTCCCCTCACGTAGCAGGCGGTCCCCAGGCACACCTTTATGGTATGCCTGCCCTTGGGAACCATGGTGAAAAAGGAATAGAAGGTGACCACCCCATACACGGTGCTGCCGGGGATCTTCAGGCCCTTGGAGATCCTCTGCTGTACCTCCATCGGCAGGTAACCGCACACATTCTGGCACTCCTCGAGCACAGGTATGAGCGAACCAGGCGTTCCCCTGTATCGCTCGATGATCGCATCGACTCTTCGCCACATCTCCTCCGTGATCTCCGTCATCTAACCTCTCCGATGATTCTAGACTTTCTCGATCTTTACCGCGCAGACCTTGAACTCCGGGATCTTGGCAATGGGATCGAGCGCCGCATTGGTCAATCTATTCGCGGCTGCCTTGGCAAAGTGAAAGGGGAGGAATATGGTCCCCTCCACCGCCTGATCAGAAACCCGGGCCCTGGCCGCAATCTCACCCCTTCGAGAGCCTACCCTCAGCACATCCCCCTCCTTCACCTTATAGCGCCGTGCATCACCTGGGGCAATCTCCACGAAGCACTCCGGAACCATATCGTTGAGGCCATCCGATTGCATGGTCATGGTTCCGGTATGGAAGTGGTAGAGCACCCTGCCCGTGGTGAGGAAAAGGGGGTATTGCTCATCGGGCATCTCCGCAGGCGGAATATAGTCTATCGGGTGAAAGAGGCCCATGCCCCTGGTGAATTTACCCACGTGGAGCCGAGGGGTTCCCCTATGTTCAGTGCTCGTGCAGGGCCAGTGGATATCCTCCATATCCAGCCTCCCGTAAGAAATTCCCCCGTATGAGGGAGTTACCTTGGCTATCTCCCTCATGATAGCCTCGCTGTCCCTGTAGTCCATGGGATAGCCCATTCGAGAGGACAGATCGCATATAATCTCCCAATCCCCCCGTGCCCCGCCTGGGGAATCCACCGCCTTCCGAACCCTCTGGACCTTTCTCTCGGTATTGGTGAAGGTGCCGTCCTTCTCCGCGAAGGAGGCAGAGGGGAGCACCACATTGGCGAGCTTTGCCGTCTCCGAGAGAAAGATATCCTGGACCACCAGGAACTCCAATCCTTGAAAGGCCTTCTCCGCGTGATTCAGGTCGGGATCGGACACGAGTGGATTTTCCCCGATGATATAGAGCGCCTTGACCCTTCCTTCCCCAGCCCCCTCAACCATCTCCGTGACGGTGAGCCCCGGGGAGCCCGGAAGGTCCTTCACCTCCCACGCCTTCGCCATCCTCTCCCTGATAATGCGATCGCTCACCGGTTGGTAGCCGCTGAACACGTTGGGAAGGGCTCCGAGATCGCATGCCCCCTGTACGTTGTTCTGGCCCCGCAAGGGATTTACCCCTCCCCCGGGTATGCCTACATTGCCGCAGAGCATGGCCAGGTTTGCCAGGGACTTCACATTATCGGTCCCCGTCCTGTGTTGGGTGATCCCCATCGCGAAGAAAATGGAGGCGGACTTGGCCTGCGCATACATCCTCGCGGCCCTGATGAGGTCATCTGCCGGAATTCCTGTGATCTCCTGGACATATTCAGGGGAATACCGCTCCACGGCGTTCCTGAGCTCCTCAAAGCCCTCGGTCCTCTCCTCGATGTAGTGCCTATCATGGAGGCCTTCCCTGATTATCACGTGCATCATGCCGTTGATCCAGGCCACATCGGTGCCCAGGTTCTGCCTGAGCCAAAGGGTGGCAAACCCCGTCAAGGGGATCCTTCGTGGATCCACCACCATGAGCTTGGACCTTCCCGATTCAACGGCCCTCTTGATACACGAGGAGATAACGGGGTGTGCCTCGGTGGTATTCGAGCCTGTTACCAGGATGAGCTCCGATTCGCCTATATCCCCTATCGGGTTAGTCATGGCGCCGCTGCCAAAGGAGGCGACCAGCCCGGCCACCGTGGAGGAATGTCAGAGACGCGCGCAGTGATCGACGTTGTTCGTGCCTATCACGGCCCTTGTGAACTTCTGGGCCAGGTAGTTCTCCTCGTTGGTTACCTTGGCCGAGCTGAAGACCCCTATGGAGTCCGGGCCATACCGTGCTTTTATCTCGCCCAAGGTTCTGGCAACTACGGATAGCGCCTCATCCCACGATGCCTCCCTGAACGCGCCGTTTTCCCTTATAAGAGGCGTGGTGAGCCTCTCTGAGTCGCCGATAAAATCGTAGCCGAATCTTCCCTTGACGCACAGGCTGCCGAAATTGGGGGCGGCTCCCTCAACGCCCGTTACCCTGACGATCTTGTTGTCCTTTACGTGCAGATCGATCTGGCAGCCCACGCCGCAGTATGGGCACGTGGTCTGAACCCTCGCCGCCTCCCATTGGCGCGCCTGGAACCTGCTCTGCTTCTCTATCAGGGCGCCCACGGGACATGCCTGAACGCACTCCCCACAGAACACACAATCCGACTCGTGGTAGGGAAGGTCGCCTACCGCCACGATCTTGGAGGCAGCCCCCCTATATCCATAGGAGATGGCGTTGTTGACCTGAACCTCGTTGCACGCCTGAACACATCGGCCACAGAGGATACATCGAGAGAAGTCCCTGATGATGAGGGCGTTTTCCGTCTCGGTGGGGTACCTCGCGGGGCTCTCCGGGAAGCGGACCTTCTCAACCTGATACCTGTAAGCAAGTTCCTGGAGGCGGCAGTTCCCGTTGGCCTCGCAGGTAAGGCAATTGTGATTGCCGGAGGTGAGCAGCAGTTCTATGTTGATCCTTCTGGAGCGTGCCACACGCTCGGAGTCCGTCTCCACCACCATATTGGGAGCGGCCGGCGTGGCACAGGATGGGAGGAGATTTCGGGCGCCCTCTACCTCGACCACGCAGATCCTGCAGGCACCAGTAGGCGCAAATCCCTCCAGGTGACAGATGGTGGGGATGGCGATGCCGTTTCTCTGGGCAACATGAAGGATGGTCTCCCCGGGCGAAAAGGCGTATTCCATCTCATTGATTACTATGGTTTCTTGCTTGGCCACTGCGGTCCTCTTTGCTGAGCTTCTTATGATTTTCTCTTACGTGAACCATTTATATGGTAAGTTCTAAACCATGTCAACACCCTCCCCTATTCTTTCGAGAGGCAGCATCCAAGGAGGAGGGTGGATTTTTCATTTGAACGTAGATATTGAGTTTGAACAAAGTATTGTGTATGATATAAAAACAAGATTTATCAGGTCTACCAAAAACGGGATCTATCAAGGGAGAAGGCTATGGCACAAATCGACGCGTTTTTTAAGCTCATGAATGATCAGGGCGCATCTGATCTCCACCTGTCTGCCGGCAATCAACCGATCTTGAGGATACGGGGGGAACTCGAACGGGTAAAGTACAAGATACTGAACGACGATACCCTCAAGGCAATGCTCTACGAGATCGCCCCCGAGCACAAGGTCAAGGTATTCGAGGAGACGGGCGATGTTGACTTCGCCTACGAGATACCCGGGCTTGCCCGGTACAGGGCCAATTTCTTCAGGCAGAAAAACGGCGTGGCAGCGGTATTCAGGGAAATACCCGATAAAATCCTCACCTGCCAAGATCTCGGGCTTCCACCGGTCATACGACAGCTCGCAACCCTTCCTCGAGGACTTGTCCTGGTCACCGGTCCCACGGGAAGCGGGAAGTCCACCACCCTCGCGGCCATAATCGATGAGGCCAACAAGACCAGAAAGGATCATATCATCACCGTGGAGGATCCCATAGAGTTCGTCCACCAGAGCCAGAAGGCCTTCATAAATCACCGGGAGGTGGGAATTCACACGCGATCCTTTTCCGCAGCGCTGCGTGGTGCGCTTCGGGAGGACCCGGATATCATACTGGTGGGCGAGATGAGGGATCTGGAGACCATCGAGCTCGCCATTGAAGCGTCATCCACGGGCCACCTGGTGTTCAGCACCCTGCATACATCCTCCGCCGCCAAAACGGTGGACCGGATCATAGACGTCTTCCCCACCGAACAACAGGAGCAGGTCAGAAGCACCCTATCCGACGGGCTCAGGGCAGTGATATCCCAGACCCTCTTTAAAAGGATGGATTTGGCGGGCCGCGTCGCAGCGCTCGAGATCATGATCGCCACCCCCGCGGTGAGAAACCTCATCAGGGAGAGAAAGACCTTTCAGATCCCCTCATCCATACAGACCGGAAAGAAATACGGGATGCAATCCCTGGATGATGCCATTATGGATCTGCTCCAGAAGAAGAAGATATTCGCCGAGGAGGCATACGCGAAGTGTAACGACAAGACCAAGTTTATGCCGTTTCTCAAGAAGCCTCCCGAGGACTTTACCGAGGCCTAAGCTTTTCGTTTGTCGTGTTTGTCTGGTTCGTAGGGTTTTAATACAATAAACTCAACGAACGCAAAAACAGGTATAAGGGGTTTTACGATGAGAAGACACCAGATAGACCATATTCTGGGGACCATGCTGGAATCGCATGACAACGTCTCCGACCTGAACATCACCGTGGATAAACCCTTTCAGGTGGAATCCGCCGGCCAGCTGAAAACCGTGGAACTGAATCCCCCCATCAATCGATTAAGCCCGTTCCAGGCTGAGATTTTTGCCCTTAACCTGATCGGCGGCGACAGGAGGCTCACCAAGACGCTGCTCGCCGAGGGCTCCTGCGACCTGTCCTATCAACTCGCCGGCAAGGCACGATTCAGGGTAAACGTCTTCTCACAGAAGGGATACTATTCCGTGGTGATGAGGCAGTTGGCCACACGGGTGCCCACCGTCGAAGAGCTGAAGCTCCCTCAGGCCTTCTACAAGATGACGGAGGAGATGAACGGGATAATCCTGGTGACAGGTGCCACGGGAAGCGGGAAGAGCACCTCGCTGGCGGCATTCCTCAACGAGATCAACGAAAAAAGGTCGGCCCATGTGGTGACCCTTGAGGATCCGGTAGAGTACGTTCATTCGCAGAAAAAAGGCACCTTCAACCAGCGGGAGATGGGCACCGATTTCGATTCATTCGCCTCAGGGCTTCGTGCCGCCCTGCGACAGGCACCAAAGGTGATTCTAGTGGGCGAGATGAGGGACAGGGAAACCGTTGAGATAGGCCTCACCGCAGCAGAGACTGGTCACCTCGTGCTGAGCACCCTTCACACCGTTGACGCAGGCCAGACTATCAATCGTATCTTGGGCATGTTTGAACAGGAAGAGGAGGGGTTGGTGAGGATTCGGCTGGCCGACACGCTGCGGTGGATCGTGTGCCAAAGGCTCATGCCCAAGGTCGGAGGCGGTCGGGTAGCCGCCTTTGAGATATTGGGCTCGAACCTGCTTGTCCAGGATATGATACTCCACGGCGAGAGCGAGGAGAAGACCTTCTACGAGGTGATGGAGAGAAGCCAGGCCTTTCACATGATGACCTTTGATCAGTGTATCGCCGAGCATTTCAAGAACGGCCTTATCACCGAGGAAACGGCCATGGCCTATGCCTCACACAGGTCGGCCATGGGAAGGGCAATCGGCGGGATCAAGTCTGAGAGGGGTGAGAAGACCACCACCATAGAGGGCCTTGAGATCGATAGGGCTTACGGAGCAGACGAGTTAAAACGCTAATCGCGCCTTCAACGCCTTTCGGACAAGGGGGAATAGTTTATGGATATTACCTGTAGCTCATGTGGCACCACCTTAAACGTACCCGATGAGAAGCTACCGCCAAACCAGGTGGTAAACATCACGTGCCCCAAATGTAAGGGCAAGATAAAGGTGGACACGAGGGAGATGGGCTTGAAGCCAGCTTCGTCAAGAAAAGAGGAGGAGGCCGAGGAGGAATTCCTTTCCGAGTACGAGGACGACACCAGCCCCCTGGAGTTCTTCGAGGAAGGGGTGAAGCTGGCGCTCGTGTTGGACACGGATGACCTGCGCCTCTCCGAGATAACCCCTGCCTTAGAGGAGCTCGGCTACAAGGTCATTCAACCCCTGACCCTGCAAGAGGCGATGTCGAAGATACGCCTCCATCCCTTTGACATGGTCATACTCGCCGATGGCTTCGACGGAAGGGGCCTCGACGGCAACCCCATAACCAACTACCTCAACCACCTTTCCATGAGCGTGAGGAGAAAGATATTCCTGACGCTCTTAAGCAACAGGTTCAAGACCATGGACAACATGATGGCCTTTGCCATGAGCGCAAACCTGGTGGTAAACCCCGAGGACCTCCCTAACATGCGGTTGATACTGAAGAAGGGCACCTCCGAGAACGAGAAGTTCTACAAGGTCTACATGGACACGCTCAGGGAAGTGGGGAGGGAATAGGGGTCTTGTAAGAGACCCTGTTCACGATGCTGTACACGATGGGGATAATGAACAGGGTGAGAAAGGTGGAGAAAAGCAGCCCCGAGGCCACGGCCACCGCCATGGGCGATCTGAGCTCCGCCCCCTCGGACTGGCTCAGGGCCATGGGCAGCATGCCCAGTATGGTGGTAATGGCGGTGATCAGAATCGGCCGGAGCCGCACCGCCGCCCCCTCCACAATGGCCTCCGCAAAGGCGATCCCCCTCTTCCGCAGCCTGTTTATGTAGTCGATCATCACGATCGCATTGTTCACCACGATGCCGGTGAGGATCAAGATGCCCATCACGGAGGGTACCGATAGCGTCTTTCCGAAGGCGAGCAGCCCGAAGACCACGCCTATAAATGCCAGGGGCACGGTAAACATGATCACAAAGGGGGTGAGCAGCGACTCGAACTGGGCCGCCATGATCATGTAGACCAGGAGGATCGCGATCACCAGCGCCCATGCGAGCGATGAGAAGGCCTCCTGCATGTCCTGATATCGGCCCCCGAACTTCACGAAGTACCCTTCGGGAATTCGTATCCGCGCCACCTTTTCCTGGATATCCCGGACGATGCTTCCCATATCCCTGCCGAAGGTGTTTCCCTTTACCGTGACCTTTCTCTCCTGGTTCTCCCTGGTGATCTCAACCGGCCCCTTCCCGTATCCAATGCTGGCGATCTGGTAGAGGGGGATCTGAGGGCCAAGGGGCGAGGGGATATTGATGTTCTTGATATCGGTCACGGAGTTGCGGTCGAAATCCTGAAACCGCACCCTCATGTCGTACTCGTCGCCGCCGATGCGATACTTGCCCGCCACGATCCCGAGCAATGCCTCCTTCGCCGCCCTTCCCACGGTGCCAACCGTGAGCCCCAGTCTGGCCGCCTTTTCCCTGTCCACCTCTATCCGGATCTCGGGCTTGGTGGCCTTCAGGCTCAGCTCAACGTCCTTGAGCCCGGGGATGGCCCTGCACCCCTGAGCAATGGACTCGCCCACCTCCCTTAACACCGGCAGGTCCTTGCCGAAGACCTTCACCTCCACGGGCGACTCGTTGCCCCCGCCCATCATCATCTCGCCCAGATCGATAAAGGTGAACTCCGCCTCCTTCACCCTGGGAAGATCGCTTCGAACCGCCTCGGTGATCTCATCGGACAATCTGGCCCTCTTTTCATTGTCCATGAGCCTCGCGAAGACCTGAGCCTCATTCACATCCGCAGTTCCCATGCCCCAGGCGAGGTCCATCTTGCTCGTCTCGGAAAGGCCGATGACCAGCGCAACATGCTCCGTTTCGGGCTGGTTGACGATGGTATCCTCAACCTGCGCGATCACCCTGTTCGTCTCATCCAGGTTCGTGCCCACGGGCATCTTGGCCATCATGGAGAGCACCGGTATATCCTGTTTCGGCATGAACTCAAGCCCCATCCGGGGAACCATGTAGATGCTCCCTGAAAAGAGGGCCACCGTTGCCGCGAGCACGATTACCCTGTGCCCCAGGGCCCACGTGAGCATCCTCCGGTACGTCCTTCGGACGGGCTCGAACCTGATCCTTGCCGGGCCCTTTCCCGCCTCATCCCTCCTTTTTTCTCCGAGGATATTGGAGGCGATCATGGGAACGATGGTGATCGACACAAACAGCGAGGCCAAAAGCGCCAGGCACACGGTGACCGCCAGGGGGCGTGAGAGCTTGCCTGCAATCCCCGAGGTCAGCACCATGGGCAAGAACACCGCCATGGTGGTGAGCGTCGAGGCGGTGATCGCCATCCCCACCTCGGTGGCGCCCGACTTCGCTGCCTCACGCCTGTCCTCCTTCAGCTCTTCAAGATGCCTGAAGGTATTCTCTATCACCACCACCGCGTTATCCACGAGCATGCCGATGCCAAGGGCGAGGCCCCCGAGGGTCATGATATTAAAGGTGTAGCCCATGCCGTAGATGCCCATAAAGGTGGTGATCACCGAGAGCGGAATGGCCAGGGAGATGATCAGCGTGGGCCGCCAGTTGCCCAGGAAGAGCAGGATCACCATCACCGCGAGGATCGCCCCCTCCACGGCGTTGAAGGTGGTCCGCTTGACCACCTTTTTGATGATCCGGGAGAAATCCATGACCGCGTGAAACTCCACACCCTGGGGGATCTCCGCCCTCATCTCGCTGAGGGCCTTCTTCACCCGGTCGATCACCGTCACGGTGTTCGCGCCCGACTGCTTGAGGATCATCATCACCAGGGAGTCCTTCCTGTTGGTCCTGGAATAGCTCCGTACCTCCTTGTGGGTGTCCTTGACCTCGGCGATATCCTTGATGTAGATGGGCGTGCCGTTGTGCATGCCCACGATGGTATTGGCGATGGGCTCGAGCGACTTGTACTCTCCCATGGTCCTCACCAGGTACTCGGTGTATCCCCTGGTGACGTGGCCAGCCGAGATATTGAGGTTTTCCGTCCTCAGGGTCCCTATCACCTCGTCCAGCGAAAGGTTGTAGGCCCTGAGCCTGTCCCTGTCCACGAACACGTTGATCTCCCGCTCCAATCCCCCTGCCACCCAGCAGCTCGCTACCCCGTCCAGCCTCTCGATCCTGGGCTTCACATTGTCGTTGAGATACTTGCGGAGCCTGATGGTATCCTCCATGCCCGTGACGCCGTAGAACAGGATCGGGGAATCGGACATGTTGAACTTCACCACCATGGGGCTATCCGAATCCTCGGGCAGAAAGTCGGCGATCCAGGAGAGCTTGTCCCGCACGTCCTGTGCGGCGAAGTCCAGCAGGGTCCCCCACTCGAACTCCACCATCACCACCGATACGCCCTCCTTGGATATGGACCTCACCGTCTTTACCCGCTTCGTGGTGCTCACCGCCTCCTCTATGGGCTTGGTGATCAGGTTCTCTATATCCTCTGAGGCCTCCCCCTCGTAGGTGGTCACCACCGACACGAAGGGGTACTCCAGGTCGGGCATCATATCGATGCCCACCCGGAAAAAGGAGATGACGCCGAACAGGCACACGATGAGCGTGAGCATGAGCACGGTGATCTTTCGATTGACTGAAAACCCGGGTATATCCATTTATTCCTTCAGTACCCTTACCCTTGTGTTGTCCGGCATCCCGAAGTGCCCATCAACGGCAACCACCTCGCCCTCCGCCAGGCCCTCGATCACCTCGATCTGCTCCTCATCGGTAATGCCGGTGGTAACCTTGCGCATCTTCACCCTGTCGCCCTCAAGCACATACACATGGGCATTCCCCCCAGAGGTTACCACCGATTTGAACGGCACCACTATGGCATTTTCGTGTATCTCGGGATATATCGTGGCCCTCGCGAACATCCCCGGCTTTAGCCTCTGATCCTTGTTCGGGATCCGAACCTTGAGCGTGAACGACCTGCTCAAAGGATCCACGGTCGGGTTTATGTTCGACACCGTGCCCCTGAAGGTGTTTAGAGGATAGGCGTCCACCGTGATATCCACCGGGTCTCCCACGGCAACGCGGGAAAGGTGGATCTCGGGAAGCCCCACTTCGGCCTTCACCACCTCGATATTCATGAGCAGGAAAAGGGGCGAGGGGGGCATGGTGCTCACGTATTCCCCCTGGTTGATAAACCGCTTTACGATCAGGCCTGGAAAGGGGGCGAGGATCCTGGTGTCCCTCAGTTTCTGCCGGGCCATGGCCAGGTTCTCCTTGGTGCTCAGGATCTGGGCCCTGATCACCTCGAGCCCCGTCACCGCCATGGAGTGGGCCGTGTCGATCTCATCGTATTTCTGCTGGGACACCACCTTTTTATTCAGAAGGTTCGCGAGCCGATTTTTTTCCTTCCTGAGGTTCTCTACCTTGAGTTCCGCCTCCTTGAGCTGCGTTTCAGCCACCTTTACCGCGGCCTGGCACTGCCTCTCGGTGATTAAAAGATCCTTCTGGTCGAGCTGGGCAAGGAGCTCTCCCTCCTCCACATGATCTCCTTCCTCCACGAAAACCCGCTCCACCGTGCCGGAGATCTTGGGCCCTACCTTTGATTCATGATCGGGAAACACGGACCCCGTGGAGTAAATCGGCAACGATATATCGGCCCTCTTCACCGCGGCAACCTTCACCTCCGGCAGCTTCGATCTTACCATTACCTTTTTCGCGGAAACGGTGTTCTCCTCTTCAGAGCTAAAGAAATCACACCCGCACACCAGGAGCATGCACCCCAGCGCTACTGTCACAAAAACCGGCCGCCTTTTGATCATCCACCTCTCCACATATGAATTACATTCCCGGTAGCCAGGATAGGCTATGCTACTGAATCGAGCCAGTTTCTGTCAAGGATGATCGGCAAAAGAGGAGCAATGACACCCCATGAAAACCAACTGGTTCCAATAAGAATATATTGTGATTAGGGCGAACTTCATATAAGATCGTTTTATGCGGAAAATATATCCTAAAAGGCCTGAATTAAGAATTGACCCTTGGCTCAAACAAAATTCTACCCATAGCGAAGACGGGGTTGACCTCACCCTGATTCGATGGATGCTCTCTATGACTCCCACCGAACGCTTGCAAACATTGCAGCGAAATGTTCTATCCATAATGAGGCTGCGTGGTGACAAACCAAGCACCTGATTTTCTGGAAATCCTGAGGGTTCTCCTCACAGATAAAGTGGATTTTATTGTGGTCGGCGGTGTTTGTGCGGTTATTCACGGGGCGCCCATAACCACCTTCGACCTCGATATCGTTCACTCCCGCTCTCCTGAAAACCTCGAACGCCTTTTATCGGCACTCAAAGATTTAGATGCCTTCTATAGAGGCCGTGAAGATCAGCGATTAACGCCACAGGTATCCCATCTTTCTTCACCGGGACATCACCTTCTTACCACCAATCTCGGCCCGCTTGATCTCCTTGGAACGATTGGAATAGGGCTTCGCTACGAAGATCTGATTCAGCACACCGTTGAGATAGAGGTAAGTGATCTACGAGTGCGCATTCTGGAGCTTGAAACCTTGATCGAGGTTAAGAAAGAGACGGCCAATGATAAGGATAGAGCCATAATGCAAATCCTGGAACGCACCCTAGAGGAAAAGCGTAAGTCCAAAGCGTGACCCCATATTTCGATTGGGCGAAAGCCCCGTTTGTGAGTAAATGCCTATATTTTCTCTTGAATCCTATTCGTATCATTCTATAATACCTCATCCTAGAAACCCTCTCCGGAGGGCTCATATCATGGAGGGTGAGCATTATGCCTACGTGGCCCTACCGACACCAGCTGAGCTTGCAGGATCGGGTCCGCCGATCGATCTATGAACTGCTGCGAGACCAGATAGACGTGTATCTGGTCAAAAATGCGCTCATCGACTCATACGAGAACTTCACTCGAGCCGGAAAAGCCTATCCCTTCGTAACCAAGCGGGAGCTTAAGCCGCGGGCTCGTATGGCCTATAAGGAGAATCCCCTCCATAACCGGTTTCTCGTGCTATTTTGCGAGGGAACCATCCCCCGCGCCTACAAGAAGTATGTCCGCTTCTTCGACACGAACAAGGTCACCAAGGAGGCCATCACCGAGCTGGCACGCGTTCAGCTCCACAAGAGTTACACCAAGAATCTGCGATACTTCGATAATGTCGGCTTTGAGCAACTGGTCCTGGATCTCTTGGAGGTCGACTATTCCCTCTTGATCCAGAGAGATCCATCGATCAAGAGAAAAAACCGGTACGCGTTGACACACTTCCACGTGAAAATTGACTGGCCCATTGACGACGCAACCGAGGAGATGGCCCAGCAGCTCCGCTATATCTCAAAGGAGCTCTATGAGAACGGTGAGAAGTACGCCCAGGATCTCCACAGGAAGCTCTTTGAGAACTACGGATTTCACTACACGGTGGGAGGCCGCCGTACCGCCGCAGTGGTAGCAGCCCAGTTTCTGAAAAAGATGGAGTTCATCTCCACCATCTATGTTGCCAGCTCGGAGAGCCGCTCCCTCACCCGGATCAGCGAACGCGGGGTGAGCAAGTTCGTGCTCATGCGCCTGCCCCTCGAGGAAATCTCAAGGCTCGCCGAGGAGAACCGCATCGAGCTCAACACCTTTGTGAAGCGGTTTCTGGTGGAATTTACCGACAACTGCGGGGTTGGCATCCTCCATGTCGCCTACCAGAATACCTCCCCCTCAAAGCCGCCCGATGATGGCAGGCTGCGAAGGCTCAAACCCGACTACCAGTGGCTGACCGTGAGCAACCAGCTCCTCAT